>CAZJRB010000004.1:175-134310 GCA_964547995.1 uncultured Planctomycetaceae bacterium | reverse complement strand
CCACGTTGACGCAAACTATTGAACAGCAAAACTCACGCTTGTTTTAGGACTAGAGGCCCATTGCATTTGATTTTGTACGTTGGCCCTCCGAGGCCGACGCGGTTTGTCGACGGCTTCGGAGAGCCATCGTACTGACAGTTTCAAGTGACATGGGGTACTAGAGGCCCATTGCATTTGATTTTGTACGTTGGCCCTCCGAGGCCGACGCGGTTTGTCGACGGCTTCGGAGAGCCATCGTACTGACAGTTTCAAGTGACATGGGGTACTAGAGGCGGGGCTGAAACTCGATGGCAGTAGACATGCCCACACAAGCGTGGGCATGGCATCCGAAAGCGTGGGCATGGCACCCGAAAGCGTGGGCATGGCACCCGAAAGCGTGGGCATGGCACCCGAAAGCGTGGGCATGGCACCCGACGCGGCGAAGACAATCGTTGTGCCGGCTACTTGCTCGCGGGGCGGCGGCAGCGGTGCAGGGACATCAGGGCGAAGGCCGTGCCGTATTGCTGGTGATAGGCGTAGAGCGGGAAATCCCACCAGCTCCCGTCCTTTTCCTGCAATCGCACCAGGACGAACGCGAGATGGTCCTGGTATTTGTTTTGGTCCTTCTCCGGGAGTTGCTCGATGCAGAGGGCTGCGTAGTAGTGGCCGTAGTAGAAGAAGTAGCCGGCCACGGCGAACCACGATTCGTGGGGGATGGGGCGCTTGCGGCCGATGTCGAGCCAGAGGTTTCGGGCGAAGAGCCGGTCGAGCCAGGTTCGCAACACCTCGTCGGTCACGAGCGGATCGCCCCAGAGCCGGGTCGCCAGGTTGCAGGCCTGCGAGCGGCCGAGGCTTCCGCCGGGGCGGTTGATCGAGTACATCGGGTAGTTCTTGAGATATTCGCCGTACATGTAGCTGAAGTCGGGCTTCCGCTGGCGTCGGATGGAGGCGGTTGCCCGGTCGACCAGTTTCTGCGGGATTTCGATGCCGGCCGCCTTCGCTTCGCTGAATGCAACGAGCACCGTGGCGGAAACGAAACTGATCGTCGATCCGCTCGGTTTTTGGGTTCGGGCGTTGAAATCGTAGTAGCACCAGCCGCCGTCGACGCACTCGTATCGCCCGAGCATCTCGATCTGCTGTTCGAGATGCTTGCGGATTTTGCGGCAGCGGGGCTTGTCGTCCGGATCGCGCTCGAGCATTCGCACGAGTGCTTGAATTGCGTAGGCATGGCCCCAGGTGTTGTACATGACCCCCGGCGTGGCGCGGCGGAGCTTGGGCAGGTGCTCGAACATCCACGCCTCGGCCCGGTCCAGCGACTTGGCCACCTCGGGCCGGTCGTCGCCCGTCTCGATCAGCGCCGAGATGCACAGCGAGGTGACGGCCGCCCGAAAGGCGTGATGGCTGCCCGGCGCCGGGGCCAGGACGTTGACCGGGCGGGCGGGAAACGCCGAGCCGAACGAGCCGTTCGGGTTTTGGCGCTCGAGCAGGAAGTCGACGCCGCGGCGGATCGCCTGCTCGATTTGTTCGGCCGTCGGGGGCGTGATCGGATTCGGCTTCGGGCCCTCGACCGCGAGAGGCGAGAGCTTCGCGGGCGGTTTCTCCTCGCCCGAGATCGGTCCGGCCAGTATAGTCAAGATAACCGCGACTGCAATGCGTTTGCACAGTCGCTGGTACGCTGGTCGCGAAGCCGCAAGCGGTTTGCTGCCATCCACTATCCACTGTCCTGTGTCGCCAGTCGCCTGTCCTCTGTCCGCGCTATTTCTTCTCATCCTCCTCTTTCTTTTTTGGTTTCTCCAGCAGGACCTCATTCCCTTCGGAGAGGCCCTTGAGTATCTCGGCCTTGTCGCTGGTTCGCCGGCCGACGGTGACTCGTTTCTTTTTCGGTTCTCCCTTTTTGGCCACCACGTAAACGTAGTGTTTCCTGGGATCGGATTCCTCGGTATGGACCGCCTTCGTCGGGACGGTCAAGGCGTCATCCTTATGATAAGGGATGAACTTGACTTTGCAGCCCATCCCCGGCGCCAGCCCCTTGACCTTGCGGCTTACTCCCACGTGGAGCCGGGCGCCGAAGCTCCCGGCGGCGAACGGGATTGCGTCGACTTCCTCGACAGTTGCGGGCAGATTCAAGCTGGGATTGCACGTCGGTTGGGCGAACCCCTCGAGTTCGGGGCGGATGTCGTTGAGTTGTTTCTCCGCGACGGTCGTTCGGATGAACATCGGCCGCGGCTGTACGATCGTCATGAAGACGCCGCCGGCGGTCAGGGTGCCGTGGGGGCGCAGGATCTCGGCCATTGCCGCTGCGCCGCTGAACTTGCCGTGGACGAACTTGCCGTAGTAGACCACGCCGTCGATCGGGGCCTTGACGATCATCGCTTCACGGTCGGCCAGCAGTTCCTCCATTTTCTGTTCCGTCCGTTTCCGCTCGACGTTTGTTTTCTCCAGGGTCAATCGCGCCGTGTTCAGGGCGAGCGGCAGGGCGGCCTTCGCCTTCTCCCACTTCAATTCCAGCCGTTTGGCCGCCTCTTTCATGCTTTCTTCCTGACGCGGCAGTTGCACCTTCACGGCTTGATCGTGCTGGATCTTGCTCATCTCGTAGTAGAATTTCTCCTGTTCCAGGGCATCGCGGGCGCGCTTCAGAACGATTTCTTCGGTTTCCTCGGTCAGGTCGTCGGCCTTGTACATCTTCTCGAGCTGCCGGACCTCCTCTTCCTGATATTCGAGGTAGTTCTTTGCGCTTTTGAGCAGGAAGTCGGCCGACTTCTTCGCCAAAGGTGCCTCGATTTCGAGATAACGCTTCAGGTCCTCGGTCACGTACTTCTGGTTGCGGCTTCCCGTCGCCAGGTCCATGGGCGTCAAGGTCTCGAGCAGTTCGAGTTCCTTCTCGGCCAGGCGGAATTTCAGGTCGGCCAGCTTTTTGGCTGCCCGGCGGTCGGCGATCTCCCGGTCGATTTTCTCCATGTCAAACTTGACGAGCAGTTCCCCCTTCTTGACCCGCTGGCCGTGTTTCACGGCGTCGAGCACCTTCAGACTGGTCCACTGTTTGGGGCGCAAGACGATCCCTTCCATCCGCTTGGCCTCGAAGACGCCGCTCAGCTCGATTTCGATTTTGAAGGGTTCCTTCTCGACCTTGTGCGTTTTGGGTTTTGCGTCGGGCGACTTCTCGGTGTCCTTGTCTTTGTCTTTTTTTTCCTTGTCCTTGTCTTCTTCTTTGTCCTTGTCTTTATCCTCTGCCGAGTCTTTGTCTTTGTCCTCATCTTTGTCTTCATCGGCTTCCTGGTCTTTGTCGGCTTTCTCGGACGGTTGCTCGCCGGCTTCTTTTTTCGGCTTCGAGTCCTTCGCTTCCTTGTCGGCGGCAAACGCGGTTGGATTGCTCGCAAAGGCCCAAGCCAAGAAGCACAACGCTGTCAGACGGATGAGACGTTCCATTTGATCGGTTCTTTCAAGCAAGAGGGGAGTTTGCCCACTAAACGGTGCGAACAGTCAATGCAGCAATACGGTTCTAATGGGGGAGCCGGCAATCTCATTGATATCCGGACTCTCGCCCCATCTTTTCCAGTATCGCAAGGATGACCGGCAATTGCAAGGAATATCCCACCCGTGCGGGGTCCCTTGTCATCCCTGTGACCACTCGAAGAAGCCGATTGCCTCGAGCCCGCTTTGCAACCAGGCGATTTGCTCGTCGCTGCACGTGGCAAGCGGCAATCGCACCGGCCCGCAATCGGGGCCGACCAGATTCATTGTGGCTTTCAATCCCGGGAAACCGGCGATGCCCAAGATCGTGCGGATCATCTCCACGGCACGCCCTTGCCAGCGTTGGGCCTCTGCCATGTTGCCGTTTTCAAACGCGGAAATGATCTCTCGATACAGCGGGGCCGCGAAGTTGTAGGTGCTGCCGATTGCCCCGCGGACGCCGATTGCCAGGGCGGAAAGGAGCATTTCGTCGCGGCCGTGGAGGATGTTGAACCGTCCTCCGTCGAGTGCCGCCATGGTTTGGATTTCGTGGATCGAGTAAGCGGTGAACTTCGCCCCGACCAGCGTCGGAATCCGCCGGCCGGCCGCTTCGAGGACCTCGACCGGGTCGATCTCCACGCCCGTCAGGACCGGGACGTGATAATAATAGAACGGCAGCTCGGGCGCCGCCGAGGTGATTTCTGCGAGGCAGTCGGCCAGGATCTCGGCCGAGACCGGCTTGAAGTAATACGGGGACACGGCCGAAATGGCGTCGGCCCCGATTTGCCGGGCATGTGCGGCCAGCTCGCGGGCGGTGGCCAGGCTGTCGTGTCCCACCTGGACGACGATCTTCAATCGCCCGGCCGCTGCGGCGACGTATGCCGCCGCCGTCTGCTGCCGCTCGCCGCCGGTCATCGAGGCGCCTTCGCCCGTGCTGCCGCACACGTAAAGTCCGCTCAGGCCGTTATCGACCGCCCGGTCCACCAGCGGTCCGACCTGATCGAGGTTCAGCGTCCCGTCGGGTTTCATCGGCGTGAAAGCGGCCGCGACCAGTCCCGTCAAGCGAAAGTCCATGGGTGTTGTCTCCTTTGGCATGGAAGTGACGCACCCGCCAATTATAGTGCTTCAGGATGGATGGTCCAGCCTGTTGCCGCCGTCCGGCACTGGAAGGTCCCGCTATTTCTGCAACCAAGAAACGGACAAGCGACCCGTTCGGCGGTCGAACGGGTCGCTTGGTGTTTTTCTTGTAAAGGAGTTTGCCCAAGGTTGGATCGGGATGGAACTTGGACAATCTGCTTTAGCTTGCTTACTCAGCGGCGACGGGTGCCTCAGGCGCCTCCTCGGCGGGTGCGGCCTCGCCCTCAACGGCGACACCACAGCAGGCGGGATCGCAGCAGGCCTTCGCGCAGCACGTCCGCGGACGGCAAGTGCGGCAACGACGGCAATGCTTACGGCATCGCTTGGCGCAGCACGTGGCCGGCTCGCAGCACTCGGGCTCGCAGCACTTAGCCTCTTCGCAGCAGGCAGGGTCGCAGCAGGCCTTGGCGCAGCACGTCCTCGGACGGCAGGTCCGCGGACGGCAAGTGCGGCAACGACGCGCACGGCACGTCTTGGCACAGCACTCGGGCTCGCAGCACTCGGGCTCACAGCACTTGGCTTCTTCGCAGCAGGCAGGCTCGCAGCACTCCTTGGCGCAGCACGTCTTCGGACGGCAGGTCCGCGGACGGCACGTGCGGCAACGACGCGCACGGCACGTCTTGGCACAGCACTCGGGCTCGCAGCACTCTTTCTCGCAGCAGGCAGGCTCGCAGCACTCCTTGGCGCAGCACGTCTTCGGACGGCAAGTCCGCGGACGGCACGTGCGGCAACGACGCGCACGGCACGTCTTGGCGCAGCACTCGGGCTCGCAGCACTCGGGCTCGCAGCACTCGGGCTCACAGCAGGCCTTGGCACAGCACGTCCTCGGACGGCAAGTCCGCGGACGGCACGTACGACAACGCTTGGGACGGCAGGTGGCCGGTTCGCAGCATTCGGCTTCGTCGCAACATGCTGGCTCGCAGCATGCTTTGTCACAACAAGCCGGATCGCAGCAGCCAGCCAGATTGGCGAACCAGCCAGCCTGGGCGTGGGAAGCCGCGATCACGAGTGCGACAGCAGCCAGTCCCGTTAACAGGATACGACGCTTCATGAGAGGCACTCCTTGTTAGGAAAGACCTAGTGGGATACTTACGCAAACTAGCGCAAATAGGGATTTTGTCTTCAATCCAGCGGTTGGTATCGACGAGGAAGCGAGCATTTCTTCACTAGACAACCCATCTCCGCCAAATCTCGCAAATTCTGCGGCCATTTGTAACACACGAGTTGGTTATATCGGTCTTGCGCAGGGAAAACGTAGGCGCTATCCCCTCTACCTGACTAGCGGCTTGTTTTCGGGGCCGTTTTTTCAGCGGCCTCCCATCCCTACGAACCGGATAATTCGGCCCGCTTTGCTGGGGGGATGCTGGAGAGATGGCGTCGACGGCTTCGCGGGTTCTCCGATCGGATCGGCCTGCCAGCGGGGGTGTAACGTAGGCTTCATAAGGATTTGGGGTGCCCGATCCAACTGGAGATTGCGGATGCGCTTATCCTGGAGGCAAGCTGCTATGGTCAAAGAGATACCTACCAAGGAGCCTTTATATTCCTGTCTGGGCGCTGACCCGGAACTGGCGGAGATCGTCGAAATGTTTGTCCAGGAACTGCCCAATCGCATCGCCGTCCTGTTGGACCAACTGGATGCCTCGAATTGGGGAGAATTGTGCCGGACGGTGCATCAACTGAAGGGTGCGGCGGGCAGCTACGGATTTGACGCGATCACGTCTTGTGCGGAGAGGCTGGAGGACGTACTCCGCCAAGACGTATCCTTCGAGAAAATTTGCGAAATGGTGGATGCCCTTGTTGAGATGTGCAATCGTGTCCGCACCGGAACGCCGGGCGAAGAATTAGGGGGCTAGGGGTTAGGGGTTAGGGGTTGGGAGGTTAAGGGTTGGGAATAGGAGCAACTAATACTACAGCGCTAAGTCGGTCGTTTAGGGGGTCGTTTCGTATGTAAAGCCGCGACCAGTGGTCGCGGAAACCCTGGGTGAGGGTTTTCTGCGCCGTTGTTCCTTGTGTCAATGAAGGCATCACACGATTTTCTCATTTGCAGAGTGTCTCCCCGCTTCTCCGCGACCACTGGTCGCGGCTTTGCAACACAAAATCACGCGTCCCAGGAAACTTTGACTTAGCGCTGTAGTACTAAAGAGATTGCAAATTGAAAATTGAAAATTGAAAATTGCGTAATACTTCAGCCGTCTGCAATACGATGGCCTTCCAAGGCCGTCGCTGCAAACATATTGAGAAATCGCAAGTCCTGTAGGGAACGCCCTCTGTGGCATTCCGGGCGCAACGGCCATCAACGCTGCCTGGCCGATCCGCGGAACGGCACAGAGGCCGTTCCCTACAATTTCCCCGGGAAAAACCCGCGTTTCGCCATTCGGCTGAAGTGTTACGCAGTTTGCAATTTGCAATATCCCTCTAACCCCCAACCCCTAACCCCTGACCCCTATTCCACCAGCCACGCTTGAAGCCCTTCGGGCGACGCGAGGATCAGCATGGCGTGCCCGTCGTGTTCGACGGTGGCCAGGCCGGTTATCTCTGCCCCGCAGTGGAACTGATCGAGGAGTTTTCCGTCGGCGGCAATCACCCGGATCGATCCGTCGGGCCCGGGCAGGAGCCACCGTCCGTCGGCGTCCGGGGCCAGCCGTCCGGGGATGATCCGTTCCACCGGCCACTGGTGGCGTCCGGCCGGCATGGGGTGGGTCCAAAGCAGCTCGCCCTGAAGATTGAACCCCACTACCCTGTTTGTCATCGGCTGCGGTTGCGAAAGGCCGCACCACAGGAATCGCCCGTTGCGTTGCAGGTCGGCGGCCGCAATGGCATAGAGGAACTGTTCCGGCAGGGCGACTTCTCCCTGGAGGTTTCCGGCCGCGTCGAGCACGGCAAGTTTCCCGGAGCTGTTCGTGCAGCAGAGCCGGCGTTTTCCTTGCGGGTCCGGACCGCCGAGGGCCATCGCCAGCACGTTGCTGACGGCCGTGCTCGACCAAACCCGGGTGCCTTCGAGCGAAACCGCTTGCACTCCGGTCTTTCCGATATAACCGACGTAGGCATTGAGCTTGCCGTCGCCGTCGAGGTCGCCTAATTGGACGTCGGTGGTCTCAATCGGGGTATCCGTTACATTCTTCGGAAAGCTGAACGCCGGGTTCAGGTTCTCATCGAGCAGGTGGAATTGGGGGGAGCCGTAAGCGAAGGCGGCAAACCAGCGCCGCCCGTCTCCTCCGACGGCGGTCCGCAATTGGTAGATCGGTCCTGTTCGTTCGACGGACATTTCGTGCGTGGCAATGACTTTTCCGTCGAGGGCAACTTCGTCGATCGACGCCCACTGGCTGATGACGATCAACCGGGGAGGCTCGCTCCCGTCGCGTACGACGAGGATGTTTCCCGGGTTTTTCAGCCCGGTACATTGCCACAAGGGGGCGAGTTTGAACGTTTTCGGCGGGGTGCTGTCGGCAATGGGTCTGGCCGCTTCCAGCGCCCTTTCCATTTGCTCCTTGTATGCGTCGAGTTGTTCCCGGTAGAGGTTTTCCCCGGCGAGCAGCTTGTCGAGTTTCTTCGGCAGTGTTGCAGCAAGGTTCGGATCGAGGCCCATTCTCACGTCTTGCACGGTGCCCTTCGCACCGACAATCAGCATGGCGGGTATTTCTTTGATATGGAACAGGGTAAATGCATCCTGACGGGGATCGCGGGCGATCGGCAGATCGACTCCCAATGCCTTGAAAGTGTCGGTCAGGGTTTGTCCGGCGGTTTGGGATTCGTCGACGCTGACGGCGAAGACGGCAACTTTGGGATTGTCTCTGAACGGGTCGTACGCGGTGCTGAGCAGCGGCAGGGTCTGTCGGCACGGGTTGCACCACGTTGCCCAGAAATCCAGCACGGCGACCTTTCCGGCCAGCGACTCCGGCGTTACGGGTCGGCCGGCCGGATCGGTGAACCGAAACGCCGGGACCTTTTTCCCCAGCAGTTGGCCCGGACCTTCCATGAGCCGGTCCGGCGGCGGCTCGACGAAATACCTCACCCGCGCGGCGCCCCGGGGAATCTCGAACTGAAAGGCCGCGGGGTCGATGGGGGTATCGAATTGCGCGCCCCGGAAATCGACCACCAAGGAGACGCTTCGGACCTCTCTGCCCTCGGCGAGATGCCGTCGCAGCACATCGGTCGGGTACTCGACCCGCCGCAACACGTACGTTTCCTGATCGACCCAGAATACGCCGATTCCGTCCGGCGATCGAATCGCGACGCGGTGGCACTGCCGGCCGTCGATCTTCCCCGGCTCTTCCAGGGTCACTTCCTCGGCGTTTTGCGTAAGTCCCTGCAACGTGTCGTCGGTGAGCAAGAAGCTCAGTTGGGGGGAAGGTCCGGCGAAACGTCCGCTCAGTTCCCGGTACAGAATCGGATCGCTGTAGATGAATTCGCTCGTCAGTTCGTCGGGGGCTTTTTTGACCAGGACCTGGTTCGGCAGGCCCTTGACGCCCGCGAGCAGCTCCTTTCCGTCGCAGACGACAACTCCTTCGTATACGTGCATGCGGAGTTTGTTAGGGCGCTCGAACGTGACGGAGAAATCGGCCGCCTCATCGATCTGCCCGTCGCTCATGTCTGCCTGGCGGCGTGCCGTGCCGCTGTCCGCATAGGTGTTTGCTTTCTTGTAGGCGGCGGCCATGGCCTCGAGTATCTCGCGTCCGGATGCCGGTTTGCCGGCGACCGGGGCCTGCCCGGAAGAGCCCGGCGCCGAAAGGCCTCCGTCGACACCGTGTACGGCCGGCGATTCCGAAGGGCCGCAACCGCTGAAGCAAAGCAGTCCAAGCATGGCGATGCCGGCGGCTCGAATCGCCAAGTGACGGGAATGGTGCGGAGGGCAAATCATGTTCCAATCCTTCGTTTTGTAGATATAGGCAGCCATTGCTCCGAATCATGGTCAATTATTCGCAAATCGGCCCTGTGCGTAAACCTCGACTTCTTGACCTCCCGCGGAAATGCCCGATAATTAAGGTGCTATGAACGTTTTGCGATATGGGACTGATTCGGCGGTTGCCCTCGATTTCGAGGAGGGGGTGTTGTTGGCCGACTGCGGTCATCCGGCCGGAAAACCGTTGGATCATCTGGAAAAGGCGGTGGCCGCCGCGCTGGACGACCCGCTTGCCTACCCTGCCCTGTCGCGATGCACGACACCGAGCGACCGTGTGGTCCTGGCCCTGGATCACGGTGTTCCCCAGGCTGCCCAAGTTACCGCCGCCGTTGTCCGGTCGCTTGTCAATGCCCGAGTCCATCCCGACGGGATTACTCTGCTACAGAGTCGCCCCAACGGGTATTCTCCGGTTGAGGATCCTTGCCGGCTTTTGCAGGAACCGGTCCGCAGTCAAATCACGCTGGCGACCCACGCCCCGGCCGACCGCGAGCAATTGGGGTACTTGGGCGCCGACACGTCGGGCGAGCCGATCCTGGTCAATCGCGCAATCCACGATGCCGACCTGGTATTGCCGATCGGTTGTGTACACAGTGATGCGGCGTCCGGCTATTTCGGTATCCATACGCCGGTCTTCCCGACGTTCTCCGACGAGCGGACGCTGCAGCGGTTCCGCACCATCGGGGCGCTCGACCCGCGCCGCGATTACGAACAAAAACTGGCCAAGAAGGTCGAAGAGGTGGCATGGCTGTTGGGCATCAGTTTCACGATCCAACTGGTCCCGGCCGGCGGGGCCTCGATCCTGCACGTCCTGGCCGGGCAGTGCGACGCCGTCGGGCAGCGTGCCCGCGAACTGTACCATACCGCCTGGAACGGTTCGGTTTCCGAGCAGGCGAGTCTCGTCGTGGCGGCCATCGAGGGTGATTCGGATCAGCAGACGTGGGTGAACATCGGGCGGGCGCTCGACGCCGCCGTACCGCTGGTCGAGGACGGCGGGGCGATCGCCGTCTGTTGCGATCTGGCGGCCAGGCCCGGTCCCGTGCTGCGACGCCTCTCCCGCAGCGAGTCCCGCCAGGCGACTCTGCGGCAAATCGGCAAGGAGCGGCCCGAGGACACCTTAATCGCCGGCCAGCTTGCCAGGGCGCTCGACTGCGCCAAAATTTACTTGCTCAGTCGGCTGGAGCCGTCGCTCGTCGAAGAGCTCGACATGATTCACGTGGCCTCAGGCAAGGAACTCGCCCGGTTGGCCGGGCACCACAAGTCGTGCATCCTGCTGGCCAACGCACCTTATGCTACCGTGAAACTGAAATAGCCGCTTGCAGCTTCGCAAAGCACTGCCTTGTTCCATGTCAGACCTTGCTACTCAAATTACCGAGAACGTCACCGCCGTCCGCGGTCGGATTGCCGAAGCGGCCGCCCGAAGCGGTCGCGCAGCGGACGACGTTACCCTGGTGGCGGTCACCAAGTACGTCGGCCCCGAGGAGATCAGGGCGCTGGTTGAAGCCGGTTGCACGACCTTGGGCGAAAGCCGGCCGCAACAACTCGCCGACAAGGCCCAGGCAGTGGCCGGGTTGCCGATCCGCTGGCACATGATTGGCCACCTCCAGCGGAACAAGGTCCGACGTACATTGCCGCTGGTCGCAATGGTCGAGTCGGCCGACAGTCTCAAGCTAGTCGAGGCGATCAACCGGATCGCCGGCGAGCTTTCCTTGCGGGTGCCGATTCTCTTGGAAGTAAACGTCTCCGGCGAGGAAGCCAAGCACGGGTTCGCGCCCGATGCCATCGAGCCGTCGCTGGCCGAGTTAGCCGGCTTTGCGAACATTGAGATTCGCGGGCTGATGTGCATGGCCGGCCTGGATTCCGGCCTCGACGGCGCGCGGCGCGAGTTCGCCGCGATCCGCGAGTTGCGGGATCGCCTTCGGGCAAACTGCCCGGAAGGGATCGCCATGGACGACCTGTCGATGGGCATGAGCGCCGACTACGAGATCGCGATTGAGGAAGGGGCCACTATCGTCCGCGTCGGGTCAGCGCTTTACGAAAGGATATCCCCGTAGGACAGGTTTGTAACCTGTCCAGGATAAAATCAATAAATCAATAGCAGTCGCTTGCGTTGTAAAGCCGCGACCAGTGGTCGCGCAGAAGCGGGGACATACGCTGCAAGCAAGGAGATCAGCGGAACCCCGTTTGTCGCGCGGAAGAGTCAGCATAGGAAACCATCCCCCAGGGCTTCCGCGACCACTGGTCGCGGCTTTACAACACGGAATCACGCGTTCCCGGAAACCTTGACACGCCATCATGATCGAACTTCAGCCGCACGCCGAGGGCATGATCCTCCCCGTCCGTGCCCAGCCCGGCGCCCGGCGCAACGAAATCCGCGGCGAGCAGGACGGCATGCTCAAGGTCTCCGTCACCCAAGCCCCCGAGAAAGGCAAGGCCAACAAGGCGATCATCGCCCTGCTGAGCAAGTCGCTGGGCCTGCGGAAATCGCAGATCGAGCTGATCGCCGGGGAAACATCGAAACAGAAGCGGTTTCTGATTCGCGACGTCGAGACGGACGAATTGCAGACGTGGATCACCAACGAGTTGAACCAGTAGCGGTCTCCATCCACACCAAACGCCCCCGCACTGCGTGCGGGGGTTCATTGCGTCAAGTGCGGTCGGTTCCCCACTCGAACTTCCACGAAGAACCTGCACACAGTGCGGGGGCTTTGGGAAGACTCTGTTCGCTCGTGTCCGCTTGCTTGCATTTGCGGCCCCGCTCAGCAATAATGTGGAGAATTCGAAACCCAGCACATCCAAAGGAGTTGCCAATGTTTCGCCAATGTTCTTTCCTTGCCTTGTTGTTTGTTGTGATTCTGGGAATGTCGACCGCCGCATATGCGGGGCCGGTCGTTAATGAATCGGCCCGGCAGATTCCGGTGGCCTATGATGTCGACGTGGTTGTGGTCGGCGGCAGCACCGGGGCGGTCGCGGCGGCGGTTGCGGCGGCCGAAGATGGGGCGTCGGTCTTTCTCGCCACGCCGAAGACCTACCTGGGCGACGACATGACCGGCACGCTGCGGCTCTGGCTCGAGCCGGGCGAAGTGCCGACCTCTCCGCTGGCAAAACAGATTTTCAGCGACACGGGAACGCCTCCGCAGGCGGACCGGAGCCCGAACGCAATCAAGTTCACCTACCAAGCCGATCAGCCCAGCGCGGGCGTACACAAGGATACCAGGAAGCCGTCGATGTTGACCGACGGCCGCTGGGCCGACTCCGCCAGGCAGAGCGTACAGTACGACGCCGACGTGAACATCACAGCCGATCTCAAAAAGCCGCAGGAGATCAAGGAAGTGCGGCTGATGTTCTTCCGGCGGACCAACGGCGTTGGCGGGACAAATTTCGACGTGGCGGCCATGACCGTCTCGACCAGCGACGACGGGAAGACGTGGAAGAAAGTGGCAGAGATCAAGAACACGAAGCCGAAACCCGGGTTCGGCACGCTCGTTTGCCCGATCGACGGCAAGGCCCGCTACGTCAAAATCTTCGTCCAGAAGCCGGCCGGCATGGAACGGACCTTGTTGGGCGAGATCGAGATCGTCGGGAAGAAGAAACAAGCGAAGCCTCAGCCGCCGAAAGCGGAAGCTGCCGCGTATCCCCCGCCGCGGCCGATGCACATCAAGCGGACGCTCGATCAGGCGTTGCTCGACGCCGGCGTGAAGTATCTCTACGGTTGCTACGCGACCGACGTGCTGCGCGACGCCGCCGGCAACCCCTGCGGCATCGTGATGGCCAACCGGGCCGGGCGGCAGGCGGTCATCGCCAAGGTAATCATCGACGCAACGCCTCGGGCGGCCGTTGCCCGGATGGCCGGCGCGAAGTTCCGGCCCTATCCGACCGGCGATCAGGAGTTGAAGTACATCGTCATCGGCGGCAAACCCCGCGAGGGCAAGAACCTCAAGGTTCGCGAGATCCAACCGCCGTTCGGGGGCCGTGGCGGGCCGCACCGCATCTTCGAATACACAATGACGATCCCCATGGCCGCCGATGACGATGCGTCCTGGGCGGCTGCGGAACAGGCGTTCCGCAACGCCACGTACGATCCCAACCAGCAGTTTACCGCGAACGATCTCTTTCAGGTGCCGCCCGATGCGATATTCGGCACCAAGGAGAAGACGTTTGGCCCGTTCCGCTCGACGGCGGCTCCGCGGCTTTGGGTCCTTGGCGGGTGCGCCGACCTGGATCGCAACGACGCCGCGAAGCTGATGCGCCCGCTTGCGTTGATCGACGCCGGGACGATGATCGGCAAGGCCGCCGCGGCCGAAGCGAAATCGCTGCCGAAGCCGAAGGATGTAAAGCTCGCCGGCCCGAAGCCGAGCGACCGGTCGGCCGACGCCGGCGACACCCGCGAGATGCTCCAGGGCGTGCGACCGGTTGGGAAGTCGCCGACCATCCTGCAAGACGCCCGGGCAATCCCGGTTCTGGGCAAGTACGACGTGGTTGTAATCGGCGGCGGCACCTCCGGCGCCCCGGCCGGCATCTCCGCCGCTCGACAAGGGGCCAAGACGCTCGTGGTCGAGTACCAGCACATGCTCGGCGGCGTCGGGACCACCGGCGCGATCAGCAAGTATTACCATGGAAACCGCGTCGGGTTCACCAACGAGGTGCCCGGCACCGGCTGGATCATCGAGCAGCGGGCCAACTGGTGGCGCGACGAGCTGCTGAAGCCGGGCGGCGAGCTGTGGTTCGGCTGCATCGGGGCCGGGGCGTTCGTGGAAGACGGCAAAGTCAAAGGGGCCGTCGTCGTTACGCCGCGCGGGCGCGGGGTCGTCCTGGCCGACGTCGTGATCGACGGCACCGGCAACAGCGACGTCGCCGCGGCCGCCGGCGCCGAAACCCTCTACACCGGCAGCGACGAGCTGGCCATGCAGGGAACCGGCCTGCCGCCGCGAAACCTCGGGGCTTCGTACACCAACACCGACTTCACGCTCGTGGACGAGACCGACATCGTCGACATGTGGCACGTCTTCGTCTACGCCAAGGACAAGTACCCGACCGCGTTCGACCAGGGCACGCTGATCGACACCCGCGAGCGGCGGTGCATCGTCGGCGACCATATCCTGTCGGTCCTCGACGAGATCAACGAGCGGACCTACCCCGACACGATCAGCCAGGCGCGCGGCGGCCCGTACGACACGCACGGCTACATGGTCCACCCGTGTCTCCACGTGATGCACCCGAATACGCACCGGACCATCGTCAACATCCCGTACCGCTGCGTGTTGCCGAAGGGCCTTGAGGGGATTCTCGTCGTCGGATTGGGCATGAGCACCCACCGCGACGCGGTGCCGCTGATCCGGATGCAGCCCGACATGCAGAACCTGGGCTACGCCGCGGGGTATACCGCCGCGGTGGCCGCGAAAAACAACCAGCGGCTGCGCAGCGTCGATGTCAAGGCGATCCAAAAACACCTCGTCGACGTCGGCAATCTCGAGAAGGAAGTCCTTACGGACAAAGACTCGTACCCGCTCTCCGACGAAGCGATTGCAAAAGCGGTCAACGAATTTGGAAGCGATCCGAAACACGCGTCGGTGATCTTCGCGTCTCCCAAGCAGTCGCTGCCGATGCTCCGCGAGGCTTACAAAAAGGCCACCAGCGAGGCGAAGCCGCGATACGCATTCGTGCTGGCAATGATGGGCGACCCGACCGCCCTGGACGACGTGATCGCGCAGGTCCGCAAGCATGACGGGTGGGATAAGGGTTGGAACTACCGCGGCATGGGGCAGTTTGGGGAGTCGTTGAGCCCGTTGGACAAGGCGATTGTCGCCTTGGGACGAACGGGCGACAAGCGGGCCTTGCCGGCGATTCTCGAGAAGACTGCCCTGCTCGATCCCGGCGTCGTCTTCTCGCACCACCGGGCGACGGCGCTGGCACTGGAATCGATCGGCGACCCGGCGGCGGCGAAACCGATTTACGACGTGCTCCAGAAGCCGGGCATGATCGGCTTCGCCCATCATGACATCCAGAAGGCCCGCAAGCTCGGTGTCCCCGGCGGCACAACCGGCGAGCAGACCCGGCGGGAGTCGCTCCGCGAGCTGTTCCTTGCCCGGGCGTTATACCGTTGCGGCGACCACAAGGGCCTCGGCGAGAAGATCCTAAGAAGCTACACAAAAGACCTCCGCGGCCACCTCGCCCGGCATGCGCAAGCGGTGTTGGATGCGGGGAAGTAGGGGGAGACGACTAACGTGCGGGGCCGTTTACGGCCCTTTCCGGCGAAGCCGGTATTAGGCCCGGCATTTATGCCGGGTGAGGAGGGCGGCTCTACCGACGAAATGTGGGACCAACGACAGGACGCGATTCAACGCCACGGCAACAGACACGATACCGAAGAGAACCGGGAAGAAGACAAGCGGCTTCCAGGTCACAAGGGGACTGCGGGAAAAAAAGGTGAACCCGGATAGACCGGCCGGTGTCTCGTGCGAAGCCGCAAGCGGCAAAAACCTGGGGACAAAGTGTGAAAAAGCGACGGAGACATCACTGCTAGCACTGCTGGCAAACCATGTGCTTGACGGGGTTTTGCTGAAAAGCTATAATTCCAGACTCGACACGGGGACCGCGAGTTCGGTGAGAGAAACGGAAACGCTTTGTCCCCTGCGTCACTTCCCTCCCGGGAAGCTTGGGTAAACGGATTTGCCTGCCTGAAAAGTGGGTGCGAAATGGAATTCGCGGGTCTTGCCACACAGGAGATGACGGTGTCTTCCGGTTCGCCGCTCGACGATAAGGAATTGGTGCGCCAGGCGATCGACATCGTCGACCTGGTCGGCGCCCAGATTCGGTTGCGGCGGCAGGGCCGCAACTACGTGGGCCTTTGCCCCTGGCACGACGACCGCCGCCCGAGCCTGCAGGTCAACCCCGAACGCCAGACGTTCAAGTGCTGGGTGTGCGACATCGGCGGCGATGTCTTTTCGTGGATCATGCGGACCGAAGGCGTCGAGTTCCGCGAGGCGCTGGAGATGCTCGCGGATCGGGCGGGTATCGAACTGAAGCGAAGGGCCCCCGCCCGACCACAACAGCCGCCGGAGCCGGGGATGCTCGACTTTTCCTCCAGGGAAGGAAAGCAGACACTCCTGAAGGCGATGGCCTGGGCCGAAGAGCAGTATCACCAGTGTTTGCTCAACTCGCCCGCCGCCGAAGTGCCGCGAAAATACCTCGACGAGCGCGGCATTACGGCCGAGAGCATCGAGAAATTCCGTATCGGCTTCTCGCCGCTCGAGCGGGATTGGATTCTCCAGCAGGCCGAGGGCGACGCCAAACGGGCGAAGGTCCTGGAGATGATCGGCATCCTTGCCAAACCGGAGGGGGGCGGGAGCTACTACGACCGGTTCCGCGGGCGGCTGCTGTTTTCGATCCGCGATACGCAATCGCGGCCGGTCGGATTCGGCGGCCGCGTCTTGCCCGAACTGGGAACCACCAGCCCGGCCAAGTACGTCAATTCGCCCGAAACGCCGCTGTTCTCAAAGAGCAACTTGTTATACGCCCTGGACGTTGCCCGCGAGGCAATCCGCAAGTCGGGCACGGTCCTGGTCATGGAGGGATACACCGACGTAATCGTTGCCCATCAGTACGGGTTCGGCAACGCGGTTGCGTGTCTGGGAACGGCCTTGGGCGAAGGGCACGTGAAGATACTCAAGCGATTTGCCGACCGGATCATCCTCGTGCTCGACGGGGACGAGGCGGGCCAGCGGCGGGCGAACGAAGTCCTCGAACTGTTCGTCGCCCAGGAAGCCGATTTGTGGATTCTCACGTTGCCCGAGGGGACGGACCCCTGCGATTTCCTCCGCACGCACGAGCCGGGGGATTTTCAGGACCTCTTGGACAACCAGGCGGTCGACGCCCTGCGCCATGCGTTTCGCGTTGCCACCCGGGGGCTCGACCTGGAAGGCGGGGCCATCCACCCGGAGACGGCGTTGGACCTCGACCGCGACATCCACGAGGCGACCCGGGCGCTCGATCACTTGTTGTCGATCATCGCGCGGGCCCCGCGGATCGGTCCGCGCGAGGAGAAGATTCTTCAGCAATTGGCGGGCCGGTTCCGTCTTGACGAGATGACGGTCCGCCGTCGGCTGAAGGAGCTTGGGCGCCGGACGCAACGCCGGACGGCGCCGCCGGGCGTTGCGACGGCCGACTCGCCCGAGCCAATCACCCCGGTGCAGCGGGAATTGATGGAACTATTGATCGGCCACCCTGAGTGTCTGCCGGAAGCACGGGCGGACATCGGGGCCGAAAGATTGCCGGCGGGACCCTGCCGGCGGATTTACGCGGCGGCTTGCCGGTTGACCGACGAGGGCACGACGCCCGATTTCAGCCGGTTGATGTTGGAATTCGACGATGAGGCCGCCAAAAGCCTGTTGGTCGAATTCGACGAAGGCTACCAAGCCAAAGGGGAGCGGGAACTCGATCCCCATGCGTTGTTACAACAGTTAATCGCAACCTTTCAACGACAGGAGGCAGAAAAGCAGCGGCCCCGCCACCTCGGGGCTCTACGAGAAGGAGGGCTGGACACCAGCCAGGAAACCGAACTGCTGGACCGGATTCTCCGGCAGGAACGAGACCGGCAGGGTATTTCCGAACCCACGGACGAGTGAGGATGCCGCAGCCGGGCGATCACCTCCGGCGCCGCACCCGCGCGGCCCGGGCACACCCGTGATCGCAACCCCTTTGATCCCAGCGCGTCACGAGGACGCGAAAGGAGTGTTCTGGTGGATCTCTTTGACAAAGACATGCAAGACCTGGTTGCCAAAGGCAAGGCACAAGGCTACCTGACCTACGATGATGTGAATGACTACCTTCCCGATGAGGAGGTCGATCCCTATCGTCTCGATAACCTGTTGATTGCCCTGGAAGAGCAGGGCGTCGATCTGGTGAACGAACCCCCGGAGCCGGAATTCTACGATCCGAAGCAGGATGCGAAGACATCGGACGGCTCGGACACGAAAGCGGAGGAGAAGCCTGAGCTTGCGAAGGGCGAGGTGCCGCAGACTCCGGTCGACCCGCTGCCTGCGCCCCCCGACGTGGTCAAGTTCAGCAGCGACCCCATCCGCATGTATCTCTCGCAGATGGCCGAAATCCCGCTGTTGGCGCGCGAGGAGGAGATCGCGCTGGCGAAGAAGATCGAAGTCACGCGAAAGCGCTTCCGCCGCACGATTATCGGCTGCAATCTCGGAATGCGTGTAACGCTCAACACGCTCCACAAGGTCCACCGGGGGAAACTCCCCTTCGACCGGACGATCAAGGTCTCCTTGACCGAACGGCTGACCAAGGAGCAAATCCAGGCGCGCATGCCTCACAACCTGCGGACCTTGCAGCGGTTGACGCAGCAGAACAGGCGGGATTTCAACCGGCTGCTGAACAAGCAAACGCCGGAAGAGGTCCGGCAGGCGGCCCGAAAGCGGTTCATCCGCCGCCGCCGGAAAATGCTCACGCTGATCGAGGAGCTGAGTATGCGGACGCGGCGGGTTCAGGCCCTGATGCGGCAGATGGAAGAGGCCTTTGCGCGGATGGAGCAGATACGCTCGCAGTTGCGGTGCGTGATCGATACCCCGGCCACGAAGGACAAACGGGCGAATCTGCGCCGCGAGCTCCGCGACCTGATGGTGCTCACCCAGGAAACGCCCGAAAGTCTGCAAAAACGGTGCCGCGTCATGCAGCGGCAGTACGAGGATTATGAGCAGGTCAAACGCCAACTCTCCGGCGGCAACCTCCGGCTGGTTGTCTCGATTGCCAAGAAATACCGCAATCGCGGTCTCAGCTTCCTGGACCTCATTCAGGAGGGGAATACGGGGCTCATGAGGGCGGTTGACAAGTATGAATATCGGCGTGGATACAAATTCTCGACCTATGCCACGTGGTGGATTCGGCAGGCGATCACCCGCGCGATTGCCGACCAGGCCCGGACCATCCGCATCCCCGTCCATATGATTGATGTGCTCAGCAGGCTGCGAAATACGGCGAAACGCCTCTTACAGGAGATGGGCCGAGAGCCGACAACCGAGGAAACGGCCGAGGCGGCCGGGTTGACCATGGATGAGACCCGTCGGGTTTTGGACATGGGACGCCATCCGGTAAGCCTTGACCGACCGGTCGGAGAAAGCGAAGATGGTTGTTTCGGGGAACTCATCGAGGATGGAGGACTCCCCCGACCTGAAAGAGCCGCCGGAAATGAATTGCTGCGAGACAAGATCGATGCCCTGCTCAAAACGCTTACCTACCGCGAGCGGGAAATTATCCGTTTGCGCTACGGCTTGGGGGACGGGTATACCTATACCCTTGAAGAGGTGGGGCGCATCTTCAAGGTCACCCGCGAACGGGTTCGGCAAATCGAAGCCAAGGCCGTTCGCAAGCTGCAACACCCGGTGCGGAGCCAACAGCTTGCCGGCTTTCTCGACCGGGTCGAGCGAGTGGCAGGCTGATGCGAGTCATCAAGCCGCCGGTCGAAAGGCCGGCGGTTTTTTTGCGCCATTTCCGAAACGCCCCGGCGCTGCGGGCGCGCTTCTTCAAAAATCCTCTTGCAAAGACAAACGAAAATGATCTCTCCTAACGTGAACACCTCCGCCCTGCGGACGTTGCACCGCATCCATCGCCAGGTTTCCGATTTGAAAGAGCGCCAGGAGCGGGGGCCCAAACAGATTTGCGCCGCCGAAGCACACGTCAAGCACCTGGAAGAGCAATTGGCCGACATCGCGGGGCAACTCAAGAAGATGCGCATGGGCGCCGATGCCAAACAGGTTCAACTCAAGGCAGGCGAGGACAAGATCAAGGATCTTCAAGGAAAACTCAACACCGCCGCCAGCAACCGCGAATACCAGGCACTCAAGGACCAAATCGCCGCCCAAAAGGTAACCAACAGCGTCCTGGACGATGAAATCCTCGAGGCGTGGGAAAAAATCGAAAAGTCCGAAGCGAAAGCCGCGGAGGCCGAGAATGCCATCGAAACGGCCAAGAAAAAACTCGAAAACTTAACTGCCGATGTCAAAGAGCGGGAACCGCTTATCCGGGGCGACCTGGCACGCCTCGAAGCAGAACTCGACCAGTCCGAAGCCGCACTGCCGGGAGAGCTAAAAGAAAAATACCAGCGAGTCCTTCGCCATCTCGGCCAAGACGCCCTGGCCGCCGTCGAGAACCAGTGCTGTAGCGGCTGCAATCAGCAAGTGCCCATTAACATGGTCGCTGAGATCAAGCTTGGCCACCCGATGTTCTGCAAGAGCTGCAACCGGTTGCTCTACATGCCCGAAGGAGAATAGGCGACGGAAGACATGAACGCTAAACCACCCCCGCGCTGCGCTGCCTGCCGGGTCAAGAGATGCGACGACGGCACGGACTGTTTCGGCGCAGCCGGCCGGCACCGGGCGCTGTATCGAGACGAGGAGATCGCCCGCCTCCACCGTGCCGCCTCTGCTATCGAAGCGCGCCATTACTGCAAGGAACCGCGAATCCGCGAGATCATCCTCTTTGCCCGGGAATTGGGCTGCCGCAAGCTGGGGCTGGCCTTCTGCATCGGCATGGCGCCGGAGGCCGAAATCGTTGCCGAAATCCTCGGCCGGGAATTCGACGTCGTCTCGGTCTGCTGTAAGACCTGCGGTATCGAAAAACGGGAATTCGGCTTCGAGCAGATCGACCCGGATCGGGAGCGCGAGGTGATGTGCAATCCGGCCGGGCAGGCCGACCTGCTCAACGAAGCGGGCACGGAACTGAACGTGCTCTGCGGCCTGTGCGTCGGCCATGATGCCATCTTCAGCAAGCTCTCCCGCGCACCGGTCACCACGCTGATCGCCAAGGATCGGGTTCTTGCCCACAACCCGGTCGGCGCCATCTATTGCCGGTATCTCCGCAGAACGATGCTGCCGGAGTAGCTCCGGACCAACGCAGCGTTGTCGTATTAGTTTCTGTTGCGGAAAGTTGGGTGCCATGCCCACGCTTGCGTGGGCATGTCGTGAATCCCGCAAGAAACCGCTACATGCCCACGCGAACGTGGGCATGGCACCCGAAAATCCGGCTTTCCGCAACAGGTACGTATTAGGCTTTGTCTCAAGACCCGTGCGACCCGTTCGGACACGTTTTGAGACAAAGCCTAGTTGCCCGTTTCCGAATCGCCTTTCCCGAACCGCTCCAGCAGCGCGTACCGCAACACGAGCCCGGCCAGAATCAGCGCGGCCCCAACTCTTGTCCACCATGCGGGCACTTCGCCCCAGGCGAGAAAGACCCAGAGCGGATTGACGACCGGTTCGAGGAGGCATATTCCGACGGCTTCCTGGCTGCTTATGGTCCGCAGTCCGCGGGTTATCAGCACATAGGGGATGCCCATCTGAAAGGCCCCGAACGCCGCGAGGACGGCCAGTTGCAACGGCGACGGCCAGATGCCCAGCGAGAGCATCAACGGCAGCATCAGCGTGGTTGCCACGATGTGATTGAGCCCCACCAGCCACGCCGCGTCGTGGTCGCGGAGCTTGCGCGTGAACATGATTACCGCGGCGTACGTGATGCCCGACAGGACGCCGCAGACTACCCCAAGGCGGTTCTGGGGTTGAACGACCAGCTCGAAAGCGAGGATTATTCCCACGCCGAGGAAGCCGAACGCCAGCGGGACCAGATCGCGGCGGACGACCGGCTCGCGAAAAGCGACGATCGAGAGCAGGAACACCCACCACGGCGCCGTGGCCTGGAGCCAAATGGCGTTGGCCGCGGTGGTCAGCACCATGGCACTGAGGTACAAGACGCACATGGCCGAGAAGCAGAGCGTCATCGGCACCAGGCGAATGTCCCACTTGGGGCGGCGGATCATCGGCGTCAGCACGGCCGCCGCGAACGCCGCCCGCCAAAACGCTAACATGAGCCCGCGGGTGTCCTTGTCCCAACACTCGAACACCGGCGCCTTGGCAAACAGCCCGCCGGAACTCCACATCAACGCGGCGACGAGAATCTGCAACCGGGCGGCGAGTTTGCTGGGGATGGACGGCATGGCACAGTTCGGATCCGGCACGTCAGCGGGCACGGCAGCGCATCGCGACCTCGGCAACGCGGCGGCCGAGATTTTTTGCCGTCCCCATGCCGAACGCATCCTTCGTCACGTCGCCGACGTTCTTGTCGTTCCAGACGGTTGCGCCGAAGTGGGCGCCCGGCTGCCCGTCGCCGACAAGGATCATCTCCTGGCACATCAGGGCGGTTTGGACCGAACGGATCGTCATTTCCTGTCCGCCGTTGCGGCACCCGCCGACCGCCAGCACCCCGCCGACTTTGTTCGCCAGGGCGAACTTGTTCTTCCGGAAAACGATACAACGATCGAGAAACGCTTTGCAAAGCGAGCTCATGTTGCCGAAGTAGACCGGGGTGCCGACGATGATCCCGCCGACCTGCGGATCGGCGAGCTTCGGCACGAGGGCGGGGAAATCGTCCTTCCGGCCCGGTTCCAAAGGAATTCCCGCCGCAAGCGAACCGTCGATCTCCATGCCCGCCAGCTCAATCAACTCGACGGCGATTTTCGGGCCTGCTTCCTTGGCGGCGTCGAGACACACCCCCAGGGCAGTCGCGGTGGACTTGCCTTTGCGTGGGCTGCAACAAACGGCGATGATTTTGACGGGTTTTGCCTCGGCGGCCCGGGTTTCCGCGGCGGCCATCGCCAGCCCCGTACCCGCCGCGCCTGCAATGCCCGCTTTTCCCAAGAACTCTCGACGTGTCACATCGGTTGCCATGGTCGTTTCCTCCTCGATATCGGTTTCCCATTTTTCAAGAGATGAAAGTCACAATGTTACTCGAACCGGTCGTCCGCAACGCGGTGGTCGTCCGACCGGTCGAGCCAGCCGCACCGGTCCACCTGAAAATGGTCGAATCGCGGCGCGTAGGGTTTGATGTCCAAAAGCGGCGTTCCATCCAGCATATCCACGTTGCGGACATGGAGGACGTTGCCTTCGATGCGGATCAACCGGACACAAGAGAGCCCGATCGGATTGGGTCGGCACGGCGCCCGGGTGGAAAACACCCCCCGGTGGACCGTGTCGCGATACGGGATAACCAGCAGCCGCGCATCGCTTGCCCGGTCGAAAGCATAGATCAACCATATCCGCTCGAAGCCCTCAAGGTCTTTCAGCCCTTCGGCCACCTCGTCGCGGACCTCGACCTGTCCCTCCGCCCCCTCGGCGAACGCGGTTTGGATCGGCGTACCGGTTGCCCCGTGAAACGGGGTGTGGATGACCCCGATCGGACTGAATGTCAGCGTGCGTTCATCGTCGCGTGTGGACATGAGAGCAATCTAACGGATCGACTGCGGCATGGCAAGCCGGCGAACCAGCCTCCTTTTGACGGGGCAATCGTTTGCTCGTCGCGGCTATTTATCCTTCCAGAGCCCGTGCAGGTTGCAGTATTCCCGTGCCGCGACTTCCTTGGCCTCGATGAGGAAGGTTGCTTCAGGCATGCCGCCGGGTTTGAGGTGCTGGCGGTGGGTCTTGCCGTCGGCGATCAGGTCGATCCACATGATGTAGTGTCCGTCGGTCATGGGATGAGGCGAGCTGCCGACCTTGACCTTGTAGCCGCCGTCGATTTTCTCGATCACCGGGACGTGCTTGTTCTCGGCCGCGGGGGCCGTTTGTTCTTCCACCAGCTCCATCGGCACGCCGCAGTGGACCAGCGACGGTCTCCCCGGCACGAGGATTTCGACGATTGTGTTGCACTTCTGGCACTTGTAGACCTGCGACCGTTTTTCGGCCGGGCGGCTCTTGGCCGCTGCGGTTGCCGCGCCGGCGATGACGGTTCCGGCGGTGATACCTGCTGCTGATAGAAATTGTCGCCTTTTCATGGATGGTTCCTTTCGAATCGTTTAACTATTGGGAAAATCCGAAGCCGCGGCATAAAACCTGCGGCACAGATCAAACATGGCGTCCCCGTGTCTCTTCGCTTATGCCGTGCTTTTGCAACACCGGCTCTCGGGCCGCGCCCGGGTAGCGTTAGTGTTTCCCGTAATTCATCTGAACCCCTTTGCGCTGCGCCATGATGTAGGCCTCCAACGCCCGCATCTCCGGGCCGTTGGGATCCAGGTGCTCGCCGCGGACCGGATTCTCGATACACCAGTCGATCATGTCGCGCAGCAACACGACGCGGCCCAACTGCGTCTGGAACTTGGGATACGTTTCCGGGTGGGTGTTCGCCGCATGTGGATGGCACATGTCACAGGAAACGCCGATGGTGCTGCCCAGCTCGTCGGCACTGTGAAAGATCCGAGAGCCCTCGGCCACAAACTTCTCGGTCTCTCGGGTCCAGATCAGGATATCGCGCTCGGTGTAGTTGCCGTAGGCGTGTCCTTTGCCCTGATCGCCCTTGAGCAGGTCCGAGTTATCGGCCGGCGGCTTAAAGGCGTGTGCCTTCTTTTCTTCAGCGACCCAGTCGCGTTCTGGATGGTCTCGTTTCCACTGGTCCATCAGGGCGTCGGCCAGGGGCTGGCCAGCCAGTTCCCCGGAAACCGTGACGGTGTTCTCGCCATCACACGATGGAAGCTCTACGGCCTTCTCTACCGGGACCGGCTGCAATGGGGCCGTCGTCGAAGCGGCGTCCGACGGGCTATCGTCGGGAGCGGCTTGTGACTGCTTCTCCAAATCCTCCGAGGCGTCTCCGGTTGCCGTCCCGCGAGGTCTTGTTTCTTGGCCACAACCGACCAAGAGCGCGGCCAGCAACAGACAATGGGCGCCCAAAAGGGCGCGGTTGCCACGATGAGACATCAACGTTTGGTACATGGTTCGTCTCCTTGCCCGTTGTTAGTAGCTCGGCCGGTTGGGCTTCGGCGGCACATCCTGTTTGCCCATGCTGGCCATGTAAGTCCTGCTGACGGTAATCGGATTGCGGTTCCACAGGTTATAGATTTTGTCCACCAGGCCGTCCGGATGCACCTGCACCTCGCCGTCGCCACATCCGTCGTTGGGATTGAACGGATCGGGTCGGCTCATCTCGATAGTCAGTTTGGGCATCCCTTCGGGGGCATACGGCCAAGGCCAGGCTGTCGACAGCAACCCATGGAAGTAGATGTTTCCGATGCGGTTGGTCAACAACTGGTGGGTATGGCCGTGGATCACCACCACCTGCTTGAACCGCCGGAGAATCGCCTGGACTTCCTCGGCATCGTCGGTCCAGAAGTTCCACGGTTTGTACAGTTTGTACAGCGGCGAGTGGGAGAAGACGATCACACGGCCGTCGTCCGGCACCTTGGCCAGATCCTCTTCGAGCCATTTCCGCTGCGGTTCGCCCACGGTGAAGGGGCTTTGCAGCCCGTTATCCAGGCCGGCCACCGTCTTCATGCGCTGCATGGGCGTTAGCCCGCGCCCGGTCCAGAAATCCTTTTCCACCACGCTGTTGAGCACCACAAAGTGGACTCCCTTATGGTCGAAGGAGTAGGTCGGCTCGCCGAACAGCTCCTGCCACTTCTCGCCCATGTCGAGATACCAGTCGTGCTCTCCGACCATGATCCTCAGAGGGGCCTTGAGGTTCTTGAGGATCTCCGAGCCCAGTTCAAGTTCCTTGACTTGGCCGAGCTGGGCCAGGTCACCTCCGTAGAACACAAAGTCGGGCTGCGGGTCGAGGTTGTTGACGTCGTCGACGGCGCGCAACAGCCCCCGCACGAAACGGTCATTAACCTCTTTCTCGTAGAGGTGCGAGTCGGAAATATAGGCGAAGCGGAAGGCCGGATTCGCGTCCGAGCCCTCGGCGTCTTGCGCCACGCTCACGGGTGTGAACGAATGCGGCGCGGCCAGGCCGGCGGTTGCACCCAAGGCCGCCGCCGACACCTTCAGGAAAGAGCGGCGGTCGAGGTTCCGCATTCCGCGGAACAGCTCACGGCGCTCCTCCATATACTTGGTTTCGACGCTCTTATGAATAGCCATCGTGGATCGCTCCTTGTTACTGATCGGTGTTCTTTGTTCCCATCACCCGGCGCTCGAAGGGCAGGGTTTGACGGTTGGCTATCGCCTCGTCTCGAATGGGTCGATTCTTCATAGCCGCAGCCTGCTGCTGCTCGAACTGCCGCTGGTTTTCCTCCGCAAAACGGACGTCGGTCAGCGTGAACAGGAAGGCCACCAACTGGTCGATTTCTTTTTCGGTCAGGGCCAAGGGCTCGATGCCGCCGTCGAGAAACGGGTTTGCCTCGCCGCCCTTGTTGTAGTGGTCGATCACATCCCACAGCGTTGCCAGCGAGCCGTCGTGCATGTAGGGGGGCGTGATGCCGATGTTGAGGATCAGCGGGGTGCGGAACGAACCCATGTCGACCCGGTTACGGGTTACCATGAACCGTCCCAACTCGCTCAGGTCGGTACCCACAGCCAACTCATCCAGTTTTTGTTCCGACGGGTCCTTTTGGAGGAGCTGAATCGCTTGCCGCCCCAAGGCTTCGAAGTCCTGGTGTCGAGCTGAGACGCCGACGTTATGGAACCGATTATCGGTACCCAACGGGTTGGACGGACTCATGGGGTGGCAGGCCGCGCATCGGGCCTTGCCGTTAAACAACTCGAATCCGGCACGGGCCTCGGCCGAAACGGCTTGGTTATCGCCGGCGAGAAACCGCCGGAAGGGGGAATCTACAAAGACCAGTGTACGCTCGAAGGCGCCGATCGCCCGACCAAGATCTTCATAGTTCATATCCCGGCCATAGGCTTCCTTGAACATCTTCTGGTACTCGGGATCGTTGCTGATGGCCTTCATAGCGGTCGCTTCATCGGCCATTCCCATCTCCACCGGGTTCAGGATCGGCTGCCTGGCCTGGTGGTCCAGGGTAGGCGAGCGGCCGTCCCAAAACAGGGTTTGTAGTAGGACTGCGTTCAACGTCGTCGGCGCGTTGCGCTTGCCGAGCTGCCCACCGATTCCCTTGGAGACCGCAAGCTGATCGGTAAATCCCCGGGTTACGTCGTGGCAGGTTGCGCAGGAGACGCTGCCGTCATCCGACAAACGCTTGTCGAAGTAGAGCTTGCGGCCCAAGGCTACGCGCTGCGGGGTCAGGGCGTTGTCCTCCGGCACAAACGCGCTCCAAATGACCGGGTCGAAACCCTTGGGTGCTTTGCCCACGTCCTGTTCGGGCATCAGCTTGGCGAGTGCTTCCTGCTGATACTCAGGACTCGCCGCCCCGAGTGCGTCTCGCGGCACGTCTCGATCGGGCTCCTCGGCCGGGTCCGCTTGGGGCAAGGTTGCCCCAAGCAGCGCGAAGCAGACCACTGCCAGCCAGAGGCCGCTTCGCAAAACACGGGTGTTATCCATCGTACCACCTCCAATTAACTGATATTTCCCATTTACCACGAACGTTAGGAAACTGAAACGGGTTTGAAGTCACCATCAATAGCCGTCTTTCGGGATTACTATCTTCCCCATGAACACTTTATAAACATAAGCGGTATATCCGATCACCAGCGGCATGCCAACCAGGGCGACGACCAGCATCACGGTCAGCGTGCGTTGTGTGGAGGAATCGTCGTAGATATTAAGACTGTTGACCGGATCAATGCTGGAGGGAACCATTCTTGGGTAGAGGCTCACACCCATCAGGCCGATCATTGATCCTATTGTTGCAGCGGATGCCAAGAAGGCAAGCACAAATCTCCCAGCTCGAACCATCACTGGAATCGAGACAACCGCCCCCAATAGAAGTAAACAAAGACCCCACGCCAGCAGATTGTGCGGGATCGGCTCAAACAGGAAGGGCGAGACGAAAACCGTTGCCACGGTGGCTACCACGTAGAGTATGAGAAACCCCGCCCACGCACCAGTGGCCCAACGGGCCATCCGCTTTTGGAGTTCGCCGTCGGTTCTTGCCGCAAGGTAGACGGCTCCGTGCATGACGAACATGGCCAGGCTGAGCAGGCCAATAAGAAGCGAATATGGATTCAGCAGGGCGAAAAACGATACGTGAAGACTCCCGTCCGCCCCGATGGGCAAGCCGCGAAGGACGTTGCCGATCGCCACGCCGAAGAGGACGGCCGGCGCCAGGCTGCCCAGCCCGAAGGTCCGGTCCCAGAATCTTCGCCAGCGGGGGCCGTCGACTTGCCCGCGGAATTCGATCGAAACCGCGCGGAAAATCAGGGCAAACAACAGGAGCATGAATGCCGTGTAGAACCCGCTGAAGACGGTTGCGTAGACGGGTGGAAAAGCGGCGAACATGGCCCCGCCGGCGGTCAGCAGCCAGACTTCGTTCCCGTCCCACACCGGCCCGATCGCTGCGAGGTTGATCCTCCGCTGCCGCTCGTCGGTGGCAAAGAGGTGCAGCACGCCGACGCCCAAATCGAAACCGTCGAGAACGGCGTAGCCGGTCAGCAACACGCCGATCAGCAAGAACCACGTGGTGTTCAGGTCCATCATGGTTGCGTCTCCTCGCCGGCGGATGTTTCAGGGCCGCGCCGGACTTTCCTTACCAGGATGAACAGGTACAGGGCGCCGAGGACCAGATAGATCAATCCGAACATGATGATCGAGAATAGGATTTCGCCGCCGCTGACGTTGGTCGAAAACGCATCGGCCGTTCTCAACAACCGGTAGACGACCCAAGGCTGGCGGCCGACCTCTGCGGTGATCCACCCGACTTCGCACGCCGCAAGCGGCAACGGAATCGCCAGCACCAGCAACCACAAGTACCACCAAGCCCCATAGAGTCTCTTGCATATCAGCAGGAGAATACCCAGCGAGGTAAACCCAATGAAGAAAGACCCGAGCCCCACCATCGCATGAAAGGAAAGGAATGTTATCACCATCGGCGGCCGCTCATCTTCGGGGAAATCTTCCATGCCCGCAACGTAGTGGTCCATCTCGCCGAAGGCGAGCCAACTCAGCATACCGGGGATTCCAACGGCATAGTCCAGCTTCGGCGGGTTTTCCTTCGGTACCCCGAACATCGTCAGCGGCGCATTTTCTTGCCCCTTAATAAGCCCTTCCATGGCCGCTAGTTTCTCCGGTTGCCACTGAGCGACTTCCTGGGCATGGTGATGTCCGGTCGGGAACAATGCCGCCAGGGACGCGAGAAATGCGACGACCAACGAGATTTTCAGCGTCTTGCGGGCGACTTCCGAGGTCTTGTCCTTCAGCAGCAGATACGCCGAGATGCCGGCCATGAAGAACGCGCCGGCAATCAGGCACGCCGTGAAGACGTGGAGAAAACGAATGGACGTGGAAGGGTTGAACACGGCCGCCGCGAAGCCGTCCAACTCGGCTCGCCCGTTCCGGATGGTGTAGCCGGCCGGGGTCTGCTGCCAGGAGTTGGCCACGATGATCCAGAACGCCGAGAGCGTCGAGCCAATTGCGACAATCAGGCACGAAAGCCAGTGGACGCCCTTGGAGACCTTGTCGCGCCCGAACAGGTACAGTGCCAGGAAGGTCGATTCGAGAAAGAACGCGAAGATGGCTTCGATGGCCAGCGGCGCGCCGAAGATATCTCCGACGAACTTCGAGTATTCGGCCCAGTTCGTGCCGAACTGGAATTCCATGACAATCCCCGTGGCGACACCAACCACGAACGTCAGGCCGAGAATCTTCGCGAAGAACTTGCCTGCTCGGACATAGTCCTCATCGCCCCGCCGCCAGCCGATCCCTTCGACGATCACCAATAGCCAGGCCAGCCCGATCGTCAGCGGCGGAAACAGGAAATGGAACCCGATGGTCAGGGCAAATTGCAAACGCGACAGCCACAACGGGTCGAGATCCACGGCATGTCTCCCTTGTTACCCGAGTGCTACGTCGAGAATCATCATGATCGTGAACCCGAAGAGGGTTCCGAGCGTTGCGAAATCGCCGTAGCCGTTTTGTTGCGATTCGGGGATAAGCTCCTCGATCACGACGAAGATCATGGCGCCGGCGGCAAAGGCCAGGGCATAAGGCAACAGCGGGGTCATGGTCAACACGAGCCAGGCGCCCAGCACGCCGGCGAGCGGTTCCACCACGCCGGATGCCTGGCCGTACATGAAGGCCCGAAACCGCCCCATGCCTTCGCGCCGAAGCGGCATGGAGACGGCCATCCCTTCGGGAAAGTTCTGAATGCCGATCCCGATCGCCAGTGCGACGGCGCCAAGGGTCATTTCCTGCACCATTTCGGGTGCGGCGTGTGCAACTGCGCCGAACGCCACACCCACGGCGAGCCCCTCGGGAATGTTGTGCAGCGTAATCGCCGAGACCAGCAGGACGCTCCGCTGCCATGAGGTTTTGATGCCTTCCGCCTGGGAAATGTCCAGCCCGGGGTGAAGGTGGGGGAGTATTTTGTCGACGACGTACAAGCAGAGACCGCCGGCCAGAAAGCCGACCGTCGCCGGGACCCAACTCGGGACCCAACCGCCCTCGGACATTTCAATGGCCGGCGCCAACAGGGACCAGTAGCTGGCGGCGATCATGACTCCCGCTGCCAGCCCCAGCATCCCGTCCATGATCTTCTGGTTGAATCGCTTGGTGAAAAAAACCGCGGCTGCCCCGGCCGCGGTCATAAACCACGTGAAGAGCGTGGCGACGAGCGCCTGCACGATCACGTGGTGTTCTTGAATCATTTCCACGAAGTGCTTTGCCATGGCAATGTCTACCCTTGGCCGGCCTAACTAATCTGCCGGTGAAAACGCATCCTTGCCCGCCCCGCACTCCGGACACTCGAAATCGTCCGGAAGGTCTTCGAACGGCGTCCCCGGCTCGATACCCTGCTCGGGCAGACCGGCTGCCGGATCGTACGTCCAACCACATATATCGCATACGTACTTCTGCATCTTTCATCTCTCCTTCGACATAAGGATAGCGGTTATGGATCAACGCAAACGTTTTGACCGGGTTTGCGATCGCCGGCCATCTGCTTCGCCTTTTCGGCGAGCATTTTTCCGGCCTCGCGGCACTCGTCGAGCACCTCCGGGGCGGGCCGGTACTGGGCCCTTAGCGGCTCGCGCAGGATTTCCCACTTCATTGCCTCCAGGTACTTCTGAACGGCTTCCGGCCCGCCGCGGCCCCAACCGTACGAACCGAACGCGAAAGCGGCCTTACCCGTTGGCTGGAGTCCCTTCAGATACGTTAGCGCCGCGCCGGCCATCGGCATCATGCCGCGGTTGAGCGTGGCGGAGCCGAACGCAACCGTGGCGGCGTCGATCACCTCGGCGGCGATTCGGGTCAAGTGTGAACGGCGAACGTGCAGGAGCACCGCTTCGACGCCCGGCTGCGATGCCCCTTCGCAAATCGCGCGGGCCATCCGGCCGGTGCTCTCCCACATCGTGTCGTAGACGACCAGCACCTTCGGCTTGGGCCGGCAGACGCACCAGTTTTTGTATGCTTCGATGATCTTCGCCGGGTGCGTGCGCCAAATGACGCCGTGGCTGGGGGCAATCATCTCGATGTCGAGACCCCCGGCCTGCTCCAACACCCCGGCAACCTGCTTGCCGTAGGGCATCACGATGTTGGCGTAGTAGGTTTTGGCCTCTTCGAGAACGGTACACAACGGCACTTCATCGTCGAACCGCTGCGAGCTGGCATAGTGCTGGCCGAAGGCATCCATTGAGAAGAGCAGCTTCTCTTCCGGGACGTAGGTAAACATCGACTCGGGCCAGTGTACCATTGGCGTCTCGACGAATTGCAGCGTCCGCTTGCCGAGCGGGATCGTATCGCCGGAGGCGACGATCTCGGTTTTCCATCCCGACGCGTCGAAGCACTTCGACAACGTTGCGAGACACTTCTTGTCGCACACGAGCGTCGCACTCGGCAGGCTTTCCATCACGCGCGGCAGGGAGCCGGCATGGTCGGGCTCGGCATGGTTGCAGACCACGTAGTCGACTTCCGCGAGTTCCGTCAATCGGGCGATGTTTTCGAGCAGCTCTTCCGCGTAGGGCGCCTTAACGGTGTCGATCAGCGCGGTCTTGTCGTCGCGAACGAGGTAGGCGTTGTACGTGGCGCCGCGTTCCGTCTTGTAACTGTGGAAATCGCGAATCGTCCAGTCGACGCACCCGACCCAATCGATGTCTTGCCGCAGTGTCGTATCCATGAGAGTCCTTTCGATCTTCGAGCATCAATCTTCAATGTCTTGAAGGAACAGTTTCTCGGCCATCGCGCGGCCCTTGCCGGTCTTGAATGTCTTTGCAATCAGTGCGGCCGTTTTTTCCCGGTCTTCGCCTGAATGCTCCCCGGGGATATTGACCAGCCAATCGGCGTCCCAGACGATGCGGAACTCGGGGGTGTCGATGTCCTTTCCGCTGTGGCGGGAGCCGATGATCCGGCAGACATGGTCGACGACACTCTCGTCGAGTTCAAGCCTCTCCATGATCGCCCTGGCGACCGGCGGGCCTTCGATCTCCCGGAGTTTCGCGGTGCAGGAGCCGTGTTTCCGCTCGGCCTCGGGAATGCCGATATCGTGCAGGATTGCCGCCGCGCGGACGACCAATGGGTCGCCGCCTTCCGTTCTTGCGATCCTTTCGGCAAAATCGAGAACCTTCAGGGCGTGGTCGATTCGCCGCCGGTCGGAGCCGAAAACGGTTTGCACCTCCAGAATCAGCCGGTCGCACACCGGCGCGATCTCGTCGGATTCGTCGTCAACAGCCCCCAGGCACTCCTTCGCGTATGCACACCACTTGGCGCAACCGAGGTCGATTTTGGGATTACGCACTCGCCTGTGACACGACGGGCACCGCAACGACGGCTCGTCCTTGAAAAACTCGACTTCCTTTTTACAGTAAGGGCAGCGGATGTCAAACACGTCCTCCGGCTTCAAGTAGCGCAAATCCTGGCCGGGACATCGAGGTTCGCTCATGATCTCACTCCACCTCTACGATTCCCGTTCTGCAATCACGCGTCCGTCAACACTCACGGTGATCTCCTTGACCGGCACGCTGACGCCGGCGGTTTCCATGGCCCGTTTGGCGATCATGCACAATCCCGTGCAACAAGGGACCTCCATGTGGAGGATCGTCAGGTTGCGGATCGAAGACTGCTGGAGAATTTGGGCGAGCTTTCCGACGTAAGCTTGCGGATCGTCGAGTTTGGGGCATCCCACCACCACGGGATGCCCCTGGAGGAAACGCGCGTGGAAATCGGCCACGGCAAACGGCACGCAATCGGCCACCAGCAGCAGGTCCGCTTCCCGGAGAAACGGGGCATTCGGCGGCACCAGCGTCAATTGCACGGGCCAGTGGCTCAACTGCGACGGGACATCTCCCGCAGAAGGGTCCGCCGGCGACGGCCGCCGCATTTCGCGCACGGCCGAGCCGGGGCAGCCGCATTCCAATGCCGGCAGCTTGGCTTTCTGCCGCCGGGCCTCGGCCATGTGTTGCTTCACCGCCTTCTCGTCAAAAGGCTCGGCCTCGCGCTGTTCAATCGTGATGGCGTCCCGGGGGCAAGCACCGATGCACGCACCCAGCCCATCGCAGTAGCTTTCCTTCACCACTCGGGCCTTGCCGTCGATAATTTGCAGCGCCCCCTCCGGGCAATCGACGATACACTGCCCGCAACCGTCGCACTTCTCCTCGTCGATTTTGACGATCTTTCGTACTGCCATGACGGCCTCCCGCAAACCATTGAGTCAAGGGAACAGTCCCGCGAGAAGAACAAAGGAGGGGGCACCTGCCCCCGGACGTAACGCATTACTCTCGCTGGCCTGGGGCAGGTGCCCCCTCCTTTGAATCTTGGCGGAGTACATAACGTGTTACCCTCGCTGGTTACCAGTTTTCGGCCAACACCTCGAAATACGCCTGGGGATGGGCACATGCCGGGCAGGCCCCGGGGGCCTCCTCGCCTTCGTGCAGGTAACCGCAGTTCCGGCACCGCCAGACCACTTTCTTGTCCTTCTTGAAGACGGTGTTCGCCTCCACGTTGGCCAGCAGACCGAGATACCTGTTCTCGTGCTGTTTCTCTGCCACGGAGACGGCTTCGAGCACGTTTGCAATCGCTTCGAACCCTTCTTGTCGGGCCGTTTCGGCGAATTGGGGATAAAGGGTTTCCCACTCTTCGTGTTCGCCGGCGGCGGCTGCCTTGAGGTTCTCGGCGGTGCTCCCGATTACCCCGGCCGGAAACGCGGCCTGAATCTCGACGTCGCCGCCTTCGAGAAACTTGAAGAACCGCTTCGCGTGCTCCTTCTCTTGATGGGCGGTTTCCTCGAAGATGTCGGCAATTTGGACAAAGCCTTCCTTTCTCGCTTTGCTGGAAAAGAACGTGTACCGATTTCGTGCCTGCGACTCGCCGGCAAACGCGGTCAACAGATTCTTCTCCGTTTGCGTACCTTTCAGACTGCTCATGTCGTTCTCCTTGATGGTTGTGCCCTCAACGTTTGACAAGCGACCGAAATACAAGAAACGCTCACTCCGCTTTCCACAAGCCGTGCAGGTTGCACAGTGCCCGGGCGGTAATCTGCTCGGCTTCGATTGGGAACTCGGCTTCCGGCGCGTCACCCGGCTTGAGGAACTGGCGGTACGATTTGCCGCCGGCAATGACCTCGATCCATTCGATGTAATGGTCGTCCGCCATGGGATGGGCGACGGACCCGACGGCGACCTTGACGCCGCCGTCGACCTTTTCGACGACCGGGACGTGCTTTTCCCGCGCGGCGTCGGTTGTGTTCTCGGCCAGCAACTCCATGCTCTTGCCGCAGCAGACGAGCCTGCCGGCGCCGGCGCCGATCACCTCGACGATATTGCCGCACACGCTGCACTTGTAGACTTGCAGTACCACAGTAGCCATTTGCCTGACTCCTTTAATGAGGTTTACGAGCGGCCGATAAATAACTTTCCGATTTGGGTTCAAAGGAGGGGGCACCCGCCCCCGGGACTTGGCCCATTTGATGATGGTCCGGGGGCAGGTGCCCCCTCCTTTATTCTTGAATCCGGAAAGTTATTTATCGGTTGCACCTTACAAGGTTCTGCCGCCGACGCGGCGAGCGATCGGACTCCGCCGGCGGCCGGTAATCACAAAATTGTTATACGGTTATCCGGTGTGTTTTGCCAGATATTCGGCAACGCCTTTGGCCGTCGGTTTCATGGCGTCTTCGCCCTGCTGCCAGTTGGCCGGGCAGACGTCGCCGTGCTCCTCGGTGAACTGCAACGCGTCGAGAACTCGCAGGGCTTCGTCCACGTTGCGGCCCAACGGCAGATCGTTGATCAGTGCGTGGCGGACGATCCCCTTCTTGTCGATCAGGAAAAGACCGCGCAGCGCCACCTCGCCGTTGAGAAGCACGCCGTACTTTTGCGAGATACTTTTGTTCAGATCGGACACCAGGGGGTACCGGATCGGCCCGATGCCGCCCTGTTCCACGGGAGTGTTCTTCCAGGCGAAATGCGTGAAGTGCGAATCAACCGACGCGCCGATCACCTGGCAGTTCCGTTGCTCGAACTTCGAGAGCGCCTTGTCGAAAGCGATGATTTCCGACGGGCACACAAAGGTGAAGTCGAGAGGATAGAAGAACAAGACCACGTACTTGCCCTCGTACGACGACAGCGTCAACTCGGCGAACGAATTGTCCGGCATGACCGCCTGGGCGGTAAAATCCGGGGCCTTTTCCGTTACAATCGTTGTCATGGCTAACCTCCTGCTTGGTTTCACGTCACAAGTTTTCATGTTCCTGTAAGAATTACCCGGCGCCGCCGGCATCCGGCGCCACGGTCGGGGCGGCTCGTTGCCCCAATTGCCCGTCCAGCAGGAAAAGGGCCGCCCCGCTGTCTCCCACCATCTTCAACTGATCGACAATCTGCGATACGTTCGCTTCCTCTTCCACCTGTTCGTCCACGAACCATTGGAGGAAACTCGCCGTCGCATGGTCCTTCTCCTCGTAAGCGAGGCTGACCAGATCGTCGATCAGGCCGGTTACCTTTTGCTCGTGCCCGTATGCGTTTTCAAAAACGTCCAACGCGGAATCCCACTCCGTCTCCGGGGCCTCGATCTCGGCCAGAATGACCCGGCCGCTCCGCTCGTTGACGAAGTCGTAGATCTTCAACCCGTGAATCTGTTCCTCCTCGAATTGCATCCTCATCCAATGGGCCATTCCCTGAAGCCCCCTCGACTCGAAGTATGCCGACATCGAGAGGTACAGGTACGCGGAGTATAACTCGGCGTTGACCTGCCTGTTCAGCGCTTCCTGCATCTTTGGTTTTAGCATGGTTCGTTTCTCCTGCTTTTTCCTATGTTTCTCGTTGTGTCCGTTTCTTAAGGCATTCCGGGCAGATGCCCAGGAAATGCACACGGTAATCAACAACCTTATACCCGCGAAAGGCATCCGAGGCCAGATCCGGCTTCTGCATCGGCACGCCGCGCAGGTCATCCACCCTGCCGCACTCGATGCAACGTATATGCTCGTGACGCTCCGTGTTTCCGTCAAACCGCGCCTCCGAGCCGCCGAGTTCCAACTTCTGAATCACGCCCATCTCGGCAAGGAGTTCCAAGTTGCGATACACCGTCCCCAAGCTGACTTTGGGGAGGCGGCGCCGCACGCTTTCGTACAATGTGGCCGCCGTAGGGTGCGACGTGACCTTTCGAAGCTCTTCCAGGATCAAACGCCGCTGGGGTGTGTTTCTGTGAATTCGCCTTCTATTCATTTCGCACCCGACCTAACGCATCTCCTGGATTGCGCGAATCACCTCTTTTCGGCTGATTTGTCCAACGAGCCGATCGTTCTCGACTACGGGAAGGTAGTGGAAGTTCTTCTTCGAGAACAGTTCGACCACTTTCAAGATGTTCGTGTCCCGCTCGACGCTCACCACCTCCGCAGTCATCAGGTCTTTGACCAGTGCGGGTGGCGACTCGTAGTACTCTGCCCGAAGGAAGGCGTCCAGACAATCTCTCTCGGAGAGAATCCCTACCAGTTTCCCACCATCATCTACGACGGGCATCGCGGAAACGCGATTTTTCACCAGACGATGGATGGCTTCGTACGTGTCCATTTCGGGTGCCACGGAATCCACTTCTTTCGTCATGTGTTCCGCCGCCGTGCCAACGAGTATGGTGTTCATTTCCTGCCTTCCGGAGTCCAAATATTGTGAAATCACGTGCCTTAGGGAAGTTTGTCCCTGAAGCGACTGTGAGTATTCCCTGGTGTTCAAAACAGCTACAGAAACGGCCCTTAATAGTACTGATTATTATTTTTATTTACGACTGAATCCATTGTTTGCACAATCAGACATTCTGGCAAGTCTCCGCCGGGCGTCTTTCGATTGCCCCTTCGCACTCGCCGCATAAACACTTGCATGAAAACGACTTAGGTGTGTTTGCGACCCTTTCCAAGAATCGCCGGATGCCATCATTCTCCCCGATTTTCTACTGGACACTTGGGAAATTTTGGTTTTTTTCCTGTTTACACAATTCAAGCAGGTTTTCCAAGGTTTCTGCCGGTCCTTGACTGCCGAATTTGTACGGTTTGGGAGCCGGCTTGCGTTGCTCGATCTCGTTCAAGATGGGCGTGAAGATATCCCACGCCGCCTGCAACTCGTCGTTGCGGATGAATAGGCTCCTATCGCCCCTTATCACGTCCAGCAAGAGGCTTTCGTAGGCGTCGGGAATTTGCTCGGAAAACACCCCTTTGTAGAGGAGATCGAGGCTTTTCGACGCGAGCTTCATGCCCAAGCCCGGTACCTTGTTGACCAGCGACAAGCAAATAGCCTCGTCCGGCTGTACGCGAATTGTCAGTTCATTGGCGTTGGGACAATCGTCCGGCCGGCAGAACATGTTTCCCGGCACGTCGTGAAACCGGATTCGGATTTCCGTCATTCGGGCGTCGAGTCCCTTGCCAGCGAGGATCACAAACGGCACGCCGCGCCAACGCGGGTTGTCGATCTTCAGCCGGGCGGCGGCGAAGGTGGGTGTGATCGAATCATCCGGAACGGTCTCATCCTCCACATAAGCCGGATACGTTCTCCCGCCCTTGACCGACGCGCTATACTGCCCAATGATGAGGTCTTCCAACTTCAAGGGGGAAACGCTTCGCAGCACTTTCACCTTCTCCGATGCAGTGCATGCGGCGTCCAGCCGATCGGGCGGCTCCATGGCAACCAGGGCGAGAATCTGCACAAGATGATTTTGCATCACATCGCGAATGATCCCGTATCGGTCGAAATACTCGCCGCGCCCTTCAACGCCGAGGTCCTCCTTCCACAAGATATTCACATTGCGAACGTATTCGCGGTTCCAGATCGGCTGGAACACGAGGTTGGCAAAGCGGAGGACCATCAGGTTCTGGACTACTTCCTTGCCAAGATAGTGGTCGATCCGGTAAATCTGATTTTCCGTGAACACCTGCGAGATCGCGCCGGCCATGAGATCGGACGATTCCCGGTCCCGGCCGAAGGGCTTTTCCAGGACCACGCGCGACCATGGTTCATCCGAGGTGCAGTTGACCAGCCCCGCGTTGCCAATCGCGCGGGCGACATCGAGAAAGACCGACGGCGGGACGGCGAGATAGTAGAAGCGGTTTGCCGGTTTCCCCGCTTCGGAATCGCGCATCATCGCGAAGAGATCCAGGAAGGCGTCGCGGGATCCGTAGCTGCCGGACATATAGCGACAGCGGCCGAGGAATTCGTCCATGCGCTGCTCGCAGGATTCGCCCGGCGCATAGCGGCAGGTCAGGTGCTCTGCAACACGCGTCCGAAACCCGGCGTCGGTGAACGACGACCTCGCAAAACCGAAAATGTGGAATTGCTCGGGCAAGTATCCCCGGCAATACAGGGCGAACAGAGCGGGAAACACCTTCTTTATTGCGAGGTTGCCCGACGCCCCGACGACAACGATGCTCAAAGCATTGTGTGAATTGTACATCGCTTTGTCCTTGTCCCGTCGCGGGTGGGCGGTTTTCGAGGGAGCGACTTCCCATCGATTCGGTATTTTGGTATTACAATACGGAAACCCGGAGGTCCGTCAACCCCTGTGGTTAGTTCAGTCGGAAAACCTTAAACCAAATGCGGCAACGGAGGTAATCCATCATGCCTGAGAATCCCGCCGGCGAAGACTCCGTCTATCAAGCGAAGGTCTGCGAAAAGTGCGGCATGGACAACCCGGACGATCTCGTGCTCTGTGTGAAGTGCCGTGCGAAGCTGCCGGAGCCTGTCGACAGCCCCAGGGAGCACATGTCACCCGGAGAGCTTCCCAAGATCGCCACGTCCGAGGAAGTGGACTTCGACAGGGACGGCCAGACGTACGTGGCGCTGGTGTTCATGAATTCCAAAGACGAGTGGTTTGCGCTTTCCCGCCAACAACGGGTCGAGATCATACGCGACCACTCGAAGCAGCTCACGCCTTACGCGAACAAGGTCGCCTTGAATTTCTTCGTCGGGCTGGGGCTGAGCAGGTACGACTACATCGAGCAAATCGAGGCCGACGACCTGAAGATCGTCCATTCGCTGGTAAGGACCCTTCGGTTTGGAACTCTGGGGCGTTATGTGGATATCGTAGACGTTCTCGTCACAATCAAGGGTCAGTACCATTTTGTCGGTTAGCCCGGCTTATTCGTGGGAGAAGCCGTTTAGCGGGCGGGCTTTCCCGCCGTTGCCATAGTGTCACCGATTGGCATCTAGTCGCAACGGCGGGCAAGCCCGCCCGCTAAACCTTACCCCAAGATTGCTTTCAAGTCTTCCTCGGGCGTGCTGATCGGCGCGATGTTGAACTTCTCGACCAGCACCTGGAGCACCGCCGGAGTAACAAACGCGGGTAGGGTCGGCCCCAACCGGATGTTCTTGATCCCGAGGTGCAGCAGCGTCAGCAGGATGGCGACCGCCTTCTGCTCGTACCAACTGATAATCAACGACAGCGGCAGGTCGTTCATGTTGCACTCGAACGCCCCGGCCAACGCCACGGCAATCTGGATGGCCGAGTAGGCGTCGTTGCACTGTCCGACGTCCAGCAGCCGGGGGATGCCCCCGATGTCGCCGAAATCGAGCTTGTTGAAGCGGTACTTGCCGCAGGCGAGCGTCAGGATCACGCAATCGTCCGGCACCTTCTGCGCGAACTCGGTGTAGTAGTTGCGGCCGGACTTGGCGCCGTCGCATCCCCCGACCAGGAAGAAGTGCCGGATGGCGCCGCTCTTGACGGCCTCGATCACCTTGCCGGCCACGCCGAGCACGGCGTTGCGTCCGAAACCGACCGTGATGGTCTTCTCGGGGGCGTCTTCGGCAAAGCCGGGCGCAGCCAAGGCCGCTTCGATCACCGGCGCGAAGTCGCGATCCGGACCGATGTGCGTCACACCCGGCCATGCCACCAGCCCGGTGGTGAATATCCGCTCCTTGTAGCTTTCCTTGGGCTTCTGGATGCAGTTGGTGGTCATGAGGATTGCGCCCGGGAATGCGTCGAACTCGTTCTTCTGATCCTGCCATGCCCCGCCGTAATTGCCCACCAGGTGGTCGTATTTCTTGAGTTCCGGATAGCCGTGGCATGGCAACATCTCGCCGTGGGTATAGACGTTGATTCCTTTTCCCTCGGTTTGCTTCAGCAGTTCGTCAAGGTCCTTCAGATCGTGTCCCGAGACGACGATGGCCTTGCCCTTGACCGGGGTGACTCGAACCCGGGTCGGTTCGGGATGGCCGTACGTCTCCGTGTTGGCGGCATCGAGCAATTCCATGACTTTCAGATTCAGCTCGCCGACTTTCAGTGCCCAGCCGACGAGATCGTCGGTTGTGGGGTTTTCTTCTACAAGGAAGTTCAGGGCTTCGTGCAAGGTGGCGTAGATTTTCGGATCGTCTTTGCCGAGGATTTGTGCATGGTCCATGTAGGCGGCCGCTCCCTTCAAGCCGTAGGTGATCAGTTCCTGGAGGCCGGAAACGTCCTCGCCGAGGCTTGTCCGGCGCTTGATGACTCCGACTTCCTCCCCTTGGCTTGTCAAGGCGTCGAGGTCTTCGGCGGGCTGCCACGCGGCGGGGCCCGACAGCATCTCGGGCGTTTGGCCGGTCTCGGCACAGGCCGCCTCGTACATCGTTTTGGCCTTGTCGCGGACGGCCGCCGCCTGGTTGAGTAGCCCGGCAATCCGCTGCGGGTCGAAATCGACGTTCGTTACCGTGCTGAAGAGGGCCTCGATCACGAACACGTCCACTTCCCGGTCCCGCCGGCCCCATTGGCTCGCACGATGTGCGTACATCGCGATGCCCTTGGCCGCATGGATCAGCAGATCCAGCAGGGCGGCCGTTTGTGCGTCTTTTCCACACACTCCGGCCACGGTGCAACCGGTGCCTTTCGCGGTCTGCTCGCACTGAAAACAATACATATTCGGCTCCATATTCTGTGAAAGATCGCCCGTTTCCAACAGTGTCGTCTTCCGGCTCCCGTCCGGTGTTCGCTCGATATCCGTTCCCGAGCGAAGCGTTCCAGTTTACTTTAGGCAGCCGATACGGCCGGTCAAGGGTAAGGGGCTTTGATCCGGGGCAAGTTTTCCGCGGTTTCCCCCTCTTTCCAGCGGTTCTCGATGGCTCTGCCCGGACCTTGCAGTGGATATCTCCTCGGGCAGGACACTTTACCCCGCCCCGGGGGATCAGCCGGGCAATTCCTCAAACGGTACGGAACCGGCTACGGCGGCAGATGCGGTGGTTCCTGAAGCGGTCCGGAACCGCCCGAGTCGGGTGGAACCACCTGGATGTGTACGGCAACGTCGATTGTCCCGGCTTGGTCTGTCTTGATATGGATCACACTGCTCACCTTCCCGGAGGTTGCGTCGGGCGTGAACGTCACGAAGAGCAGTTGTACGGCCTTCGATTCGCCGGAGTAGCTGCACTTGAATCGCTTATCGTCGGACGTGGCCGAGACGATCCGAAAAGGCTTCTGCCCCTGGACCACGAGTTTTCGCGGCGGCACCGGCTTCCCGGCCGGTACGACGCCCATCAACAAGGGCGACGGCCGCACGGTGAACGGGGATGCCACAATCCCCTCCACCAGAACGGGAACCCGCAACGCCCTGGGGTTCGAGTCGTTTGTTACCAGCATGATATGGTCCCGGATATATCCGACCGGGGCGTCTTCCTTCAGACCTACGAGCAGGTCATATTCGACCTGTCCGTTGGCCCGGCCGGTTTCGGTGACCGACGCATCGAGATACGGGTTGCTGTTTTCGATCCGTCTGATGCGCCAATCGGATCGCCCCGCGTAGTTTACCTTCAGCTTTCGCTGCACCTTGGCGCCTTGGGTAACGGTGCCGAACTCGACGACGCCCGGGTGTACGACCACGTCGCTTCGGATGTAGCAGTGAATGTTCAGCCGGACCTCGGCGGGGAACGGCTCGTCGAACACGACCGTGAGCGTCGACTCCTTTTGCCCGAAATACGCCAGCGTGTCCACCGTCGCCGTGATGACGGCCTTCTCCCACGTCTTCAGCGACCGCTGGCTGATCTTCGTCGTGGTGCAGCCGCAGGTAGAGCGGATTTCCCGGATGTGGGCGGGCTCCTCGTAGATGTTCTCGCAGACAAAGTCGAATTCGACCTTGGCCGCGCGGGCGACGGTTCCGAAGTCGTGGCTGGTGGTGTTGAACATGTCCGTCGCCCACTGCTGAGCAGCGGCAACCGACCCGGCCGAAAGCAGGATACCCATCGCAAGCAAATGCCGTCGCAGCGGACTTGCATCCATGACGCAGACTCTCCTCACACGGCCGGGGCCGTAATCAACTACTGAATTCCTGCCAACTGGGCAACGAATTTCGTCCCGTCGACGGCCGTCTTCCCGTAGAAATCGCAACCGGCGTTTTCCCGCAAAAGGTCGCTCGCGGCCGCGCCGCCCACCATCAGCGACACGTCCTCCCGCAATCCCGCGTCCTTGATAGCTGCAACCGTCGCGATGACCGACTTGAAGCAGGTCGTCAACAGCACGCTCATCCCGACGGTCGACGGGTGGTGCTCGCGGATCGCCGCGACGAACTCCTCCGGCGGCACGTCCACGCCGAGGTCGATCACCTCGAAACCCATCCCGCGGAGCATCATGACGACGATGTCCTTTCCGATGTCGTGTACGTCGTGCTGCACGGTTCCCATCACGACCGTGCCGGCCGGCGCGGCCTCTTCGGACTGCTCGACGAGCGGGCCCAGCTCGGCCATGACGCCCTTCATAATCATGCCGCCGAACATCAGCTCGGGGATGAAACACTCTCCGCGCGCGAACCGTTCACCCAGCTCGGTCATCCCGCGATTGCACTCGGCGACGATCTCGCTCACCGGCGCCTTCGCGGCGATTCGCTCCCCGATGATTTCCTTGACCCGTTCCTCCAGACAATTCGCCAGGGCATCGGCCAGTTCGTTCTTTTGTGCCATTGATATTCCTTTCCAAAGGGAGTGGCACGCCCGGTCAAAATGATACCAGGCACTGCCAGACGTAGACGTAGCCCAGCGCGTCCACCTCTTCCCACACCCGCTTGACGAGTTCCTCGTCGCCGGTCAATTCCCCGGGCAACTCCTTGCGTTTTTCTTCCCAAGGGACACAAGTCCCCGGCGGCCGGTTTACCTTCTCTTGATCGGGCATCGCCATCGTTCCCTCCTCTACGAAACTACCGTAACTCCCGCTGTTTCCGCAACCCCTAATCCCTGATCCCTAAGGCAGCCTGAGGCCGCAACCAAAGAGATTGCAAATTGAAAATTGAAGATTGCAAACGGCAAATTGGTTCGGGCTTGCGTCTGGTCGGTGGTTTTGCCACATTTGGCTGCCGATCGACCCCGCTGGAAGCCGATTTCAGCCAAGATTTCGCCGATCTGCAATTTGCAATTTTCAATTTAATTGAGGCCGTCCGGGAATTCGACCCTGTAGGGAACGCCCTCTGTGGCGTTCCGCAGATGGATCGTTGCCCAAAAGGAACGGCACAGAGGCCGTTCTCCTACAGTGATTTCGGTCTGCAATTCCCGGGCACCCTCATTTAATTTACAATATCCCCGCGAGAAAACATGCACGCACGGCTCGCATAAGTTAGGACGTAAAACTCTCCAAAATCCCTACCCCCTAATCCCTAATAGACTCCGTATTCCCGCGTAAACTCCGTCATCGCCTTTATGTTCTCCACCTTGGTGTCGTCCTGCATGATCGCGCTGGCGTCCATAATGTATCCGCCGTCACGGGCAACGCCGTCGATCACTTTTTTGCAGAAGTCGCGGACGTCGTCGGGCGAGCTGAATGCCAACAGGCTGTTGGGAATCCCGCCGCTTAGGCAGAACTTGTGCCCGAGGGCCTTGTGGACCTCGAAGATGTCGCCGCGGTCGACGTGGTAGACGATGCTCAGGTCGGGCAGCTCGGCGATGTACTTCAGGTTCGGGTTCCATTCGCCCTCGGCGTAGAACAAGGTTTGAATCCCCTGCGCGTGCAGGTCCTTGATGATTTGCTTGGCCGTCGGCCAGTAGAATTTCTCGAACTGTTCGGGAGAAAGGAAGGGCACGCAGCCGCGGTGCATCCACAAGCCGACCGGCACGTTCCGCTCGGGATCGGCCCCGCTGGCCGCGACGTGCAGCAGGTGCGGCATCAACGCCTCGCACGCCGCCAGCACCTTCTCCGGGCGGCGGTATAGGTCCATGGACAACCCCTTATAGCCCCGCAGCTTGTCGGCGATGATGTCAAACGGCAGCTTCAAGATCCCCGCGATCGCCGAGACGGTTCCCGACTCCGACCGGAGCAACGTCGCCTGGGGACCGAACGCATTGAAATACTGCCACATCGCCATCCCGCCCTTGACGAAGGACAGGTTGTTCCGCATGGTCGACGGCTCGCCGGCCGGGACCACGTCCTCCGCCACCCGCGGCAGCCAGACGTTGTAGAGATAACCGGTCGGGTCCGCGATCAGCAGATCGTACTCGTCCTCCCGCATCCAGGCGTTCTCTTCCGGCGGTTCGCGATACTGGAACCCGGTATTCACCGGCAGATCGACGCCGGGCACGGCGTAGTATTTCAGCCCGATCGCCTGGGTCAGCCCGCTCCAGCCGTAGACCATGTTGGCCACGACCGCGTCCCAGTCGAAATCGGCCGCGCACTTCCGCGCAGCGGCAAACGCTTTCTCGTAGTCCTGGGTCACTTCCTGGCAGGTGTAGCCGGCGTAGACGGCGGTGAATTCCGCCACGAACGGCCGGATCGGCACCATGTCCGGCTTCTCGTTCCGCATCGCGGTGGTGTAACGCTGAAGCCGCTGCTGGTACCGTTGCTCCATCTCAGTAGACATGCTGCCGGGGACCTCCCTCTGATTGGGGCTATAGCGCGGTTTACGGTGTATTTTTCGCGTCAATGGCGTAAGTATGGCAAAGACCCCCAAGGGTGTCAATTGCCGTGAATAACGTGGGGATGCTATTGCAAATCCCCCCAGCGAACGGAGTCCTTGCGGTCTTCCCCCCGTTCGTGTAGTATAGTGGTAGTCGGTAGTAGCTACGGTTCTCATACCGTGGACATCTGCGTTGCCCATGGTCTGGCAACCGTGGCTACCCTTGTTGCCCACGGTATGGCGACCGTGGATACCCTTGCATTTTCCTGCTCGAGGTCCAACATGTTCCGCCCGTGGGGTCGACTGATCGCGCTCATCTGGATACTCGGCACAGCGGCCATCGCGGCGGAAGGCCCAATCCGAGAGAAATCCAAGACGTTCTCGCCGGAGGCCGCCATTAGACGAGCCCTCGACCGGCCGATTTCACTGCACTTCGACAAGAAGCCCCTTGACGAGATCGCCCGGGAGTTGGAACGCCGCTTGGATATCGAGGTCGGTCTCGATAGCAAGGCACTTGAAGACGTTGGCATTGGAAGCGACCAACCTGCCACCATCGACGTGAAGAATATCTCGCTGGCCGCCGCCTTGGCGATTATGCTCCGACCGCTTGATCTCGTATGGTGCGTGCAGGATGAGATGCTCCTGATCACAACGCCGGAAGAAGCAGAGGAGTGCCTGGAGACGCGGTTCTACGACGTGACCGATCTGCTATCGACCTGCTACTACGTTGACGGCGAGCGGGTCTATCACGACGCCGGTTACAGTAGTGACTTCGATTCGCTAACGGATATCATCACATCGTGCGTTGCCCCGACGACTTGGGGGCCGGGAAACTCGGGGATTCCCGGTGGTCTGGCCGGCCGCAACCAATTCCTGGTCATCCCGCAGACAGAGGACGTGCATCGCGAGATTGAAGAACTGTTGGGGGCGTTGCGCCAGGCGCAACACGACAAACCGGAGTGCGAGAACCCCTTGCTCGAACCGGCCAAGACGATCCGCAATCGCGACGACGCGGTCCGCCGGGCCCTCGATCGAAAGATCACGTTCGATATCCCGGGTCGCCCGAAGGATTCCCCGTCTTTCCAGAAACCCTTGACCGAGGTCGTTCAGCTCCTTGCAAAGGCCGGGAACATCAACATCCTGATCGACCAGTGGGCACTGGACGACATCGGGATGGGTCCGCAACAGCCGATCCGCGTGTTTCCGATGCGGGGGACATTGCGGGCGTGCCTGGAGCGGGTCTGTCCGGAGGAACTATGCTGGGCCGTTCACGACGAGGTTCTGTGGATTACGACCAAGGAAGAAGAGGAGACCGCTTGGTTTACCCGGGTCTACGATATTTGGGACTTCCCGCCGGAACCGTGCAAACCAACGGACTCGGACCGGCAGTACGGTGGCGGGATGATGGGGATGGGCATGACTCCCGATGGTTTCATCGATTTGGAGTTTTCTTGCCCGGAGGACGAGTTGACCGCAGCCATCACCAAGATCATTCCGAACTCCCGAGACCATTTTGTCCGGTACCAAGGGCCCAGCATTAACGTCCTCATTGTCTCAGGGCGGTGGGTCTTCCACGAGCGGATCCAGACGTTTCTCGCTGCACTGCGGAAAGCCCGCCGCAAGGCCGTCGAGAAGGCGAAGCCGAAGGGAGGCAATCCATGACCCTCTCGAAACGGCTTCTAGACGTTGTCTCAAAACCCGTACGATGGCCTTCCAAGGCCGTCGGGAAGCAGTGTTTCTTCGATGGCGACGGCCTTGGAAGGCCATCGTACAACTCATCCAGGCGTCTTCTGAGACGGAGTCCAGTACTTCTTCTTCTCGTGCTGTTTAGCGCTACGCCGATCGTTGCTCAAATCGGCGGGATGCCGACGCCGAAATCTCCGCCGACCATGCACACCAAGGCGTACGACGTCGGCGACTTGATCCTCTACCGAAACCGTTACGGCGAGGAAACCCTCTATTACGACGCGCTGATGCAGACGATCGAGAAGTCCGTCGACCCTGCGTCATGGATACGCCCCGACGGCGACGCCCGGATGGTCCGCTTTCCCACGCGCGACACAAAACAACTGGTCGTCTATCAGAGCGGCGCCGCCCACGGGCAGATCGAGCGGTTGTTGGCGGCCCTGCGGGAGTTCCGCCGGCGGAAGAAGACGAAACAGAACGTTTTTGAACCGATCGTCCTCGACAAACGCCCGCCCGAGACGGCCGCAAAGGAAAAAGCGGTCCGCGAAGCGCTGCGGAAGCGGGTCCCGCTGAAGTTCGAGGAAAAACCGCTGGACGAGGTTGCTCCAGCCCTGGCGAAGAAAGTGGGGGTTGAGCTGAAGATCGACGAGAGGGCATTGAAAGAGGTTGGCTACGAGCCGACTCTCCCCATCTCGATCGACGTTTCGCGAATATCCCTTCGTTCCGCCCTGAACCACATGCTGCGGCCTTTGGAGCTGACCTGGTACGCCGACAACGGCACGATCTGGATCGGCACTGACGAACAGCGCAAGAAACGCCTGACCACCAAGGCTTATGACGTTTCCGGCCTGGTCGATCCGGGGTATCCGCCGGTCGTGCGTGATGCCCGGTTCCCGGCATGGCACCAGGAGTTGGACGACTTGCTGACTGCGTTTCGCTGGTGCGGCGACATGTACCTCCTGCCTCAATACGGCGACGAGACGACGTGCCTTATCGCTGGCGTCCCGTTGCCGGACAACGAGGCGATGATCGTGCGGCAGACGGGGCGGACACACGACGAAATCGAGAACCGGCTGGCCCATCTACGGGCGGCCGCCCGATCGGACAGCCGCAAACGGCTCGACCGGCTTGCCCTGCGCGTGCCGGTCGAAGATTGCTTGGGGCTGCATGGAAAGACGCCTCCGCCGCCGGCGCCGCTGAAGAAGGACCCCGGGCGCGACGAAGCGGTTGCGGAGTGCAACCGATTGGCGTTCGACATCTACGGCCGGCTTCGCACGTGCCGGCACGATGGTGCTATCTGTTTCTCGCCGTGCGCGATTTCTCCCGCGTCGGTTCCGGGCGGGTTGTTCGAGCTGTCGCGCGACGCCGCAAAGCAATCGGGCGCGGATTTGACAATAGTTCAGCAGTCCTGGGCACATCCGGGCCGCAAATTCCCCGGCATCGACCGGCATCTTGCGAGACTCGATCTGAGCGATGACGACGCACTGGAAGCGGCCGTCCGGGCTTGGGCAAAGAAGGCCGCCGGCGAACTCAATCTCACGATTCCGTCGTTCTTCTCCGTCGAGCCCGGTACGCTGCTCTCCGCGAGCTGCTTCTCGTTTGAAGGGCGCTGGGCCCGTCCCTTCGACGGATTTCGCAGTGGTGCAGCTCCGTTCGACACCGGGAAAAGGAAGTACCGCGTTGCGATGATGCAAGGCCAGGACCGGTGCCGCTACGCCGGGTTGCAGGACCTCGAAGTCCTCGAAAAACCGTACGCGGGCGGATACCTGTCGATGGTCTTCCTGTTGCCGCGGCGCCGAGCGGGCGCATTGGACGAGGTCGAGCGTTTGCTTAGCGCCGAGAACTTCGCGAAATGGATGTCGCAGACGGAACGCCGCCTGGTCGACGTCTACTTGCCCCGGTTCCAGGTCGAGACTTCCAGCGAGGTGAGCTGCGAACTCTCCAAACTCGCCCTCGATTGCACCCCGCCCGGCGCATCCGGTCAACGTTATCCGGTCGCGGCAGTCCATGTTGCCGACCTTGTGGTCGCTGAGGAAGGCCCCGAGAGGCCGGAGAAGTCTCCCAAACGGTGGTGGGGGTATTACGAAGTGAGGGGACCGCAAATCCCGGTCTTCTGTGCCAATCGCCCGTTCCTGTTCCTGCTGCGCGACAACCGCACCGGCGCCATTCTCTTACTCGGGAGGGTGAGTCAGCCGGAAGCGTATCGCGACCGGCCGGACGTCGAGGACGAACCCTTTCCGCCCGGGCCCGGCACCGGAGGCGGCATGGGGATGTTCTGAGCTACGCGTCCCACACGCCGGCGATTTTCGTGCCGCAGCCGGCGCACTTGCCGTCGTCGAGGTTTGTGCTCTCGACGCTGTAGATGTTCCGCCGGATCACCGCTTCCTTGCACTTAGGGCAGAAGGTCGTCTCGGCGTCCTCGACCTCGCGGCAGTTGCCGACGTAGACGTAGTGCAACCCGACCTCCCGGGCGATGGAGCGGGCCTCTTCGAGGACCGCGACCGGGGTCGGCGGCAGGTTCGTCAGCTTGTGCTGCGGGTGGAACCGCGAGAAGTGCAGCGGGTAGTCGGGGCCGAGGTTCTCGACCAGCCACCCGCACATCCGGCGGATCATGTCCGGCTTGTCCGTGTAGGTCGGCACGATCAGATTGGTCACCTCGAACCAGACGCCCTCCCGGTCGAGCGTCTTGAGCGTGTTAAGGATCGGTTCGAGCTTGCCCGAGTTGAGCTTTTTGTAGATTTCGTCGTCGAAGCTTTTCAGATCGACGTTTGCCGCGTCCATGTACTCGCACAATTCGACCAGCGGCTTCTCCTGGATGTAGCCGCAGGTGACCCAGACGTTCTTGACGTTGTTTGCCCGGGCCACCTTGGCCGTGTCGTACATGTACTCGTACCAGACCGTCGGCTCGGAGTAGGTGTAGGCGATCGATTCGCAACCCGAGCGTTTTGCCACGGTTACCACGTCGTCGGGACAGAGCGGGATGCTGTCGTCCTTCACCTCTTCCGGCTTGGCCTGCGAAATCTCCCAGTTCTGGCAATTCAGACAACGGAAACCGCAGCCGGACGTGGCGATCGAAAATGCCCGCGTGCCCGGCATGAAATGAAAAAGCGGCTTCTTCTCGATCGGGTCGGCGTGGACGGCGCACGGGTCGCCGTAGGACATCGTGTACAGTTTGCCGTCCTTGTAGACGCGGCCCCGGCAGCGGCTGCGGTCTTCGGGTTCGAGGATGCACTCGTTCGGGCAGAGGTGGCACTGGACGTTTTCGCCCATTTCGAGATAGTGTCGTGCCTCGCGGACCCAGCCGCGGCGTTGCCATTCTTCCCAGACTTCGCCTTGGGGGGCGTCGCCCTTGAAGACCTCGACGCGGGCGGCCTCCGGCACAACCCGCTTGGTATAGTAGAGTTGCCCGGCCTTGTAGATTGCGGCCCCGCCGCACAGGCACGCGATGCCCGAAACCCCGTACTTCAGCGCCCGGCGGCGCGAGACCTTCTCGGCCGGCGCGGGATCGCCCGCCGGTGTTTCCGCCGGGTTTACTTGCGGGTCTTTCTCTTGATCCATCCCCATCTCCTTAGTGAAAAGTAGATGGTGGTCGTAACGTGGACAACGAGCACGGCCAACAGCGGCCACCGGAAATCCTGGTGGACGACTCTGGCGTGTTCTTCCTTGAGCAGCTTGTCGCACCCGAACTCCCCGCGCATGGCAAAACCCGTCACTACGAATAGTAACATCAAGGGGATCAGCAGCCAACCACTAATTCGAGCGGTTTTGAGGAGGTAGTAGTGGAGGTTTTTCCTAGGCATGTGGTGTGGGTCTCTCTTGAATTACGCGGCGGCCGGCCGATTGGTTCATTATGGTTCGGTACAAAGCCGCGACCAGTGGGGCTGTGATTTTTTGTAGGGTGGGACCAGGAGCGAAGCGACGCCGGCCCACCAGTGCCAGAAAAACGCGGGAAATCTGGTGGGCCGGCGCGGCCTGAGGGCCGCTGGTCCCACCCTACAACTAATCCCCAATCCCCAGCCCCTAATCCCCAGTCCCCGTCAGCCAAATCACCGCCGCACTGACGACGTTCAACCCGGCGGCCAACAAACACACGGTAACGACCCCGAGCAGCGGGATCAAGAGCGTGCTGACCAAGAGGGCCCCCAGGGCGGCCCCGATGTAGTCGGCCGTGTAGAGCCGTGCTGCCGTCGAGGTGACCGCCCGATGAAAATCCTCCCGCCCTGCCAGCGGAAATTCCATGCCGACCAGCACCGCCAGCGCGAGCGTCATCACCGGCACCGCCACCCGCGAGACGACCGGCGCCGCGGCCCCGGGTAGATGCCCCAGGCCGATCAGCGCCACCGGCAGACAGACCGCGTATGCCGCAATGGCCAATTCCAGCCTGACGAGGTCCTTGCGGCGAAACCGCGCCAGCCGGCGGTTGGCCGTGAACGACCCGAGCCCCAGCCCCAGCATGAACATGGTGACGATGATGCCCACCTGGTGATAGACGCAGCCGTAGAGAATCTGCACGCCGACCAGGATGACCACCTCGAGCACTGAGGCCGCAAACCCGGTCGTGAAGATCGCAAACGGCACCGGCCGCGTCCTCAGCAGGTAGACCACGAGCAACAGGAGCAACACGCCCTCGAGCAGGCCGAACCGCACCTTGAACTGGCTGATCCAATAGCGGAGGTGGTAATAGTACAAGACGGGGTTGAAATCCCGGTTGATCGCCGCCCGGTCGTTGCACGCTTTGCGGATGTCGGCCAGCCGGTCGGACGTGAGCGTGGCGTCGAGGAAACTGCGGTTGACCCAGCGGGTCTCGATCCCGGCCCGCTTAAGCCGGTCGGCAATGTCGATGGTCAGCTCGCCGTCGGACGCCAGGAAGCAGAGCCGCCCGTCCGGCAGGATCAGCACGCCCTGGAAGACCTGCCGGGCGGTCCGGTCGGCCACGGCGATCAGATCGCCCAGCTCCTTGCTGACGAAGTTCGCATAACGCCCCAGCCAGAACGCGAGGACCCCGTCGGGTTTCAGAACGCGCCGGACCTCCTCGAAGAACTCGCGGGTGTAGAACCGGTTGATCTGCGACGTGGACGGGTCGGGCATGTCGACGATCACCACGTCGTAGCGATTGCCGGTTTGCTGGACGAACAAGCGGCCGTCGGTTTCGATAACATGGATGCGGGGATCGTCGAGGCTCTCGGGCACGAACTTTCGGGCGGCCTCGATGATCTGGGGATCGAGCTCCACGTAGTCGACCGCGTCGACCGGGTACTTGAGGATTTCGCGTGCCGTGCCGCTGGCGCCGCCGGAGATGAGCAGCACGCGCCGGGCGCCGGGCCGCTGGGCCATGGCATAGTGGACCGTCTCCTCCACCCTTTCGAGATTGCCCGTCGAAAAGAGCCGCTCGCCGCCGAAGATGAAGTTGTATTGCCCTGCCGATTCGGTCACGACCAGGTTGCCGTAGGGGGAATTGTCGCGCCAGACGACTTCCTCCTCGAGGTATTCGAGCCGGGTCGAAACCGCGTCCAGATCGTATTTCGCAATCAGCCCAACGAGCGCGGCCGTGACAACCGCCACGCCGACGAGCAGGACCCGCTTTCCGAAGAGCAACGCCACCAGCCCGGCAAACAACAGGTTCAACAGCGCCGGGAAGTAGAGAATCGCAAAATGGTCGAACAGGTAGATCAAGACAAAGCTGAAGATCAGACCCCCGGCCATGTCGCCGATGTTGTCGAGGAAATAGACCCGACCGATGCTCGACGATTCCTCCTTGGAGGCCAGGATCAGGCACGCCAGGGTCAGCAGGTAGCCGGCGATGATGCAATACGGCGCCAGGAGCACGAAGCAGCTCAGGACGGTTTCGGTCACGCCGACTTCTGCCCCGCGGACGAAAACGATATTGCGCAGAGTGCGCAACAGGAAGACGTCGGCGATCGGCACGGTGGCCACCAGCACCTGGGCGACGATCAGGACGACGATCGGCCGCTTCAGCCGCGAGGCCGTCCGCCCCAGCGACGAGCCGATCCCGGTCAGCAGCAGCCAGTTGCCCAGCACGATCCCGAAGATCAACTCGTTGCCCGAAAACGCGCTGAGCAGCTCCCGCATCAGGACGAGTTGCGTCGTGATGGCCGAGACGCCGAGGCAGCAGACGGACAGGAAGAGAACGACATGGCCGCGCCGCGTGATTTCCGGTTGGTTTTCGGCCGTGCTCATTCGGAATGCCCGTTTCGCCGTTGCCCCAACTCCGGGAGTAGAGTCTATCCCAAAATCTCAGGCCCTGAAAGGGCGACGGGCCGAATCATTGCTCGCCGGGTGCCATGCCCACGCTTTGCGTGGGCATGTGTAGTTGCGTAGGGTGGGTGCTCACGTCTATGTAACGCTGGGGCATGAGAGATGGATTTGGGTTCACCCAATGCAAGTGTTGCTGCCAGGCTCTCCGAAAGAACGCCACTTTCACTTAATCTACCACAATATCTCCAATTCGTCTAGTACCCCATGTCACTTGAAACTGTCAGTACGATGGCTCTCCGAAGCCGTCGACAAACCGCGTCGGCCTCGGAGGGCCAACGTACAAAATCAAATGCAATGGGGTACTAGGAGGGTGGGCGCGAAGATGCTTGGGGCTGCTGCTCTCGTGCGGCGGCTACTTCTCCGGTTCCTCGAACGCCTCGGCCTGGTAGACGAGAATCGTGGGCTTGTCGACCTTCCAGGCGTTGGGGCGCAGCCCGGCTTTTTTGGAGAGGTGGCTTAGGAACTCTTCCTTGTCGGGGAGCTGCTCCCAGACCTGGGGCAGGTAGGTCGACTGGTTGCGGCCGACGCTGAGGACTACGCCGTCGACGTTGGGGCGGAGCTTCTTGAGCAGATCGGCCGGCGAGTCGTACTTTAGCTCCTTAGGGACGGTCAGCACGCTGATCTCGATGTGGACGTCCTTGAGTTCGTCGGGCTTGACGGGCCGGAACCGCGGGTCTTCGGTCGCCGCGCTTCGGGCCATGTGGAGGACCGATTCCCAAAGCGGCTCGCGGGGCATGATGCTGCCGATGCAGCCGCGGAGCTGACCTCGCTTCTTCAGCGTTACGAAGCACGCCCTCGTCTTCTTGAACTCCTCAGGCACGTCGTCCTTGTCGACTTCCGGCAACTTGCCGGTTTTCACCACGCTATCGACGGTTTTTCGGGCAAGGTCGAGCAGGTATTTCCGCTGGGCGGGCGAAAACTCGTTCTTCACGGCGGCCGCGGTCTCGGCGGGTTTCTCCGCCGTGGCGCCGTTGGGCCGGTAAAACGCAATCGACGCGTAGCCGACCACGCCGCCGCGCTTGTTGCCCGAGGTGTCGCCGCTGTTGCGGTAGTCGAGCAGCCTGGCCTTCCATCCCTTGTCCTTGGCGATGGCCATCAGTGCGAGGATGGGCCCGCGGCCGCATGCGTTCCGCTCTTCTATTTGGTCCGGTTTGCCACTGCAAATCGCTTCGCAGCACTGCTTGTCGAGGCGGTTCGCCTCGTCGTAGGGGAGGTAATGGGTCAGGTCGGAGCTGGCGACGATCAGCGTTCTTTCGTCGATGATTTTTTCCAGGGCTTTGGCAACCTGCTCGGGATCGACCCGCCCGAAGACGATCGGAACGATGCTGAAATTCTTCAAGGTGCGTTGCAGAAACGGCAACTGGACCTCGAGCGAGTGTTCCTGGCCGTGCGGCGAGCCGCGGCCGGAGGCGGGCGAGAGGACGAACGGCTCGATTTTGGCGAGCTTTGCCGCCTTCGGCGAGATAGGGATTTTTCCGAGCGGCGTTTCATAGCCGTCGGCGTCCGGGATGGAGGCCCCGCGGAAGGCCACGCGATGGCTTGGCGCGAGGATCACCACCGTGCGGAAGTCGTGTCCTTCGAGGAGCTTGTACCCGAACGCGGCGACGGGTCCAGAGTAGGGATAGCCGGCGTGTGGGGAGATGAGCCCGCGGAGGTTTTTGACGGCCGGGGGCCCGGCCTTGTCGAGATAGCCGTCGACCATTTTCTCGAGGTCTTTTTGGTCGCCGGGATAGAAGGCCCCGGCGACGGCCGGCTTGCGGAGTTTTTTCAGCTCGCGTGGCGGTGCGGGTTCGTCGTCGGCCGCCGCCAGTTGTCCGGCCGTCGAGGTCGAGGGTTCGGCCGCCGGCAGAGATTTAGCCGCCTGTTGCTGCCCGCCACAGGCCTGTAGTGCAAAAACGAGCCCCAGAACGAGAAGTATCCGCGCAAGTGCTTTCATGGTATGCCCCTCCGGTGAACGGGTGAAACGGTCCATCGGTATTGTAGTCTGTCGGCGGCTGTTTGCCAAGTGAGCGGGGGGGAGATGCTGGGCCCGACGCGGATTTATGACCTCGGCTACGAGACGCTGAGTCGATTGTTCAGACGGTTGTTTCGCATGTAAAGCCGCGACCAGTGGTCGCGAAAACCCTGGGTGACCGTTTCCTGCGCCTCTGTTCCCTGCGTTAGTGACGGCATCACCCGATCCTCTCGTTGGCCAGGGCGTCTCCCGGCTTTTCCGCGACCACTGGTCGCGGCTTTGCATATTCGGGCGCGACCAACGGTCGCGGCTTTATGACTCCCCCGCTCTCCCCTGCTCCCCTGCTCCCCCGCTCCCCGCTACGGTCCTTCGATCGGCGAGGCGACGGTGATGCTGTGGAAGACGGCTTTGGCGTCCTTGGTGTAGAACCCGACGCGGCCGTGCTTCAGCGTGGCGTCGGTCTTGGAGATCATCGCGTTGTTCACACCGGCCTCGATTTTGTCGCCCTTGGCCCGCACGCGGAGGAAGAACGGCGTGACGCCATAGCCCAGCATCAGCTCGGCCGGCATGGCGCCGACGGCTTCGGTAATGTCGGCCGTGCCGAGCACGGTTTCCTTGTCCTTGTCCTGGAGCACGAGCCGGGCCTTCTTCTTCGCCAGATCGACGGCGAGCAGGTAGCGCCGGTCGGCGTCGTGGCGGAACACCAGTCCGACGGTGCCCGACTTAGCCGAAACGAGGCTCCGGATCTCGCTGTCGTAGACGTCGTACCGCTGGAGGATATTCATCCGGACGTTCGGCTCATCGGCCGACTGGACGCAACCGCCGGGCACGACGGGCCAGGGGACGCCCGGCGCCCCGTCGTCGCGGGCCTGCCACAGCCCGGAATTCTCGGCGAACGGATCGGTTACCCAGAACGACCGCAGGCTGACCTGCTTGCCCGGCTTTCGCTTCTCGCCGCCCGAGACCGCGGTCACCCGCACGTCGTCGAACGACGCCCGAGAATCGACCGAATAGAACCCGATCCCGCCGCCGAGGATTCGGTCGGTGGTGGCTTCGAGTATGACCTTGCCGTCGAGCAGGCAGACGATCTGATTGCCCAGGGCCTGGACCTCCATTTCGTACCACGTATCGCCTTTGACGCGGAACGGCAGCGACCGCTCGGCAAGGATCTGCCAGCCGAACAAATTGTTTGAGTGATAGGCAAGCTGGACCTTCGAGGTCTGGCGATGTAGCCGGAACAGGGCGAAGCCGTCTTCGGTCGCGCGGAAGATCAACCCCGCCCGGCCGTCCGCTTCGTTCATCTCGATCCGCACGCGGGTGGAAAAGGCGTAGTCGGTCCAGTTGGGGTCGCCCGTATAGACGGCATGGAGCATCTCGTTAGCCTCGAACTGGTGGAACGTGCCGTCCTGGACGTACCATGTCCGCTTGTCCTCGCCGCCGGTGTCTTGTCGCCAGGGCTCGACGGTCTCGGGCTTATCGAATTTTTCGGCGAAGATTTCCTTGCCGCGTTTGAGGACCTTCTGGGCCGATTTTTCCATGTCGGACGCCGTTTTGGCGTCGGCGGCTGCGGCTTTGAGTCTGTCCCAAAAGCCGCCCAATCCGGCGGCGGGTGCCGCGGGCGGAACCACCTTCAGCACGATCGTCCTGCGAGGCTTGAGCTTCGCGTGGATCTTTTTCCCGTCGTGAAGACTGATCTGTTTTGCCCAAAGGCAACGGTCCGCCGCGGCGACGGCCAACCGCCGATGGCCGCCTTCGACTTCGGCCGTCAGCGGGGTCCGGCCGAGCGGCTCCGAGTCGAGATAGACGTTCGCCCCTTTCGGTTCGGAAGTAACGGTAACGCGGCACCCTTTGCCGACGTTGCAACCGGTCGGGCATTCCTTGAGGAATTCGGTAAGGCGCGTGACCGGCACGGCGAAATTGACCCGCGAGGCGCCCAGGGCGATGTTGGTCACGCCGAGGACCTGGCCGTTGTCGAGGATCAGCGGTCCGCCCGAATTGCCGCGGTTCACGGCGGCGTCGAACTGGACCCGGTCGAGGTTTCCCAGGTCGTCGTGCCGCAGCGAGGTGATGTAGCCGCGGTTGACGCTGATCTCCGGACCGCGCTGCAACACCGAAAAGAGCGACCCGAACGGGAAGCCGAGCGTCAGGACGGGCATCGTCTCGACGATGCTCTTCTCGGCGGCCAGGGTCAAGTGTGGGCACTCCTTTCGGTCGACTTTCAGCAGCGCCAGGTCGCTTTCCATGTCGGCGGCCAGGACGCGGGCGGGCAGGACCTCCTGGTTGCGCGCCCCCGACCGGAAGATCACCTGCACCTCGTCTCGCCGCATCGGCACCGCCAGTCCGCCGGTCTCCTGCAACGGGGCGATGACGTGCCAGTTGGTCACGACCCGCCCGTCCGGCGAGATCACGAACCCGCTTCCCGAGCCCTCCCCCTTGATCTTGTTGTCGAGGTAGGACGCCTGTTTCACCTGGACGAAGACGGTCGCCTCCTTGGCCCGTTCGAGGACGGCCCGTTCGAGGACGCCGCTTCCGATGACGATTTTGTCGGGCCCGGCGTCGCCCGGCTTGGCGGCGATGGAGGTCAGTCCGATCAGGAGCAGCAACACGCCCGCGAGCAACAGGGAGACATAGCAGAAGACCTTGGCCGGTTTCATTGGCGAGTTCCTTTCCGGGAGGCGTTTTCGAGAGAAGCTGCCTGGTTCCCGGCGGGTCCGGGGGCAGCAGAATCAGCCCGTTACCGCGATTATACACCAATGGGCAGAATTTGCGGAGCTTGTTCGGCGGTGGCTTCTAGCAGGTCGCTAAGTCGTTTTCGGGCAACGGGTTGTGTTGGCAGTCGCAGGGGGCCGTTTTCTGCGAACCTGCCCCGCAACAGCCGCTTCTGGGACGCGTTTTCCAGCAAATAGCGCCCATCTTTTTGACAAATGGGCCCCATCTCTAACCTGTTCTGCGACCTGCCGTGGTAGAATCCGGGTATGGAAAGCGCCGGGATAAAACCGGCATGGAGTCGCGAATGAAAGAGTCGTACGGGAAAGGTCTAGCGAACCATCCCGGCCCCAAGCTATGCGGCGACGGGGGTAACTCCGTGGCTGAAGCGTTAGTAGGGGTACACGCAGGCTGGGTATCCAGTTCCGAAATCCATTTTCCGGTGTGCCGACCTTGTCATACCCTTCTCGGAAGCCATCGCCTCCCTACCTACTCAAACAGTAACTTGCTATCCTGTTTCCTAAGACAACACTTCTTGAACTTCTTTCCACTCCCGCAGGGGCAGGGATCATTGCGCCCGACTTTGCTGCGTGCGGGCTGCTCCGGCTCCACGTACTCGTAATCCGGTTCGTCGTCCCCACTGTCCGGTTCCTCGGCGTGTCCGGTAAAATCGAAATCGCTCCACGACGCAAACCAAGACCGGTAGTCTTCGAGCGTCTGTCGGTTGCGGTTCCCCTTGCCAAGTTCGAGAAGCAGTACCGGCACCTCCCATTGGTCGCCACCCTCTTGAACATCGCACATCACGCCGTAGTCGTCGTCTATTGGAAAGCCGTCCGACATCCCCACCACCGACACTCTGTGAACGATACGTTGTTTGCCGTCGTGATGCGAGTATGTTGCTGCAAACGGGAAGTCCAGCTTGGTCTTGAGATAGTCGAAGTATTGTTGCAGGGACGATCCATTGACCATCGGAACCGCATCGTCTGTAGTCACGCCCAGGGCGGCTCGAATCCGGTCTTGCTGCTTGCTGGGGTCAAGCGGCTTGGTCTCGATATTGCTCGGCTCTTCCAGAGACAATCCCTCGCCCATATCAGGGGCAAGTTCTTCTTGGCCCATCACTACTTCGTCAAGAGTCAGCCCGTCCTGCTGGGACCGCCGCTTGTAGATCGGGTGCATGTGGTCAAGTGTAAAACGGTTCAAGACGATTGTGCATTCATCTTCTTGAACCTCATTCACCGTTCCAGCCCACCCACCCAAAGGCAGGTCGGGATAGTCGGGATCGGCGACACCGTACTGAACCCGCACTTGATCTCCGACCCGAAACGCCTTCTGTTGGCCCTTGTCATACCACTCACGAAGGGAAGCCAATTCCTCGGTCGTTACCTGCGGCTTCATTTCGCTCTCATAGCACTGCTGTATGAGTTCAAAAAGCTCGGGAAGAAGCGGATCATCAACCGGCACTTCGTGGAAGAACCGATGCTCCAATTCCTGCCCATGGATCATCGCTTTCCAAAGCACCTGCGCCGTGCGGGTGGCGATGTCTTTGCCCAGGTTCGTGCCAAGGGGACTGTCGACCAGGGGTGCGGCGAACTTTTGGAACAAACCCACCAGTTCCGATTGGGGTTTCGACATTTGGCGTCTCCGTACTATGTCTGGACGAGTTCGGCGTTGAGAGCCTGCGGGCGAAGACCCGGACTGCCCAGCATTATCTCCTGGGGGAGGCAAATTGGCAATACCTTCTGTTTCCTGCTACGTGGCCCCACTTTGCACAGTGCAAAGTCCGGTGCTGGTGGTCAGGTGAGCTTTTGCGAATAACGTGTTACAGTCGATTGGCCAAGAATCTTTGTCAAAAACTTAACGATGTTTGAGGTTAGTAGTATAGTGCTCATGATGCCTCTCCAGGTAGGTTGTGACCTGAGAAGCTATGTGGACTGTTTGAAGTCTCCTCGTTCGGGTACTGTCGATATAACCCGCCTGGGCCAGGACTTGAAAGACCGACGACCGGAGACGTTTCCGGGTGGATTCGCTCCAAACCGGCATCTCGGGATCACGGCCCCGACAGTCGTCGAGGAAGGGTTCCCAAAGCTGGGTCTTCAGGACCTTGCTGAAGACTCGGTACTGCTCCCGCACGACCAAATCGAGGAAATCCCCTACAACCTGCCGATTGTTGTGGGGCGGCCAAGAACGAACAAGTCACGTCGCTTTGAACATCGGCTTGACGAAAACAGTTTCCGCATCAAGGGCAACTCCAAGCCGTTACGGGCGTATATGCAGAGCTATTGGCATCGAGGCAAGCGGCTGATCTACGATGATGCCGAACTACTTTGGGCGGATGCCAATGGTAGGCAGCTTATCCGGCAGGCAGGAGAAGAGAAAAGGACTTGGGAGGTGTTCCCAAGTCCTTTGGCAGTAAATGCTTGCGACAACCAGAAAGCTGGCAGAAGAAGCTGGGGAACTAGGATTTGAACCTAGACTAAGTGATTCAGAGTCACTCGTGCTGCCGTTACACTATTCCCCAGTGCTGGCGGGTTTGACCGCGGGATGGCTGAGCGAACATCTAACACCCGAAAGAATAAGGTGAGCGGAGGCCTTCGTCAAGGGCAAGGAAGCTGTAACGTCCGGGCGACGCTACTTGACATGATGCGGCGGGGCGGCCTTTTGTGCGCCCGCACCCAGTCCGACGCCGGGGATGATGTCGCTTGCCGTGCCCTCGCTGAAGTTGAAAACCGTAAATCCGCCGGCCCCGAGCCGCCGGGCATGGTGGATCTGCCCCGCGACGCGATCGGCCGAAAGCCGCGAATTCGACGCCGTGGCCCCGATGCCCGGATAGACCGGAATCTGCTTCCCAACCAGCCGAAGCTGGTTCGTCACCAGGTTGCAGAACGTCGTGTCGCTGTTGGTGTAGTCCATCGGGCAGACGAAGTCGAGCAGCCCCGCCTTGATCCACGCGGGCCAATCCTGGGCGACCGACTCGCGGCAGCCGGGGTACGAGCCGAAGACGGCCGCGGAAATCTTCAGTTCCGGCCGGAGCTTCTTCCCCTCGCGATGGACCGCCGTTACCAGGTCGGTGATCTGCCGGCATCGCCACGTTGTGTACCGGTCTTTGAGCGAGCCGTGGCGGCAATCCCGCGGCCAATCGGCCACTTTGCGGCCCAACTCCGCCTCGAAACGCCGCCGGCACCCGTCGCAGAAACAGACGTCGCTGCCCGGGTAGCGGATGTAGTCAAAGTGCAGCCCGTCGACCGGGTATTTCTGGGCCACTTCGAGCATGCTCTCGAGTTCGAGTTTCTTATTGGCCGGATGCGAAGGGCAAAGCCAGGGGTGTTCTTCGCCGCGGGAGGTGCGTTGCAGCCGCCCTTCACGCCGCATCTTGTCGACGAAATCCTTCGGTGCCCCGGACAGGTTGTAGTTGACTTTCCAGACATGGACTTCCAGGCCGTGTTTCTTCGCGGAGTCGCAACACTGCTTGATCTGGTCGCCGTACTGCTCGAACGTCGAGCTGCGGGGAAGGATGTCGCTTGGGTAATGTGCGCGGCCGCCCCAGAGCATATTCGGCAGGATCATGTTGAACCCGTTGTCGGCCAGGACCTTGGCTGATCGCTCCCAATCGCCCGGATAGGCCCCGGTGCCGGAGTGGTTCCAGGTGGCACGGCCTTCGCGCTTCGGGCTGGGTTGCGCGTGCAGATACGCATCGGCCAATTCCGTGTGCGCAGTGCGCGCGGCGGAGACTGCTTCAGGGAATCTTCCCGCACGGGCAAGCTGCCCCGCCTTGTTGCGGGTAGCCAGACCTTGGACCATCTGCTCCGATGCGGCGCGGTTTCGGCTACTTTCGACAAAGGTCCGCACGGCCGCAAGGTCGTCACAATGGCCGATTTTGCAGGTGTGCTCCAGCGCGGCCGCGGCCATTTGTTGCCACAGCGACTCGTCGAAGTGCCCGAGGATGGCGGCGAGCATTTGCTTCTTGCCCTCGGGGTCGTCGGAGAGGATGATGTGGCTGAAGTAGGCCCCGCGATCGCTCAAGAGCATGGCGGCACGCCCGGTCGGTTTGCCGTCGGCCGTGTACCACCGCCCGATTACCCGGGCGTTGTGCGCAGCCGGTTCGGCGGTGGCGATGTTCCACGAGGCCTGGCGGACTTGCTTGGGCAACCCGGCCACGTCGGGCGCGTCGAAACGGATCAGCGCAAGATCACCCGGCTCCTTGCGGCGGAAATACTCGCCGCGCTTGAAACCCAAGAGCGTGGCAAGCCGCGCGGGCATCGAATAGCAGACGAGCACCTTGCCGCCGCCGGCGACGAAACGTTCCAGTGCGGCCACGGCGGCGTCGCTCAATCGCGGATTGTACGCCAATATGGCAACGCGGCGTTTGCCCAGGGCGCCGTTTATCATGGCGGTCTCGTCCACGGCATCGGAACCGAGCCCCAACTGCAAAAGCATCGCAGCAACCCGATCGGCCGTTGCCCGGGCGGATGCGATTTCTCCGTCGCCCCGTTTCCCGCTGTCGGGAACCACTAATGCCACGTCGTGCGAGACGGCGGCCAACCGGCGGATCAGGATCGCGGCATCGATAGGCTGCGCCCGCCACGCGGCGATGCGGATGCCGTCGATCTTGTTCCATCCGGCGGGTGTTTCTTCCGGCCGGAAGGAGGCCTTCGAGAACCGGATCGTCTGCCAGCCTTTCTTGCCCAGACCACCACCGGCCCCATACCAACCGTCGCCGCTACGGAAGTAGAGCGTCAGGTGCTCGACCGATTCCGGCCGGTCGCAGGCAATATCGAGCGTGAACTCGCCGGGCGAGGCCAGATCGAGGCGGACGTTCCGATCGATGACGATCCGGCGCAATTGGGGATCGGTGGCGAACGGGGCCGGTACTCTCAGGACCGGCCGCGTTTTTCCCTTCGTTTCGGCAGGAACACGAACCACCTCGACCGGCGGGGTGCCCGACTTGGCCACCCAGGCGTTTCGGGCAGCGGCAGCATTTGGGTAGGAGAAGTCGTCGATTGGCCGTTCGCCGCCAATCAACCCTAACAGGAGTAAGGCCAATACGGACATGATTGGAGTCTCCAGATTGTGTTAGCAAACCGACCAAAATGGATTATATGAAACGCGATAGATAGGGGTACCGTTTCAATGAGGCGAGCGGCAGGTGAAGTTTTCCCCGTAGCTACGGTCGCCAGACCGTGGATGGAACCGAATTCCACCGTCTGGCGACGGTGGCTACGGGTAAAATTCTCTTCCGCCGCTCGCCTTATCAAAGGAAGCTCAAGTGCCCCACCGGATTTGACCGGAAATTCTACACAGTGTCTGAAAAGGGGGATGACGTGCCCCACATGTGGGTGCATCAAACCGCAACAAATTGTCCCAACATTGTACTAAATTGCAACATGTGCCTCAAATTGCCCCGGAATGCTTTTCGGGCTCATGTCGGGCTGGGGGCGTGGAAGGGCATAAGATGTTGGACAATCATGCTTTACGACAATCCGGCAGACATAACGTTCCCGAGCAGCATCTGGCACGCACATTGCTAATAACTGTTACCGCCCAACCCCCTATGGTCAGGTGAAGAGGCATTTGGAGAGAGGACAGAACGATGAAACCCCTCAGACGGACATTCGGGTTCACACTAATCGAGTTGCTTGTGGTAGTTGCCATAATCGGTCTTATTATGGCGTTGTTGCTGCCAGCCGTGCAGAGAGCGCGGGAGGCCGCCCGTCGGACTATTTGCAAGAACAACCTGAAGCAGATCGGCAACGCCTGCACGGCCCATGTTGAGAAGCACGGTTATTACCCCTCCAACGGCTGGGGAAGCAAATGGGTCGGCGATCCGGACAAGACCATGGGTCTCGAACAGCCCGGCGGATGGATTTACAACATCCTGCCTTTCCTGGGGCTGGATGTGGTCCAAGACATTGGTGCGGGCAGCAGCAGCAAGTATGACGATTTGGCGGAGCTGAAATCGTATGTGATCCCGCTGTTCCATTGCTCCAGCCGTCGCAAGGCCGTCACGTATCCGGGGAGCGAGTCCTCGTACAACTCGGCAACGCCGGCTCTCGTTGCCAAGACCGATTACGCGGGCAACGGCGGCACCTCGGTTGCCTACGGTCCCGGCCCCAATATCAGTTGCCAAGGCTCCTTTCCCAACTGCACATGGTACATGACCGAGCCGGACGCGGTTTGGAATTACGATCAGGTCAAGGGCAACGTCCGGACGAACTTCAACGGGGTCCTCGGTTTGATGGCCCAGGTCAGGCCCGCCCACATCTACGATGGTGCAGATCGCACCTTCCTCGTCGGCGAGAAGTTTGTCAACCCTAAGAAGTACAAGAAGGGCGACGACACGTCGGACAACAACACGATGTTCCAGGGGAACGACGCCGACATCACCCGCTGGTGCGGTTCCGGATTGCACGTGATGCACGACTACAACTCCCCCGTGAGCGACCTGAATTCCTTGCGTTTCGGCAGTCCTCATTCGGCCGGCACTTTCTTCGTTTTCTGCGACGGTCACGTGCAGTTGATCGACTATGGCATCGACGCGGTCATCTACGCGAACCTGGCCAACCGCAAGGACGGCGCGGTCTTCGGCGACTTGTGGTCCGGACAAGACGTCGGGCCGACCAGAACATACGAGTAACAGGTACCGAAAACCCCCGCAGCGGATGCGGGGTTTTTTTGCGCAGGAACCCGGCAGCAGCCGGCCGCAATGCTGCGGGGGGATTGCTTCACAAGCCCAACCGCCGGCGGGCTTCGTTCGCCCAGGGGCTGCTCGGGGCCCGGTCCAGGAACGACCGCCAGTGCCGCTCGGCTTCCCCCCGGCGGTCCAGCTCGTCGAGGACCCGGGCAAGGTGGTAGTGGACGTCGGCGTAGCCGTTGTGGTATCTCAGCGCCCCTTCGAAGGCCGCGACGGCCAATTCGTGCTCGCCGGTCTCTTCCAAAACGCAACCGAGGTTCGCACGGGCCTCGACGTAGTCCTCGTCGAGTTCGACCGCCATGTAGTATCGCTCGCGGGCGGCGGCCGTCTCGCCCCGGCGGTAGAGCAACTCGGCAAGCAAGAAGCAGGTTTCGGCTGATGGTCCCCCGGCGGCCATGGCGGCGCGATACATCTCGGCGGCGGCGGCCAGTTGGCCGTCGTCTTCCAATTCGGCCGCTGCACGGCACATCTCCTCCGGCGTGGTCGCCTTGGAAAACGGCTCGGGCATGGCAACCGTCGATTCGGCCGCGGGTTGTTCGACCGCCGCTTCGGCCGCGTCGAAGTCGAACCGCAATTGCCCGCCCGGCTCGACCAGCCCGTCGCCTTGCCGCAGCAGGATCTCCTTGCCCTCCACCATAACCGATAATTGGGCCAGCGGGCGCTCGACCCCCGGCAGCAAACGGGACAAGGATGCGAGTTTCTTTTCGATCTGCCCGGGCGAAGCGCCGGCTGCGAGCAACTCGGCCAGTCGGCGGGCCGTGGCCACTTCCTGGAAATCGAAGTAGGGCAGCCGCCGCACCTCGCGGACCGGCACGATCAACCCGCGGCGATGCCAACGGCGGATCACCGCCACCGAAACCCCCAGCAACTCGGCCAGCATCGCGGGGGTGTAGAGCCGCTGGATGTCCTGCTCCACGTCGACCATGCCGAGCCGTTGCCAGAGTTGCGTTTCGGTAACGACTTCCAAGGTGCCGCGTTCGATGGCGTCGCGGGTCGGCTCGTCGAACCATTCTTCGAGCCCGCGGTCGGGTACGGGCAATTCCTCTTCGCCGACGACGGCCAGATGGACCGAGGCATCGGGGCCGTCCACCACAGTCGCCCCATGCCGCCGCACCAACTGCGCGGCATCCCGCTTTGCCATGCTCGCCAGCTTGCCGACGAAGACCACGCGCCGGTCTCGAAGCGTTTCGAGGCTTTCGTTGTCGGGAGTCTCAGTCATCACAGCCCAAGCGTACCAGTTTTCCGGCAGCTCGACCAGGTATGCGGAGTTTCAGCGCTAATGGAAGGCGGACGGTCTAAGTGCTCGATCCCTTCGACGGCCCGTAAACCTCCGGCAGCGGAGCGGGGGCACGCTTCGGCAGGTCCGCGTCGTCATCGATCGGCTCCGGGGTGGTTGCCTCGCCCGACTTCAGCGTCGGGGTAACGTCCGCAGCGCTCGATGGGGCTTTCGGTTCCGCCACGGCCGGCTCCGGTGATTGCAGGGATGCCGGGGCGGCGGGCGACTCGCAAATCGGGTTGCCGCAACAATCGATCGCCTCGCGGTAACAGACCACCCGTGGCACCGAATAGGTACACGTCACGGGAACCCGTTTCTCGACACACCGCGGCACGCGGATCGTCTCCTGTACGGCCACCATCCGGCAAACGCGATAAGGCACCTTCTTGACGTGCTCTTCGCAGACCATGCGGCAGGTCGTCACCGGCACCTGGCGGACCCGCTCTTCGCTGACCATTCGGCAGACCCGGACCGGCACCTGGCGCTCGACCCGTTCGGTCACCGGGCGGCAGACCGTGTAGGGCACCTTGCGGACGTGCTGCTCCCGGACCGTGCGGCAAACCCGGACCGGCACCTGGCGGACGTGCTGCTCCCGGACCATCCGGCAGACCTGGACCGGCACCTGGCGGGCAACCGTTTCCTGGCGATAGGTCGTACACGGGATCTGCCGGGCAACGATGTTCGGTTGCCAGACGCGTTGCACTTCGCACCGGCCGCGCGGGATTTGCGTCCAATACAGGCCCGGCTTCAAAACCGTCGTTTGGCCCGTGCAGGGATCGACCCCGCAACCCGCCGGCTGCCAACTCAGCCCGATCTTCGGACGGCAGGGCTTGTATACCGTCTGCTCGGCGTAGCAGCCCTGGTCGACGTATTGCGTGCGATAGGTCGTCACCGGCCGCATCACCGTCTGGTATTCCGTCCGGCTGGCTGTTTCATAAACGGGTTTGCACACCGTGTAGGATTCCTGGCGGTACTGCGTTTCCCAGACCGGGCGGCAGACCGTGTAGCGCTCTTCCCGTTCGGCCGTCTCCTGCACGTAGCGGACGCGGTTGTAGCTGCAATCGCGGTATTGCGTCTCGTAGACCGGCTTGCAGACCGTGTAGCGTTCCTCCCGAGTGCTTGTTTCGTAGACCGGCCTGGACACCGTGTAGCGGCACTCCCGGGAGGCGGTCTCCCACACCGGGCGGTAGCTTGTTACCTGCCGCTCTTCCCACACCGTCTCGTGCTCGATCCGGTAGGCCGTGTACTGCCGCTGCTCGCAGACGGTCTGATAGACCACGCGATAGTCCGGGCAACAGACGGAAACGCACGGCGAGCAGCACACGTCGCAAGCCGTGCCGCACGAGGACACGCAACACTGGGCGGCGGCGACGTTGCCCCATAACGCCAGAACAGACAGGGCCAACACAATGCGAACAGGTACCTTCATCTTGGATCCACCTTGCCGGCGCCTCGGCCAGCTCTTTCAAACCAATCAAGGAAACGCAAAACAGGAACCGGCTTGTGCGTGGAGAGACCCCCATCGCATGAGCCACGATAGTACCCCTTATATACGAGTCTGGCAGACAATCGCACGGACGGCAAATCCGTGCCACAACGGGTCAGGCAAAAAATCGACGTTAGTCTTTGCGCTGCAACGGGTTAAGAATTTCGGAAAAATTTCAAGATACGGCCGGCCGGTGCCGAACGGAGGTTTTGCCGAGACGGCGCAACTTGTTGCCCGGCAAGGATTTACGCTTTGTGTTTTCCTGACCGTTACAACCGGACCGGCGTTTTTGCGATCAAATATCTCCCCCGGTCGTGGGTGGCGACCGGGTATCTGCCCTCCCGATTTTGGGTCAACAGGTTCCGAGGTTTCCAGAGTGGATCGTGGACGGTGGATAGTGGAAGTCTGACCACTTGCCGCTATTTGCCTACCTTCCGCCTTCTGTACGTTGGCCGTTTTTTTTGGTCAACAGCATCGCCATTTTCCGGGAATGGGGGTTGGGGGAAAGCGGGGGACCGTGTCCCCGGATTCTCAGACCGGCTTTTCCAACGGCGGGCGGACGCGATCGCCCCCACTCAAGGGGCATTGACGCAAGGAGCGGGAAATGCCCAAAATTGGCAACCAATAGACGCGGCGGCACGCTAATCTTTTGTGGTAATTCCCAACCTATGGAGCATCAGGCCGATGAAACCGGTGACTTCACAAGACGCCCGGCGCGTGGCATTCGTCTCCACGCGCGTTTCCGGCACCGACGGGGTGTCGCTCGAAATCGAGAAGTGGGCACGCGTGATCGAACGCATGGGCCACCAGTGCTTCTACATCACCGGCCAGTCGGACCGGCCCCCCGAGCAGACGGTCATCATCGAAGAGGCCCATTTCAACCATCCCCGCATCCTCGACATCTCCCGCCGGGCGTTCGGCCGCGAGCTGCGCCCGCCCGAACTGACCGACGAAATCATGGACCTGACCCGAGTGATCCGCGACAAGCTGGCCACCGCGATCAAGGATCTGAAGATCGACGTCCTGATCGCGGAGAACGCGCTGACGATCCCCATGAACATCCCGCTGGGCGTCGCCCTGGTCCATGAGGTCCAGGAGCAGGGGATCGGCTGCATCGCCCATCACCACGATTTCTATTGGGAGCGCGACCGCTTCCTGGTCAACTGCGTCGACGATTTCATTCACCTCGCGTTTCCACCCGCGCTGAAACAGATTCAACACGTGGTGATCAACAGCCAGGCGGGCGAAGAGTTCAGCCGGCGGACGGGAATGTCGTACCGGCTGATACCGAACGTGATGGACTTCGCAAACCCGCCCCCCGGGCCCGACGACTACGCCCGCGGCTTCCGCAAGGAAGTCGGACTCTCGGACGACGATATGGTGATCCTTCAGCCGACCCGCGTGGTCGCCCGGAAAGGGATCGAACACTCGATCGAGCTGGTGGCCCGGCTCAAGGACGATCGCGCGAAACTCGTCATCACCCACAAATCCGGCGACGAAGGAGACGCCTACGCCAGCCGGATTCGCGACTTCGCCCGGTTGATGGGTGTCGATCTGATGTTCGTCGACGCCTGGATCTCGGACGAGCGGGGCACGGGAACCGATGGCCGCAAACTGTTCACCGTCGACGACGTCTACACGCAGGCCGACCTGGTCACGTACCCCTCGACCTACGAAGGATTCGGCAACGCGTTTCTCGAAGCGATCTACTTCCGCCGGCCGATCGTCTGCAACCGGTATTCGATCTACCGGACCGACATCGAGCCTTGCGGGCTCCGCCCGATCCTCTTCGACGGCTTCCTGACCCGCGAGACGATCGAGGAGGTCCGCCGCGTCCTGACCGACCCCGCGTACCGCGACGAGCAGGTCGAGCACAACTACGAGGTTGCCGGCCGGTTCTTCGGCTACCAGGTCGTCCGCGACGAACTCGAAATGCTCATGCACCGCGAAGCAAAGAAGTTACTTGAGGAGCCGTATGCGGTAGTCCTGCACGTACGGATCTGTGGGAGCAATCACCCGGGGCCACCCGGCCTGATCCGACCCCAACCCTGTATTGGGGGCGTTTCGGGGGGTGATTCCGACCGCCTTTGCACGCTCGCGGTCCCGCTGGTACAATGGTTGCTGACCGGTGAAAACGTACGGCATCCTTTCCACCGAGATGGATTGTGAATATCCGTGGACCGTTACGGAGGAAAAGCCGATGAGAGGAGACGCGAGAAAAGCCGGGGCCGCCGCGTGGATGCTGGCGGCGGGGTGGCACTGCCGGCTTGTCCAGCAGTGTTGTTCGAGCAATGCTGGCAGGCACTGCCGGGCAAGCCGGCAGTGGCACCCGGCGTGGTGGTTGGCGGTGCTGATCGGTCTGGGTATCTGCATGGACGGGGCAGAAGCGGCCGCCGCCGAGACGTCCGCCGAGAAGCCGGGCGAGTTGCAGAAGATGCTCGACGCGCCGCTGCTGTTCACCAAACGATTCAACTACGTCGGCATCCACATCTACGACACGTTCTATAAGTGGCGGCCCGGCGGCGGGATCTACATCCTCGAGAATCCTTCCGCACCGCCGGCCGCGCAGAGGATCCGGCCGCTGATCGATCCGACCACGCCGGATACGCTCGGGGCGGGAATCTACAGCGATCCCGAGCTGTCGTGGGACGCCCGGCGGGTGCTCTTTTGCTTCAAGCCGAGCCCGCAGGGTTCGAACAGCATTTACGAGATCGGGATCGACGGCCGCGGGCTGCGGCGCGTGACCGATCCCACACCGCACTGCGGGGACTACAAGGGCAGCCATAGCGGAGTCCACGACGTCAGTCCCGCCTACATGCCCGACGGGCGAATCGTCTTCACCTCGACGCGCCGCCACGGCCTGGTGCCTTGCGCCAACGAGGGCGTGGACATCCTCCACGTGATGAACGCCGACGGGTCGGACATCCACCCGATCTCGGTGAACAACGTCAACGAATTCGACCCGTGCATGCTGGCGGACGGGCGGATCCTGCACGGGCGGTGGGAGTATGTGGACAAGACGGCCTTGACGCAACAGAGCGTGTGGACCATCTTCCCCGACGGGACGAACGAGACGGCGCTGTTTGCGAACAACATGGTGAAGCCCGAGGCCTTGTTGGACGCCCGGCCGGTACCTGACGCTCCCCACTTGTTTGTTGCAAGCTTCACACCACACAACTCGCCGCCGCGCGGGAGCATCGGGCTGGTCGACACGCGGCTCGGCAAGGACGGCACGCAGGCGCTGGTGAACTTCGAGCACCCCGACAAGCCCGACTACGATCGGGGCAATTCCTGCGAGCCCTGGCCGTTGTCGAAAGACGTCGTTCTCTACAGCGGGCAGGCCCCCGGGCAGAAGCACAACGCCATCATGATCATCGACCGATCGGGCCGCAAAGAAGTGGTCTACGCCGACCCGAAGATCGACTGCCATTCGCCGATTCCGATCAAGCCGCGGACCCGGCCGCCCGTGCTCAGTTCGGCTCCCAAACGCAACAAGCGCACAGGCCGGTTTTTCCTACAGGACGTCTACCGGGGTCTCGACGGCGTGAAGCCGGGCGAGGTGAAGTTCCTGCGGGTGATCGAGGAGACCTCGCGCACCAGCGCCACGCCCGGCGGGGCCATGAACCAGACGTTCCTGATGAGCGGCGCGCTGGCGTGGAGCGCCAAGAACTACCTCGGCGCCGCGACCGTCGAACCGGACGGCTCGGCCTATTTCGAAGTGCCCTCCGGCCGCGCTATCTATTTCCAGGCAGTCGACGGCGACGGCCGGCTGATCCAGAGCATGCGGACGTTCGTTCAGGCGGCCCCCGGCGTCACGCGCTCGTGCATCGGCTGCCACGAGCACAAGTACAGCGCGTCGGCAAACCACGGCAATCCGCCGATCGCCTTCCTGCGCGAGCCCGAGCAGCTTCGCGACGAATCGTGGGGCAGCGGATTCATCGACTACCCCGGCATGATCCAGCCGATCCTCGACAAGCACTGTGTCCGCTGTCACGGCGGCGAGGAGGACATCGCCGCCGGGCTCGATCTGACCGGCGGATGGACCGAGTATTTCAGCATCAGCTACGAAAACCTCATCAACCGCCGCGAGACGCAACTGACCGCAACGCTGATCTCCGGCATCGACTGCATGAACGGGACTTCGCTCTGGTCGGCCCGGATTTTCCCGCCGCGCAGCCACGGCTCCGGGTCCGCCCCGCTGGCAGAGATTCTCGCCAACGGACACGACGGCCATATCAAGGACCTTTCGCGCGCCGAACGCGATCTGCTCATGGCGTGGATCGACACCAACGGGCTCTACCACGGCACGTGGGACTATTCGAAACACGGTTGCCGGGTCAAGGCGTGGAACGGCATCCGCGGCGCCCTGGCCGGCGAGATGAAAGCGGCCGGCTGCAACCGCTGCCACGGCGGCCGCTTCGAAAACGACTGGATCAACCTCCAACGGCCGGAACTCAGCCGTATTCTCCGCGCACCGTTGGCCAAGGGCAAGAAGGGCTTCGGGCTGGGCTTATGCCGCGACGTCAAGGCCGATCCGAACCAACGGGTCCGAATCCTTGCGACCGGCCACTACTTGCACGCGGTCACGCCCCTGAATGCATTCAAGCCGCGGCCGACGCCTTCGCCGACCACCGAGGGCGATCCGGTTCTCGCGTTTGCGTCGACCGGCGACCCGCACTACCAGAAGATGCTGGCGATTCTGCAAGACGGGCAGGGCAAAGTCCTTTCGACGCCGCGGGTCGACATGCCCGGTGCGGAGGTTATCCCGGGCAGTTTCCGCCAACTGGTGCCGCCGCTGCTGCCCGAGACACGGCCGGCGTTGAGTGCAAAAGTTGACGACGAGGGCATTGTCAACCTCGCGTGGGAGCGTTCGACACGGACGATTGGGTTAACGGCCGAAGTGCATCGCGGGGTGCAACCGAGTTTCACACCCACTGAGGAAACGTTGCTTACGACCACGCCGCGGTTCGAATACAAGGATGCCAAGGCGCCACACGGCACGCAGCACTACGCGCTGGTGCTCATTTCGCAGGGCGAGCGGAGCGAGCCGATCCGGGCGACGGTAAACGTGCCGGCGCCAAAGCCCCCGCCGGGTCCGAAGGACCTCGCGGCCACGCCGGCCGCGGGGCGGATCGATCTCAAGTGGCAGGAGAGCGGCAAACCGGGCACGCAGTACCACGTCTATCGCGCCAAGGCCGGAAGCAACGACTTCGGGCGAATCACCGCCGAGCCGACGGCCCAACTGCGATACGGCGATACTACGCCCGACGATGTGAAATACGCGTACAAGGTTACCGCTGTCAACCGCGCCGGGATTGAGAGTGCGGCAACGCCCCCGGTTACCGCTGCCGCGTTGCCTGTACCCAAAGGCCCGGTCTTCGACGTTCCGCTAAGGGAAAACGCCGATGCGGCGATCTACGGCGGCGGAAAAACCACCGGCACCTTGCACGGAAAGGCCCGGGTCGCCGGTGGGGCTATCGATCTGCAGCAAGGGGGACACGTCACGTTTCCCCGCCGCGGCGAGTTCGCACTCGACCGGCCGCTGTCGATCGAGTGCTGGGTCTACTTCACCAAGGAGAACAAGATGCCGGTGGTCCTAAGCGCGGGCCACTGGCAGCAGTCGGGCTGGTTTCTGCAGCGGATCGGCGCCGGCTGGCGATGGCACGTCGGCGGGATCGACTGCGACGGCGGCGCGCCCGCGCCCGGCCGATGGACCCACCTGGTCGGCACGTACGACGGCCGCAAGTGCCAACTTTTCCAGGACGGCAAGCTCGTGGCCGAAAAGGGCGGCACCGCGATCCAAACGCCCTGGCAGGGTCCACTCTTCGTCGGCCAATACAGCGGCATCCCCGGCCCCGAGTTTCAGGTAACCGGCTGGATGACCGGCGTAAAGATCTACAACCGGGCCCTTGCGAGCAAGGACGCGGCGGCCGCCTGCCAGACCAGGCCTGCGCCGCCGGCCCCCTGAGAGCACTCGAAGATACTCGAGGGTGTCCGGGAATTGCAGACAGAAATCACTGTAGGGAACGGCCTCTGTGCCGTTCCGTTTGGGCAACGATCCATCTGCGGAACGCCACAGAGGGCGTTCCCTACAGGGGCGAATTCCCGGACGGCCTCAGATACTCAATAACGCCCGCTGATTGCGGAGGGTGGGTATTGAAAACCACGGTAACCCATTTTTGAATTGCCCCCCTTCAGACTATTGACATAGTGAGCCCGGTGTGTAATATGAGGAGCATGTAAGCGACTTCCTTTTGGGGGGGAGGGTTCGATGCCGATCGAGATTGAGTGTCCGGGTTGCGGTCAGGGCTATGCATCGCCCGAGAGGCACGCGGGCAAGGAGATCAACTGCCCGGCGTGCGGCGCCGCGATCCGGGTTCCGGCCCTGGAGTCGGAATCGAAGCCCGGGGAGGTCTCGAAACCGAAACCTTCCGAGACGGAAGATTCGACGACAATCGAGATCCAGTGCCCAAGCTGCGAGGCCCGCTACGTCTCGCCCGCCCGTCACGCCGGCAAGGAGATCAACTGCCCTGCGTGCGGTTCTCTGATCCGGGTTCCCAAGTTGGCACTCCAACCAGAAACGAAAAGCGTATCCAAATCCAAGCCGGCGGGACCGTCGCAACGGGGGTACGCTTTAACAACGTCGATGCCCGGTTTACTTGAAGAAGAACTAGCTAGTGACCCTACCGTCCTGGATCCTTTGGCGGACGGTAAACCAAGCTTGTCGGCCGGTACAACGTTGCCAACGCTTCCCAGCAAAAGGAAGAAGCCGGCTGGCGGCTTCTTGCCGGGGAAGATCAAGCTGTCGCCGCGAGCCAAAAAGATACTTGCCGGGGTTGCCGTGTTTATTGTGGGTGTGTTTATCGTTGTCTGGATCCCCGCACTCTTCTGGCTCAGCGTTGCGTCGATGGTATTCGGCGGGTCGATGCTTCTACTCGTGGGCGGGTTTTGGTGCCTGGGTATCGCGTTCAGCGAGGATGCGCTTTGCGGCCTGCTATGGCTTTTTGTGCCGTTCTACAACCTTTACTACGTAATCTCGCGGTTCGACGAATGTCGCAAACCGTTGTCACTCGTTCTGTTGGGAACTTTGCTGCTCTTTACGCCGTTTCTCGTTTTGGTCGGGGGCGTGGTAGTGCGTGACCGGGCGGATATGGCAGCCTTGGAACTGCCCACGGGATCGCCGGACGAACCCTATCCGGATAAGTCTACCGACAGCGTGCGTTACGAGCGGCGGCTGAACGCGACTGTCGATGGCGTTATGAAATATAAGATCAACGTGAAAGACAACGGCAGGTTCATAGGGGACATGTTGCTCTATTTGCCGAAAGGTGAACATCCACCGAAGTCGTTGGCCTGCGTGCTCGTTGCACCGGCTGGGAGCAACATGGTCACCGGCCGTTACGTCGGCTCAGGTGACAAGAAGGAGCATTTGCCATATGTGCGGGCCGGATTTGCCGTGCTGGCCTATAGCTTGCGAGGCGGAGTATCAACACCTAGTTTGTGTACGGATCGGCAGCTAGCCAGAGAGATGCGCAGGTTTTGGTCGGGACAGGCGGGCGTCCAAGATGCTCGAAATGCAATCGCATTCTTGGAAACAGACGTTCCCGAGGTCGATCTAGATCACCTCTACACGGCGGGTCACAGTTCGGCCGGCACGGCGGCACTGTTGGTGGCGATGCATGAACCGAGGATCAAGGCGTGCGCGGCGTATGCCCCGGTCAGTGACGTGGAAGCCCATCTTGGGCCGGAGGCGATCGCGGCGGCCGAGCGGCTCGTCACGGGCGCGGCCAACCAGATCAAGCGGAGTTCGCCGCGGACACATGAGGCGCGGCTGAACTGCCCGGTGTTTCTGTTCCACTCGCGCACCGACCAGGTCGTTCCGGTTCAGCAGACGCTCGAATTCGGCGAGCGGCTGAACAGTTTGGGCAAGCCGGTCACGCTGGAGATCGTTCCCAGCGGCGACCACTACAACCCGATGATTTCGCAGGGTATTCCCAAGGCAATCGGGTGGCTGCGATCCCTTGGAGCCCCAGGGATCGTTGTGTTGCACTGGCAAGATCCCGGCTCGTCCTCTGCCGGCTTTGCCGGTTCTCAGCCGCGCCGCAGTCATACCCGTGTCGCCGGTGGCCGAGTGTCGCTGCCGACGTCGGATCGCACGGCGTCGCGTTTGGATGTGCCCGAGAGGGCAGGAACCGTGCCGCCCCAAACAGTACCGCCGCGAACCGCAGTGCCGCGGGTAAGTCGACCGGCGTCACCGAGATCTGTTCCGGACAAGGCACCGCGCTATTCGAGCCATCCTGGCGCGTCGGACAGGTTCACCGGGACCTTCGAACAACGGAACCGCCGTTATGTCCGTCAAACCATGGCCGATCTGATTGCGGGCGACGACGCAACGGTGGCGCATCGCGTAAAGTGGTTTCCCGCGGCCAAGCGGCCGACGATTGGATTGCGGTGGGGCGTCGGGGTGACGGTAACGGGGGTGGCGAGCCCGCCGCGGCGATTGATCTCGGTTAGTGATCTTGCGAAGGTGACCGGTCCAGCCGGTCCGGCGGTCGGCAACGGGTTGCAGGAACGACTGTCCAGCGGCGAATTCGGAAAGTGGCCCGATGCGGGCGACGAGAAATACCGCCAGGTTGCCATCCTCGGCTCCGGAAGCCAGAGCCGACTTGTTGACCAAGCCCGAAACGCAGGACTCGACATGGTGGCCGTCTTTGAACTGATCGTGAAGTCGCTTGGCGTGGGTACGAAGACCGAGACGATCATGCGATTGAGGTTTGTCGACGTTGCCATCGGGGAACCGTTGTGGGTTTCCGGCCGACTCTCGGATATCAAGATCCGGGCGGCGATGCACGAGGGCAGAGACCTCGCGGGAGATTTCGTCGGCAAGGCGACGGCTGAAATCGATCAGAACTTCTGCCTGAAGCCCATGCCCTCGCTCAAACCGGAACACATCCAAGGGCGGCTGGCGACCCTGGCCGAGGAGGCCTCCGACTCGCCCGACTCGCTACCCATCCTCGTCGAATTGCGGTACTACCAGGCAAAGCAATTGCTCACGCCCGAGCAAGCCACACCGATCTACAACAAGATTGTCGGAGACGACAAGGGGAGCACGCTGGCCACCGGCGACGGCGACCAGCGCCGGCAGGTGCTCAACGAATGGCTCGGGTGGAAATGATCGGCCGGGCTCCATAAAGCCGCGACCGTTGGTCGCGCCCGGCGGCTCCTAACCCGCTTCCCTCCGCAGGGCAGGAGTATTGCTCGCGACAGGAAAGTGCGGGGCGGGAACGACGTGCGGGCGCGGGGCGGCCATCGGGCCGACGGGGCCGCCGGGTGCGCCGTCCCATGCGTGTGCGTGAATCTTCGCAAGGATCCGCTCCGCCACGGCCAGGGCATCGCGCCCCGCCTCGCCGGTGACCAGCGGAGGTCGGGCCGCCGCGACCGACTCGATAAACTCTTCCGATTCCAGGGCCAGGGCATCGACCGCGTCGTATTGCTCGACCTGCTTCGGGAGATGTTCTCCGGCGAAGTGCTCCTTGTAGTATTCGACTTGCTCCGCCGAGAGGGCGTCGACGTCGAACTGCCGCCGCAGAAGGGTTTCGCTCGGCCGGACCAGTGTCGTCGTCCGGCCGGCGAAGTCCACATTGGCGAACGCCCGGGCCGACCAGACGCTCATGCGCCGGATCGGCTCGTAACTGACCCGCGATGCCGAAAGCACGGCGACGCAACCGCACTCGAATTCGAGCCGGGCGTTGGCCACGTCCTCATGGCCCCCAAGGACCGAAAGCCCCAGCGCATCGACCTTGCGGACCGGCGAGCGGACCATCGAAAGGATAAGGTCGAGGTCGTGGATCATCAGATCGAGCACGACCCCGACATCGGTCGAGCGGAACGTGAAGCCGCTCGTACGGACGGCTTCGACGTACTTCGGGTTTTGGGCATACGGAACCGCGGCAGTAAACGCCGGGTTGAACCGTTCGACGTGGCCCACTTGAAGCACGAGTTTGTTCCGCCCGGCGGTTTGGACGAGTTGATCCGCCTCGGCGACGGTCGAGCAAATTGGTTTTTCAACGAGGACATGGATTCCGTGGTCGAGGAAATCCATTGCCAGACGGTGGTGCAGCCCGGTCGGCGCGGCGATCACGACGGCGTCGAGCCGGTCGAGCAGCTCGTGATACGCGGCCTTCGGTTGCGTATGGCACGCTTCGGCAACGCGGTTTCGGTTGGCCGGGAGGGGATCGACCACGGCGACGAGTTCGGCGCGATTGTTTTGGGCGAGTTTCCGGGCGTGAAAGCCGCCGAGGCGTCCTGCCCCAATAACGGCGACTTTGAGCGGTTTCACCATTCGCCTCCAATTTCGGTAGAATGGACGGGTGTTGTCCTGTTTTCATCTCACGCGGCCCGGCGCCGTTGGCGTCCGCGGCCGTGCTGGCCCTCGTGCTGGTTCTGGACGAAGTTCAGCAAGTGGTTCACCTGCGGGACGAGATGGCCGTTGTTGCGGAGGATGTCCCAGGCGTTGTCCAGCCCGACCTTGGAACGGAACAGCAAGCGGTAGGCCTCGTTGAGGCAGGCGAGCACATTGGCGGGGAAGCTGTTTCGTTTCAGGCCGACCATGTTCAGGCATCGCGGTTTCGACGGATGGCCGTCGACGAGGATATACGGCGGGACGTCGTGCCGCACGGCGCTCATGCCGCCGACAAAACTGTAGCTGCCGACCGTGGTGAAATGGTGGATCGCCACTCCGCCAGAGAGCGACGCGTAGTCGTGGACGTGGACGTGTCCGCCCAGCAGCGTGTTGTTGGCGATAACGATATGGTTCCCGAGTTTGCAGTCGTGGGCGACGTGGCAACAGGCCATCAGAAAATTGTGATCGCCGATACGGGTGATGCCGTCTTCCTTTTCACTGGCGCGGTTGATTGTCACGCCTTCGCGGATGATGTTGTGGTCGCCGATGATTACCTTGGTCTCGCTCCCGGCGTAGCTGACGTCCTGGGGTTCTCCGCCGAGGACGGCGCCGGGATAGACGTGGTTGTAGCAACCCAGCGTAACGTGGCCCATGACGGTGACGCCGTTTTCGATCCTGGTTCCCCGCCCGATCTTTGCGTGCGGGCCGATGACGCAGAACGGCCCGATTTCGACGCCTTCGTCGATTTGTGCGCCGGGGTCGATCGACACATTGTCGGCAATGTAGACGGCCATTCGGATGGTTCCTTCGTTTCCACGGTTGGCGCCTGCTTCGCATGCCGCGGTGCAGGTCACGCACAGCGTTTGACTCCTTGCTGACTTTCCGAGTGTGTCATGACGGCGCGGACCAACTCGGCGTTGAGCCGGTGCCCGCTGCGATGGGCAACAAAACGGCCGATCAGATCGCACCCCGCGAGTGCCAAGTCGCCGACCATATCGAGGATCTTGTGGCGAACGCATTCGTCGGGAAACCGCAACTCGTTGTCGATCGGCCCGTCGGGGCCGAACACCAGCAAGTCCTTGCAGGTGGCGCGACGGCCCAACCCCTGGGCTTGCAGGGCGGCCGCGTCGCGATCCAGCAGGAAAGTCCGCGAAGGGGCCACCGACTCGCAGAAAACCCGCGGCGAGAGGGATACTTCGAGCCACTGTCGTCCAATGGGGTTTCCCGCACCGTAATCCAAATTGTACTGGAGGATCGTCTTGTGCGACGAACACGGCCGGACCTCGATCCAACTCTCTTCGTCCCCGCACCGGAGCACTTCCCGGATGATCACGCGTGCGCGGACCGCATCCTGCTCGACAATACCTGCCGCCGTCAGGGCTTCGACAAAAGGAAGGCTCGATCCGTCCGTGCCGGGCATCTCCTGCTGGTTGACGTAGACTTCGCAATTGTCGATCTGCAATCCGGCGAGGGCCGCCATGAGGTGTTCCACCATATCGACCCTGGCCCCGTTGCACTGGAGGGTGGTTCGCAGGGGTGTTTCCGTTCGGTTCGCGATGGTGGCCGGGATTCGCGGGCAGCCCTCCAAATCATCGCAGACGAAGACAATGCCGCTGTCGGCTTCCGCCGGGCGGAATTCGACTCGCACGTCGAGCCCGCTCCAGTAGCCGACCCCGTCGACCACGGCCGGGGCGGCGATCGTTCGCTGCTTCCGTAGGGGATACATCAGGAAAAGTCTGTCATCCGTGACGAAAAAGGAAGGGGTTGAAGTCTCCTCTCGAGACTCGAGAGAGTCGCCCGGGCAACCGTCCTTGGTCGGCTCGGGTGCTCTCGATGCCGCTGATTTCTAATGTACGCCAACGCCCGGGCGCCCGGTAACCTTCAGATAACGATCGTTAAGCACGTCGAGGATATGGTTGGTAATATCGTGTCCCGAATGCCAAACGACTTGACGGGTGGCCAGTCGGACAATATCGTTCGGCCGGGCGGTATCGATCGGCTCCCGGTCGCATTGCATGACCATCATTGTACCCGTGCTCCGGCAATAGTTGTCGACCTCGTCCCAGATTGCCTTGTAGGTATCGTTGATCATCCTGGCCTCTTCTTCCTGGAATTCCCGCTGCAACATCTTTCTGCGAACTGCGAGTGCGGCATCCTGCTTGGTTACTTGTTCTTCAAGGGCCTTGTAGTCTGGGGTGCCGGGACGGAACTCCTTGAGGCGTTCGGCTTGCCCGCGGACGGCTGTGATATCCTGCTTCATTTGTTCGTTGGCCCGTTGTAACCTGGTCTTCATCTCGTCCCGCCTCGCCTTGTGCAGGTTGTAGTTCTTGAAAATGTACTGAATGTCGATTACCGCGATGGGCATGGTTTGGGGTGCTCGTGCCGCGGTACGGGCAGGCGGCCGGTAGGTTCCCGGCTGGACCGTGTGCTGGGCCCATACGGCGGAAATCGCCAAAACGATAACGGCGGCCATGGCGGCCATGAGACGGGTTGTTTTCACCTTTCGGACTCCTTGGTGTTGTAGTCGGTCTTCCCTGACCTGGCGTTCCCTTCCCTGCGGGAACACGGCGCCGACCTGATTTTGGTGTTGGAAAATAGGCCCCAGGGAGGCGGTATTCTGCCGAGAAGGGCCGTCCGGGTAAAGGCCGAATATTCGGAAACCTGCAAGAATGACCTAAGGTGTTGTCTTAAAAGGACTTAGCGCGGCCCAAAGGCCCCCGAAGCGACCTCTGCAGGGGGGGCCGGAGATTCACCACGTTCGGAACGGCCGAAAAATCACGGCCACAATTCGATTTGACACGGAAGTGGCGTGTCGCTATTCTCTCGGCCCCTCGCCCCGGAGCGAATTCCACCAATATCTCACCTTTGGCCGACAAGGAAGTCGGCCGACCGACGCCATGGAGGGCGCGAATTTGGACCGGCAACGAAGTGTGCTAATCGTCGATCCGTCGGAAGACACCCGGGAAGTGCTGCAAATGGCGTTGGAACGTCGCGGCGTGCAGACCTTTTCGGCAAGTCAGGCAGCGCCGGCCTTGGAGTTGGCCGAGCGTCATCGACCCGATTTGATCGTCCTTGACGTCGAAATGGACGCATCGATTCTCGGGGAGCTTTCTACCCCCTTTGTCGAGCAGTCTCAAACCGCCCATACCCCTTTGGTAATGCTCGGCAGCGTTCGCCGGAACGATCCGGAGCCACCCCAAGGGGAATTTGTGGCGAAGCCCTACCACTATGGACCCCTGGTCCGTAAAATTGAGGAACTGCTGACAACTGTTCCCCCGTCCGCCGCACGAGATGCCTGATTCAAGAGGCCTCGCGGGATCGAGGCAGTCAACCCCGCGGTGGGTGGGCATCAATGCGCGATCGTGGAGCCAGGGCCGTGCCATCACTGTTCGTGATCCGCGGAAATGACCAGGGGGCCCGTTTCGAGTTGGAGGGGCCTGTCTACCGGGTGGGGCGTGATTCCTCCAGCGCCATCCAAATCCACGATACCGAAGTCTCGCGCCAACACGCCGAGATCGTGCAGTCCGACCAGGATTATATCATTACCGATCACAACAGTTCCAACGGCACCTACGTCAACGGGAAACAGATCGGTGAGCACCGGCTCAGCAGCGGTGATCAGGTCCAGGTCGGCAGCACCCTGATGCTCTACACCGGCCCTGCGGAAGACTCGACCGAAGACATCCGGATGATCGACATTGCCCCAGCGGACAGATCGGACGAGACTCACCCCTCCCGCATTGTCACGTCGATACCGCAGGAAGAGGGGAGCCAAGCATTCGACCAGGATTCGGTCTTCGTCAAAAGCCCGTGGATTGCCCGGGCACGCAGTAATTTGCAGGTGATGTACCGCACCGCGCTGGCGGTCAGCCACACTCTGGACATCGACCAGTTGCTGCACCGGATCATGGAGTTGATTTTCGAATGGGTGGAAGCGGACCGCGGATGTATCATGCTGGTCGGTCCGGAGAACAAGGAATTAGCGCCGAAGGTCCGCCGGACCCGGGCGGGTGTCCGCACGGACGAGAAAATCACCATCAGCCGGACCATTTTAGACTACGTCACCGAACGGAACGAAGGCGTTATCACCAGCAACGCCCGGGAGGACGATCGCTGGGACAACGCCGCCAGCATTGTTCAGATGGGCGTCCGCGAAGCCATCTGCGTGCCGATGCAAGGGCGATACGACGTGGTCGGGGCCATCTATATCGATACTTTCAGCGCCCCCAACGAAATCATTCAGCGCGGGGGAATCAACAAGTTTACCGAGGATCACCTCAAGCTGATGGTGGCCATCGGTCATCAGGCCGCCCTGGCGGTAGAAGACACCCGGTACTATTCCGCCATGGTCGAGGCCGAGCGGTTGGCTGCCATCGGGCAGACCGTTGCGACTTTGTCCCATCACATCAAGAACATTCTTCAGGGAATCCGGGGCGGGAGTTATCTGATCGAAATGGGGCTTTCCGACCACGACGATTCGGTTGTCGGGAAGGGGTGGAAGATCGTCGAGAAAAACCAGAACAAGATATCCGCCCTCGTCATGGACATGCTCACTTTCAGCAAGGAACGCGAGCCCGACTTGTCCACCGCAAACGTGAATCAAGTCGTCGCCGACGTAATCGAACTCATGCAGGTCCGCGCCGCCGATTTCAAGGTGGAGCTGGTCTGGCAACCCGCCGGCCAAATGCCCGATCTGGTATTCGATCCGGACGGCCTGCACCGTGCCGTTCTCAATGTCGTCACCAATGCGATTGATGCCGCGGATGAAAGCGACCAGGCAGGCCATGTCGAGGTCCGATCCGAATACCATGACGCGAAATCGCTGGTGCAGATCGTCGTAGAAGACAACGGCCCCGGTATCCCCGACGACCAGATGGACCAACTGTTCAGCCCGTTTGTCTCGTCAAAAAAGGGACGTGGTACCGGGCTCGGATTGCCCGTCAGTCAGAAAATCCTCAACGAGCACGGCGGCCGCATCCTGGTAGAGAGCACCTCGGGCAAAGGAAGTCGCTTGATTTTGGAACTGCCGGCGGTCATGCCCCGGATGGCCTCCCCGACGGCTTTCCACGAACCGGATCACTGACCCGGTTACCCTAAGCTCACAAACGGGTTGCTTCGTTTCTCCTCGCCCACGGTGGTCGGCGGACCATGGCCCGATAGCAAGACCGTCTCGTCCGGCAACGTGAATAATACCTCGTGAATGGAGGTCCTCAGTTGGCGGAAATCACCATCGGGGAAGTCGGTTCGGCCAATGCCTCCGGCAAAAATCACGTCCCCCACAAACACCAATGGGGGGGTAAGGTCTTGGAGCAGATAGACAACGTGTCCCGCCGAATGGCCGGGGGTCTTGCGGACCAGAAGATCATAACCCGCCGCCGAATAGGTCTGACCGTCTTCGACCGTCACATCCGCCTCAGGGCTCACCAGCGAAGCGGCGAACATCGCCGAGAGGTTGCCCGAAGGATCGGTCAGTTTCGATGCCTCTTCGGCCCCAATCACCAGTGGGCATTCAGGCCATCGCTCTTTCAGGATCGCATTGCCGCCAATGTGGTCGCTATGTCCGTGGGTATTGAGGATCGCCCCCGGCACAAGTTGTTCTGCTTCCAGAAACGCGATAATTCTGTCGGGTTCCAAGCCCGGATCAACCACGAAGCACTGCTTATCACCCTTCCGATGGGCCACATGGCAGTTCTCTTCAAAGGGGATCGAAACGATTGTAGCAATCTGTATTTGCGGATGATTCACAAACTGGCCTCCACACAAAGACGGAAAGTGGGTAAGCTACACTGATTGTTAAACTAAGGGTGTTTGTTCTTGATAAAATAGCAGAGGTTTTGATTGGATTGTATCAGACAGCCCAAACGCGAGGGTCGGGCAAGGGGGTGGTCACAAGTCAAACATTGTAATTTCCTCCTGGAGAATTTGCGATAAAATCGAACGAGGAAGAGTGCTGTTACCCAATTTGACCAAGCTTTATTGACAAAAAGGCCTCCTTGGTGCGTATTTGTCAATATCTCGGTCGAAAGCGTTTCGTGCCAGCTATAATGGCATAGAAATTGCTCCCACAGAAAAAGACTTCAAGGACGCAATCAAGGTACGGCGTTGCTCACCCTACCATCCCCCCGGAAACCAACAAAGGAGTGTACAATGACGGTTTCGTCCCTGCTGGTTCGTTTGCGCTGGTTGTCTGCCATAACACTGGTCAGTTTGCTGGCCACACCGGTTTGGGCCCAGTACCGTCCACCTCAAGCGCCCGTTGGGCCGCACCGCATGGTCGCGCCGAACGGCTACACGAATCCAGTGTTTCCCGCCCCCAATCGCTACGTTCCGGCAACCCAGCCGGGAGCAAGGCGGCGTCCCTTCCGGACCGCGCAGCGGCCAGACTCCCCAGCCTACTTGGACCGCTTGAAGAACTTGAACAATACCAACGCCGAGACTGCACCAACTTTGGGAACAACTGCCGCTCAAGGCGAGCATCCCTTGGCGCCCGCACTGCGATGGGCCCACGACGGGCTGAACAACATCAAGAAGATCCAAGACTATTCGGCCACCGTGGTCAAAAGGGAACGTCTCGGCAACACGGTCGGCGGTTACCAATATATGTTCCTGAAAATCCGCCACAACCCGTTCAGCGTGTATACCCGCTTTCTCGCCCCCGACAAGCTCAAGGGTCAGGAGTGCATCTATATCAAAGGGCAAAACAACGGGAAAATGTTTGCCCACGGCACCGGGCTGGAAAAGAAGTTGTTCAAAACAGTCTTGATTGCGCCCGACGGCCCGATCGCCATGCGAGGGCAGCGATATCCCTTGACGGAAATCGGCATGTTGAACCTCGTCACCCGCCTGATCGAAGTCGGCGAGGAGGACATGAAGTACGGTGAGTGCGACGTGAAGTTCTTCAAAGGCGCCAAGATCAACAATCGAGTCTGCACCGTGATTCAGGTCGTCCATCCGGTGCCGCGGCGCAACTTTCGTTTCCATCTCGCCCGAATCTTCATCGACGACGAACTGAACGTTCCCATTCGCTACGAGGCCTTCGATTGGCCCAAGGAACAAGGCAGCCAACCCCAGTTGCTCGAGGAATACACCTACCTTGATCTGAAGCTCAACCAGGGATTTACCGACGAAGACTTCACGACCGACAATCCCAATTACGACTTTCCTTAGGCTTGGGGGTTCCGAGCGGACCCGTTCGAGACGACGAATTTTCCGACCTCGCATTGCCGTTGGCGGTGCGAGGTCTTTTGCTTTCTTGCAGGCGGTACGCATATCCGGTAAGATGATGGGGGAACGCACATTTCCTTGCCCGTGCCGGAATCTGTTTCGTCTTTGATGAGTGATCACCGAGCATGGAAAGTCCCGGCCGAAAACAAAGGCATTGGCTCCGGACCGGCTGGCGACCGATTCGCTGGCTGCTCGCCGCCTACCTGATTATCGTGCTGATTGCCATGTTCCTTGAAGAATCGCTCATCTTCTTTCCCTTCAATTGCGATGACGACGACTGGAACCCATCCGGTATCGACATCGAGGACGTGCGGTTCCAGGCCGCCGACGGCACCCGGCTCCACGGCTGGTACGTGCCGCACGAGGAGCCGCTGGCAACGGTTCTTTTCTGCCACGGCAATGCCGGAAACCTCTCCCACCGGATCGAGACGCTGCGAAGGCTGCACGACGACGTCGGTGTGTCGGTGATGATTTTCGACTACCGCGGCTACGGGCAGAGCGAGGGCAAGCCCAACGAGCCGGGTGTTCTGGCCGATGCCAGGGCCGCCCGACATTGGCTTGCCCAGCGCGAGAAGATCGACGAGAAGGAGATCGTCATGATGGGCCGCTCGCTCGGCGCCGCGGTGGCTTGCGACCTGGCCGTGGCGGACGGCGCCCGAGGCCTCATCCTCGAAAGCGCCTTCACGTCGATTCCCGACGTCGCCGCCCACTACTATCCTTGGCTTCCCGTCCGGCTGATCATGCGAACGCGACTTGATTCGCGCAGCAAGATCGGCGACTACCACGGCCCGCTGCTGCAAAGCCACGGAAAGCCCGATTCGATCATTCCTTTCAAATTCGGCCACAGGCTGTTCGAGGCCGCCAACGAACCCAAGCAATTTATTGCTTTTCCGGATTGCGACCACAACGATCCGCATCCGGAAGAATATTTCGGCCGGCTCCGCCAGTTCTTCGAGAGGCTGGACTGACGAAATATCCCGTCAACTCACGGATTCATCGCGCGACGCCCGAATCAACTCGGCCGCACCTTGAGCAAGCAACGAATCGGCGACCTTGCTGCCAAGGTCGATCGCATCGTCACCGTCACAAGTCGCTTCCAGTTTTTCGGTTCCGTCGCTGCTGAGCACGCGTCCGGTCAGCGTCAACCGGCCGTTTTCCGGGCGACCCCAAGCGGCGATGGGTGCAAGGCATCCGCCCCGGAGGGCTGCGAGCATCGTCCGCTCCGCCAGCACCGACTGGTGCGAGGCGGGATGATCCAGCAGGGCAACGGTTTGTAGTGTTGCCTGATCGTCAGAGCGTGTTTCCAGTCCCAACGCCCCTTGTCCGACCGCCGGCAGGAGGACCTTTAGCGGGAGCCGCTGGGTGATTTGGTCTTCGAGGCCCAAACGCTGCAATCCGGCTTCGGCCAGAATGATTGCGTCGAACCGGCCGCTTCGGACCTTCCCGAGCCGCGTGTCGACGTTCCCGCGGATGTCCTTCACCCGCAGGTCGGGGCGTGCGTGCAGGAGTTGTGCCCGGCGCCGCAGACTGCCCGTTCCGACGACGGCGCCCTGAGGTAATTCGTCGAGCGATTCGCAGTCCGGCGCCACCAGCACGTCGCCGACGGGCGCCCGTTCGGGAACGGACGCCAGACACAGCCCCGCGACTTCTTCCGTCGGAAGGTCCTTCAAGCTGTGGACGGCCAGATCCATGCGCCCGTCGAGTAGTGCCCGTTGGATCTCCTTGGTGAAAAGCCCTTGGGCGGCGATCCTCTTGACGGGCTCTTGCTGCCGGTCGCCGGTCGTGGTGATGGGCACGAGTTCGACTTCGATGTGATGTTTCCGCAGCCGTGCGGCCACCCATTCGGCCTGCCATCGGGCCAGTGTACTGGCTCGCGTACCCAGTCGGATTCGTGCCAAGAACATGGGGGTGATGCGGGGGTGGCGTGGTGCGTTGAGACTCTTTTCGTTCGCAAGCAGACCGCAAGCAGCCCGCTATTTCTTGCTTTCCGCCGGTTCGGAATCTTCCAGGGGTTCTGGTTCGCCCGCGGTCTCGGCCGGTTTCTCCGATCCGTCGCCCGATGCTTTCCGGTCCTCCAACAGCTTTCTCTCCAGCAACTCCTGCAACTGCTGCGGGGGAACCAGCACGCCGCAACTGACGACGAACTGGAATGCCTGATCGATCGTGACGTTCAGATCGATCGTCTCGCTCTTCAGGACCGTAACGGTGTAGCCGGTGACCGGCATGGGAGACGTCGGGATCAGCACGGAGAGAACCGCTTCATTGGCGGCGGAGCGGATGTCCAGGAGGCTTTCGCCGGTGACCATGCCAAGCGACCAGATTCCCTTGCGCGGGTATTCGACCGCCACCACGCGCGAGTATTCGATTTCCCGATCCGTGAAGAGAAAATCGCTAACCTGCTTGACCGAGGAGTAGACGGTACGAATCAACGGCAGGCGAAGAAGGACCCGCTCGAACAGGTTCAAGGAGAATCGGCCGATGCCGGCCGCCATGAACCGCCCCAACAGGTATAACAAGAAAACAAAAATCAGCAAGAAGAAAGGTATGGAGAGCCAGGGACGGAGATACGTTAAGTTAACGTATCGCTCGTAATAACCCCTGGCCGTGACCGGTGGCGGGTCGCCGGGGTTGCTCCTGACCGTATCGTAGATGTCCTTGGGGATGAACGTGTCATCCTGGATGCGACGATAGACTCGTCCATCGACCGTGGCCGTTGCGTCGCCTGTATCGGTCCGGAGGTCTTGCCGCGTATCGCGGATAACCCGGACCAAGGTCCCACGCGCAGCCCGCGTGACCGGGTCGAGCACGTAACGGTGTGTCATCGCGATGACCCAGGCGAAGATGAGGATCGTCAACAGCGGCGGGAGCAGTATTCCTAGCCCCCGGAAGACCGCTTTGCGAAACGGCTGCCATCCGGCAGGGTCGTCCTTCTTGTTGTCGGAGTCGGTTGCCATACTTGTATTGTGTCCGTTGCTCGCCCCGGGACAAGGGGCAGGGAAACAACCTCGGCTCCCTGTATTCTACGTTGTATTTGTGCCCTGTGCTCGGGCAATGACCGCTGCAAGCACCTCTGATGCCCCCGCTCGCTTGAGCGTCTTGGCGACTTCGCTACAGGTTGCGCCGGTTGTCAAAACGTCGTCGACCACGATTATTCTGGCGTTTTCCAGTCGGCGCCCGCCCCGGACGGCAAAGGCCCCGCGGACATTCCGGAACCGTTCTTTGGGCGTTAAGTCCTTTTGCTCCAAGGTGTTACGGGTTCGCACGAGCAGCCGATTCCGAACGGGGATTCGCAAGACGCGGCCGAGGCGTCGGGCAACCGTTTCCGGGCTGTTTGTGCCGCGTTGAAGCCGCCGAGCCCAGAACATCGGGATGGGCACGATCAGGTCCGCGTGGAATTCGGCCAATTTCCGCCGCCGGCGCAGGGCCAACAGATGCCCCATCGCCACTGAAAGGGGGTCGTGTGACGGGCGTTTCATCCGTAGGACAGTCTCGCGCAGGTCCTGATAGTAGCTCCCAAGAGGTACTGTCATATCAATCTTTAGGGGGAATCTCCCACAAAGCAGGCACTTCTGGGCCAGTTGTCCGGCCGCTCCGCAAACCGGACACCCCACCCACTGTCTCGGCCCCAGCGACTCTCGACAGTCGCTGCACAGGTGCAGACGGTCTCGGTTGTCGGGCAAATCGGCGCCGCAGTTGACACATCGTGGGGGGAACAGCAGGTTGGTGCCGACTGCGGCCATTCGGCGGGCATTCTGCCGAAGTTGGTGAACCCGGTGAACCCAACGTGCCGACTGGTCGTCTTTCAAGGCAAACAATTTCAACATAATCCATCTATCATACACAATTCGTTCGGCGTTCGGAATTCCTCCGCACCCCGGCAAACACCTTGACTTGGAGTCCCCATTTCCCCTATGCTCCCCCCTTCCAACGTTTTGCACCCATGTTGACCCATAGCTTGTTGCCCCACGGATTGATGACCAGGCCCCATAAGGACGGATTGAGCCGGCGAGCGGGCTGGGCGGGAGGCGAGCCGATTGCCAACGTGCTGATGGCCCGGACCCTGGCTCAACCGGAACTGGTTTCTCTGGCCGCTGGCTTTGTCGATCCCGAGACCCTCCCCGTCGAACCGACGCGCCGGGCCTTCGAGGCCATCTGGTCCGACCCTGCCCGTGCCCGCGCAGCCCTGCAATACGGCACCACGATCGGCCACCTCCCGTTGCGCGAGGCCGTTCTCGACCGCATGCTGCAAGCAGACGAGAAGACCGAATCCGAATTGAACGTCTCGGTCGAGCAGGTGGTCGTCACGGCGGGCAGCAATCAGTTGCTTTACCTCGTGAGCGATACGCTGCTCGATCCGGGCGACATCGTCATTTGCGGCGCACCGAGCTACTTTGTGTACCAGGGGACGCTGACGAACCTAGGCGTCCGAACCGTCGGGGTCGAGATCGACAACCACGGTCTGATTCCCGAGGCAATCGAGAAGACCCTGGCTCGCCTGGAACGCGACGGCGAGCTAGGGCGGGTCAAGGCAATCTACGCGACCACCTACTACGACAACCCGAGCGGCGTGTCGGTTCCGGCCGGGCGCCGCGCGGCGATGATCGAACTTGCGAAGCGTTGGTCTCGCGAGAACAAGATCTATCTGATCGAGGACGCCGCCTACCGCGAGCTTCGCTACTACGGCGACGACACGGCGAGCCTTCGATCGTTCGATCCCGAGGGCGAAACCGTGATCCATGCCGGCACGTTCTCCAAATCGTTTTCCCCGGGGATCCGCGTCGGCTGGGGGGTATTGCCGCCGCGCTTGGTCAAGCCGGTCCTGGCCATGAAGGGCAACATCGACTTCGGCTCACCCCACATGAACCAGACGTTGATGGCAACCGTCCTCGAGATGGGGCTTTTCGACCCGCACGTGGAACGGCTCCGAGACAGCTATCGCACGAAGCTGGACGCCACGCTGGGTGCGGCCGACGAGCTTCTCGCGCCGATCGACGGGGTCCAATGGGTGCGTCCGACGGGCGGGCTGTACGTCTGGCTCCGTTTGCCCGAGACGATCGACACCGGACTCTCAGGTTCCTTGTTCGGCCGGGCGGTCGACGAGGGGGTGCTCTACGTCCCCGGCGAGTATTGCTACCCCGAGACACCCCGGCCGAGCACGAACATGATCCGGCTCAGCTTCGGCATCCAGTCGTGCGAGAGTATTTACCGGGGGATCGAAGCGCTGGCCAGGGCAATCCGCGGGGTGCTGTCATGAGAATCATCGACCGCTATCTGCTCCGCCAGTTTCTCAGGACGTTTTTGATCTGTTTCGTGAGCCTGACCGGGCTTTTCATCGTTTTCGATGCGTTCGCGAATCTCGATGAATTCATTCGCTGCGGGAAGGAAACCGGCGGCGTGTGGTTGCTGCTGGGATCTTTCTACGCCTTTCAAACGATTGCGTTCTTCGACCGCACGGCCGGCCTGATTACGCTAATCTCGGCCATGTTCACCATCTCCTGGATGCAACGCCACAACGAAATGACGGCGCTACAATCGGCGGGAATCTCGCGGATTCGCATCGTTATGCCCCTGATTGCCACGGCAATGGCAATCACAGCCTTGTCCGCGGCCAACCGCGAACTCGTCATTCCCCGCTTCCGGGAGGAGCTGACCAAGCGCCCGCAAGACTTGATCGGCGACAAGGGGCAGGAATTGCAGCCGCGTTACGACAACCTGACCGATATCCTCATCGGCGGCAAGTGGACCTACCACAACGAAAAGCGGATCAAACAGCCCCGTTTTCTCCTGCCGCCGGAGCTGAGCGACTATGGGGAAGAGCTGGCCGCCGCCGATGCATTCTACAAGCCGCCACAGGCCGGCCGGCCGGGTGGATACCTGCTTAGGGGAATGACGGAACCGAAAGGGCTCGCCAAGCTGCCCTCCCTGACCTCGAAAGGCGAGACCGTCGTGATCACCCCGCACGACGCCCCCGACTGGCTCAAGCCGAATGAGTGCTTTGTCAAGAGCGAGTTAACCTTCGACCAGCTTACCGGGGGCCGGGCGTTCAAGGAGTTCTCGTCCACCGCGCAGATGATCGCCGGCCTCCATAACCGAAGCCTCGACTACGGGGCCGATATCCGCACGAAGATCCATTACCGCTTCGTGAAGCCGCTGTTGGACATCACGCTGCTGTTTTTGGGTCTTCCGCTGGTCGTGTCGCGGGAGAACCGGAACGTGTTTATTGCCATTGGAATATGTTTCGGCGTGACGACGGTGTTCTTCCTGGTCGAAATCGCCTGTCAGAGCATGGGGGCGAAATCGTTGCTCGATCCCGCCCTGGCGGCCTGGGCGCCGCTGATCATCTTCGTCCCGATCGCCGTCGGGCTTGCCGAGTCGATGTGGCGATAGCGGGAATGGACTACACGAGTCGAGGGTCGAGAGCAAAAGCCCTGGCATTGCGTGCCAGGGTTCGGGATCTGCGGGCTACTTGCTATCTTCTCCGCGCAGGCATTCGGCCGGCGTGATGACGCCGTCGCCGTTAGGGTCCAGTTTCGTGAACTCCGCCGCCTTGCTCTTCGTCCAGCTTTGCGAATACTCGGCCATGCTCACTTGCCCGTCGCCGTCCGCGTCGCGCTGGGTGAACCAACTGGGCAGCCCCTCGGGCAATCGCTCGGTGGGCGTCAGGAACCGATACCCCTTGGACTTCTCTTCGTCCGAAGATCGAGAGCGGTGATAGTGGGAACGCCGAGAGTCCGAGGATGAAGAATCCCGTGATGACGAGTCGCTTGAATGGGATGAACCGGAGCCCTTCTGCCGGCTGCGGCTGTAGTCGGCCAGGCGGCGTGTCAACTCGTCGAGCGTAACGATGCCGTCCTTGTTGCGGTCGGCCTCCTTCGGATCGCCGCGCATTCGGGACCACTCTTCTTTCTCGAGCTTGCCGTTGCCGTTCTTGTCGTACTGCTTCAGCAGGCTCTGGGCGTAGCGGCGGATCCGGTAGTCGACCCGCTCGCCCGAGGAAGAGGAGGAAGAAGAACCCGAAGAACGGGAACGTGAGGAAGACGACTTTGAAGGTGGCGAACTGCCGTCGGACCCGGTTGCCCCGCCGAACCCGGGCACGGACGTCTCATCGCGCTCGACGCCGAAGCCGGGTACCTTCGCCCCGGGCGATTCGCCGGCCGAATCGCCGGGCGCGGGGGCCGAGGCCGGCGGACCGCTCGGTGTTCCGCCGGCGGCGGTCGAGGGGGATGCCCCCGTGCCGGGCGATCGCAGACGGCGAAGCAAACCCTCGCGGATTCGGTGGATGGGCATGGGGAGCGCGAGTTCGACCCCCGCCTTCTGAGCCATTCTTGCCGCCAAGACGCCCCCGCGGCCCTCGAGTTCCGGCTGTTCGAGAAAGCCGTTGTGGTTGGTATCGAGTTGCCGTAAGTAATACTCGTACTTGTTGACGTACTGCTGGATTTGCTCCTCAGAAAGCCGCCCGGTGCTTGCAGGCGGCTGGGTTTTTGCGGGCCCGCGGGAGGCGGCTGTTTGCCCCCGTACGGTGGCGGCCCCTATCCCGGCGAGAATTCCCACCGAGACGGCAACGGCGGTCGAGATTCTAAGATGGTGGTTCACGGCTCTTCCGGGGGTGGTAGACAATCTATCTATTTTAGTCCAAAATGGGACGTGAGCCAAGGCCCATACTCTCAGGGGGTGTGTAACCGGGACACCCTCCCGGGGTTAGAAGTAGTAGTGGGGTCGGTTAGCATTGGCGTGATACTGCAATAAGTGTGAACCCGGTCCGTTATAGATAGCAGTGAATTCGTCGATTCCGCTTAACCCATTTCTTGTTTTAAGAGTGAAAGGAGCCAAAAGTGAGTCGATTATTGTCCGTAATGTGTGTTGTCGTGGGTGTGATCTGTGTTGCATCCTTGTTAGAAGCCCAATCGCCCGGGGAGGGGCGGGGCGGTCAATCTCGTCGCGGCCGTGGCATGGGGATGATGTCGGGCAGAGGCGCTTCGCTGATGCTTTTGGCAAGCGAGCAGGTCCAAAAAGAGCTCGAAATCGTCGATGAGCAAAAGGAGAAACTTCAAAAACTCGGCGAGGAAGTCCGCAAGGAGATGCAAGAACGATTCCGCGGCTCGGGCGATCTGTCACCTGAAGAGCGCCGGGCACAATGGCAGGAACGCCGCGCAAAATGGGAAAAGATGTCGGAGGAGGAACGCCGCGCCGAAATCGACAAAATGCGCAAGGAATGGGAGACCAGGACCGAAGAGATCATAAAGAAGGTCGAGGGCATCTTGCTGCCCCACCAGATGGATCGCCTCAAGCAAATCCAACTCCAGGTACAGGGGGGGAGCGTTACCAGCAATCCCAAGGTCGCCGAGGAATTGAAAATCACCGAGGAGCAAAAGGAAAAACTCCGCAAAATCCGCGACGAACTCCAGGAGAAAATGAGGGGGTTCGGCGAGAAGTTCCGCGGGCTCCGCGACCTGGAGTCGGAAGCGCGGGAAGCGAAAATCAAGGAAATCCGCGAAGAGATCACCAAGCTCCGCAAGGAGGCCGAGGAAAAGGCCCTGGCCGTGTTGACCGGTGAACAGCGCGCCAAGCTGGAGAAGATGATCGGCAAGAAGTTCGAGTTCGACTGGTCGCAGATGCGGCGAGGCCGCGGACGGCGACCCGGCGGCGAGGGTGGACGGCGACCCGGTGGAGAGGGCGGGCAACGTCAATAGCCCCCGACCGCGGTGGCGCCGAGACAGGCCGGTTCGCGACCTGCACGTGCAGCCGTCGCGTGGTTCTGGACATAATTCCAGTAACATCGCAGATTGATCTCGCCAACGGCGCGATTTCCGCCCCTGGACAGCGCGGGGTGGAAATAGTATGCTGATAGTAGCAGTTCGTGCCCGGTTGCCATTGCGGCAGCCAATCGGGGTGTGCCCTGCAAACGGCCGGTTGTGCCCCTTCAATATTATTCCCGAGCTAAATTGGATGATGGAAGCCGGTGAAATCCTCCTGAGAAAAGGGCTTCTCGACCAACGGCAGTTGGAGCTGTCGCGTGATGCCCAGACCGACGGCACGCGGCTCGACCAGGCCGCTGTCAGCCTGGGATTCATCACGGAAGAGGCCGCACTCAGCGCGTTGGGCGAAGAGGTCGGCATTGAATTCGTCGAACTGGCCGAGACCGAGATCGACCTGTCGTTGCTCGACGGTTTTCCCCCGAGATTCATCCATCGCGAGACTCTCTTTCCCATCGGCCAGCACAACGGCACGCTGACGGTCGCCACGAGCGATCCTTTTAACCTTTATCCGCTCGATGAATTGAGCGTCGCCTTGAACCTGACCGTCCGGCCGGTGCTGGCCAGCGGCGCTGAAATTGCCAAGCTGATCAAGACCCATCTGGGTGTCGGCAGCGAGACCATCGAGGGGTTGTTGGCCCAAACCGACGACACCCGGATCGAGTTGCTCGAGGAGCTTGAAGCCGACGGATCCGAACTTTCCGAGCTGGCCCAGGAGCCGTCGGTGGTGCGTCTGGTCAACGAGATCCTCTTGGAGGCGATCGAAACGCGTGCAAGCGACGTCCACATCGAATTGCAGCAGTCGGGCCTGCGAATTCGTTACCGGATCGACGGGGTGTTGCACCCGCAGCCGGTTCCACCGGAGATTACCCGGTTTCAAGCGGCGATCATCAGCCGCCTGAAGATCATGGCCCGGTTGAACATTGCCGAGCGGCGTCTGCCGCAGGACGGCCGCATCCAACTGCGGGTTGCCGGCCGGGAAGTCGACGTCCGCGTTTCGGTCATGCCGATGGTCCACGGCGAAGGGATCGTCCTGCGGTTGCTGGACAAGGGCGGTATGGAATTCGCGATGCAGAAGCTTGGCATGGAAAGCGATCTGTATGCGATGTTTCAGGAACTCATCCGATTGCCGCACGGGATCATCCTGGTGACAGGCCCAACCGGTTGCGGCAAGACGACTACGCTCTACAGCGCGCTGCTGGAAATCCGCAGCACCGAAACGAAGATCATTACGACCGAAGATCCGGTCGAGTATCAGCTTGAAGGCATCAACCAGATTCAGGTCCACCCGAAGATCGGACTGACGTTTGCCAACACCTTGCGGAGCATTTTGCGTCACGATCCCGACATCGTCCTGGTCGGCGAGATCCGCGATTTGGAGACGGCCGAAAACGCGATCCAGGCGTCGCTGACCGGCCACCTGGTGTTCAGCACGCTGCACACCAACGACGCGGCAGGCGCTTACACGCGGCTGATGGACATGGGCGTGGAGCCGTTTTTGGTTTCCAGCACGGTCGAGGCGGTAATGGCCCAGCGGCTGGTCCGCACCTTGTGTCCCCACTGTAAAAAACCATATCCGCCGAACGCGGATGAGTTGCCCGACGATTTCCCCCGGGAAAGGCTCTCCGGGGATACGATGCTTTACCGAGCGGTCGGTTGCCGCGAGTGCCGGCAGGTCGGGTATCTTGGCCGCGTTGGCTTGTTCGAACTGTTGCCGACCACGAAGAAAATCCGCCAACTCGCCCATGATCGGGCCAACACCTGGGCGATCCACCGAGCGTCGATCGAGGAAGGCATGATCACGCTCAGAAGCGACGGCTGGCGAAAAGTGCTCGACGGGCGAACCGCTGTCGATGAAGTCGTCCGAGTGACCAAAGGCAACGTCCGGCAGTAGCGAGTAGTGGGCGATAAGCGATGAGTGGTGGGAGGTAGGGAGTGGCGAGTAGGGGGATCCTTATAAAGCCGCGACCGGTGGTCGCGCCAAACCAGAGTCGTGCCATGCCCGAGTTCACCTACACTGCCCGAGACAACGCCGGCGAAAAGGTCTCCGGCTCCATCGCGGCCGAGAATCGGCGCGAGGCCCTGGCGACCCTCTCCGCCAAGGCGCTGTTTCCCATCGAGGTCGACACCACTTCCAAAGTGGTCGAAGATGCCCGGGTCCGCCGCGTGCCGGGCCAGTTGCTGGCGGTCGCCTACGGGCAACTATCCGATCTGCTGCGAAGCGGCGTGCCGCTTCTTCGGGCGTTGGAGGTGCTGCAAAACCAAACGTCCCACGCGGCGCTGAAACATACCCTCCACCAGGTCCATCGACACGTAAAGGACGGGGCCACGCTGGCCGAAGCCATGAGTCGGTTTCGACGCGTTTTCGGCGACATGGCCGTCAGCATGGTCCGCGCCGGCGGCGAGGGCGCGTTTCTCGAAGAAGCCCTGGCACGCGTCGCCGCGTTCACCGAAACCCAGGACGATCTCCGCAAGCGGACGCTCGGGGCGGTCGCCTATCCGGCCGTGTTGGCGGTCGTCGGAACCGTCGTCGTCACCGTGCTGATCGTCTTCTTCGTCCCCAAGTTCGACGAGCTGTTCGCCCGGCTCCGCGATCGGGGTGAACTGCCGGCGTTGACCGAGTGGCTGCTTTGGACCAGCCGTCAACTGGGCGGATGGTTGGGGCTGCTGATTCTCGCCGTCGTCGTGTTGGGCGGATGGTCGCTCGCCTGGCGGCTCCGCACCGACTCCGGCCGGCTCTGGTTCGACCGCATCAAGATACGCCTGCCGTTGGCGGGAAAGATATTCTTGAACCTTGCGGTCGCGAGATTCTGCCGCGTGCTGGGAACCTTGCTCCGCAACGGCGTGCCGATTCTCCGCAGCCTGGAAATCGCGCGAGAGGCCACCGGAAACCGCGTGCTCGGCGCCGCGGTCGCCGATGCAACCGAGAACATCACGGCCGGACAGACCCTGGCCGAGCCGCTGGCTGCCAGCGGCCGGTTTCCGCCGACCGTCGTCGAAATGATCGCTGTCGGCGAGCAGTCGAACAACCTCGAAGAAGTTTTGCCCAATATTGCCGATTCGTTGGAGCGGCAGACCTGGCGGCGGCTCGATCTGGCGGTGCGGCTCCTGGAACCGGCGTTGTTGGTGATTCTCGCCGGTGTCGTGCTCGTAGTCGTTCTCGCGTTGCTGCTGCCGGTGTTCAGGTTGATGTCGGCGTTTTGAGGAAGATCGTAGGTGGCGAATAGTGTTCTCCACTTCGTACGACGGCTCTCCGAAGCCGTCGAGAGATTGGACGTTACGGCGACGGCCTCGGAAGGCCATCGTACGGGGGTGGCAACATGACCCCCTTGCATGATATAATACAGACTTGCATCTCAAACGAAAAAAACGAGGAGCCCCTCCCATGAATTCTTCCCGGCCCCGGCGACGCGGTTTTACGCTGGTCGAAGTCCTGCTGGTCCTGACGATCCTCGTCATCATTGTCTCGCTGGCGACCACAAGTATCGTATCAATGCAGCGACGCGCCTATCTCAAGGCAGCCGAGTTGCAGGTCAGGCTCTTCAAGTCGCAGTTGGAGTGCTACCACCTCGACATGTCCGAATTCCCCACGACCGAGCAAGGTCTGGAAGCCCTGCGGAACCAGCCGGCCGGTCTGGTGAATCCCGACGATTGGGCGGGACCGTATTCGGACGAAGACGTTCCGCTCGACCCCTGGAACAACCCGTATCAGTATATGTGTCCCGGCCAGAACAACCCCGACAGGTACGACCTTTGGTCGTGGGGACCCGACAAACAAGACAGGACCGAAGATGATATCGGGAATTGGTAGAAGGAAGAGGGGAGCGGGGAGCAGGGCCTTTACGCTGCTGGAATTGCTGTTGACCATCTCCCTGCTGGTGGTGATCATGTCATTGGCCCTTCCCGCACTGCGAAAGCCGTTCGCAAATCAGCGGTTGCGGCAGTCGGCCGACTATATCAGGGCGCAGTGGTGCGGCGCCCGGGTCGATGCCATGGACTCCGGCCGCGTCCACGTCTTTCGATATACGCTCGACGGCAACGAGTTTTCGATTCAGGCCCAGGCCGACGTGTTCGGGCCGGAAGCCGTCGACAGCGACGTCGATTCGGCGGACGCGCTGGGCGTTTCGGTGAAGCAGCCGGCGTTGCCGGAGGGCATCACGTTCGCCGCCGGCGAAACCGCGCCCGAGAGCCGCGCCGCCGTGGTCGACGCCGGCGCCGATCCCTCGATCGCCTGGCAGACCCATTGGTCCGACCCGATCTTCTTCTATCCCGACGGCACCACGTCGACCGCCGTGTTGCGTCTGCAAAACAAGCACGGGCGGACAATCGACCTGGCCTTGCGCGGGTTGACCGGCGTGGTCACCGTGAGCGAAATCGGCAGGGCGGATGAGGAATAGCCGTGATGAAGCGCAATGGGTTTTCACTCCTGGAAGTGATTCTTGCCGTGGCGATCCTGGCCGCGGCGGTCGCCGTGCTCGGCGAGTTGGGTCGGCTGGGGCTGCAAAACGCCCGAATCGCCCGCGACCTGACCGAAGCCCAGCTCCTCTGCGAAAGCCTCATGGCCGGAATTACCGCCGGGATCACGCCGCCCGAACCCGTCCATGGGGCAAGATTCGATCCCGACGGCAACCATGCCGTCTCCGGCTGGCTCTATTCGATCGATCTGGTGAAGATCGACGAGCAAGGACTGATGGCTGTTCGCGTGACCGTCACCCAGGATTTGCCGCCGGAGCGCCGGCCGGTCGAGTTCTCGCTGATCCGTTGGATTGTCGACCCCGGCATCGAAGCGTCGGAGGTGCCGGAACTCGAGGAGTCCGATTCACCGAGTGAAGAGGAGGGGGGTACCAGTGAATAGGACCCGGCTTTGTCTGAAAAGCCCATCGGGGTGGCCGGCTTTCACGTTGCTCGAAGTCATCCTTGCCCTGGCGCTATCCGTGTTGTTGATCGCCGCCGTCGGAACGGCCATTCACGTTCACCTGCGACTCCTCAATTCGGGTCGCACCCGGGTGGAAGAGGCCCAGCTCGCCCGGGCCCTGTTGGGCCAGATCGCGAACGATCTCCGCGGTGCGGTCCCCTACAACCCGATGGCGGCCGAGGAGATGGTGCCCGAGTTGCCGGACGAAGAGGACCTGCTTCAGCAGGCGGCCGACGCGGGCTACGACATCGGAAGCGTCGCGGCCGACCAGATCGCCGACGTCGCCGATCAGGCGGAGGATCTGGCCGATTCGGCCGTGCCGCCGTCGATCCCCGGCCTGTACGGCAACAGCACGGAATTGCTGGTGGACACGAGCCGTCTGCCGCGGCTCGATCAGTACGATGCGGAATGGGCCGATCGCCTCAGTGACGTGAAAACGGTTGCGTACTACATCGACGACGGCTTGATGCGCCGCGAGCTGGATCGCGCCACCACGGCCTGGGCCGCCGAGCAAGGTCAACTCGGCGACTTGGAACTGGCGTCGCAGCCCATCGCGCCGGAGGTCGTTGCCATCGAGTTCCGATACTACGACGGCGCCGAATGGGTGGACGTCTGGGATACCGCCGAGCGAGCGGGGCTGCCCATGGCCGTCGAGATCGCCATTGCGATCCGTTCATCCGGCCGGGCCGCCGACAACGGTTCCGCAGGGGCCTCATTGGCCCAACTCGCCGCGGAGAACGATCTGCTGATCTACCGGTTGATCGTCCACCTGCCGGCCGCCTGGCCAACGACTGATGGGGAGGAGGTGGCGGAATGAGCACACGTAGGCAGCGTTCAGGGGTCAGGGTTTGGGTCTTCGCCGTCGTTCCCATGCAGAGCATGGGAACGAGAACGAAATGCTCTGCGTTGCACCGCCGCCGCGGCATCGTCCTTATTCTGGTGCTCGTCGTTATCGCACTGCTTAGCTTGGCCGGGCTGACGTTCTCCGAACTGATGCTGATCGAACGGAAGGCGGCGATGCTCTCGGCGCGCCAGGCCCAGGCCCGGGCGCTGGCCGACTCGGGCACGGAGATGGCGCGGCTGTTCGTCGTCCTGGACCGCGAAACGCAGAACGAAGCCGGTGGATGGTACGACAATCCCGAACGGTTCCGGGGAGTGCTCGTGACCGGCGAGGAGGACCCCGGGCGGTTCACAATCGTTGCACCGGACTTGAACAAAGACGGGGTCTACGAAGGCATCCGTGCCGGACTGGAAGATGAATCGAATCGGCTGAACCTGAACACGCTCATGCTGGCGGACGAAGCGGAGGAAAACGGCGGGCGGCAGCTCCTGATGGGACTGCCCGGTATGACCGAGGAAATCGCCGACGCCATCCTCGATTGGATCGACGAGGACAACGAAACCCGCGAGTTCGGCGCGGAAGCCGATCATTACTCGTCGCTCGTGCCCGCTTACGCCCCGAAAAACGGCCCCCTGGAAACGGTCGAGGAGCTGTTGCTGGTCCGTGGGGTCACGCCCTGGTTGCTCTTCGGCACCGACGCCAACCGCAACGGCTGGATCGACGGCGGCGAACCGGTCAACGAGAGCATCGGCGACGCCGACAACACCGACGGCGTGATGAATCGCGGCTGGGCCGCCTACCTGACGCTCCACAGCATGGAGCTGAACACGACGCCCGACGGCGACCTGAAAATCGACCTGAACCAGGACGACATGGAAAACCTCTACAACGAACTGGCCGAAACCGTCGGCACCGAATGGGCCACGTTCATCGTCGCCTATCGCCAGAACGGGCCGTATACGGGAAGCAGGCGGGGGGAAACCCCGGGCGCCGGACAGCTCGATCTCAAAAAGAAAGGCTCCGTGCAACTCTCGACTGTGCTCGACCTGGTCGGAACGAAGGTCAGGGTCACCTATAAAGGCGACAAGGAAGCGACGGTTCTCACAGAGATCTTCCCCTACGTACCCCACATGCCCGGAATGATGAACGCCTACTTGCCCGTCTTGATGGACCAGGTCACCGCCAATCCTTCGCCGCTGATCCCCGGCCGGATCAACATCAACCAGGCGCCCCGCGTGCTGTTGGAGGGGATCCCCGGCATGGACGAGGAGATCGTCGATACCATCATGTCGGAGCGGGTGCTGAATCCGATCGAGGCCGAACCGCACCGCCGCCACGAGACGTGGCTGCTGTCGGAGGGCCACGTGACGCTCGAGCAGATGAAGGCCCTGATGCCGTTTGTGACCGGCGGCGGGAACGTCTTCCGCGCCCAGACGATCGGCTATTTCGACCGGGGCGGCCCGGCCGTGCGGATCGAGGTCATCCTCGACGCCACGACGAAGCCGGCCGTCGTCGCCTTCTGGCGCGACCTGAGCCACCTCGGCCGCGGCTACGATCTGGAAACGCTCGGCGTGGCGGCGCCGGACTTGGGCGTCGAAGAGTAGCGTGTTGGGGTTTTGCAGGGCAGGCGCTCGCTTGCACTGCAAAGCCGCAAGTCGTTTCGGTCGTCAGCGGCCCTCTGCGGACGGTTTCTCCAAGGCGTCCAGCGGATCGATCCACTGCACCTTCTCCTTGGGTAGCGTTTTCAGGAGATCGGGCAGGTCGTAGGTCTTCAGGGCCCCGTGGACGACGTTGATGTACTGGTTCTTCGCCATCGGGTGGCGGACGACATTCGCCCAAGACATAACACATTTCTTCAGCGTGATCGAGTCGAACAACTCCGGCTCGAGCGCCGCCGCGTGCAAGGCCGCCGGGCCGACGCGGCCGGTGCTCATCAGGTGGAGCCGGTTCGGCTTCCCGCCCGCTTCGTATCCGGCCGCTGCCCGGGCAGATACCAACACGTCCTCCGCACGCATCGTCAGATACGGGCGACGGAGCATGTAGGCCAAGGTCGTATCGGTCCATTCGGGTCCGAGGTAGCGGGCATACTTGCTGCTGCCGCCGCCTTGCGTCTCGCCGATGCCGCGGAGATCGACGGCGAAGACGATGTTGCGCTTGCCGACGAGTTTTTCGATCGGCCCGCCGGGCGCCGCGTCGGCCGCCTTGCCCGATTCGTGCAGGTAGAGATACGCGTCGCCGCCCGGTTTTTCCGGAACGAAGGCCAGCACGGGCAGCCAAATCCCCGGCTCGGGGCGCAGCACCAGTTTGTCGATGCGATAACCCTCGCGTTTGAGAGTTCCCTTCTTCTCGAGTTTCGGCTTCGGCAGCTCTTCGAGTTTGCGAATCCCGGTAATCCGCCGGACTTCGTCCAGGGCCTTCGTGCGGTCGGTCCCTTGCCAGAACTCCTTTCGGGCAGCGGCCAGCTTCTCGTCGAGTTCGACGTTCAAGTCGTACACGCTGCGTGCCCCGTCGAGCAGCATGACCTGGCCGCGGGGCGTACACTGGACGTCCTTGTCGCTGCCCACTTTCAAATCGGGCTCGGTGATCGCGTCGTCCTTGTTCAACAACCACCGCCGCATCCACCGGACCGCCGCGGTGCGGAGCGGCTTCGAGAACCCGTGCTTCGCGTCGACTTCGATCAGATCGACCCTTTCGGCGAACCCGAGCCGCGTGTAGAACCGTTTCGCCTCGCGGAAGGCGTGCCAGGTGCCGTCGATGTCGAAGAAATCGCGGGTGGCGGCGCAGATCAGCGTCGGCTTCGGCCCCCGCATCATTACGTAGTCGGCGTGGCCCATCCCGCGGGCGATCTGGGCGTGGATGTTCTGCTCGGCGTCTTGGGGGCCGATCGTGTCCATCAAGCGGCGGAAGCTCGTCAGGTAGCAGCTCGGGGCGGCGCAGACGATCCGCTCGTCGAGCGCCATCAGGTAGCTCGTGAGCGTTCCGCCGCCGGAGTTGCCGGTGCAGCCGATCCGCTTGGGGTCGATTTCCTTGCGGCTCTGGAGGTAGTCGATCGCCCGCATCCCGTCCCAGATGCGATAGGTAGCGGTGTTGCGGCCCAGGGCGATGCTCCCCACGCCGACCAGACAGTGTGCCATGGTACCGCCCTCGCGGGGCTTGCCGCCGGAGTCGAGAAGCTGGAACCGCTCGCCCTGGTCGATCGGGTCGTAGCAGAGCGCGGCCATGCCGTTTTTCGCGAGCAGAATGCTGACCCGCTGATAGGCGTCGTAGGCCTTGCCGTTGGCGCTGTGTCCGCAGGGGACCAGCACGCCGGGATAGGGCCCCTCGGCGTCGGGCAGGTAGAGCAGCGCCGTGACAAAATGTTTCGGCTGGCTCTCGAAGATGATTTTCTCGACGCGGTATCCGTCGCGTTTTTCCCTGGCAACGATCTGCGGCTCGAGCGGCGTCCGCTCGGGAAAGTCGAGTTGGTCTGCGAAGAACTCCTTCATCCCCCGCTGGTACTCGGCGAGCTGATCGGGCGTTTTCCGCTTCTCATATTCGGCCTCGCGGCGATCGAGGGCCTTGTGTACCGCGTCCATCAAATAGGCGTGCATCATTTTCTTGCCGGGCAAGACACTCAGATCTTCGGCCGCAGGCGCAGCGGCCGGCAGCAACAGAACAACGGCGGTAAACAGCGCGCGGGGCATGGCAGACTCCGATCGAAAATGGGTTTCGGCCAATTGTCGGGAAACACCGACTCCGCCTCAACTTACACTGGCAGCATCGACGCAACAAGCCCCGCGGATGCACTGCTGCAAAAATGATAAAGGAGGGGGCACCCGCCCCCGGCCCTTCAGAATTCAGCCCCACACTTTGCAGTTCCTTGAGAAACGGACGAGTGCTCTGTCAAGTCTTAATTTTGGGGTAGCCACGCTCGCCAGAGCGTGGGATTCCCACGGTCTGGCGACCGTGGCTACCCCAATTTCAAAATCTGTCAAAGCACTCGCACCGAACGAGACCGATTCGTCGATCGTCCGGGGGCGGGTGCCCCCTCCTTTGCTGATGGAGAATGCGGAAGTTATTCTTCGGCCGCCGAGAGGATTATGGCGGCTACAGCACCGCAGACCGCAACTCGGGGTACTTACCCGGGAAAACGACTTCGATCATTTGCAGTCCGAGTTGGAAGAACCCGCCGCCGATGGGGGTGAGGTGTCTTGCTTCGGCGCGGATGAATGTCATTTCGCCCTGGTTGCGGAAGCCGAGGATCACCTGGTCAAGGCCGATCGGCTCACTGAGCACGACGCCGACGCCGGTGCTGGAGAACTCCTTGGTGACCGTGGCAAAGGTCTTTTCGACCCGCGGCTTTTTGTCTTCCAAGGGAATCACCAGTACGACAATCGTCAGGTGTACCCGTCGTTCCAGGCGCGGCCCGTCGATCATCGATTCCGTCTTCATCCGGCTGTTGTTCAGCAGGTTGAGGATGAAGCTTTGGACCCCGGTTTTCTTGTTCCTGGTGAAGAGTTGCACTGCCGGGACTCCCGTAAAAGGTGAATCGATCCCCAGTGAAGTATAGATTGTGATCCGGCGAGCGGTCCTGGTCGGTAAGAAACACCGATTTTTCGCACGGAATCGCCGTTTTGGTCGTGCAAGCGGTACGTCTCCGCCCCGCGTTGCGGGCCGGCTATTGGAGACATAGTGTGGCTATTGGGCCGCGGTTATGCCCCGAGGCTGAAGATCCAGTAAACACCGGCGATGAACACGGCCACGGCGGCGAAGGTGGCCAGCAGGCCGATCAACCCGATCTTGCTGATCTTCGGGATCTCCAACTCACCGAAATCGCACCAGACGTTTCTCGGGGCCCGTTCGACCCCGGGGGGAAGCGTAAACGGTTCGGTCTCCGGCTCATCCGGGCCGACCGGCGTCCGCAGACACCCGTAGAACCGGTCAAGTTTCTCCTTGCCCACCCGGGGTGTCAGCAGACTGACGACCACAATCGTCAGCAACCCGGGCGTCAGATAGAACACAATCTGCCATGGGAGGGCCAACTCAGGCAGCTTCAACTTATCGAATTTCTCGAGAAGTTTGATATCCGCTGCCTGTTCCTCGAGTTCGTCGGTCAGCGACCGGGCAGCAGCAGATTCGGCGTCGGGGCCCCCGAGTCGCTCGAGATCCTCTTGCTTCGCTTCCTGCGACACGGCCAGCTTGTCGAGTTCGTCCTCGACGTACGGCTGAAGCTGTGCCTTTAGGGCATACGTGAAGTTGGGTTGTCTCTGGATTTCGTCACGCAATGTATCGGGCAACCCGGAAAGCTTGTCGAGTCTTTGCACGAGGTCTGCGGGAATCTCCGGAACCAGGCCGGGATACTTTTGCAAGACCGCGGGCAGTTGTTCCGCGTATCGGGCGTTGAAGTCCCACAGTTCGTATTTCAGCACGCCGATTTGCCCGGTAAACAGGAACACGCCGAAGGTCACCAGGGTACCCACCCAGACCGCGGCCACGGTCGTGCGGCGCCAGAACAGGCCAACCCAGAAAGCCAGGCCCATCATGGCCGAAATCTTCCAGAAGACCTCCAGACCTTTCACCACGCTTTCAAGTCTGAAGGCAAAGAGGATAGCCGCCGCCACCACCAGGACCGAAACCACCCGGCCAACGACCATGTAATGGGAATCGCTGGCTTTGCGGACGAATACTCTGCGGTAGACATTCTCGGTAAACAGGGCCGAGCCGGCCACCATGAACGCGTCGCAGGAACTCATCACCCCGGCGAGCATTGAGGCGATAAACAGCCCCACCAGACCGGGTGCAATCGCCGGCAGCAGGTCTTTGGCCATCAGGCCGTACACATGGTCGACGTCGGTTACTTCTTTTTCGAGAATCATGTAGTAGGCCAACGCGCACAGCCCGGTCAACACCCAGGCAACCGTGCAGAACCGTTTGATAAACATCCCGCAGGTCATCCCCACGCGGGCCTCCATTTCGGTTTTGCCCGCCGCGCAGAGGCCCATGGTGTGCGGCTGGCAGCCGTAGCCGATCAAACCGTTCAGCGAGATGACGATAATAAAGAACAGGCTGACCTCGGCCGAGACGAGACTGAATTTCTCCGGGTCGGCGATCGTTGCCCTCAGCCCTTCCATCGGTCCCATGCCCGTCAGGCGGCTGATCGTCACAAAAGCAAACGGAAGGATCAAGAACGAAAGGATAATCGTCAGGATACCCTGAATGAAATCGGTCAGGACCGCGGCGCTGAGCCCTCCGGCCACGCCGTAGATGACAAACATCACGGTCATGGCCATGGTGGCGTAGAAAGCGTTGATCGACCCGCCGGTGACCGCCTCGATCATGGCGCTGGAACCCTTGAGCATCACCCCGATGTTGACGATCAGGTTCATGATGGCCATCACGGCGTAGAGGACACCGACGCTGGCGCCGAAACGGGCCTCGAAATAGTCGGAGGTGGTGATTGCCCTCATGCGGCGGAACATCGGGGCGATGATCCAGTAGAACGGCGTGGAGAAGGCCCACAAAAGCTGGTACCAGATTCCCGACGCCCCTACGTGGTATGTCTTGGCAGCAACGGAGACCGCCTGATCGCTGTGGGTGCCGGTGCCGAAGTTGAAGAACATCATCAGCACCTTGCCGAATTTCCGGTCGCTGATGAAGAAGCTGGCCGCGCTTTTCACCCGCCGGATGGCCCAGGTGCCGATGATCGTGATTCCAACCAGATATCCGGCAATTACAAGCCAGTCGATCAGGGGTAGTCCGAAAACAGACATGGGGGTCTCCGCGTGCTCGGCTGGGAAACGGTCCTTTGTGGGGAAATCCGCCGTTCCAAAAGGGGGCGGGGCGCTTTTTCACGCAAGATCTGCCGGCCTTCCGTCACTTTGAAGCGAAAAAACGCCCCGTTCCTTTTTCATTCAGCCCGTCAAACTACCCAAAAGGGGGTCCCGCGTCAAGTTGCCGACGGGCAGGGAAACGGTACGCTCCGAATTCCCGAAGGCTCCCCGTTGACGCATCCGGCGACACGGTATAATCTCAATTTCCCCTGTCGAACGGCCGCCGCAATTTGGCCGGCGATCCTTGACCCAACACATGCGACCCGTTGCCCAACCAGTACCATGACGACTTCGCGAGATCTCGTCACCCGGACATTGAACCACGAGCCGATCGACCGCATTCCGCGCGACTTGTGGTACTCTCGGGAGGTAGAACTCACCCGTCCCGACGAACTGGCCGAGATGGAGATCCGATATCCCCGGGACATCATCCGCGCCGAATTCAAGTATCCGGCGGGAAGACTTACCAAAGGAAACCCGGAACGGGCGGGCTCCTATACGGACGCTTGGGGATGTACTTGGCACGTCGCCCAACGGGGCGCCGAGCCGAAGATCCAGGGCCACCCGTTGGCTTCACCGCCCAACATCGCCGACTACGCCCCGCCACAGGAATTGCTGAGAAGCGACAAGAAATATCAAGCCCGGCTCGCAGCCGTCAATCAACAGTGTGCCGCCACGAGCCGATTCGTGCTGGCCGAGACGGAAACCCGGCCGTTCGACAGGCTCCGTTTCCTGTGCGGCGACGAAGCCGCCGTCGCCGGTTTGGAAGCGAGTTCCGAACCGATCCGAAATCTGCTGGCGATGCTCCACGACTTTTCTTGCCGGGAAATGGAGATGTGGGCCGCGAGCGATGTCGATGGAGTGATGATCCGCGACGACTGGGGCGCCGAAGACTCGTTGGTGATCGACCCGAAGATATGGCGGGAGGTCTTCCGGCCGCTCTACCGCGAGTATTGCCGGATTCTTCAGACCCGGGACAAGTTCGTTTTCTTCCGTACGCGGGGGAACATCTCCAGTATTTTCGGCGACCTCGTCCGCACCGGCGTCGATGCAATCCACGCTACCCTCAAGACAATGAACATCGAGCGGCTGGCCAAGCGCTACCGCGGCCGCGTCACGTTCTGGGGGGATATCGACACGGAAGAGACCCTTTCACACGGCTCGCCCGAACAAGTCCGTGAAACGGTCCTTCAAGTCCGCCGAGCCCTGGATTTCGGCAGCGGCGGCCTGATCGCCCAGTGCGAATGGGGCCCCAAAGTGCCCCTCCAGAACGTCATCTCGGTCTTCGAGCAGTGGGCTCTGCCGCTGCCGATGCACGCGTAGGAGAAAAGCTGAAAGCAGAAAGCAGAAAGCTGAAAGCAGAAAGCTACTCGTTTTCAGCTTTCAGCTTTCCAATAAATTCCCACCACCGCCGGAGGGTACGAGCGGATATCCCAGGCAGCGTGGTCGAAAACCCGAGTGAAATCGAATCGCTCGTCCGCTTCCACGACCAAGATGCTCTCCTTTGGGGCAGCCGCGGCCAATTCGGCGATGAGTGACGTCATTTGCTCCGTCCCGTCGACGTAGAGTTCGTACGGCGGTGAGCAGAAGACGAGCCAAGGTTTTGGCCCCAACGAGGGCCTGCGTTTCCACCAGGTGAACACGTTGGCGGTGACGATGTGAGTCGCTTCTTCGACACCCAGTGTGGCGGCATTCTTCTTGATCGTCTCGGCCGTAGGGAAGTGCTGCTCGATCATCGTCGCCCGGCAGGCGCCCCGGCTGAGGGCCTCCAGCCCCAGCGCGCCGGTTCCGGAAAAGAGGTCAATCGCTTGCTTGTCGACCACGGCGGGCCCGATCAGGTTGAAGAGGGCCTCCCGCAGCCGGTTTTTCATGGGGCGGGTCCTGGAGTGGCCGCCGTAGAGGATTTTTTGCCCGCGAAACCGCCCCCCGACGATCCGCAGGGTGGCCGGATTACCCGGCCCGGCAGCAGTCTTGCGATTTTTCAGCTTCCTCGGCATGGTCGACTCTCAACACTTTCGTGCCGCACAGCCCTTTAATGTTCGATCCATATATGATATCGTATGAGGAGAAGGTCGGAAACTCCCGGGCATGGGGCGTCTCCGCCCGGCCTCGCAAGCACAGACTGGAAAATCGGAAACGAGAGACCGCAAGGGGAAAACACTGGTGAGCGGTTTTCGGCGCAGAAGACGTGTACGGTTCGTCCTGGCCGCAGCAGTGGGCTGTCTGTTGGTTGGCTGCTGGAAGCCCGAGAAAGAAGCCCCCGCCGCGCGAGGCCCGGCCGCCAAGGAGTTCGAGCGCGTCTTCGCGGAATTCAAGGATCACGTCGCCGAGATGCAGGTACTGCACGCCGAATATCGCGAGGCCGACGATGCACGCCAAGAGGAAATCGACAAACAATGGGCGGAACTCGTCAAACAGGGAGATGCCCTGGAACCCCAATTCATCGAAGCGGCCGAAAGGGCCTTCGTCGAAGAGCCCAATGCCGACAGCAAGGTCACCGACTTGTTGATGGACGTGCTGGAGGTTCGTCTTCGCACTGATGATTACGAGGCCGCCGCGCACCTTGGAAAACTGCTCGTCGAGAACAAGTGCGAGGACCTCCGTTCGCTCAACTTCGCCGGGATCGCGGCCTTCGCCGTGGGGGATTTCGACGCTGCCGAGAACTTGCTGAAGCAGGCCCACGGGCAAAGCGTTGCCATCGGACTCAAGATAGAGGCCCTGGACAATCTTCTCAAATGGGACTTTCTTCGCGACACCGCCAAGTATAAAAAGGCGTGGGCCGAGGAACAGAAAATCCGGGAAGCCGAAACCAAGGCCGGCGACTTGCCCGAAGTCCTCCTGAAAACCAGCCAAGGCGATATCAAGCTCGTGCTGTTCGAAAACGAGGCCCCGAACACCGTCGCCAATTTCATCTCGCTTGTAGACAAGGGATTCTACGACGGTCTGACGTTCCACCGGGTGTTGCCCGCCTTTATGGCCCAGGGCGGCTGCCCCAAGGGAGACGGTACCGGGGGGCCGGGCTACAAGATCGCCTGTGAATGTCACGAACCAAACCACCGCAACCACTTCCGCGGCAGCTTGAGCATGGCGCATGCCGGGCGCGACACCGGCGGCTCGCAGTTCTTCATCACCTTCCTGCCAGCCATGTCGCTCAACGGCAAGCACACGGTCTTCGGCCGCGTGGTGGACGGCTCCGGCGTATTGTCCAAACTCCAGCGCCGCGATCCCAAATCCGAGCAGTCCGACCGCCCGAAACCCAAGCTCCCCGAGCCCGACAAGATCATCGAAGCCAAGGTGCTCAATCGCCGCGGGCACGAGTACGTACCCGAGAAAGTCGTCCAATCCGAGGATGAGCAGCGAAAGCTGCCTTCCCCGGTAAATCTCCAGTAAATTCCCAGTAAATCAGGATGCCGATTATGCAAACTCGCCTTCGTCATGCGATGGTCCTGCTGTTTCTCACCGCAACTCCGTTCCTCTTGCCGGCGCAGGAGGCGCCGCCGGCCGCTCCCGGCCCGGCCGCTCAGGCAACCGGCACGCAAGCCCAGTTCAACGAACTACTCGTCAAGTTGAAGGCGATTCGAGCGGAAATGGACCTGACGGTGAAGAAGTACCAAGCCGCCAACCCCAAGGAAAAGGTGGAACTCGCAAAACTTATCAACGCACTCCATGCCAAGGGCCTTGCCATGCAAGAACAGTTTTTCGCGGTCGCCGAAAAGGCCTACCGCGAAGCCCCCAACGCCAACCAGGAGGTAATCGGCGCCATGCTGCAAACCATCACCCGCGATATCAGTCTCGATCGCTACGACGAGGCTCTCAAGACAGCGCAGTCCATGATCGACCAGAAGTGCGACGATCCCATCCTTTACGACCGTGCCGGCGTCGCCGCGTTCAACTTGGGAAAATTCGATCTGGCCGAGAAGTATCTCAATATCTCCAAAGAAAAAGGCGTGCTGAACCAGATGAGCCAGGCCTACCTCAGCATGATCCCCTACTACAAGGAAGCCTGGGCCAAAGAACGGCAACTCCGCGAGGCCGAAGCCAAGGCCGACGACCTCCCGCGAGTCCTGCTGAAGACCAATAAGGGCGACATCGAAATTGAGATGTTCGAGAACGAAGCCCCCTACGCCGTCGCCAATTTCATCTCCTTGGTGGAGAAGGGGTACTACAACGGCCTGACGTTCCATCGCGTGCTCCCCGGCTTCATGGCGCAGGGCGGTTGCCCCAAGGGGACCGGCACCGGAGGTCCCGGATACCACATCCCCTGCGAATGCTACCGGAAGGACTTCCGCAAGCACTTTATCGGCACGCTGAGCATGGCCCATGCGGGGCGCGACACCGGCGGCTCGCAGTTCTTCCTCACCTTCCTGCCCACAAAACACCTCGACGGCAAGCACACGGCCTTCGGCCGCGTGATCAAGGGGTTCGACGTGTTGCCCAAGCTCCAGCGCCGCGACCCGAGCAGACCCAACTCCCCGGCGCCGGACAAAATCCTTGAAGCCAAAGTCCTCCGTAAACGCGACCATCCGTACAAGGTCAAGACGACGGACGATGTGTTCAACGAGTAGCGGCGCCGCCTTCGCCCCTCAATTTCCATCGAAGGCGTCGCCGTGACGGCGCGAGAGGAACGTGCTTGTGACCGGTTCGTCCGAATGGAGCAACAACTCGTGCGGATCGCCGGCGTCCCGGTTCGGCAACGCGGCGACGGCAAGATCGGCCAGCTTGCCGGGTTCGAGAGTGCCGATTTCTTGATCCCGGCCCAGCGCCCTGGCGCCGTGGAGCGTACCCATCCGCAGGATTACATCGCGGTCGATCGCGGGAAAGCGTCGGGCGACGCAGCGCATCTCCGCCAGGACGCTCAGATCGGGTGACGACGCCCGGCTGTCGGTCCCCAACGCCACGTTGACGCCGACCGAGAGCATCTTCTCCAAGGGATACGGGTCGTGTGCGAAGTGTGCATGCGTCCGCGGGCAATAGACCACCGACATGCGATCGGCCCAGCCGCCGAGGAACTCGATTTCCTCGTCGTCGAGGTAGTTGCCGTGGATGATCAATGTTCGATAAGCCGGCAGCGCGCGGAGATAGTCGAGGGGACGTGCATTAGCCGTTATGAGACCTTCCTCCCAAGCATCGAGTTCCTCGAGCAATTCTCGAAGCGGGCCTGTGCCCTCGCGAAGCAACTCGATTTCCTCCTGCGACTCGGCCAGATGAAACGACAAGGGAATATGTTCGACCGCCGAGAGCACGATGGGACCGGCGAACAGGCGAGGATGGACGCTGTACGGGGCATGGGGGCAAAGCCCCGGCCGCCAGGCGGTTGACGTCTTCGCGGCTTCAAGATGTCGCCGGGCGTTTTCCATCGCCGTGGGAATTCGCTCCTTGGTCGGGCCGCGCAGTTCCAGGAACGCCGTAACGTCGATACCGCTTTCCTCGATCCGATCGGCCGACCAGCCAACTTGGACAATGTCGGCAAGTGTGGTCGTGCCGTGGCGAAGGCTTTCGCGCAGGCCGCGTTCGACGGAATCCCCTTGCGGTTCGCTGAGGCGGAACTCGATCACCTTGCGAATCCAGTCGACAAACGCAATTCCCGGTTTGCCCAGCGGTTTGCCGACGCCCGTCAGGTCGAGATGCGTATGGGAATTGACAAACCCGGGCAAGATCGCAACGTTGCCGAGGTCTTGCAGGCCGGCCCCGGCAACCGGCTCCGTGCCGACGGCGACGATTCGCCCGGCGTCCAGCGAAATCACGCCGTCGGGGATCGGATCGGACGAAACGGGGAAGATGTAGCGGGCCTTGAGGGATTGCACGTGAGGAATAACACGGTGAGGGATAACATGGTGAGGGAATCAACGGTTGACAAACGTTTCTTGCGAAGCCGCAAGCGGCTATGGCAGTGCCCTGATCATGTCATGTTCTCCGTCGTCGTGCAATCCCCGGCGGATGGCTTCCTGGAGTTTCTCTTCCTTCGACTTGGGGTAATCAAGCCGGGTGAGCCGGGCAAGGATCAGGCACGCGGCGAAGACCCCGACGGCGACGACCTGCCAGTGGTACGCGTACCCGTCGTCGGGGACCTTTTTCAACAGCGACCCCAACGACGGCCAGCGTTCGAGCACCTCGGGAGTGATGCGGGCGTACGCCAGCATCAACGAATTGTGCGTCAGGTGGAAGATGATTCCGGGCAGGATGCTCCCGGTTTGTACGACCACGTAGCCGATCACGATTCCCGCCAGGCAAGCCGACAGCGACTGCTGGAGGACGGGGTGTGCCAGTCCGAAGAAAACGGCGCTTAGGACGATCGCCCACCATTTGTGCCCCAGGCGGCGCAGGCCCGAGAGAATGAACCCGCGGAAGACGAGTTCCTCGCACACCGCCGGCAGGAGTGCTCCCAGGAGCAGGAGTTCCCACAACGGCGTCTTCGCTATCAGGCCCTCCAATCCTTCGAGACGTTCCAACATATGGCTGCTGATCGGGTAGAGTTGGCGTATGGCTGCCTGGACGACAACGAGTGCGGGGTGCAAGACGAGTGCCAGGCAGATCGCTCCGGGAACTGCCGGCCACGGCGGCCGCCGCAACGAAAGCGTTTGCCGAGGGCTGCGGGTCAGCAGGAACATCAGCACCAGCATCGGTGCGAGAATGACGAGCAACTGCGAGATCAGCGCCAACGCGACAAAACCACCGGGATTTTCCGGCATGATTCCGCTGACCCACACGTTGATTGCCAGGACGACGACCCCGCAGAAGAAGGCCGCCGCCACCGAAGGCGTTGCCCGGCGATCGCGGACCAGGCGCCGTAGCCAGAGCCCCAGGTCCAGCCGTTCGCTCTCGCGAAACAGCACGCTTTCGGAGTTGAATTGATCGATGGCCCAGCGTACCGCGAACCAGCAGGCGGCCAGGGTTACTGCAATCACGACGGGCAAGTGTTGCAGTGCCGGCAACGTGTCGCCTTCGATCAGGTGGCGCAGCAGCAGGACAATGCCCGTCACGGGAATCAGGCTGTTGCCCAGGTTCAGCTCCACCCCCGGCGTCATCGGCAACACGACCAGGGGCATCGTCACCAGCAACAGGGGCATCAGGTAATATTGCCCTTCTTTTGTGCTGCGGGCAAACGCGGCCAGTGCGAGACACAGCGCGCTGAACAACGCGGAAACCGGAACCAGCGCCGCCAGCAGCCAGAGGGCCGATATCGCCGGCGGCATGCTGAACTCCTTCATGTCCCGGAACACGAGCCAGCCGGTTGCACCTATGCTCAGCAGATTCAAGATTGCCGTCATCATGCTGAAGAGCATGATTGTCAGCAATTTGCCGAGCACGATTTCGCTGCGGCGGGCGGGGCTGCACAAGAGCGTTTCCAGGGTGCCGCGCTCCTTCTCGCCGGCGCAGAGATCGATGGCCGGGTAGAATGCCCCCGTCAGGGCCCAAATCAGCAAAATCACCGGAAGGATTTTGGACCACAACGCCGCGCCGCGATACGCTGTCTCGCCGGCGATATCGGCCTTTCCGATATCGAACGGCTGGGCGGCGGATATGGAGATGCCGCCGGCGATCAGGTTCTGGTCGGCGACCTTGTCGGCCCAACGGTTGAGCACGCCCGAGAGTCGGGCGAAGGTGATTTGCGATGTCTCGTTTGCCGTCGTGTAGATGATCTCGGGCTGGGGAACCTTGACTTGCCGGGCGCCCCTTTCTTCAATCGTCCGGCGGACCAATTCGAGGGCACGGGCGAAGTCGTCGGGGAAGTAGATCGCCGCGTCGTACCGGCCTGCTTTAACGGCACGCCGCGCTTCTTCCCGCGGATCGAGCGGTTGCCGGCCGTCCTGCGGTTCGGCGGGAAAAAAATCCAGCTCGAGAAGGTCGGCGTTCTCCGGCTTTTCGAACAAGTCCGCCGCGAAACGGTTGTTGACGACCAACGGCGGATCGTCGGGAACGTTTCCGGCACCCACCACCAACACGCGCGTCGGCTTCACCTGCATGAACTGCATCACCTGAAAGTAGCTCATTCCCAACAACGGGTATAGCAGAATCGGCAAGACCAGCATCATGAACAACGTACGCCGGTCGCGCAACTGGTCGCGGATCTCGCGGGCGAGGATCAGTCTGACGTTGACCAGTTGCATGGGATTGGTACTCTCGCGGCTATCCCGTTTGTAGTGCCGGCTTCAGCCGGTTGCCACATGCTATAAAGCCGCGACCGTCGGTCGCGCCGAGCGACGTTGTCAACGGTTCTTCGTGACGCGGGGCGCGACCAACGGTCGCGGCTTTATGGCTCCAATTGCTGGAGTTATTGCTGAGTGATCACTGAAGATGGGTAGCTTTCGTCATATTCGGAAATCAACTGGAAGAAAAGCTCTTCCAGGTCGTCGTCTTCTTCATGTTGGTTCCGCAGCTCATCCAAGGTTCCTTCCGCCAGAATCTCTCCGCGGTGGATGATCCCGATCCGGTCGCACAGTTTCTCCGCTTCGCGCATGATGTGCGTCGAAAAAACGATGCACTTGCCGTGGTCGCGGAGTTCGGCGATGGTCTGAAGCAGCGCCCGGGCAACGAGCACGTCGAGCCCCACGGTCGCTTCGTCAAAGATCAGGACGGGTGGATCGTGAACGACGGTCCGGGCGACGGAGACCTTCTGCTTCATGCCGGTCGACATCTTTGCCCCGAGCACATCGCGAAAATCGTTCATCTGGAGCCGCTCGAAGAGCGACTCCATTTTCTCCGCGAGTTCGTCTTGCGGGATTTCGTGCAACCGGCCGAAGTATTCGACCATTTCCCACGCCGTCATGCGGTCGTACACCGCCGTGTTCGCCGACATGAACCCGATCTCGCGGCGCACCCGGGCGGCTTGGGTCACCACGTCGTAGCCACCTACGGCGACCTTGCCCGAGGTAGGACGAAGCAGAGTGCTGAGAATCCGCAGCGTGGTTGTCTTTCCGGCGCCGTTGGGGCCCAAGAGGCCGTAGATTTGCCCCGGCTCAACCCGGAAAGTGATCCCGTTCAGTGCCACGAATCGGCCGCGACGCAGGTCGGCGTAGTGTTTGGTGAGTGCTTCGACTTCGATCATGAGCCCCGTGATGGTATTCAAAGTAGCAGGCCGGGGGTGGCGAATAGTCTGTTGGCCATCTCGTTTGCCGCTTCTCCGCAACCACTGGTCGCGGCTTTACATTATCAAGGGCGGGGGTTGCCAACTGGTTTCTAGTTTAACTGAGGCCGTCCGGGAATTCGACCCTGTAGGGAACGCCCTCTGTGGCGTTCCGCAGATGGATCGTTGCCCAAAAGGAACGGCACAGAGGCCGTTCCCCTACAGTGATTTCGGTCTGCAATTCCCGGACACCCTCAGTTTAACTTACACGGAGGTGTTTTGGAAAGACTTGTCCGTCGAAGAGTCGACCAGTTGATAGAATACGTTCCTTCGCCGGGGGACGTAACCCGCCTGGGTGATGATGCGGCGGATTTCGGGTTCGCTGGTCCGGAAAAATGTACCGGCGGCGGCGACGACGTTCTCTTCGATCATGAGGCTCCCCAAGTCGTTGGCCCCGAACCGCATGGCCAATTGCCCGATTCTCAGCCCCTGCGTGACCCAGCTCGCCTGAAGGTTGGGGAAATTGTCGAGGTAGAGCCTTGCCACGGCGAGCGTCCTGAGGTATTCGAATGCGCCGACCTTGGGGCGGTCGGCCAGGTCGGTATGACCCGGCTGAAAGGTCCACGCGATAAAGGCGGTAAAACCGCCCGTCGCGTCCTGCAGGCTACGGAGCCGGTCGAGGTGTTCAATCCGCTCGGCCGGGGTCTCGACGTGGCCGAACATCATCGTCGCCGAGCCGCGGCCGCCCAACTCGTGCCACGTCCGGCAGATCTCCAGCCAGCGGTCGGCCGCCACCTTTCGCGGGCTGAGCAATTGCCGGACGCGATCGACGAGGATTTCCGCTCCGCCGCCGGGCAGACTTCCCAGGCCGGCCGATTGCAGCCGCTTGAGAACCGTCTTGACCGGCAGGTCCGACACCTTGCCGATGTGATCGATCTCCGGCGGGCTGAACCCGTGGACGTTGATCTCGGGGAAATGCCCCTTGATGTCCCGCAGCAGGTCTTCGTACCACTCGATCTTCAGCTCGGGGTGCATGCCGCCCTGCAAAAGGATCTGGTCGCCGCCGAGTTCGACCGTCTCTTCGATTTTCCGGTGCAGCTCGTCGCGTGCGATGACGTAGCCGTCCGGCCCGTCCGGGTCTTCTGAGAACGCGCAGAAGCGGCACCTGCTGGTGCAAATGTTCGTGTAGTTGATGTTGCGGTCGATGTTGTAGGTTCGATACGGCTCGGGGTGCATGCGTTGCGTGACGGCGTCGGCCGCATTACCCAGCGCGGCCAAGTCGTACGACTGAAGCAGTCGGAGCCCTTCGTCCGGTTCGAGCCGCCGGCCGCGGACCGCCTTTTCGAGCAGGTCGGTAGTCTGCATGTTACCCGTCATCCTGAACGTCCTGCAAAGCCGCGACCAGTGGTCGCGGAATGGGGCACGGGACATCGTCTGGTCGATTTCAATCCTGACCACCCGGACGGTCTCCGCAAAAAACCAACTCGACATCCGGCGGAGCCAACCCGTGCTTTGCCGCCAGTCCGTAGAACCGTTTGAGCCCCTGTCGCTGGCGGTCGCCGAGTTCGAATTGCAGGTGGTCGCGGAGATATGCCAGGCATTCTGCTTCCATGATGCCGATTTCACCGGCAGCGAGCCGTGCGATCTCCTCGAACCGGCGTACGCCCTCGTCGCGCGCCGCCGCCAGCAACCGGTCGGCGCCCTGCAACTCGGCGCCCGGCCGGGCAATCCACATCGCAAACACGAAAGGCAGCCCGATCCAGCGGCACCACTGCTCGCCCAGATCCCATTCAATGTCGAACGGCCCTTCGTGCGGCAGCATCCCGCGGTCGCCGATCAGCGTTGCAGCGTCGACCGTCGTGTCTTCGAGCGAAGTGCCAATCGGCAGCGGCACCATCTCCGGTTCCAGCCCGTATTGCTCCCGAAGCAGGATTTGCGTCAGCACTGCGCTGGTGCGGGAACCTTCGTCCAGGGCCAGGGTCCGAATCCGTTCGACGGGTACGCGGCTGTAAAGCTTTACGCTGCGGACCGGGCCGTCGCAGGCGACGCAGGCGTCGGAGACGATCGAGTAGCCCGGGTTTCGTGCGTACTCGATCGAGGGGACCAAGGCCACGTCGAGCAGGCCCGCCTTCAAACCTTCAGCCAGCCGGCTCGGCAAATCGACCGTAATCTGCGCCTGCGGAGCCAACTGTTGAATACAAAACGCCAGCGGCCGCGCATTGAGGTAGGCAACCGCTCCAACGCGGAATGCGCCATTCAAATTGCCAACGATTTCCGGCACGACAGGCTTCCCCGCGGGTAGCGGCAAACAACAGGCTACGGCTGGCGGGATTCGTCGAGCATCGGGCGCAGTTCGTGGACGAAATCATGCACGTCCTTGAACTGCCGGTAAACGCTGGCGAACCGGACGAACGCGACCTGGTCGAGATCCCGCAGCAGTCGCATTACCAACTCGCCGAGTTCGCGGCTTTCTACCTCCGACTCGAATTTCGTTTCCAGCTCGTTCTCCACTTCGGCGATGATCTTCTCGAGTTGGGCATCGCCGACGGGGCGTTTCCAGCAGGCCTTTTCCAATCCCCGCTTGATCTTGCTGTGGTCGAATGGCTCGCGGGTGCCGTCCTTCTTGATGATCTTCACCGTCGTGCCCTCGATCCGCTCGTAGGTCGTGTAGCGCCGCTTGCAGGCGAGGCATTCGCGCCGCCGCCGCGTCGTCGCACCGTCCTCGCTCGTCCGCGAATCGATCACCCGGTCGTTATCGGATTGGCAGAACGGGCATCGCATGGTTGCTCTCGAAAGTTCGATCAGCATGACGACCACTGCCCGCAATATACCGCAAGGGTTGGTAGAACCAAAGGGTTGGCCACTAGGGAAAACCGGTCTTCGTTGCCACCATAGGGGGGGTGCTCCCCAACGGGTGTTTCGCCTTCTATAATACAGCTTGTACAATTTAGGTAACATTTCAGCCGAATGGTGAAACACTTTGCATGACGCGTCGAGGGGTTGCGATGTCGCAGCGACGGCCTTGGAAGGCCGTCGTACTGCAGACGGCTGAAGTAGTACCAATTTAGTTTAATTTGGCATTTTCCGCACGGCGAAAGGATGGAAGGATGCATTGTCCCGCATGTGGCGTCGAGGTCGTCGAGAGTGCTGCTTTCTGTCACAAGTGCGGCAAGCGGCTGGATTTCCAGGAAGAGCCGTTTCCGCCCTACGACGGCGAGACGACTGCCTCACCCCCCGCCGAAGAACCGGAGGAAACGCCCCGGGAGACCGCCGAACCGTCGCCGGCCGAAATGTTCGGGGAAACCATCGCCGGTCGCGGGGGCGGCACAGACAAACCCGAAGAGCAACTCTGGCGCGGCGGCTACTGCTCGAAAGCCATGCTCGGTACTTGGCTCCTCACCGGCGCAATCAGCATCGTGCTACTCGTGCTCGGGGGCTTTCTCGCCGTCAAGCACAGCGTGTACTTCCTGTTGGGAATCATTGCATTGATTGTCGTGCTCTGGCTTTATCAGTTCGTCAAGCTCTGCTACCGCCGGCTCAATATCCGTTACACGTTGACCACGCAGCGGTTCATGCACGAGTCGGGTATTCTGCGGCGGGTGACCGACCGGATCGAGCTGATCGATATCGACGACATCACCGTTTCCCAAAGGCTGCTCGAACGCATGGTCGGCGTCGGTACGATCACAATCACTTCCAGCGACGCCACCCATCCGAGGCTCCTGATGCTGGGCATCGACAATGCGAAGGAGATCGGCGGTTTGCTCGACGAAACCCGCCGCGCCGAACGCCGCCGCCGGGGGCTGCACATCGAGAGTATTTGAACGCCCTCAACGGCGCCGGTTCAGACGCTTGCGCAACGAGAGGATCAGGCTGACGCCGATCATGATCGCCACGGGCGCGGCAATAGCCATGAGGATGAAGAAGCCGCGGGGCAGTGCAAAGGCGCCCGCCCGTTCCCTGCACATTCCGGCAAGGGCTCCACAAAGAACGGCCACCAACGCCGTGATCCACAGCATTGTGCTGATGCCGAATTGAAACGGGCGGCGCGGCGGCGGCGGTTCGCTGTTCGACATCATCTGCAAGAACCCAAAATTCGCATGACCCGCCAAAAAATGTTTCGAGGCGATCCCTGGAGCTTAACCCAACTTCTCGACCCGTTGGACAATCTCCGCTTGACTCAACTCCCGGTCGACCGGCAAAACCAGGTAGGCGGACTCCGGGGCACAGCAATCGATGATCACCTGGATCGGGTTGGGCGCATTAAAGCCCTGGGCGCAAGGCTCGTGACCCGTAATGAGCATCTTCGCGCCGAGCAGTTCCGCAAAAGCGGCGGCGTTCTCATGGCGGTAGTCGCGTCCCCAAACAAGCTGGAAAATCCCCGTGCGTTGACGAAAGTCGGAATCCTCAAGATCCCGAGTGAAAATCGAGTGGTCGAATGCCTCGGTATCGACGTGTTCCGGGATGCTGTGGGAAATGAACACGCCGGATGAGAGTTGTACTGCCAATGGAGAACTCCGCAAAAACGGGAAAAACCCCTCGCGGACCTTGTCCGTGGCCGGACCGTACATCTGCTGCAAACCAAGCCGAAACAACAGATTGAGCATCTTCTTGTTCTTTTGGATCGGGTACTCGGCCAACTCGGCCAACTCATGGTTGCCGAGAATGAAATGGACCCGTTCGGGATAATTGACCTTCAATCGGGCAACGTCCTCCAGGAGGGTATGAGACATACACCCGCCGTTTTGGGGGTATGTCGGGCCACCGTGGCAGACTTCTTGCAGAATGAGATGCCGGCGAGGATGCTTGTCCAGCGCGGCAGCTTTCTTGATCAGGTTGAAGTTCCGGCGATGCCCGTGTAAATCGCCCGTTATCATCACCTCGTCGCCCAGTCGGGGGGTCAGGTGAATGATATTTCCCTCGCGGCCGGGCGTTGCCCAGTTCGCCTCGGTCGCTTGGGCAAAAGCACCGATAATGTTCTCAACATACTCGATTGATGCGACCATAAGTAAACCGTACCAATTTCGCCGTACCTCGTAAAGCGCTATAGCAAGGGGTATCGGCGACCGCCAATCTTGGCATTTGGAAAGATATGGTACCAATTAGGGGGATCGCCCGCAATAACCATCCTGTTTCTCTATTTTACACACCCAGGCCCAATACCCCGGGAAAACAAGTCTCCGCATCGTAGCGAAAGGGGCGGTTTTGACGATTTTCTGGACTCTGCCGATTGTCGGGCCGATGTCTTTTCAAGGTGGCATTGTCCAATGCCCAAGACCCAGAAAGGAATCGGCGGAGATGAAACACATTTTCTTGACGTTCGCGGCGGCCCTCGCGGTCGCGCTGAGTGGTTATTCCTTTTCGTACGGCCAGTGTGGAACCAGCCATGCGAATGGTTGGTCCCAGGGATGCAAACACTGTAGCAATTCAACCTGCCCGCAGTGTTACCGTTCACCCCGTCACTGTGGATTGGGCGGGGGATTCCGGCTCATCGGCTGCATCATTCGAGGCTATCCCTTGGGTTGCGGCCCGGACAGTCAGGGCGACCCCGGCTGGCAGGGCGACCCCGGCTGGCAGGGCGGTCATGGTGGACGAAGGTGTCCCACCGGCTTCGTGAACGGACCTGCCGGCGGAGCAATCACGTATCCCTACTATACCATTCGGGGACCGCGCGATTTCCTGGCCCTGCAACCGCGAAGCATCGGCCCGTAGACCTTCGGTTCAGACAGCTTCCAATATCTGGTAGATATTCCATCACCAGCGGGACTGCCGCCGGCGTAGTCCCGCTGGTGTGCTGCGCGTGTGGCAATGTTCGTTCCGGTCGCATATAATGACCGAATGATGGGCCGGCCAACGAAACTCCGCCGACGCGATCTCTTGAAGGCGGCTACTGCCGCACCGGCCGCGTTGGGTATTGCCGCCGCCGGCTTTCCGCAGCTTACTCTCGGTGTAGAGGAACAACCGCCGGCGAAGCTCCCGCCGGTCCGGACCATCACCCGAGGCCCGAAACATCATTGGTTCGGCTATTACGACAAGCTCGAGTTCGACCCGACCATGCGCTACGTCCTCGGCATGGAGGTCGATTTCGAGCACCGCTCGCCAAAACCCGACGACGTGGTCCGCGTCGGTATGGTCGATCTTGCCGACGGCGACAAGTGGATCGAATTGGGCGAGGCCCGCTCTTGGTGCTGGCAGCAAGGCTGTATGTTGCAATGGCGGCCGGGCTCGAAGACCGAAGTCCTTTGGAACGATCGCCGGGACAACCGGTTCGTTTGTCACATCCTCGACGTGAAGACCCGTAAGCGGCGCACCATCCCGCACCCGGTCTACACCGTCAGCCCCGACGGCCGGTGGGCCGTTGCGCCCGATTTCCGCCGCGTCCAGCACATGCGGCCCGGCTACGGGTACGCGGGACCGGCGGATCCCAGTCGCGGCGTGCTCGCCCCGAAGGACTCGGGCGTCTGGCGAATCGATCTCGATACCGGCAAACGGAAAATGATCCTTTCGATCGCCGAGATCGCTGCACTACCTTATCCCAAACGAGATCTGTCGAAGGCCGTACACTACTTCAACCACATGCTGATTAACACCGACGGCACGCGGTTCGAATTCCTCCACCGCTGGGGCTGGCCCAAGTGGCGGGGCGATACGCGGATGTTGACCGCCGCGATGGACGGCTCCGACGTCCGGATCGTCGACCACAGCGGCCGCACGTCGCATCTCATCTGGCGCGACCCGAGCCACATTCTCGCCTGGTCGTGGCACCCCTCGCACGGCGATGCGTTCTATCTGTTCGAGGACAAGACCGGCGGCAAGGTCGAGGTGGTCGGCAAGGACGTCATGACCCGAAACGGCCACTGCACTTATCTGCCCGGCAACCAGTGGATCCTCAACGACACTTATCCCGACCGGCAGCGCAACCAGCACCCTTATCTCTACCACATCGCAACGAACCGGCGTTTTCCGCTGGGCCATTTTCGTTTGCCGCCGGAGTACAAGGGCGAGTGGCGTTGCGACACCCACCCACGTTTCAGCCCCGACGGTCGTAGCGTCGTGATCGACTCGCCCCACACCGGCGAAGGCCGGCAGTTACACCTGATCGACATCAGCGGGATTGTCGAAGCATAGTGTTGGGGGACCGGGGGTTCGTCTCGCATTGGCTGGGGATTCGTGTTGGGGAGGACGTTCAACTCACCCAACGCCCGCCGACTGCGGTCGGCGGGTGCGGAGCGGCATCCTCACTCCACAGGACGTCGAATAACTAATCTTCAATCAAGCGTGATTTTTTTGGCAAAGAAATGGGGTTCAAGTTTTCGGCCAACAATTGACGTGAAAAAAACACGCCGGCTCGCCGAAAATTGGACCAGACCCCGACTTTTTCAACGGGCTGTTAAAGACTATCCTCAATCGCGAGTATTTCAAGTCGTTCGTTTACGGAAAAGCCCGATGGGTAAACGACGCCGAGGAGCCGACGATCGAAGTTTCGGTTGCAGCCCGGCGGAACGGTCGGCCGATCTGCTCCGGCTACGACCGGTTGCCACAATGGCGGCATTCAGTGCCAACAGCAGTAGGCACAAGGTTATATGAATATCGACTGAAAAAATGCCCATGATTTGGTCCCGGGGCCGCATGGAGACGAATGATCCGGGAGTCCCACAAAACGGATCCCCGTCTCGCACTACCTTACAGCTTCTTGATCCGCAGTTTGCGGAACTCGATGCGGTGGTTGTGGCCGCACAGGGCGATGTGGCCCTTCTCGCGGTGCAACCCGGTGAGCTTGTGGCCGTGAATCGCGGTGGGGCCGATGTCTTTCAAGTCGGTTTCGAGGATGACGGCGCCGTTGAGCGTGACCTTGATCTTGCTTCCCTTGGCCCGGATCTCGATGGCGTTCCACTCGCCGAGCGGCTTCATGTGTCCTCGCTTTGCGGCAACCGCCCCGTAGACACAGCCGTTGAACTGGACGGGTTTGTATTTCTGGTGGGCGGGAAACGAGTCGTCGAGGACCTGGATTTCGATGCCGTTTGTCCAGGGCGCTTTCCCCAGCGGCGAGCGGATGCCGATGCCGTTGTTGGCGCCGGCCTGGAGCCGGTACTCCAGGCGCAGAATAAAATCGCCGAACTCATCCACGGTGAACATGTCGCGGCCCTTCTTGGTACACACGAGCAGGCCGTCCTCGACGGCGTACCCGCCCGTACGCTGCCAGCCGTCGAGTGTTTTGCCGTCGAAGAGGCTCACGAACCCTTCGTCGATTTCCTTTTGGGACAACCCGGCGGCGGATTGGGTCGGCTTGGCATCTTCGGCGTACAGCATGCATGCTGTTAGTGATAGAATTAAAGCAAGATGGATCAATCGCATAATGTTTCCTCCTTTGGAACGATTTGACAAATCAGCAGGCCGATTCGGCAACAATTGTAACTTTTGTGCCAACGAAAAGCGAATGAACGGGGTGGAGAATGGATTTTTGGCACGACAGTTGCTTGTTTTCAAGGATTTCCCCCGCAACGAGGGGATTTTTTGGGTGTAATCTTGTGGACTTTTGCAGAAACGGCAGATGCCAGATCATTGGGGTTGACTTATTTTTCGATTCGACTAAGTTCTCGGAATCGGCTGAAAGGATGCAGCCTGCACGATCTACTTGAGATAGTGCGGAAGGAAGCCGTACTCGCTCGATACCTTGCGCCCCGCTTGCCCGTGCGGTAAGCGGGGCCCTGTATTTTCTTGCCGCTTTCCCGCTTTCCACCGATCCAATCGCATCGATTTTCGACAAGTCTATTCCTGTGCCAACGGCGTCGCCCGTGGAAAACCGAGGGTTGACTGCGGTATGTTCGCCCTACTGTTTCAGGGTTGCAGAATCCCATCTACCGTCGTCTCTCCAGTTTACGGGCCGGCTGCCGCTTCTCGACAGGGGCGCCCCCCCGTGTTACAACATCACCATGCGATTTGTAGGTTACGCCCGCCGCCATTGCACAAGGGAGACCGAACGATGTGTGCCAATCTGCGAACCCGAGCGTCTTTTCTTGCCCTACTTGTGATTGCAGCGTTCATTGCGGCGTTGCACCCGAACCGGGCCCTGCGGGCCCAGAACGCCCCGCACGTCAATCTGGCAAAGTGCTACAAAGTCGACCCGAACTGGCCGCAGCGGCCGGAGAACGTGAAGTGGGCGGCCATGCCGGGCGTGGCCGTAGACGGCAAAGACCGGGTCTGGCTGTTCACGCGGGCAACACCGCCTATCCAGGTCTACGATGCAAGCGGAAAGTACATCCGAGGGTTCGGCGACGAGGTGATCCGCACGGCACACTACCTGAAATTCGACGATCAGGGCAACGTTTGGGTGGCCGACATGGGTAACCACACGGTCCTGCAATTTACGCCTGAAGGAAAGCTTTTGAGGGAACTCGGCACGCGCGGCGAGCCGGGGTGCGACGAAACCCACATGAACAAACCGACCGACATGGCCGTTACGCCCGACGGCCAGGTGTTCGTCTCCGACGGCTACGGTAACAACCGCATCGTCCACTTCGACCGCAAGGGGAAATTCGTCAAGGCGTGGGGGAAGGCGGGAATCGGGCCGGGGGAGTTCAACCTGCCGCACGCCATCGCGATGGACTCGAAGGGAAAGCTGTTCGTGGCCGACCGCAGTAACGTGCGGATCCAGGTGTTCGACCAGAGCGGGAAGTTTCTCGAACAGTGGTGCAACATGCTCGTGCCGTGGGGACTGAGCATGACCGGCAAAGACGAACTCTGGGCGTGCGGCTCGTCGCCCATGGCGTGGCCCGAATCGGGAAGATACCTCGGGTGCCCGCCCAAGGACCAGGTCTTCATGAAGTTCGACACGTCGGGCAAGCTGCTCGAACTGTGGACCGTGCCGAAAGGCCGCGACGGAAAGGAACAACCGGGAGAGGTCAACTGGCTACACGCCATCGCCGTCGACTCGAAGGGCAACATCTACGCCGGCGACATCAAGGGCCAAAAGGCGCAGAAGTTCGTCAGGGTGAAGTGACGTGCCGCAGCACCCCATATTGAAGAACGAAACCGGGAAGTCGTTGATCGGCCAATCCTTAGAGCCCGAGCAATTCCAATTGGGTGTCGAATCGGACGATCACCACACGCCACGTGCCGTTTTCGGTGCCGGTTTCTCCCGTGGCGGGTGTGCGGTAGAAGGTGAAGTACCAGACGACCGGGAAGCTCTCGCACTTGTAGAGATACTTCATCAGGACCAGGTCTTTGCCCGCCCGCTTGGCCGAAATTCTCTCGAACGCCCAGGAGCGGCCGTACTTGGTTCCTAATTCGTCGGTCTGCTGGACGAGTTCCTTAATGGCATCGGTCTGTTTGAGGAGTGGGCTGCCCGCCAGCAGTTTCGGATAGGCTGTTCGGGCCTCGCCCATCGAAACGCCTTCGAGAAACCGGGTTGCGCGGTCGTGTAGCGCAACGACGACCGGATCGGTCTCCGCCGCCGCGTCTTGTCCCGGCGCAGTTTGGCCGGCGGCGAGCATCGCGGAAACCGTCAACAAACTGATCGCGAGTAAACGGCGATTGAACATGTGTTATCCTCCTGAATGGTTTTTTCTTGTGGTCTCACACAACCTCTTTTCATCTTACCCGTAGCTTCTCGTTTTTCAAACGGAACTCATTGATGATTGCATTGACCGGTCCCCTCGGGGTGTTTCAACAGGGGTCGATCGGCAATCATGCGGCGCATCTCGGCCGCGAGGAAAAGTGAGCCGGTGACGCAGATCAGATCGGCCGGCTCGGCCAATCGCGAGATCTCGCTCCAGGCATCCGACGGCTCGGCGCAGACGCTCGGCACCCGCCCTGTCAGTTCCTCGGCCAACGCGGCCAACTCTTCCGGCGGCGCCGACCGGGGATTGCTCGTGTAGCGGGTGAAGACGACGCGGTCGAACCGCTCCATCACCCGGAGGACCATGCCGCGGAGGTCCTTCTCCTGCGTGGCGGCAAAGATCAGCAGCCGCCGTGAGGGCGAAAAGCTCTCGTCGAGCGTCGCCAGCAAGGCATCGACCGATGCGAGGTTGTGGGCCGCATCCAACACGATCGCCGGGCGCCGGCCGATGACTTCCGCCCTGGCCGGCGCTACGGCTTCGGCCAGCCCTCTGCGAATCGCCGCCTCTGGGATGTTCCAGCCGTCCCGCCGGAGTTCCTCAAGGGCCGCCAGGGCCACGGCGGCGTTGGCCGCCTGGTGACGGCCGAGCATGCCCAACTCGAGATCGGCATAAGACGTGGCGGACCGGTAGCCGAGCTTTCCCGTCATGGGCCCTTGTTCCAATCGTCGCGGGGGTTGATAGTCGAACCGGAAATCGACATCCAGCTCGACGAGCCGGGAGCCCCGGCCGCGGCAGATTTCGCGTATGGCTTCCCGGGGTTCCTCTTGTACCACGCCGCTTATGACCGGCACGCCCGGCTTGACGATACCTGCCTTTTCCCGGGCGATCGAGTCGAGCGTGTTGCCCAGTTGCTTGGTGTGATCGAAGCTGATGCTGGTGATGACCGACACGCTGGGCGTGCAGACGTTGGTCGAATCGAGGCGTCCGCCGAGTCCCACTTCCAGCACCGCCAAGTCGACGTCGTGTTGTTTGAAGTACAAGAGTGCAACAGCGGTGGCGACTTCGAAATAGGTCGGTCCGATCTCATCGTCGCCGGCGGCAGCCGCCTCGCGGTCCATCGCCTCGACTACGGGCCGAATCCGTTCGATCAACTCGGCGAATTCGCCGCCGGGGCATTCCCGGCCATCGATCGTCACGCGCTCTTCGACCCGCTCAAGGTGCGGCGAAGTGAACAGCCCGGTTCGATACCCGGCCGCGGACAGCACCCGGGCAGCCATGATCGCCACGGAACCCTTTCCCTTCGTGCCCGCAATGTGGACAACCGGGATGTCTTGGTGTGGATTGCCGAGCCGGTACGCCAGTTCCCACATCCGATCGAGCTTGAACTCCCGCTTGCGATAAGGCACAGCGGTCATTCGCTCGTAGTCGATCCTGCCGAAGAGGAACCGCAGGGCATTCTGTCGGCGGTCGCGGTATTTTTTGCTGCCGGGTTGTGGATCGATGTTGTCGGACATACGTTATGTGCGCGATTGCACCCTGTTTGCACGGTTCGCACGCTTCCGAGATACGTGATTCTCGCGATGAAGCCCTTGGGCGTCAATGACTTTCGTGCAGGCAGGGCGCAGAAAGAAGGCTCCGGCGCGAGATTTCGCCGCGCCGGAGCCTCCGGCTCTTTGCGAGTTGGCTTTCGTAGTATTCGACCGTCGCGCCCTAGAATGCCAGGGCGATCATCTCCATGTGCCGAACAACCATCGCCTGGTCGCCCGTGCAAAGCAGGTTCAGCCTGATCCGGAAGTACCGGCCGTTGGGCTTCTGCAAACGCACGATGTTCCCATCGACCACGCTGACGAACTTCGCCTCGATCCGGTACTTGCCCGTCAGGTCGGTCCAAGTCCGCATCTTGTGGAGGTTTTGGCCGAAGGGATCGTCGGCAGCCGGGGCCGCTGGAGCGGCAGGCTTGGCCGCCGGAGCGGCAGGCTTGGCAGCCGGGGCAGCCGGAGGACCGAACGGATCGTCGGCACCACCCTCCGCCGGGGCAGCTTCAGCAGGAGCAGGGGGAGCCGGTGCGGCCTCGGCGGGAGCAGCGGGGGCCGCGGGAGCCTCGGCGGGAGCCGGGGGACCGAACGGATCGTCCGCTGGCTTTTCCGCCGGAGCGGGTTCTTCCGCCGGAGCGGGCTCTTCCGCTGGAGCAGGCTCGGCCGGAGCAGGCTCGGCCGGAGCAGGCTCGGCCGGAGCAGGCTCGGCCGGGGCAGGCTCGGCAGGTGCTTCCATCGGCTCTGCGGGTTCCTCGGCGGGTTCCTCTGCCGGTTCGGCGGGCTCCTCCGCCGGTTCGGCGGGTTCCTCGGCGGGTTCCTCTGCCGGTTCGGCGGGCTCTTCCGCCGGTTCGGCGGGCTCGGCGGGCTCTTCCGCCGGTTCGGCGGGCTCTTCCGCCGGTTCGGCGGGCTCTTCCGCCGGTTCGGCGGGCTCTTCCGCCGGTTCGGCGGGCTCCTCCACGGGCTCAGTGGCAGCAGGTTCCTCGGCAGGTGCTACCGGGGGCTCTTCCAACGGTACGGGGGGCATTTCTTCCGGGGCCTCGATTCCGGCAGTCGCTTCGTCACCCTGAACCGCTGCTCCAACGGCGTCGCAGCACTTCACCGCACCACAACATGTCGGCAGCGGCTGGCAAGGTTCGCAACAAGGCACACAACACCGACGGCAACGGCCGAAGTAGCCGTCCATGAATCTGGCCGCCCAGACCGAATCGCTCACGACGAATAGTGTCGCAACGACGATCGTACACATCATTCCTAATCGTTTTCCCATGTCGAACATCCTCCCATTTTTCCAGTAAAGGAAAGTACTGTGAAACCAACTCAAAGGTGTGTGAAACTCGTGTGACTTCTACCCGAACTTCCTCACTGTTTCAGTCAGCGAGGGGGCTTTTGCTTGAACAACCTAAACACCTACACTAATCTGCGCGATCCACCTGTGCAACCGTTTTCACCACCATCCTGGCAATTTAGGCAAAAAAATCCTCCGATATCGGGCAAAAACCACCACTTGCGGGTGGTTCGGCGGTCCTCACGGAGAGCCGATGGTTGTCTGGATTACCGCCAATACTTGCACTTGCTTGTGGCGAGACTCCGGGCTGGTGCTTGGATGCAATTTCCGCCATATTAGTTCCGAAGAAGCGACATCCCGGTTCCAGGAGTCGAGTGGGTCGGGCCGTGCAAACGTTTGTGTGGGAAGACCGATGAAAACACGTTCAACAACGATTCTCTCAGTCCGTCACGGGGGAGTTGTGGCCATTGGCGGGGATGGGCAAGTGACTGTGGGCGATTCGATTATGAAGGCCGACTCGGTGAAGATTCGCCGGTTGATGGACGGCAAAGTCATTACGGGATTTGCCGGGGCCAGCGCCGATGCCTTCGCCCTGCTGGAGCGTTTCGAAGCAAAGCTGAAAGATTATCCTTCGAACGTTCCCCGCGCGGCGACCGAGTTGGCCAAGGAGTGGCGGACGGATCGGGTTTTGCGGCGTTTGGAGGCCCTGCTGGCGGTAGTCGATGCCGAGCACACCCTGCTTGTTACCGGTAACGGCGACGTGATCCAACCGAGCGACGGCGTGGTGGGGATCGGTTCAGGTGGGAACTACGCCGTGGCGGCGGCCCGGGCGTTGATTGCCCATTCGGACATGGGGGCGGCCGAGATTGTCGACACCGCGCTGAAGATCGCCGCCGGCATCGACGTGTATACGAACACGAATATTGTGGTGGAGGAAATGGCGTGCGAGACTTGACGCCTCGGAAAATCGTCGAGGAATTGGGACGGCACATCATCGGGCAGGATGACGCCAAACGGGCAGTGGCCATCGCCATCCGCAACCGCTGGCGACGCCAGCAGCTCACGGGTGAGATACGCGAGGAGGTCGCACCGAAAAATATCCTGATGATCGGTCCGACCGGCGTGGGCAAGACGGAGATCGCCCGCCGGCTGGCAAATCTCACCGGCGCCCCGTTCATCAAGGTGGAGGCCAGCAAGTACACCGAGGTGGGTTACTACGGCCGCGACGTCGAGAGCATGATTCGCGAGTTGGTCGAGAACGCGATTTCGCTGGTCCGGGAGCGGGAGCGAAGCGAGGTGGAGCCGGAGGCCCGCCGCCGGGTGGAGGAGCGGCTGTTGGATTTGCTCGCGCCGACGCCGCCCGCCTTCGACGCCTCGCCCGACAGTCCCGAGTCGCCCGATCGCTACGAACGGACCCGGGAAAAGATGCGGGCGATGCTCGCGTCGGGCGAGATGGACAACCGCCGCGTTGAAGTGCAGACGGAGCAGAAAGCGACCCCAATGATGTTCAGCAGCATGGGCATGGAACAGATGGACGTCGACTTGCAGGGCATGTTCGAGAAAATCCTGCCGAGGAATACCAAGCGGCGCGAGATGACGGTCAAGGAGGCCCGCGAGGTGCTCTTCGAGCAGGAATGTGAAGCCCTGATCAACCAGGAGAAAATCCATGCCAAGGCGATCGAGCTGGCCGAAAACACGGGCTTGATCTTCATCGACGAGATGGACAAGGTTGTGGCCAGCGAGAAGACGCACGGGGCCGACGTCTCGCGAGAGGGCGTGCAACGCGACCTGTTGCCGATCGTCGAGGGAACCACCGTGCAGACCCGATACGGGTACGTCAAGACCGATCACGTTCTGTTCATCGCCGCCGGCGCGTTCCACCGCAACAGGCCGAGCGACCTCATGCCCGAGTTGCAGGGCCGTTTTCCGATCCGCGTCGAACTCAACGATTTGACGAAGGACGATTTCGTGCGGATTCTGACCGAGCCGAAAGGGGCGCTAACAAAGCAGTACAAGGCCCTGCTCGAAACCGAAGGCGTGAAACTGGCCTTTAAGAATGACGCAATCGAGGCCTTGGCCGATTTCGCGTTCAGTGTGAACCAGACAACGCAGAACATCGGCGCGCGGCGGCTCTACACCATCATGGAACGAATGCTCGAGGAGTTGAGTTTCGAGGCCCCCGACATGAAGATGGGCCGGGTCGAAATCAACGCAGCGTACGTCCGCGAGCGGCTGACAGCGGTCTCTGAGGACGAAGATCTGAGCAAGTTTATTCTGTGACAAAGAATAGGCGGGCCAACTTTTCCCGTGCCGCCGGGGGGGAGCCTTTAGGATTTCCGTCCCCCCGAAACGCGAGCCCAACGCCAGATCGTAAAGCCTTTGGCGCAAATGGATTAGGATGTGGGGGCGGAAATTGCTCGAGAATTCTTGCCCAATTAGCGGTACGCCAGACCTGTATTAGTATGGATGGATAGAAACCGGTTGCGGCCAGTGGAGATCAAACGCGTGTCCGGCGAATCGCAGCGTCAGGCCCAGATTGCCAAATTGCTGATGCAGCATCGGACTGCGCTTTACAGTTTTATTTTAGCCTGTGTCCGCAACCATGCCGACGCTGAGGACATTCTGCAAAATGTGTCGGTGGCGATCATCGAATCGATGGGGGAACTGCGTGACGAATCGGGATTTCTGCCGTGGGCCCGGGAGATCGCGCGGCGCCGGATGCTCGCCCATTTTCGCCGCTTGAAGCGCGAGGTGCCGGTCGATCCGAAAGTGGCCGCACGGTTGGTGGAGGCGGCCGACCGGCTGGAACGTGCCCGGCCCGCGTCGGCCCACCGTGCCGCGCTGCTGGCGTGCCTCGAGAAGATGCCCGACAAGAACCGGCAGGTGATCGCGATGCGGTACGACGGGTCGGTGTCGGACGTGGCGGACCTGGCCGGCAAGATCAACCGGAGTGTGTCGGCTACCTACTCATTGATCAAACGAATCAAAATGGTTTTGCGCGAGTGTGTCAACCGCCGTTTGAGCGTGGAGGAAATGCGATGAACCCCAAGTCCGATGTAGATTTGTTGCAGGCCTACCTGGGCGGCGAACTGCCGGCGGACCAGGTCGCGGCGCTGCGGGCACGACTGAATGCCGAGCCGGGGCTCTGCGACCAGTTGCTGATACTCGCCCGCGAGGAAACGATCCTTTCCGAATGGGCCCGCTCTACCAGCCAGGCAGAGAACATTCTCTTCGACCCGTATCACCAGTGGCTCGGCATCCAGCTGAAAGACCAGCCGCCGAACCATTATCGCCTGCTGGGAATCGAGGCCTTTGAGGACGACCCGACGGTGATCGGCAACGCCGCCGACCAGCGGATGGCTCACCTGCGCAATTTCCAGTCGGGTAAGCACAGCCGGGATTCGCAACGGCTGCTCAACGAAGTCGCGGCCGCCAAGGTATGCCTGCTAAACAGCGAACAAAAAGCGGAATACGATCGGGAGTTGCGGCTTAAAATGCAAGCAGGGGCTGTGCGAACCGGCCGAACGGGTGCGGTCGCTGCTGCGCCGCCGAGTTTGTTGCCCCAGAGCGGTTCCAAGAAAGGAGTTTCTTCCGTGCGATCGTCCAACACCAATAAGGAAAAGCTGAACCGGGCGGTTCTGGCCGGTTTTGCGATAGCCGCTGCCGTTCTCCTGGTGATTACCGGGGCCTACTTGGCGGTTACTTCGGGCCCCAATCCATCGGAAGATCAGCAGGCGGCTACGGCGCCGGACGTCGGATCACGCGACGAAGCATCGCGACCCCCAGCGCCGGGGCCGTTGCCGGGGCCGTTGCCGGTGTCTTCACCGGGGGATTCTTTGGCGAGGACTTCGCCGGGGTCGCCGCCGGAGTCTCCGCGGTTGCTCGGTGATCTGATCGAGGAACCGGGAACGCCCTCTTTGCCGTCGGGTGACGCGTCACTTGAGACGCCCCGTGCGCCTGCCGGCGAGCCGATCGCTTCGCTACCGGACGTGCCGGAACCGGGCGCCGGACGCGCAACGGCAACGCAAGGGGAATCGGCGGTGGCCGACCGACTTCTCGAACTCACGCTGGCCTTGTCGCAAACCGACGACGCCACGGAGCAGATGTGGATCTATCAACAGATGGCGTCGACCTTGCTGGCAAACGTGGCACAGGCCGATCCGGATGACGCAATGACGGGCCAGTTTCTGGGCAACTACGTTCAACTCATCCAGGAGGGTGTTTTGCCCAGGCTGGCGGTAATCCAGTTGGCCGACGAGCACGGAAGGCTCAGCGGAGTGGCCGGCAGCCTTCAGTCGGATTGCCGGATCCTGGAAATCCTTTTCGCGCGAGGAGGCAGTCCGCCGCAAGGGTCGCTGGCCGAGGCACGGCTGCTGTCGAACCGGTGCCGCACCACGGCCGAATCGCTGCTGACGAACTAAAGTAACCTGGAAAACATAAGTATCCCTGACACAATACTCTATACCAAAGGAGCGACAAATGTACCGCATACCCAAGACCGGCGTGGCCCTTCTGGCGGGCCTGGGCATGATGTGGGCGACGCAGATCAGCTTTGCCCAGGGGCATGCCCGGGGAAGTGCCCAGAAAGCACGAACCGCAACACAAGGAAACGTTGTCGATGCCCTGGTAAACCACGGGCTCGCGATCGGCAGAGAGAACGATCCCATGAGGAGGGCGGGGCACTTCGAAGCGATTGCAGGCCGATTGGCGGCAGCCGCCGCAGAACAGGCCGCTCAAGGACGGTATGATCGTGCGGGACAACTTGCCGGGCAGTTCGCCAGGGTTGCCGAACAAGGCGTCCTTGCAAACACTACCCAGGCACAGCAAGGGGGCGCGCAAGGTCTCGAAAACGCAATCCAGGGACATTTGAATAGACTGCAACAACATGAGCAGGTGCTCCAGCGGGTCATGGGCAATGCCCCCGAAGCAGCGCGCGAAGGGCTCCGGCGGGCGATTGAGGTCTCGCAGCGAGGGCGGCACAATTCGTTGGAACGACTCCGCGCGAACCGCGAACGACACCAGGAAAAATGGGCAGGGAAACACGATGCCGGTCAGGGCGGGCACGGCCAAGGTAAGGGTGGGCAAGGCGGCCAAGGTCAAGGTGGCC
>CAZJRB010000004.1:0-75 GCA_964547995.1 uncultured Planctomycetaceae bacterium | reverse complement strand
CCGGCAAAGGCCAGGGCGGCCAGGGCGGGCACGGCCAAGGTAAGGGTGGGCAAGGCGGCCAAGGTCAAGGTGGCC
>CAZJRB010000003.1:0-134542 GCA_964547995.1 uncultured Planctomycetaceae bacterium | reverse complement strand
GCATCCGGGGGTCCTTCCAGGTCTCGCCTCCATTGTCACTGACCTTCGACCAGATCCGACAGAAGCCGTGGTCCTTGCCCGCGCGCTTTCCCTTTTCATACTTGTGGTAGACGACCATCAGGCGTCCGTCGGCCAGTTCGGCCACCGATGCGGTATCGCTCCGCGGCGTCTCGGCGGTCGCCGGCTCAATCATGACGTGACGAACCAACGAATCAGCCGCTGTATCCGCCACGGATCCATCGGCAGCGATCAAGACAAGAGCCAAAGCCACCAGAGGGAGTATGCAAAGTAGGGAGTATGATGATGTTTTCATAGTTCTAACGCTTCAATGGATGAACGTTCGTAATTTCCGTTCATAATAGGTTTATAATCACTAGCATCCCATAGGGATGTCGGAATTCACTCAAATTCCATCGTTGGCATCTATTATGCGGGGGGATGAAAATGCACTCGGTTGGGTGTGGAACGGTATCTTGAAAGGTCTGGTGTGGATGAAGGCGTCGCCATAGTAATCTTCCGAGTCCGTCTGCTGCACATGCTGTAAGACTACACAACATCAAGTCTTGCGTCTTTTCTATTTGCGCAAAAATATTTGCGCATTTGGAACACGCTATGGATGCGTATTCAGACGCGTGATACTCTATTCTCTGAGCGCCAGCTTGTTTGGGACGCCCCGGTCCCCACGGCGTCAACTGCCCAAGATCAGCTCCTTCTCGGAACGACACCGTGATAGAGCGTCCGTGGTGAAGCCCCCGACGGAGGAACGGAGCGACAACCATGCAGCGTCGAAAATTGGGGGTGTACATCCCACGAATGGACGACAACTGCCAGCGGATCATGCGCGGTGTGGTGCGCCACCTCCACGAGCAAGCAATGCGGTTCGGGGCAATGCGGTTCGGGGTCAACTCTTGACACTTGACGGTGATCGCGGCGTGCGGTATCGTTCACGGCATTATGGCACGACCAATCCGCGTGGAATATGCGAACGCCGTCTACCACGTCACGGCGCGAGGCAACGAACGAAAGGCGATTTTTCGCGACGACGCGGACCGGGTGCGGTTTCTGGAAACCGTCGAGGAGGCCGTGGAGCGGTTCGGCGTGGTGATCCATGCCCACTGCCTGATGCCAAACCACTATCATTTGCTGGTGCAAACACCCCGGGCTAACCTGAGCGCGGCGGCGGGCTGGCTTCAGACCACGTACAGCGTCCGGTTCAATCGGCGGCATCGGCGAAGCGGGCACCTGTTCCAAGGCCGTTTCAAAGCGCACCTGGTCGAGAAAGACGCCTACGCCCGGCAATTGATCAAATACCTCCACCTCAACCCCGTCCGTCCGAAAAACAAGCGGCAGCCCATCCCGCCGGACCTCAAGGGAGAATTGAAGAGGTACCGGTGGAGCAGTCACCGGGCCTATGCGGGATTCGACAAGGAAACGCCGGCTTGGGTTTGCCTGGACTGGCTGAGCTATTTCGGGCGCACGCGGAAGGTGGCCCAGGCCGAGTATCGCCGGCAGATCGACCAGATGTTCGGACAGGTGGTTCGGTCGCCCTGGGACGACCTCCGCCACGGCTTGGTCCTGGGTGGCGATGCACTATGGGAAAAGGTTCGCGGAATGATCGCCGAGGCGAAGGGCGACGAGGAAATCCGTTGGTGGCGGCGAGCCGACGCCGAAGAGACTTCACAGGTGATCCAATCGCTGGTTGCGCAAGAGGCGGATCGTCGCGTGGCGATATGGCTACGCGTGCGTTTGGGCGGAGAGCGGATGACGACGGTGGCGGCGGACTACGGCTACCGCGACGGCAGCGGCGTTCACCGCGTCGTTCAGCGTTTGGAGAAAAAGGCCGCGGACGATCAAGCCCTGGCGCGTCGGCTCAAGTCCCTCGCCAAACAAGTGTCAAGTGTCAAGAGTTGACCCCAGATCCTGTACGGATTTCGGTCAGCTGATACTTGACGCGATAGAGGGGCATAGTTGTTTCTCCAAAGATCTAAGTACCAGCACTGAGATGTCAAATCGCGGTACCGGCCGCGGCTACTGTCGAAAGTTGCGCCGGCCGCGCGCTTCCCTCAGGATCGTGCGCAGTCGGTTAAAACTTCTATCGGGCTGTCGAAACGAACGCACGTCTACTGCGGGAGCGGTCAAGCCCGGCCTTACTTGGTGACCTGAGACTTTTATCACGGTGACGGTCACGTTGCACCCGGGAAGAACCAGGGCTTCGCCAGCTTTTCGTTTGAGAACCAACATGGCAACAATCCTTTCCTCCGGGATGGGGTCTGCTAGCATGTCTGTCAGGATACTCTCGGTGAGCGAAGGCTCGAGTTGTGATCGTGCGAGCCGCGCCGACGGCTCCCGGCGAATGCCGGCCTAATCCCAAGTTCTCCCATTTTCAATGCGAAAATCAATCATTCCCACCGCGGATCCCGAAGCCGACGATCTGAACGTACGTGTTCGACGAATCAGGATGTTTCGTGCCGGTGACGCGGATCGTAATGTTGTGCCGGCCGGGTTCCAGATCGGCGGCCAGCAGCGTCGAGGCGTCCCAGTCGACGTGCGGAGCGTAGGTGTCGATACGGGGAGCCAGCGGCGCCGGTTCGCCGTCGATCCGCACTTCGGCAATGCCGCAGTCCGGCCCGACCTTATGGATCAGATGCAGTCGACTGCCCTCGCAAACCACCTCTGCCGTGCAGCCCGCCTTTTTGGCGTAGTGCAACGTTCCGTGCGGCGGACCGTCGCCGCGCCAGGCGGTCCAGCCGGACGAGTAGTTGACGGAGTCGTCCGTGTCGCGGATTGCCATCGAGGGACGAAGGTGGAACTGCCGCCCGTCCCACGAACGGATCAGGTACGGCAAATCGCCTTCCCACGCCACACGCATCTTCGAGAGATACCACGTCCGGCCCCGGTCGTCATTGCCCTGGAAGAAAAGATAGGTCCGGCCATCGTCGTCGACGAACACGCCGGGGTGGCCCGACTCGCTCGAATTCCATGTGCCGGGCTTGCCGTTGGGCAATAGCGGCTCTGAGGAGAGCCGCCTCCAGGTGCGGCCGTCGCGGCTGGTGGCCACGCCGATCTGCTGGGGCGCATTGTTGAACGCGCCGGCGTAGAACATATACATGCGGCCGTTGTGCCGGCAGATCGAAGGCCCTTCCGTGCAGGTTTTCTCCCAGGGAAGCTCGGGCTTCAGCACCGGGCCGCCGGGAAACTGGGTCCAGGCGTCGCGACCGAAGTCGGAGTCGCGGGGCGCCTCGGCGCCGACGAGCATCTGCACCTTGTGCGAAGGATCCCGGGTGGCACAAATCAGCAGCAGCTTGCCGTCGTGCTCGATCGCGTCGGAGTCGATGGCCCGGCCGTTGTTCCAGTCGCCGGTCGGCGAAAAGATCGGGTTGCCGGCGTTTCGCTGGAAGTTCAGTCCGTCGTCCGACCAGGCATGGCAGATGGCGTCGTTCTTGCCGTTTCCGTACGTGGAATAGAACAGATGGACCTTTCCGTCGAGCACGATGGCCGCCCCGGCGACCAGCCCCTTGGATTCGTAGGGTTCTGAGGGCAGCAGTTCGCCCGCCTTTTCCCAATTGGTCAAGTCGTCGCTTTTGGCGATGCCCACCGCCCAGCGTCCTTTGGAGTCGGGGCCCATCGAGTAGTACATCCAGTAATGGCCGGCGAAGCGAACGACGTCCGGGTCCTTGGCGAAGGGCCGTCCGCGCGACGTGTCGGCATACTTCATCCATTTGCCTTCCTTCCGGGAGGTCTTCGTCGTGTACTTGCGGATGGTCTCGATCTCCTCGGGCCGATAAGGCGTGCCGTCGGGATGGAGGATGTCGTGGAACCAGCCCGGTTCCCGCACGGGATCGCCCGGCTTGTTCCACCAGGGAAACTGGCACTGCGTGCGCCCGTTGACGAATCCCCACATGTAGCAGCCGACCGCTTCCCGCTTGAACATCGGCAGTTCGGTGGCGAAGTTGCTGCCTCGGGGCCGCGCCATCCACTCGGTGCAGAGCACAGGCCGCTCTTCCCGCTTCACGACGTTCATTCTTTCCCGCACCGCCTTCAGCGGCCCGTAGTTGTGGAAGCTGATCACGTCGGACTCGGCCTGCATCACGCGGTTGATCTCCTCGTTGCCGTTCCACACCGCGATGGTCAGCGGCTGGCTCGGCCGGGCGGCGCGGGCCCAGCGGAAGATGTCTCGCAGCATATCGGGCGTACCGACCTTGGCTCGGTTCATCGGCTCGTTGTAGAGGTCCCAGACGATGATCCGCCGATCGTCGCGGAAGCTGGAGACCATGTCGCGCACGTAGCGCTCCAGCGATGGGCGTTCGGCCGGGTCGAGCCCCCGCTTGCGGCCGGGCGAGGGGGTCCAACTCGGCAGGATCATGCCGGGGATCGGGTCGCGCTGCTTGCCCGGGTAAGGGTCGAGTTGCGGCGGATCGCCGAAGGCGCAGTCGTCGAACAAAACCGGCATGACGGTGATGCCGCGTTTGTCGGCAATACCCAGGAACCGGTCGAACCGTTTCTTCAGTCCGTCGGGATCGTTTTTCCAGACGATATACTGAAGGAAACAGCGGATCGTGTTGAAGCCCAGGTCTTCGGCCCAGCCCAGTTCGCGGTCGATGGTTTCCGGGTCGAAGGTCTCGGCCTGCCACCATTCGGTCGTATTGCAGGCCGTGCTGGGGACATAGTTGAATCCGACCAGCCAGGGCTGCTTCTTGTACCAGTTCCAGGCCTCCTCCCGGGTCCACCGGCGCGGCCGCTCCGGCAGCCCCGCCTCGGCGGCGATCTGTTTCGGATCGCCCTCGTAGCCGGATGGGTGCAGGATCGCCGCCACTTCCCGCGCGTCGAGGCAAGTTCCGTCGGGATAGACCACCCCCTGGATCGGGTTCTCGCCGCGGGAGAATTGCGTCTTGCCCAGCATCAGTTCCCAGAAACACCAGCCAACCTGCTGGTCGGCCAAAACCGGCATGAATTTCCAGAAGTCCTGCCGTGTATTGCGGCGGGCGATTTCGTTGATCACCACCGGTTTACCCTGTTCCCGGCCCCATTGCACCACGCGGCGAACATCCGCCCGCAATTCCTTCATATCGCCCGTGTAGTTGTGCCAGCTAAGGACGTCGATCTTGTCGTTCACCCGGTCGAGGAGAGTGCTCCTCGAAAAGCCCACCGTCATTGGCTGGGACGGTCTCTGGTCGCGCATGACATCGAGCATATGGTCGAGGAATTTCCAGATCTTTTCGCGGCCTTCTTCGTTGCGAGCATGGGAAGTGACCATCGGCTCGTTCATCACATCCCACATCACGACCCGCTTGTCATCCTTGTGGCGACCGACCACGTCGGCGACATATTTCTCCAGCGCCGGCCAGTGTTCCGGTCCCAGCCGATCTTGTCCAGGATTGGCCATCCAGTCCTTCTTGGGGTAGTTTTTCAGATCGGGAAACTCGCCGAAGCAGGAATCGAACACGACCGGCATCATGCGAATGTCGTGCTTTTGGCAGAGGCACAAGAGGTTTCCGAAATTCTCCAGAAACTTCTGAGGGTCCTGCTCGTACACGGCGAACTGCAGGAACACCCGTACGGTGTTAAGTTTCAGCCGCGCGGCGTAGCCCAATTCGCGGTCGATCACCGCCGGATCGTAATCCATCCAGAGTTGCACGTCGTTTCGGGCGTACGAGGGGACGTAATTGGCTCCGCGCATGTCGGAGAAGTCGCCCGGCTCGGCGGCCACCAACCGACTGCTGCACAACGCACCGAGAATCAGAAGCACGAGGGGGAGAAGACGGCAGCGTATCATTTGGTTTTACCTTTCGGGGTATGGAGATGCGCAGGAATAAGACAACTGAGGCGGGCCCGGCGGGCGGCAGCGAATCGTCGGTGCAGGCGCTGCACTTCGGCCTTCAGGCACGCCCAGGCCGCGGAAGCCGATCAGGTGCGCTTGAAACTCCCGCGCCGTCTCGCGGCGAGCCACCACACCAACGTGCCGGTCGAGCTCGTCGAACGGCCCGTAGCGCAGCGTCCAGGTGCGCAGGGGCATGCCGTCCTTGACGGGGAAGACGTCGACGCCCTTGCGGGGCCACCAGTCCACTTCGCGGCGCTGGTAGCGGTCGGCCGGCCCACCGTCGGCGACGACCTCGTACAGCTCGACCCACGGCCTCCGACGGCCGCCCTCGGGATAGCGCACCAGGCCGTAGAAGTCGTATCCCTCCTCCTCAGCGGCGCCGGCCGCCGCCGTGAAGACGGCCAGGACCGCCACCGGAAGACCGCTGCTTCGTTTTTTCATCATGCGGGATTTCCTCCGCTGGTTCGGCGGCGAGTCGCGGTCGCCGTGGGGCATGGGTGAGCCACCCCACAGCAGTCCGAAACCGTGGACGCGAGCTAACGCACCCAATTCTCCACAAATCGCTTCAAAGATCTCAGTCGTTCCCCGTTCCGGAACGAGCAAACCAAGAACTCGGGTTTGCGTATTGTTTGGTGAGACGCTTCGTACGAACGTCCCTGATCCGGCGCGGCGCTCGATGAGCCCCTCCGCCTGAAGATCTCGTAGCGCTCGTGCCACCGTCGGCCTGGAGACGCCAAACCGTTGGACCAACTGCGCTTCGCTGGGCAGTTTGTGGGAAGGCGCAAAGGCTCCCGCGACAATCTCGATTCGCAACTCCTGCGATACGGTTTCATGTTTTGACATAGCTCACCTGTCATTACATTGAATTACGCTGTCAGGACAATATTTTATCATTTGCATCTTCCCAATCAATTGAATATACTGACACGCGTGGCTATTTTGAAGCGCACAAGAAATGACTTCCGACTTCAACGTAGCTGCCGTCACCAGTCCGCCACGGCGGATTTGCCTGTGTGCGAAACGGCGGAATCCACGCTCTGGCGAGCGTAGCTACAGTCATTCCTGAGGCAATGCATGAAAAGCCGCCTGCTACTTTGGTCAATCACGGCGTCGCTTGCCGGTTTCCTGTTCGGCTTTGACACGATCGTCATTTCGGGCGCTGAAGAAGACTTTCAGCGTCTTTGGCAACTCGACGGCTTCCGGCACGGCTTGTGCATGAGTGCTGCCCTGTGGGGAACGGTCCTCGGCTCCATCTTCGGCGGCATGCCAGCGGCAAGGTTCGGACGCCGGAAATGTCTGATCGTGGTCGGAGGCCTGTATTTCATTTCGGCGGTTGCGTCGGCCATCGCTCCGGAACCGTGGACCTTCATGATAGCGCGCTTTATCGGCGGCTTGGGCGTAGGGGCCGCGACCATCGCCGCTCCGATGTTCATCTCCGAGATCTCGCCCGCGAACAACCGTGGCAAATTGGCCGGCTTGTTTCAGTTCAACATCGTGTTCGGCATCCTGGTGGCCTTCGCCTCGAATTGGATCGTGGGCAATGCGGCCACCGAGGCGATTGCCTGGCGTTTGATGCTCGGTCTTGAGGCGGTGCCTGCCCTGATCTACACGATCTTGTCCTTGACCCTGCCGGAAAGCCCGCGCTGGTTGATTACCCATGCCAACAAACGGGATGAAGGCAAGGCGGTCTTCCGTCAAATCAACCCGGAGATGACGGACGGCGAACTCGAAAGGCTGGTAGCCGAGGTCGCGGCCTCGGTGGCCGATAAGAAGAAGACGGCGCACTTCTGGACGCGACGCCTGCAGATCCCGATCATGCTGGCGTTTCTCATCGCGTTCTTCAACCAGTTCTCCGGCATCAACATCATCCTCTATTTTGCGCCGCGCCTGCTGGGGCTGGCGGGGTTGTCGGATCCGCTGATGGCTTCCATCTCACTGGGAATCACGAACCTGATTTTCACCTTTGCCGGTCTGGCCCTGATCGACCAGCTGGGACGACGCACGCTGCTTTACATTGGCTCGCTCGGCTACATAGCATCGCTCGGTATCTGCGCATGGGCCTTCCTGAGTACGCCGGCTTTCAAGGTCGTTTCGGCCGCCGGTGACTTGGAAAGTGCAGTCGACATGGTCACCGCGATGGAAGCCGGTGAACGTTTTGTGGCGGAGGAGGATCGTCCGGGTGTATACGCTGCCTACGAGGACGCCAAGGCAGCGCTGGTGGAGGCCAGTTCGCTGGATGCCTACGAGGGAGAGCCGGTCGTGATCCCCGCCGGATCGTCCTATGAAGAGACCAGGGATGTCGCTGCGGACGCGACGGCTGCGGCCAAGAAATTCCTGGGATTCAAGAGCATGCTCGTGCTGTGCTGTCTGATCGGCTTCATTGCCGCCCACGCCATCGGCCAGGGGACGGTGATCTGGGTGTTTATCGGTGAGATCTTCCCCAACGATCATCGGGCCGCCGGCCAGGCGCTCGGCAGCGCTACGCACTGGATCTGCGCGGCGGGCCTGAGCTTCCTGTTCCCGATCGCCATGGAACACTTCGAACCCGGGCAGCTCTTCGGCTTCTTCACGTTCATGATGGTCCTGCAGCTCGCCTGGGTGAAACTCCTGGTGCCGGAAACCAAAGGCGTGCCGCTGGAAGAGATGCAATCGCGTTTGGGAATCAAAGAGGAGAAATGAGCGTGGAAGAGTCGCGTAGCGAAAGTCGCCAAGACTTTCGGCACACTCGAATCGAAGCGAACGCCCTCGAAACTCTTGGCGAGTTTCGCTACCAAAATGTCGCAGAGGAGAAGTGAGCAGAGGAAAAGTGAGCGTGGAAGAGTCGCGTAGCGAAAGTCGCCAAGACTTTCGGCACACTCGAACCGAACCGAACGCCGTCGAAACTCTTGGCGAGTTTCGCTACCAAAATGCCGCAGAGGAGAAGTGAGGATGGAAAGTTCAAGAATCATCTCCTTGGGCGAAGTGTTGAAGCAACCTCTAGCCACTGAATCGGAGAAAGCCATGAAGAAGATCCTGCTACCTGCAGTCTGTCTGTTGTTGATATTGAGCGTGTTGGGACCGCCGCCTCGCGTCGCCGCCGATGACGATATTTTGATCAATGATTTCGAAGCGGCGGACTACGGCGAATGGACGGTCGAAGGCGAGGCGTTCGGCAGGGCCCCGGCCAAGGGCACACTGTCTGGCCAGATGCACGTCAGCGGATTCGAAGGCGAGCGATTGGTGAACTCGTTCCTCGGGGGCGACAAGCCGACGGGCAAGTTGACGTCGCCCGAATTCACCATCCAGCGGGACTGCATCAAATTCCTGATCGGTGGAGGCGGTCACAAGGGCAAGACCTGCATCAATCTGCTAATCGATGGCAAAGTGGTCCTGAGCGCCACCGGTCCCAATCTGCAACCCGGCGGTAGCGAGTTTCTGAACTGGGAGAACTGGGACGTCAAACAGTACAAGGGCAAGACCGCCGTCTTGCAGGTTGTGGACGCTGCGTCGGGCGGCTGGGGTCACATCAACGTCGACCAGATCGCGCAAACCGATACGCCGGCAAAAAAGAAGCCCGCTCCCGAGGTGGCGGGGGCGCCGACCGGCGAAACGTTCGAAAGGACTTTCACGCCCGCGAAGAAGTACCTGCTTTTCCCCGTCAACGACAAGGGCCCCAAGGCCCGCGTTATCCTCAAGCCCGAAGTTGGCGAGGAACTGCAATTCAACATGGGCATGGGCGACAAGGAGAACGTCGACTTCTGGGGACACGTTGCCCTAGCGCCCTACGGCGGCAAACCGATTTCCCTGACCGTTACGGGCGCCACGCAGGAAGGCTTCGACAGTATCCTCCAAGCCGACACCGTGCCTTACGTTCCCAACTTATACGATGAACCGCTCCGCCCGCAGTTCCACTTCTCGCAGAAGGTCGGCTGGAACAACGATCCCAACGGCATGTGCTACGCCAACGGCGAGTACCACCTGTTCTTCCAGCACAATCCGTTCGGCTGGAAGTGGGGCAACATGACGTGGGGCCACGCGGTCAGCAAGGACATGGTTCACTGGACGCAACTGGAGAATGCCCTGCTGTTCGACAAGCTCGGCACGATGTTCTCGGGTACGGGCGCAGTGGACAAGGCGAACACCGCAGGCTTCAAGACGGGCGACAAGGACGTCATCGTCCTGGCCTACACTTACGCGGGCAGGTTCGGCTACCCGCCTTGCCCCTATACGCAGGCAATCGCCTACAGCAACGACAACGGCCGGACGTTCGTCAAGTACCAGGGCAACCCGACGCTGCCGAACATCAGCGGCGGCAGCGATCGCGACCCCAAGATCCTTTGGCACGAGCCGACGAAGAAATGGGTGATGGTGCTGTACCTGGCCAATGGGAAGCGGTTCGGCTTCCTTACGTCGGACGATCTGAAAGACTGGGAGCAGGTCAGCGAGATGGGCGGTTTCCACGAATGCCCCGAACTGTTCGAACTGCCCGTCGATGGCGATGAGAAGAACACCCGCTGGGTCATCTTCGGCGCCGACGCCCAGTACTTCATCGGCAACTTCGACGGCCGGGAGTTTCGACCCGATCACGAAAAGAAGCACAGGGTCCACTATGGCCAGTACTACGCATCGCAGACGTTCAACCAGACGCCGGACGGACGGCGAATTCAGATCGGTTGGGCGCGCATTCCGATGCCGGGCATGCCGTTCAACCAGACGTTCAGCGTCCCAACCAACCTGACGCTGCGCACGACCGAAGAGGGCATCCGCATGTTTGCCGCGCCGATCAAGGAGCTGGAGCAGCTTCGCAAACCGAATCCGAAGACGGTGGTGAACACCGAACTGACGGCCGAAGCCCCGGCGGTGACGTTCGAAGTTGCGGATCAACTGTTCGATATCCTGGTGACCGTGAAGCAGGGAACCGCCGCCAAGGCGATGCTTCGTTTCGGTGAAAATGTGGCGACCTACGATTTCAACGCTCAGAAGCTGGACGAGCTGCCGCTGAAGATGAAGGATGGCAAGGTCACGTTCCGTGTCCTCGTCGACCGCCCGATGTACGAGCTGATCGGGAGTGGCGGCGTCTGCTTCAAGACCAGCGCTCGCCGCGACATGGGGCAGCCCATCGGTGCGATTTCGCTGACTTCCGAAGGCGGTTCGCTGATCGTCGAATCGCTTGACGTATACGAAATGAAGTCCATCTGGAAAGGGCGGTAGGTTGCGGTGTCCTTTTTATGGCAGGAAGATGGGGACAGGAAAACAGGTGCTTCCCGAATCTTCCGGACTCCATTTTCCTGCCAACTCCCGGCAGAACGGGACCGGGACGCGAGGTGACAACCGTGTACAGAATAGAAAGAGGAAAGGGGGACAGGCGCGCTTACGGAAAGCGCGCCTGTCCCCCTTTCTTCCTCTGTCCCCCTTCCTCCTCACTGATCAACTAACGAGACCCGCGCCCGCCCTGTGTCTGTCGCAAATACGAAGCATTTCTGCGCTGGGGTTTTGTTGCAGACCCAATTCATCTCAACGGCAATGTTGATGGGTTTGATTCCCCGCACAAAAACACCTGCCACGACCGAAGAAACCAAGTCGACAATCGAGAAAGGTCGCCTCAATGAAAAGACGCCATCGCCTACTGCCGCTTCTGTTGATCGCCTGTTTTGCTGGCTTGACAAACGCCGAGCCGAGCAGGACCGAGGCGAATCGCGTGATCGAAATCGAAATTCAATCCGAGACCCAATACGAGAATCCGTTCCTCGAGATCGAACTGGATGCGGTCTTTACTCAGCCCGACGGTGAGGAGTTGCGTGTCCCCGGTTTCTGGGCCGGTGAAGACGAGTGGCGTCTCCGCTACGCGTCGGACCAACTGGGCAAGCACACGTGGCGCACGGAATGCACCGACAAGGAAAACCACGGGCTGCACGGCGTTACGGGCGAACTAACGGTCGTCAAATATGAAGGCGACAACCCGCTCTACAAACACGGCCAACTGCGCGTGACGAAGAACAGAAGGCACTTCGAACATGCCGACGGCACGCCGTTTTTTTGGTTGGGTGATACCTGGTGGAAATGCCTGTGTAAGCGACTGACATGGGAAGGCTTTCAGGAGTTGACTGCTGATCGGAAGAAGAAGGGATTCTCTGTGGTCCAAATTGTCTGTGGGCCTTACCCCGACGAGGGACCGTTCAAACCGAGTTGGGAGAACGAAGGCGGCATGCCGTACCAAACCACGGACTTCAAGGTGCTTAACCCGGAGTACTGGAATTACGCCGACCGACGTCTCGAACATCTGGTTGACTCAGGAATCGTCCCGGCGATCGTCGGCGCCTGGGGGCGGGCGGATTGCAATGCCATGAAACACGTCGGTGTCGATGGACTCAAGCGGCATTGGCGCTACTTGGTAGCCCGTTACGGCGCGTACCCCGTGTTCTGGATCCTGGGCGGGGAACTTCACAACAACGCCAAATGGGGCGAGGGGCCGTGGGGTGAAATTGGCCGATATGTCAGAAGCATCGACCCCTATCACCATCCCATCACCGCGCATACCGGAGGTGGAAGAAGAGGCGATCCCAACGATCAGCACATCATCGACTACGACATGATCGGCGGCAGCCACAACGAGGCGGTAGCCATCAGCTCAGCCGTCAACGGCCTGAAATCAACCTACGCCAAAGAGCCGACCATGCCCGTACTGGTGGGTGAGACCCTCTACGAAGGTCACATGCAGTTCGGCTTCCACTATGTGCAACGCCACATGTTCTGGCAGTACATGCTCAGTGGCGCGGCCGGCCACACCTACGGCGCCGCCGGTATCTGGCACGCCGGCGTGGAGGGCGAGCACGGGAATTGGGGAGCCTGGGGCGGGCAACCCTACGACTGGACCACCTGGCGCCAGGGGATGAACTACCCGGGCGCCACCCAGCTCGGACTCGGAAAGAAACTGCTGGAACAGTACCCCTGGCATCGCTTCGAGCCGCATCCCGAATGGGCCGAGCCGGGCAGCTTCGCCGCCGGCATCCCGGGCGAAGTGCGGTTCATCTATCAGCCCCGGCGCGGCATCTACAACTGGAAAGGAACCGTCGTCAAGGATCTCGAAACCGATGTTCCGTATCACGCCTTCTACTTCGATCCGGCCACCGGCCGGCGATTCGACCAGGGGCGGGTGGCGGTCGGTTCCAGCCAGATGGGGTCTTCGGAGCTCGCAGCATCGATCGATGGGCACAGCGAGCCCCCGGTTTTTGAGGACCGCTTTGGCGGGGAGGCGGTCGGACTCGAAGCAGCAGGGGACGCCTCCGCCTGGAAGGACCACGGTTCGCCTACGAAACGTGAGGGCGGTCAACTGGTCGGCACGAAAGGCATGCTCGCCATTGCCGACAAGACCGACGGCAAAGACCGGATGGCCAGTGCCGATGCCAAGAGCAATGCGGAAGCGGGAATTGTCCTTCGGTTCCAGGATGCCGACAACTACGTCGTCGCATTCTACAGCCCACACTTCAAGGGCATTGCCATCCACGACCGCTGCGGCGGGGCGTGGGGAGAGACGCTAGGCATGGTCGAAACGCCCGGGATCGGCCGGGATATCCGGCTCACCGCCGCGGCCTCCGGCGAGTACGCCGCGCTGGTGGTGACTGATGGCAAAAAGACCTGGCGCACGCCCGCCGTGAAGATCCGAAACACCGAAGCCGGAAAAGCTGGCCTCTGGCTCTTTCAGATCGGAGAGAAGCAGGCCTTTGACAACTTCGAGGTCTCCGCGACAACCTTTACACCCCGAAAGGCGGGGGCACCCAAAACTCAGAAGGCTCCCACCGTTGATTACGCGGCGCCCAACCTGCCCTCGCCACAAGACTGGGTCCTGGTATTGGAGAAAGTGCAACCATGAAAGAGAACCACCAAATGACGAAACCATTCCACGCTCGCTGGAGCGATTGCATCAAGTTCGCCGCCCTTGCCTGGTGTTCGATATCCGCCCCGGCCCGCTCGGCTGAACCGGCCGAAACCGTGACCTTCTCCCTGGCCCGCGACTTTTCCTACACGGAAAACGAAGCCGATAGCACGTGGTCGTACAGGCTGGATGATCCAGGGAATCGCCCTCCCGCTTTCCCTCTGCTGACTCTGACCAACCGGGACGCCAACTCCGTCTGGGGTTCGGATTTTGCGGAACCGCCCCAAATGTGGTGCGAAGGCTCGGGTTACTGGGGAATCGGTAAGAATCTCACCGAGAAGGAGCTGTTCTCGTCTCCAAACGGCACGAAGTGGGCGCCGGGGGAAGTGCTGCTTCACCCGAAGGGCGGGGGCACTCCATCCGGGCTCGTTATTGCGTGGAGGGCGCCCCGCGAGTTGCTGATCGACGTCAAGTACACCGTCGGCCGCGCCTCCCCGCAGAGCACGGGCGTTGGGCTGCGAGTTACCAAGCGAGCCGGCCGCGAGGATGCAGACATTGTGGCCCTTGCAAACACCGGCAGCAACCTTGCGCACGAACTAAACGGGATCGCCGTCGCCAAAGGCGACCAACTGTTGTTCCGGTTCGATACCTGCGGGGACCCTGGCGGAGATCTCGTCCGGACCGCCATCACCATCAAAGGCCGTCCGGCGTCGACACCGACGACACCGTTCCCCGCGGACGCCGAGATCACGGCGGGCACGGAATTCACCTTGACTGTGAACGGCGACGGGCCTTTCCAATGGCTCAAGGACGGTCAGCCGATCGCCGGGGCCACGAAAGCCAGCCTGCTGATTCGCAACGTGAAGGAGGCTGACGCGGGCAGCTACGCCGTCCGCGTCGGATCCCGATCCAGCGACAAGGCGGTTCTGAAGGTCGCGAAGGCAAGTAGCCGGCCGATGCCGAACGCCTCGGCCACCCCGAGACAGATCTTTTCCGAAGACAGCCTCGAGGCCCAGGAAGCCGAGCTCGAGGACAACGTGCTCATCCAGCGCTTCGCCGAGTCGCGGAAACGGCTGGCGTCCGACCCGCACCGGCCCGCGTATCACTTCGTCAGCCCGGAGAACATGCTGAACGATCCCAACGGGCTTTGTTTCTGGAAGGGGCGTTGGCACTTATTCTACCAGGCCTATCCGCCGGACGAGTTCCCGAACCCCAGAGACATCAAGCGGCGACGCCAGCACTGGGGGCACGCCGTGAGCGACGACCTGGTGCACTGGCGCGATCTGCCCTACGCGATCTATCCCGGCCCGGAGCGCATGTGCTTTTCCGGCAGCACGGTGGTCGAGGAAGACCGGGTGGTTGCCTTCTACCCCGGCATCGGAGCCGGCCAGATGGTGGCCATTTCCGATGATCCGTTGCTGCTCAATTGGGAGAAGATCGGACCGGTCAACAGCGGTCACGGCGATGCAGATATCTGGAAGGAAGACGACACGTACTACGGCCTGGTGGGCCGATCGTTGTTCGCCTCGCAAGATCTCAGACACTGGCAATCCCAGGGCGGTTTCCTGACCCACTTGCCGTTCATCCGCCATGACGACGAGGGGTCCTGCCCGAACTTCCAGCCCATCGGCGACAAGCACATCCTGTTGTTCTTCAGTCACGCCAACGGCGGGCAGTATTACCTAGGCGACTACGACACCCAGGCCCACCGCTTCAAGCCATACGCCCATGGCCGTTTCAACCACGGCCGAGTGGCCCCGGGCGGGGTGCACGCTCCCTCGGCGGCCGCCGACGGGAAGGGCGGGGTGATCAACATCCTCAACCTCAACGACGCCAAGTACGACCCGGAATGGGACCAGATCATGTCCCTGCCCCAGCACCTGACGCTGGGCGCCGACAAGCGGCTGCGCATCGCGCCGGTCGCCACGCTGGAGACACTGCGCGACAAGGACAATCATTGGCAGGTCGAGGATATGACGCTCCCGGCCAACAAGGAGGTCGTTTTGAAGCAGGTCCAGGGCAACGCGATGGAGTTGAATGTCGAGATCGATCCCCGGGAATCGCGCTGGGTGCGACTGAATGTCCTGCGCTCCCCGAACGCCGAGGAGCAGACCTCGATCACCTTCTATAACCACGACCGGCAGTTGGCCTACTGGTATAACATCCCGGGCGAGGTAGTCCTGGACGGATCCCGCTCGAGCGTGCTGCCCGATGTCTGGCTCCGTCCGCCGGAACGGGCCATCATGCGGCGAGGCGACGAACCGCTGAAGCTGCGGGTCTTCATTGATCGCAGCGTCGTTGAGGTGTTCGCCAACGGCAAGCAATACCTCGCCGTGCGCGTCTATCCCGGGCGCAAGGACAGTGTGGGAGTTTCCCTTCGTGCCCAAGGGCAGGATGCCGTGTTGAACAGGCTCGACGCCTGGCAGCTGCAGTCCATCTGGCCATAGGAGAAGCTCAATGATAAGAGGCTTCGCCAATAGAGCATCCGGCCTTTTTGCTGCCATGGCGCTCGCATGGCTGTTTTCCATCACCGTAACAACTGGAGCGGTTCCGGCGAGAGGCCGAGTATCTCACTGTGCATAATAAGGGGATGGGCGACAAGCTACACACACTTCCGCAGCGACTGATTCCGGCATTTGACGGTGAACACTGAGAGGAGGACAACCGTGGGTAAGACGTTGATTCACTTGATACTCAGTTGGCTTGCCATCTGGACTTGTGCCGCCCGGGCCGAGGAACGTGTTCTACTTGATTTCAACATGCAGACTCCGCCACCGCCGGACTGGGCGGTCCAGGGCTATGCCTTTGGTGTCCACGACCCTGAACCGGAGTATCGTCAGCGGGCGGCCGTGGCGTCGCGGAATCAACGGCAATACCAGACCGGCAGAATGAGCTCGCCGGAGTTCGTCATCGACGACGACTACCTGCAGGTCGTCTGCTCGGGCGTCTTCCATCCGACGCGCTGCGCGGTCGTCCTGGTGGTGGATGGAAAGGATGTGCGGTCGTGTTCGCCCGAGCCGGGCTGCGGCTTCCTTGGGTTCGACGCGAGCCCCGACTCGCTGCCGGCACCCGTGAAGTTGTTCCAGCCTCCCGTTCCCGCGGAATACTGGTTCGACCTGCGGCCTCTGCAGGGGAAGCGGGCAACGATCGAGGTGCGCGATGAGCATCCGAACGGCTATTTCTCGACGGTGAAGATCGTGGCCACCGATCGCCAACCGCCAGCTGGCGCCGAGGTCGTGACCAAGGCGGTGCGCTGGTTGCCGGACCGCCATGATGCGACAATCGACGGCGACTTCCTGCTGCTGCCCGTGGGTTCACTCGCCGGTACACCACTGCAGGCCGTCACGGTAAAGATCGACGGCCGGAAGGCACTCGAAGTCGATCTGCCGCTGGCCTTCGGCTCGATTCCCGTGGTTGGCTACCTGCCCGTTTACGACCTTGCCGGCCACCAGGGAAAACCGTTGCAGGTATCGTTTCACAGCTACAGCGGCCACGACCCGGCGCAAGCGTCGATCGAGCCGCTTATCCAGCGCGACATCCCGGGGCGCGTGGCTGCGGACGACAGGCCGGCCTTCCACATTCACAACCGCATCGGCTTGCTCAACGATCCCAACGGGCTTGTCTATGCTGACGGCGTCTACCACGTCTTTCACCAGTTCAACTACAACATCACCGCCTGCTCGTGGGCGCACTACGTCAGCCGTGACCTCGTGTACTGGGAAGAACGGCCGGTCGGGCTGTGGCACGATGGGATGGGCTCGATGCACTCCGGCTCGGCGGCGGTCGACGTGCTGAACACATCGGCTTGGCAGACCGGCGACACACCGCCGGTGATCGCGGCTTATACGGCCTCGCGCGGCATGGGTGGCGGCGACAAGATCCAGATGCAGTGTATCGCCTACAGCACCGACGGCGCCCGGACGTTCACGAAGTACGCGGAAAACCCGGTGCTCGGTGCGTCGCAGGTGTTGGCGAAAGGTTCCGACAGCGCCCGCGACCCGAAGCTGTTCTGGTTTTCACCCACCAGGGGTCGCGACCCACACGCCAGGGACGGACATTGGGTGATGGTCCTGTTCGAGGGCAACTCGCTCAACATTTACACCTCCGACAACCTCCGCGACTGGGAAAAGCACGGCCGCATCGACGGGTTTCACGAATGCCCCGAGCTGTTCCCGCTGGCTGTCGACGGCAACACCGGCGATGTGCGCAGGATCATGTACGGTGGCAGCGGCGCCTATCACATTGGCTCGTTCGATGGGAAGCGTTTCACGCCGGAGACCGAGAACAAGACTCCCATGTATCACGACGGTCGCTGCTACGCAGCCCAGACCTTCAACAACACGGAACCGGGCTTTGGCGGCCAGCCGCGGCGAATCCAGGTCGGCTGGCAGGGCGGGCGGCTCGGCCAGCTTTCGACTCCCACCGAGCTGACACTGCGCACCACCCCGCTTGGGCTGCGCGTGTGCAAACAACCGGTCCGAGAAATCTCCGAGCTTCGCACCCGCACCGTCACGCTGGACGGTACAGAGCTTGCCCCCGGTGCTGCCAATCCGCTGGCCGGTCTCAAGGGCGGACTCTACGACATCGAACTCGAAGCCGACCTCTCGCAGGCCGACCGCCTCGTGCTGGACATCCGCGGCGTGAAGCTCACCCTTGAGGCCTCATCCGACGGGCTCCAGCTAGGCGGGATGAAGATTCCCGGTACGCATAAGCTCTCATTGCGCCTGATCGTCGACAACACCTCGCTAGACGTCTTCTTCGGCGAGCACGGCGTGTATTATTCGCCTAAGATGATCACGCCGACGTCGAAAAGCATCGGGGTTGAGGCCATCGGTGGCCCGGTCTCTCTTACCACGCTGAGGGCGCACGAACTGAAGTCGATCTGGTGATTTTATTTGGCAAGAAGATGGGGCAGAAGAGTATTTCTGCAATCGTTCTGCCCCCATTTTCCTGCCGGCAAATTGGAGAAGAGAAAATGCACAACATAACCATCACTTCGATTAATCGGTTCCTTGCGGCTTTGCGACTTTGCGTGAGCATCTTTCTGATTTCCGTTGCTCTCGGTTGCTCGGTGCTGGGAGCCGAGCAGCCCAACATCGTCCTCGTTTTCATCGACGACATGGGCTACGGCGACATCGGCCCCTTCGGATCCCAGATCAACAAGACCCCGAACCTCGACCGCATGGCCGCCGAGGGCCGGACCATGACTTCCTTCTACGTGGCTTCGCCCGTCTGCACCCCCTCGCGCGCGGCGCTGATGACCGGGTGCTACCCGCAGCGCGTCGGGCTCGAGAAAGGGTCGGGACACATCGTTCTCTTCCCCGGCGATCCTCACGGACTTCACCCCAACGAGATCATCATTGCCGAAACCCTGAAAGCGGCGGGATACGCCACGGGCTGTTTTGGCAAATGGCATCTGGGCGATCAGCCTCAGTTCCTTCCCACCTCGCAGGGCTTCGATACCTATTTCGGCATACCTTATTCCAACGACATGTGGCCGGCGCTGAAACGATTTCAGTGCCCGGACCTTCCGCTCGTCCGCGATACCAAAGTCGTCGACATCGTCAAGGATAACGCCCCACCCCCCCGGGTCCTGCCGCTCAGGGGAGCCCAATCAAATTTCCTATCAGCGAGACGGATCGCAAGGCGCTGAAGGCCGACGGGCAGGACCTCGCCCACGTGCGGATGCGGGTCGTGGATGAGCGCGGCACGCGCGTCCCGGACGCGGAAAACCTGGTGCGGTTCTCGGTGGAGGGGGCAGCCCGGTTGGCGGGCGTGGACAACGGCAGCTCGCTGGCGGACGTCTGCTACCCGTCCGGGGAGGTCAAGGCCTGGCGTGGCCGCGCGCTCGCCGTCCTTCGCGCGCTGCGCCGGGAGGGGAACGTCCGCCTGACGGCGAAGTCCAACGGACTGGAAGGCGCCGCCATCGAGATCGTCGCGCGGGGGCCGTGATCCGGCCAGATGAGATTCCGGGGTCTGAAATCCGTTGGGAAAACGCAAGGAGAAACCGATGTCGAGAGTCATGTGTGGAATCGTATCGTCCCTGGTCGTGACGGGGCTGCTGGTCGTCCCCGTGGCCGCCGCCGAGATCCGCGTCGAGGGCTGCAAGTCGTGGGATTCGCCCTTCCAGTACCGCTCCATCTCGTTTGGCACGCCTTCGCGAAGCGGGCCGCCCGACGCGATGGGCACCAAGGTCACCGGGCCGCGATTCGACGGGATCAAACTGAATCTGAACCGCGACCTGGTGAAGCTGGCGGCCGATCTGGGCTTCAACGACGTCACGATCCAGACCGAGGAGCGCACGGTGCCCAAGCTCCAGGCGCTGCGCCAATGGGCGGACCAGACGGGCCACTTCAAATTCATCAAGGACCAGGGCATGACGCTGTCGGTCTGGGTCCACGAGTTGTGCGATCTGCCCGAAGGAATCGGAAAGCCCACGCTGGACAACGAGAAGCTCTGGACGCTGCTGCGCGAGCGCTACCGCGGTTTCTGCAAGCTCCTGCCCGAGGTGGACTACTTCGTCCTCACGGTGGTCGAGAGCGAGCTGTGGGTGACTCAGAACGCCGACGTGCTGACCAAGCTGGTCACCGTGGTCAACGACGAGCTTCGCCAGGCCGGCAAGAAGCTGATCTTCCGCACCTTCCTGTGGTACGTGAAGGAGGCGGACGTCGTCATGGAGTCGCTGAAGCGGATGCCCGGCGACGTGATCGTGATGAGCAAGTGCGTGCCCCAGGACTGGCACATGCGGGGAGTGGACAACCCGTTCATCGGCAAGGCGGGCGATCGCGACCAGTACGTGGAATTCGACATTGCCGGCGAATATGACAAGCTCACCCACGTCGCCCGCTGCACCACCGACGTTCTCAAGCGGCAACTCGAATACGCCCGCACGCACCGCTGCGACGGCATCAGCGTCCGGGTGGACCGCTACGGGGCCACGTGCTATGGGCAGGCCCAGGAGGCCGACCTGTGGTTCATCGGGCTTTACGCCTCCGGACGGTGCGCGGACGAGAAGAAGATCTGGCTGAAGTTCGCCACCGAGCTGTTCGGCCCCAAGGCGGCGCCGACGATGGTCGAGGCCCTGTATCCGACCGGCGAGGTGGTGGCCGAGGCCATCTGCGTCGAACGCGAATCCTTCGGCTACTCTCGCGACATCACCCCCGCCATCCGCAAGATCGGCGATCCCTTTGACGTGCTTCATTCCCCGGCCAAGTGGGACAGGTCCCTCCAGCCCACGTACGACCGGATCCTCGTCGGCGACGTGGAGATCATCCGCCGCAAGCAAGCGGCCTTCGCCGCGCAGCTCGCCTCGGCCGACCGGAGCCTGGAACTCCTGGACAAGGCCAAACCCGACCTGCCCGCTGGGGCGCATGAGTTCTTTCGCTGGAAGCTCCAGGAGAACCGCTTCCTGCTGGAGATGTTCTGCCACATGCAGCTCGCGTGGCTGACAGACGCCCGCCGGCGGCGCGTGGAGGGCGAGGCGGAAAAGGCCGAGCTGGCCAGGCAGATCGAGACCCACCTGGCCGAGGTCGTCAATCTCTACAAAGCCCAGACGCCCAAGACGGTTGAGCTGTCGTGGCGCGGGCAAAGCTGGAAGTTGCGGCGCGGGTCCTACCACGACTGGATGGGATGGGTGAGCCGGTTCTGCAAGTACGCCGGGGTCGGCAAGCCATGAGCGATCGGTCAGGGTGATACGGGCGTGCCTGAAGATACTGAAGCACCGGCTGAACCCCTGACCCCCCCACCCCCCCGGGTCCTGCCGCTCAGTGGAGCCCAATCAAATTTCCTATCAGCTTCGCACGTGGGACGACATCGCCGAGATCTATCCCCACTAGCCTAATTTTCAAAGGAGTTTCCAATGCGAGGTTTTCAAAGAACTAACATGCAGAACAATATAACAAGAGCAATTCTTCCGGCAGTCATGCTGCTGTCAACCTTGATCACTCCTGGTTCAGCCCAGGGCCAGGAGCCGTTTTCGTTTTGGCTTCATCCGCCACTGCCGGGGAATCTGACCGTGGAACAACAGCGGAAACTGAAGCAGTACGTTCCCGACTATATCAAGGTGCTGCGCGTTAGCGAGACGCAGCCGCAACCGCCAATGGCAGTGGAGTTCAACCAGAAGTTTACCGAGCTGTGCGTTCAGCGCCACAGGAAGGAGTACAAAAAACACGGTCGTTGGTTCTACTGCGAGGACAACAAGGAGTTCAGCGGTGACATCCGCTGGGATGAAGTGTTGACCCTTCGTATCTACGTGCAACTCTTCACCCAATACGGCTCTCTGGGGAAGATCCCCGACTATTCAAAAGCGAATCATGAAAAGGCCATCAAGTTCTGGCAGAGCTGGCAGCTGAAGGATGGTTCATTCCGCAACCCCATCACCGGGAGGGGCGACCCTAAACAATGCAATGGTCAATATATCCCCGGCATCTTGACCCTGCTTGGAAGTGAGCCTCTGTATGAAATCGGTGCCTTCCGAGCCGCGGAACCGGACGTGGACGCAACTTTGAAGCAGGTTGCCGGTGGCAATATGAACCATGGATTAGCCACCGTTTCAACCATGCTGAAACTGATTCACGAGGGACAGACCGATTACATCCCGGTTTTGGAACGCGCCGTTGAGCTGGCCCTATCGCGACTAAGCCCGCATACGGGCATGTTTCACGGGCCAAAAGGCAATCCTACGGGCGGGGCTTGGCGCGGCTACGGCACCACAGCCGATACTATGAAGGGGATGTCCCGCCTGGTTGGCTACATGGGGGTGGAAAATCTCCCCTACAGACATGTACGGGCCGACAAGCTGATCGAGACCCAGGAGCAGACTAGAAAGGGGGCGGTAAGCGTCAATCGCAACACCTCCGAGATGATGGTGCAGTGCCTGCTGGAATCGCCTCATCGCCGCAAGGAGCTGCTCGAGGCATTGGATGGTCATTCGAAGCTGATCATCGAGGGCGAGCCCTGGAAGAGCCTCATAACCGGCGACTATGCAGGATATATGCTGGCGATGTACGGGTCCTACCTGAACTGGGAAGGCTATGAGGACATAGTCCCACGGCTACCCTTCACGACGGGTGCCGCATACGACTACCGTGTGGAGGCCGGCCCCTTTGGACGCTGCGTCAATGTAATCAAGAAGCGCCCTGAAGAACTGCTTTGGGATAAGAACTGGAGCTACGCCAAATACGGTCTGCGCGCCCGCAACACGGCCCATGAGAATCGCAAGGTGATCGATGTAGTGCCAGCCTCGGCCGAAGACTGGACAAAGAGCGTGGACAAAGCGGGGCGGATCATACTGACGCGTACCCTTTCTCTTGAGAAGGTCGGACTGGAAAATCCCTATCTGAAGATCAAGTGGAGTGGTGGCGATATCGAAATTCTTATGAATGGTGTTTTCGTCAAGAAGAAGCTCGTTGGTCTGGCCGACTTTGGAGCGGTCCACATCCCGGAAGAAGCCCGCAAGACGTTGAAGGCCGGCAAGAACACCCTGGTGGTCCGCACGGTCGGCAAGACTGATTTGGCCCCCAATGTCAGCGCGGGGCTGATCGACTGGAAATAGACATGAAAGAAAAGGAACTCTTTGGCGAAGAACTGGCCCGGCAACCCGAGCGAGCGCTCGTCAATCCCGCGCAACCGGAGGAGAGCCGAATCCTGATGGCTCCGCTGGCCGCAGAAGCCGGCGTCTGGGGGCAGATTGAAGGTTTCTCGAGCAAGCAAGATCCGAAGTTCAAGAGGATGGTCGAGCTGGTCGATCGGTGTATCGTCAGGCGCCCAAATGAGAACGTCTACGGCTGGCAACCGGTTCTGGAATGCGGCGGCGGAGTCCCTTGGGTCATTGAAGCTCGAAAGAACCATCTGGCCAACGTCCGGGGCATAGCCGTATGCGCCGACGTGCAAGAACCGCGTTTCTTCATGCTGGCCAACCGGTTTTCGTGTTCGTTCGTGCCATCTCAAATTCACTTCCTACCCGCCCTTTGGCTCGTTTCGTTCCCCTCGGATAGGTTTTTTTGGTAAGGACAATCGGAAAGACGGCATACCCCGTCTGCCCGCAATGCGGCAACCGACTGAGATCGCCACGGCCGGCGCCCGGGGATATATGGATCGGCGTACTCGGGAAGCCCTGCCGCCTACTCCCCGCGCGACTGCCGGCGGTACTGGGCCGGGGTCATGCCGGTGTGCCGCTTGAAAACTTGAGCCAGATAGCTGGGCGTGTTGAAACCCGAGGTTTCGGCAACCGTTGTCATGGAAAGGTCGGTTTCCAGCAGCAACCGTATTGCGCGCTCAAGCCGCACGCGCCGGATGTCCTCATGGAGCGTCCGGCCTAAGGCTCGCTCGAAACGGATCTCCAAGGAGCGTCGAGAGATGGCCATTTCGTCGGCGATATCATCGATTCGCAACGGCCCGCCCGCGTTCTCGTAGATGAATCGCACGGCGTTGGCGACTTCGGAATCTTCGATGGCGGTAACGTCGGTCGAACGGCGGGCAACGACATCCAGGGCCGCAGTCATGATGCGCCGCGGCTTTCTGATCCGGTGGGACATCAAACCGGCCAGGAGAGCCGCTGCGTCGAAGCCGCCTCGCTCGGCATTCAGCGCCACGCTGGAAAGGGGAGGGTCGGCTAGTTCGCACAGCAATTCATCATTGTCCACCCCCACTACGGCCGCTTCCTCGGGAACCCGCAGGCCCGCGCCGCGGCATGCCTCCAAAACCTCGCGTCCCCGATCGTCGTTGCAGGCCATCAGGCCAACCGGCTTGGGCAGTCCGCGCAGCCAATCTTCCAGAATGGTCTGTTCCCGGGCCCATTGCCGATCCGTTTTTCGTCGCGGCGCCGGGTAGACGTGGACTTCGAACGCTGCCCGGCGGATTCGCTCACAGAAGGACTGCTCGCGCCGCTGCGACCAGATGCGGCCAGCGATGCCCACAAAAGCGTAGTGCCGGAATCCGCGATCCAGAAGATGTTCGGCGGCCAACTCTGCCGCGTGACGGGAGTCCGACGACAATTCGCTGCATCGGCTGAAGGGACTGTCCGGTGTCAACTGTGCGTTGCTTAGATCCAGGGCGACGATAGGTAGTCTGGTGGCCAGCAGCGCCCTGCCGATTTCCGGCGTCTCGATCCGCGCGATGATACCCGTGCCCCCCCACTGTTTGATTTTCGGCACGACCTGCTTGAAATCACCGGGCGTGACGTAGAACGCCCAGGGTCCGTGCATGCGGGCGTAACGCACAACACCGCGCAGCACGCCGCGCCCGTATCCGCGGGCCGTTTCGATCAGCAGGGCAACTCGTGGCGACGTTCTCATAGAACAAGGATCCTTCGGCTGGAAATCATGATATTTTGAGATCGAGATCGTCAGAAGCTCGCGGTTCTCGGCGTAGTTCTCTGGCGGCCACGTGCTGCGGACGCTGGGATATTGCCGCGCCCGAGCGGCCTGCTATCAAGTATAGACGATCCGTCTAGCGGCGTGTGCGCAAAATTGACATTTTTTTTCGCAAGTTTGGCTCGGCAACGCAAGTCGACCGTGGTATGGTTGGATTCCATACACACATGGTGTTAGCCCCCCTTGAATTCGAGTCCCCAGTCATGCACGCGAGATTGGTCCCCCTGGAAGTGTGGTTCGTCACCGGCAGCCAGCACCTCTATGGTGATAAGGCACTGGCACAGGTAGCTGCGAACAGTCAGCAGGTCGTCGAAGGACTGAATGCGTCGGACAACCTGCCTGTCCGGCTGGTCTTCAAGCCCGTGGTGACGACGCCCGATTCGATTACCCAATTGTGTCTCGAGGCCAACGCTTCGGCCAACTGCGTCGGACTGGTTTGTTGGATGCACACGTTTTCGCCCGCCAAGATGTGGATTGCCGGATTGCTCGTCTTGACGAAGCCGCTGGTTCACTTGCACACGCAGTTCAACCGCGACCTCTCCTGGGCAACGATCGACATGGACTTCATGAACTTGAATCAGTCGGCGCACGGGGGCCGCGAGTTCGGCTATATCTGCACGAGAATCGGCAAGCCGCGGAAGGTCGTCGTCGGGCATTGGCAGGAAGCGGAGGTCCAGGACCGTTTGGCGGCCTGGATGCGCGCCGCGGTCGCCTTCCACGATATGCGGAATCTGAAGATTGCCCGCTTGGGCGATAACATGCGTCAGGTGGCCGTGACTGAAGGCGACAAGGTCGAAGCCCAGATGCAGTTGGGATTAGAAGTCAACGGGTACGGTGTCGGCGATCTGGTGAAACGGATCCAGGACGTCAGCGACGCCGACGTCGACCGGCTGGTGGCGGAGTACGACGAAGCGTACACGATGGTCGACTCGCTCAAACCCGGCGGCGAACGTCGCGAGTCGTTGCGGTATGCGGCGCGCGGGGAGCTGGGGCTGCGGGCCTTTCTCGAAAGCGTCGGGGCCGGCGCATTTACCGATACGTTCGAGGACCTGCACGGCCTGGTACAACTGCCGGGCATCGCCGTTCAGCGGCTGATGGCCGACGGATACGGTTTTGGGGCGGAGGGGGACTGGAAGACGGCCGCCCTGGTACGCGTCACGAAAACGATGACCACGGGGTTGCCGGGCGGAACATCCTTCATGGAGGATTACACGTACCATCTCCATCCGGACGGTCCTCAAGTGCTTGGCGCACACATGCTGGAAGTCTGTCCGACGTTGGCTGCCGACGCCCCCTCGTGCGAAATTCATCCGCTGGGGATCGGTGGCAAGAGGGACCCGGTACGCCTGGTCTTCACGGCGCCGCCCGGTCCTGCGATAAACGTCGCGATGATCGATCTGGGCGACCGATTCCGGATGCTGGTCAACGAGGTCGACGCGGTTGCCCCGCCGCAGCCTTTACCGAAGTTGCCGGTGGCCCATGCTCTCTGGTCGCCGCGTCCCGATTTGAAGACGGCCGCCGCCGCATGGATCTATGCCGGCGGTCCGCACCACACGGCCTTCAGCCAAGCGGCGACCAGCGAACAGATCGAAGATCTTGCTGAGATGGCCGGGGTCGAGTGTCTGTTCATCGACCGGCAGACGCGATTAAGGGACATCAAGCAACAACTCCGTTCACGGTCTTACTCGCGCCAAACTCCGATGAACCGCAAATGAAAACAGGACGACAAAATGAAAACTCAATTGACTGAAGCGACCGCATTGATGATTCTGGCAGCGTTGTTGCTAGGTTCTGCGACATCTGAAGCTCAAGATCCCAAAGACAAGCTCGAAACCATCAAGCCGGTGCCTTTCACGGCAGTTCATCTGGACGATGAATTCTGGGCCCCTCGCATTGAAACGAACCGTTCGGCAACCATTCCCTACGCTTTCGGGAAATGCGAGGAAACCGGCAGGGTCGGGAACTTCGTCAGGGCCGCCCAAAAGCTTCGCGGTGAGCGGCTCGAAGACGACAAGGTGCGGGGATATAGCTTCGATGACACCGACATCTACAAGATTCTGGAAGGGGCCTCCTTCGGCCTGTCCGTCAAGGCGGATCCGAAGATGGAAGAATATCTCGATGAGCTTATCGAGAAGATCGCGGCGGCCCAGGAGCCCGATGGGTACCTGTATACCGCACGCACAATCAATCCCGAACATCCTCACGGCTGGGCAGGAAAACAGCGATGGGAGAAGGTCAGTATCTTGAGTCATGAGCTTTACAATATGGGGCATTTCTACGAGGCCGCCGTGGCTCACTATCTGGCGACCGGTAAGAAATCCATGTTGGATATCGCTACCAAGAATGCCGACCTACTGTGCGAGGTTTTCGGTCCCGGCAAGAACGAGAGTTGGGCGGGGCATCAGATCATCGAGATGGGGCTGTGTAAACTGTATCGCACGACGGGAGAAAAGAAATATCTCGACCTGGCGAAGTTCCTGCTCGACACCCGTGGTCCCAACGGCCGCACCTACGACCAGTCGCATAAGAGAGTTGTCGACCAGGAGAAGGGCGTCGGCCACGCGGTGCGGGCGACGTATATGTATTCGGGAATGGCCGACGTCGCCACGCTGACCGGAGACAAGCGGTACATCACCGCGATCGACAGGATCTGGGAGAATATCGTCGGCACAAAGATGTATCTCACTGGCGGTCTTGGCCAGCCGGGCGGGCCGGAAGGATTTACGGAAGACTACGCGCTGGGCAACCATTGTTATTGCGAGACGTGTGCGGGGATTGGAAACGTCTACTGGAACCATCGGCTGTTCATGCTTCATGGCGACGCCAAGTATATCGATGTGCTTGAGCGTACACTCTACAACAACGTAATTGACGGCGTGTCGCTTGACGGCAAGCGGTTTTTCTATCCCAACACGCTTTCCTCAAGCGGCACCGGTCGAAGGCCGGCACGATCAGAGTGGTTCGGGTGTGCCTGCTGCCCGGGCAATATCGCCCGATTCATCGCGTCGGTTCCCGGCTATGTCTACGCCGTCAAAGGCAACGACGTGTATGTCAACCTCTACGCGGGCGGCAAAGGCGAGTTGAAGGTCGGCGACAACACGGTCGCGATTATCCAGAAGACGCGATACCCGTGGGCGGGCGACGTCAAGTTGACCGTCGACCCGAAGAGCGAGTGCCGTTTTGCGCTGAAGGTTCGCATTCCGGGCTGGGCGCAAAATGCGCCCGTGCCGTCCGACCTCTATAAATACATGAATGAAAGTGGCGAGAAGGCAACGCTCAAACTAAATGGCAAACCGGTTGCACTGGATGTCAACAAGGGGTATGTGACTCTCGACCGCACATGGGAAAAGGGCGACACGATCGAACTGAACCTACCGATGCCCATCCGGAGAGTAACGGCCAATGAAAAGGTCGAGGCGGATCGGGGCCGGGTCGCCGTCGAGCGCGGGCCAATGGTCTTCTGTGCGGAATGGCCCGACAACGGTGGCAAGACGCATGGTCTGATCTTGCCGGATGATGCTAAGCTGACAGCGGAGTTCCGAAAGAACATGCTCGGCGGCATCGAAGTGATCAAGGCAAAGGCCATGGCGGCGGAGTTGGGCGAAGAAGACAAGCCGCTGAAAATAGCCCAACACGAACTGTTGCTGATCCCCTATTATGCCTGGGCGCATCGCGGCACGGGCGAGATGGATGTATGGCTGGCCAGAAACGACAAGGCAGCCAAGGTCTTCTTAGAGAAGCACCAGCCGAAGAAGAAGAAGTAGAATCTGCGATCTTAAGAAAGATGACCCTGCCTGTTTCATTACCCCAACAATCGCATGTGAGTTGAAAATGAGACCTCTGCCAAGATCTCTGCTGTCCACTATGACGGTCTTTTTCGGGTGCATGGTTTGGGCGTTGTCGGCCCGGGCCCAAGACGACCCGGCGGCGGAGGCGACAGAAGCCGCCACCGTGCCCAAGGCTCTTGGGCTCGTGAAAGTCCCCGACGTCTCCGCGGAGACCGTTGTGGGGCGTCTGCCACGATTGCCGTACACCATTGAGGGCGTGTACCGTGATAACGCAAAAGGTCCGAAGGTTCGCGTGATCTGGCCTTCGCCCATCGATAACCGTCAAGTCCTCAAGCCGGGCACGTACACGGTGACCGGCAAGGTCCCCGGCACGAAGTTCACACCCACAGCCAAGGTGACGGTGAAGCCGGCGCCGGCCACAGGATCGGCTCCGCGCCGCAAGTTGGAGGCGTTTCCGTTGGGCCAGGTCGTTTTGAACCCGGACGAAAAGCAGCGGGACACCCCGCTGATCAAGAACCGTGACAAGTTCATCCTTGCATTGGCCGGAACCGATCCCGACCGTTTTCTCTATATGTTCCGGGACGCGTTTGGCCAGGAACAGCCGGAAGGTGTCAAACCGCTCGGGGTATGGGATAGCCAAACCACTAAGCTGCGCGGCCACGCCAGTGGACATTACTTGTCGGCCATCGCGCAAGCGTATGCCGGCACCACCTACGATGAACCGCTGCGGGCCAACTTCCTCAAGAAGATGGACTACCTGATCGAAACCTTGTACGACCTGTCGCAGAAGTCGGGCAAGCCTGTGAAAGAAGGCGGCAAGTTCAACGAGGATCCGACGACCGTTCCGCCGGGGCCGGGCAGGACGGGGTACGATTCCAACCTGACCGCAGACGGGATTCGCGGCGACTATTGGAACTGGGGCAAGGGGTTCATCAGTGCTTACCCGCCCGACCAATTTATCATGCTCGAACAGGGCGCCACGTACGGCGGTAAGGAAAGCCAAGTCTGGGCTCCTTACTACACGCTGCACAAAATCCTTGCCGGCTTGCTCGATTGCTACGAAGTCGGCGGCAACGAAAAGGCCCTCAAGATTGCCCAGGGTATGGGCCTTTGGGTTCATGCGCGGCTGAAGGCCGTTCCGACGGAGACACGCATCAGCATGTGGAATCGTTACATTGCCGGTGAGTATGGGGGCATGAATGAAGTCATGGCTCGGCTGTTCAGAATCACCAAAGATCAGCGGTTTCTCGAGTGTGCCCGGCTGTTCGACAACATCGACTTCTTCTTCGGCAACGTCGAACACGACCACGGTCTGGCGTGCAACGTCGACACATTGCGAGGCAAGCACGCCAACCAGCACATCCCGCAAATCACCGGCGCTCTGGAAATGTACAAGGGCACTCGCGATCCCCGATACTACCGGGTGTCGGAGAATTTCTGGGACATTTGCACCCACGGCTACATGTACAGCATCGGAGGCGTGGCGGGTGCCCGAAAACCCAACAACCCCGAGTGCTTCACGGCCGAGCCGAACACGCTGTTCGCCAACGGCTTCGCCCCCGGCGGACAGAACGAGACGTGCGCCACCTACAATCTACTGAAGCTGAGCCGCCAACTCTTCATGTTCGACCCGGACGGCAAGTACATGGACTACTACGAGCAGGCTCTCTACAACCATATCCTGGCGTCGGTGGCCGAGGATAATCCGGGCAACACCTACCATGTGCCGCTGAATCCCGGTGCTCGGAAAGGATTTGGCAACGCCAAGATGAACGGGTTCACCTGCTGCAATGGCACCGCGTTGGAAAGCAGCACGAAACTGCAAGACTCGATCTACTTCAAGAGCACCGACGACAAGACATTGTACGTCAATTTGTATGTGCCGTCGACTGTGACCTGGCCAGAGCGCAACGTCGTCGTGAAGCAACAGACCAACTTCCCCTATTCCGACACGACCCGACTCATGCTGACCGGCCGCGGCACCTTCGACATCAACGTGCGAGTACCGCGGTGGGCCACTCGCGGATTCCTCGTAAAGATCAACGACGAGCAGCAGAAGGTCGACGCGGTGCCGGGCACCTATCTGAGCCTCCGCCGAGCCTGGAAGGACGGCGACACGATCGAACTGCGGATGCCGATGGGTTTCCATCTATGTCCGATCATGGATCAGCCCAACATCGCCAGCATCTTTTACGGCCCGGTGCTATTGGCCGCCGAGGAGCCTGGCCCGCGAGAAGATTGGCGCCGCGTAACACTCGATGCCGCGGACCCGGGAAAATCGATCTCCGGCGATCCCAGCACGCTACGATTCAACATCGGCGATGTGCGGCTGAAACCGTTTTTCGAGACGTACGACCGCCACTCGGTGTATCTTGACGTGACCTTGGAGTAGTCCAATGCCTTCCCGCACGCACACGATTCATGTGGTGGTTCTCACACCGGCGGCGAGCCCACGCGGGTGGTGATCGACGGCGGCCCGGATCTGGGCGGCGGACCGCTTACGGCGCGCCGCGACATCTTTCGCAAGAAGTTCGACAAGTTTCGGTCGGCGGTCGTCAACGAGCCAAGAGGATCGGACGCGTGGGTCGGCGCACTTCTATGCGAACCGGTCGACCCAACTTGCGCTGCGGGAGTGATCTTCTTCAACAATGTCGGTTACTTGGGCATGTGCGGACACGGTGTCATCGGGCTGACCGTCGTGCTCAGAAGCCTTGGGCGAATCGATGCCGGGCAGCATCGCATCGAAACGCCGGTGGGCATTGTGACGGTCGAGTTCGACGGCGGCAACGTTGTGGCCATGGAGAATGTGCCGAGCTACCGCCATACAGCGGCGGTAACGGTTGATGTCGACGAAATCGGGCCGGTCACCGGAGATGTGGCGTGGGGCGGCAACTGGTTCTTTCTCGTCAGCGAGCACGGCCAAGACCTCAACCTTGCGAACACCCCACGGCTGACACAAGTTGCATGGCATATTCGTCAGGCACTCCGTCGCGAGAGGGTAACCGGGGCTGGCGGCCAAGAGATCGACCACATCGAGTTGTTTGGCCCGCCGTCCGACCCGGCCGCAGACAGTTGCAGCTTCGTGCTCTGCCCAGGCAGTGCGTACGACCGGTCACCGTGCGGGACCGGAACCAGCGCGAAACTCGCGTGTCTTGCCGCCGATGGCCGGCTCAAGCCACGCCAACGTTGGCGCCAGGAGAGCATCGTTGGGAGCGTCTTCGAGGGCTCGTATCGTATCGAGGGCGACCGGATCATTCCCCGCATTCAGGGAACGGCTTACGTGATCGCCGAAGCGACATTGATTCTCAACGGCGACGATCCCTTCGAAACGGGAATTCGCCTATGAGCCGCAAACGAGCGATTGTCATCGGCGCGGGCGCGAAGGGCTCCCTTTTTAAAGTTTCGCAATTTTGACAGGTCGAATCGGGGCAATTTGAACTCTCTCCCCCCGTTGCGCATATTTGGTATTGTTTTGCGCCTTTTTGGCTTGTGCCGGCTGTCGATCTGGGTGATAAGTTGAGATGGAATGGGATTGGGTGACGCAACGGTTGCGTTCACCGGACACCGATTACCAAGCCATCCGGAGGACCATGAGAAATGAACAAGTTGCTGGTTTTCTTGGCATGCGGTTTCCTGAGCGACGGGTTGACCGATTGTTGCGCGGCCGGACAAGCGGATACCCTGCCGGCCGGCGCGAAGGCACTGCGAGAAACGCTCGACCCGTTCTACAAGCAACACGTTGTGGCCGACGGCCTGCTGATCGTCGGTTCCGGGAAGGTCTCGGAATACGCGCTGCACGAAGTGGCGTATCTGGCAGGAAAGATGCTCGTCCATCGGCCCGACGTACAGAAGAAGATCGCCGAGAAGATGATGTACGTTACCGTGATGGCCTACGACGAAATGCAAACGGACTTGCCCGAGTGCCGAAACCTATCGCATTGGTATGACAGGCGCGCCCGCGGCCTCGGCGGCCGGCCGGTGAGCTGCGGCGAAGAGAACTTGCTCGATTTCCAGGGCGATCCGTACCACGGAGAGAGCATCTTCATTCATGAATTCGGCCACTCGCTTCACAGGGCGCTTGCCGGGCTCGATGAGGAGTTCAACACGCGGCTGCGGGCCATATATGACAAGGCGAAGCAGTCGGGACGCATCGGCGGATACGGCATGAACAACTTCGGCGAGTTCTGGGCGGAAGGCGTGCAATCGTGGTTCGAATGCAATCGGGCCGGCGGGTTACAGCTCCTCGGGGCTGAGGGGCAGGTCCTAAGCGAATTGAACACTCGGGCGCAAATCAAGAAGCACCTGCCCGGGCTTGCCGAGTTGCTCGACGACGCCTTTTGCCGGAACCCGTGGGTCCACGTGCCGATACGAAAACGGTTGGACCAGCCGCACCTGCGAGGCTACGATCCGGCCACAGCACCGAGCTTCCGTTGGCCGCCCGAAGTGATCGAGAACTACAACCGGATCGAAGCCGACCGGGCGGCGAAACGGAAGCAGTGAGTCACGAATTGCCGGCACGCAATCTCACAACCGTGCCCCGAGCGACAACCGTCAACCCTTTACCTGGCCGTGTTCCCCCAGTGAACAGGAACGAAACTGATGTTTGCAGCTTTGACAACCACGTCCACGATCGTGCTGGTTCTCTCAGCCGGCGCCGCCGCTCAAAACGGCTCCGAGTCGCCCAACGTCGTCTTGATCATGTCGGACGACATGGGGTTCTCCGACATCGGCTGTTACGGCGGGGAAATCAACACGCCGAACCTGGATCGCCTGGCTAATCGCGGACTTCGCTTCACCCAGTTCTACAACACGGCCCGCTGCTGTCCGACGCGGGCAGTGCAAGCTATTGCCGTGGGAACTGTACGACATGAGCAAGGATCGCAGCGAGCTGCACGACCTCTCAAAGAAACACCCCGAGAAGGCCGCTGAACTATCGGCCAAATGGGAGGCCTGGGCCGAGCGGGCCAACGTTAAGCCCTGGCCTTGGAACATCGAGGGAGATCATTGATGCAACACCTGTTCGTTCTCCTGGTAGCCGGGCTCACGTGCTGCAATTTCGCCCGAGCCCAATCCGAGGCACGTCAGCCACCCAACGTGGTGTTCATTGCAGTCGATGATCTCAACGACTGGACGGGCTGCCTGGGCGGGCGGGACGGCGTTCACACGCCGAATCTCGACCGGCTGGCCGCTCGCGGAGTTCTGTTCACCAACGCGCACTGCGCCGCCCCGGCCTGCAACCCTTCGCGCGTGGCGATCATGACAGGAGTGCGCCCCTCGACGTCGGGTGTCTACCGAAATGCCCAGAGTTGGCGAAACGCTCCCCGTCTGGCCCACGCCATAACCATCCCGGAACATTTCCGCGCTGGCGGGTATACGGCCGTGGGTGGCGGCAAGATCTTTCACGCGCTCTCGTGGATTCGGGAAGGATACGGCAAACAGCGCAACGACCCCGACATCTGGGACGCCTATTTCCCGTCCAAGGACCAGCCGATGCCCGACTCGCTCTGGCCAGCAGCGGCCGACGTGACAATCAGCGACAACGGGTATGTCCAGTGGAATCCGCTGGCGTCTCCCCCAGGCGCGAGCCGGGGAAGGCCCCCGCACTTCTTCGACTTCGCCCCGCTTGCCGAGCCCGAGCGGAAGATGGCCGATTACAGGGTGGTCGACTGGGCGATCGGCGAACTCGCCAAGGACCACGCGAAGCCGTTCTTTCTGGCCGTCGGTCTCTATCGCCCTCATATTCCCTGGTTCGCCCCGAAGAAGTATTTCGATCTCTACCCGCTGGACGACGTCTTCCTGCCGAAGATCCACGAGAACGATCTGGACGATTGCCCGAAGGCCGCACTCCGCAACGTGCGGCGTAGCTGGCACAAGTGGCTCGTCGAAAACGACCAATGGCGCCGGGCGGTGCAGGGCTATCTGGCCAGTATCAGCTTCGCCGATGCGCAAGTGGGGCGTTTAATGGCAGCCCTGGACAACAGCCGCTATGCCGGGAATACGATCATTGTTCTGTGGTCGGACCACGGCATGCACATCGGCGAAAAGCAGCACTGGGAGAAGTTCACTTTATGGGAGGAATCGACTCGCGTCCCGCTGATGATCGTCGCGCCCGGTGTCACGAGAGGGGACGCCCGCTGCGCCCAGCCGGTCTCTCTGGTAGATATCTACCAGACGCTCATCGAACTGTGCGGCCTGCCCGAGCGCGACGATATCGAAGGGACTAGTCTGGTCGAGTTGCTCCGCAATCCGTCTACCCACCGCGAAGAGCCGGCGATCACCACCTGGGGCCGAGATAATCACGCGATTCGGACCGAGCGTTGGCGCTATATCCGCTACAGCAACGGGGAAGAAGAGCTTTACGATCACCACTCCGACCCGGACGAGTTCGTCAACCTCGTCCGCAGTGACCCCGAGGGCTCGGACGCTGTGATCAAGAGCCTGGCGAAATGGCTGCCGAAGGTCAATGCTGAAGCAGCCCCTGCAGAATGATACCCTCGGACACGATTTATAGAGGTGTTTCCAGAATGAAGACAGCACCCCTGATCCTCATGGCCCTTCTCACTGCCGTCACGTCGCTGGCAACGCTCGCGAAAGCGGACGAAACCGTGACGCTCGACAACGGCGTCATGAAAGTTAAGCTCGGCCCCGGCGGCCTTAAGCAGATCCATGACACGCGGACCGGCAGAACGGTTCAGTTCGCCGGCGACCGCTTCTGCCTGCGGGTCGACGGACGGGAAATCGACAGCCGCGGACTCAATCCGGTAATCGAGAAGGAAAGCGACCACGTTGCCGCTTGCAGCTACCGGTCGGGCGACTATACTGTCCGCGCCGTCTACGAACTGAAAGAGGGCTGGCGGTTTGTCAGCCGGCAGTTGTTCTTGACGGGTCCGGATGAGAAAAAGATGCTCGTCGAAAAGGTCTGCGCCTTCGACGGCCGGGTGAACAACCCCGTGGCCGATCCCTATCGGCTCTCCGGTGGCCGCTACGGGGTTTCGCTCCGCATGAAAGACGCTTCCGAAGCGGAAAATGCCACCTGGGGCTGCTTCCTGCTCGTGCAGAACCCGTACACGGACGTGCAGGCGGAGGGGTCACAAGTCGCGCTCACCTACGAGCCCCGAATGAAATGGAAGAGCCAGTACGGCCCCTTCCCCTCCGACCGCCTGTGCATCGGCACGTATGCCATGACGGGAAACACGTTCCGGGCCGACATGGCCTACGAGTGGCATTACGTCCAGGACCCCGATGTGTTTCTTCAGGAAGGAGACCGGATCGACTGGGCGGAAATTCAGGCCGTCACCGATTGTGCGAGGGCCTTCCTCCTGGAAGACCGCACCCAGAGCGTCCGCGTCCATATCGGCTGGTGCGAGAACGACTACCAAATCGACCGCGCGACCGAAGAGGGCAAGGTCGAATACCGACGGATCATCGACCGGGCCGCCGCGATGGGCTGCCAGTACGTGCTCTACACGCCGTCGCACAGCCGCCTGGCGCCGCTGAAAGAATGTCGCGACGCCTGGGGATGGGAAAGCAACCTACTGATGAACCTGGGCCAGAAGATCCGCAAGGATGAATGGATACCGGGAAAGGATGAAATCCCGCAGGACATCAAAGATATCCTCGCCTACGCCAAGACCAGGGACGTGAAGCTCATGGCCTACGCCTATCCCTCGCTGCCGTTCATGCAGAATCCCGAGTGGACCCGTTTCCGGACCGAGCAGGGGAAGGAGCCCGGCGGCTATGTCACCGTAGACACCGGCTTGCGAAGTTTCCAGGACTGGTGGGTCGGCAAGCTGTTCGATTTCTGCGAGGCGACCGGCTGCGCCGGCTTCTCGTTCGATCACTGGTGGATCGCGTACGCGAGCGATCTGGGAAACGTGTCCAGCAAGTACCAGCAGTGGTACGGCTGCCGGCGGGTGCTGGAGACGCTCCGCCGGCGGATGCCGGGCATCGTCATGGATGGACGCCAGCAAACCCATCATTTCGGCACCTGGACGTGGCTCGCGGGCACCTATCCCCACCCGATGATGTCCGACGAACAGCCGGGCAGCTTCAACGCCATCCCCGACCTGAGCACCGATCGGGTCAACGGGGCCCGGCAACGTTACATCGCCTGGCGCCTGATGACCCGCGACTTCTGCCCCGTCGAAATCCTGCCCGGCTTCATCACGCATCAGACGCAGCGGAGCGACGCTCAGCGCAAGATGCGCCGCGACCGCTACCGGCCGCGCGACTGGGACCGCCTGGGGTGGAAGTACAACCTGCTTTCCTCGATTGCCACGGCCCCTTTCAATCACGTGATCAACTACATCCCCGCGCGGGACATCGACGAGTTCAATGCCTTCTCGGACGAGGACAAGGCCTTCTTCCGCCGCTGGCTGGACTTCACCGACCAGCACACGGACTACCTGAGAAACGTCCGCCCGATCATCGGGCAGCCCATGATCGGCCGCTGCGACGGAACGAGTGCCATCCAGGGTGACAGCGGGTTTGTGTTCTTGTTCAATCCGAACTACCGCAAACTCAAGGCCGATTTTCAGCTTGACAGTTCTATCGGCCTCGAAGCGGAGGGGAGCTTCTTGCTCGAAGAACTCTATCCGGTCGAAGGCAGGTACCTCGCGGGCCCGGACGGCGGGCCCTGGGACCACGGCGCTCAGGTGTCCGTCGCGATGGACGGCACCAGCGCCCGCGTCCTGCGCATTCGTCCTTTCGAGGCCGCTGCCGCCGAACCCACGTTGCTGGGCGCCTCCGGCGAGGTTCGGGTCTCGGACGGCGTTCTCGTCATCTCCGATGTCTCGGGACCGGTCGGAGAGGAAATCGAATTGTCCGTGTGGTGTCCCAACGAGGCGGCGATGGTCAAGAGCGTCACGGTCAACGGGAAGCAGGTAGCCTTCCGCAAGCAAGGCTGTGCCATCACGTGCCACGTCACTTTCGCGGGAAAGCCTTTTTTCCAGGCCCAGCAGATCGGTGGCTACGACGCCCATTTCAACGGCCGCGCGGTGGAGGAAACCTTCACCATCCCGAAGAGGATATTCGAGCAGCTCAAGCGGCGCCGGGAATCCTGGCCCGTCGAATATACGGACGACGACAAGGTGGCCCCGTGGATCGACTCATCGAGGCTCCTCTTGTTCGTTCAGATTGCCGAGCCTTACGCGGAAGGGCAAGGCCGGCGCGCGAAACCCTACCGCAAGGACCAGGTGAAAATCGAGATCGACGGGCAGCCGGTCGACGTACAGGAAGGATACAACGGCGTCTACCCGTACGTCACCCGCACGTGCATGGGCATGTACGCCGACGTCTCGCACCTGGAACCCGACGTGCCGCACCGCGTGAAGGTGACCCTGCCCGACGGCCTGCGTCCCGGCCAGTTCCAAGGGCTATTCTTCGAGCATGTCGAGAACGAGTATACGAGAGAGCTTCTCCCCCAAAACCCCTCCTAACTTGAAAGGACACCTCCATGAAACGTACAGAAACGCACCTGAAGTGCAAGATGACGCGGCGGCGGTTCACCGGGACCCTTGCCGCGGCGGCTACCGTCTCGATTGTCCCTCGGCATGTTCTGGGCGCGGGGGAGAAGCCGCCCAGCGAGAAGCTGAACATCGCCGGCGTCGGCGTCGGCGGCATGGGCCGCGGCAATATCAACGCCTGCCGTGGCGAGAACATCGTGGTGTTGTGCGACGTCGACGAGCGCTACGCCGCCGGGACCTTCCAAGCTTTCCCCGACGCCGCCCGCTACACCGATTATCGCGTCATGCTGGACAAGCAGAAGGATATCGACGGTGTGGTCATAGCCACGCCCGACCACACGCACGCCGTCATCACCATGGCCGCCATGCAGGCGGGGAAGCACGTCTTCTGCCAGAAGCCGCTCACGCATACCGTCTTCGAGGCGCGGAAGATCGCCGAGTATGCGCGGGCGAACCCCAAGATCATGACCCAAATGGGCAACCAGGGCCATTCTTCTGAGGCCATTCGGCAGGTGCGCGAATGGATTCAGGCTGGCGCGATCGGCGACGTGAAGGAAGTCCACGCCTGGACCGACCGGCCGGACAAGGGACCCTGGTATGCGGACTTCGCCGCTCGGGAGTTGCCCACGGACTTCCCGCCCGTGCCCGACACGTTGGATTGGGACCTCTGGCTGGGCCCCGCAGAGCACTGGAAGTACAGCCCGGCATATCATCCGTTCAAGTGGCGCGCCTGGCTGCCGTTCGGGACCGGAGCGCTCGGCGACATGGGCTGCCACATCCTGGACCCGGCATGTTGGGCACTCGACTTGGTCAATCCAACGAGCGTGACCGCCGAGGTCACGCACCATAAGCCGGAACTGAAAGGGAAAGCCTATCCGATCGCATCGAAGGTCAAGTACGAGTTTCCCGAGCGGACCAAGCAGGCCTATGAGAAGGGCCTGGCAGCAATCAAAAGGAAGTACAGCAAGATCCCCGAGAGCATGGCCGCGAAGTTGACGCTCTGCCCGATGAAACTGGTCTGGTACGACGGGCACTTCCAGGTGCCCCGGCCAAGCATGCTCGAAGAGGGGAAGAAGCTGCCGGCGAGCGGGGCGGTCATCTACGGCAGCAAGGAGACGATTCTGCACGGCTCGCACGGAGCCGGGGGCGCCAGGATCATTCCGGAAACCCGCCGGCAGCAGTTCATTCCACCGAAGAAGACACTTCCGCGGGTCCAAGGCGGCCACATGGGCGATTGGCTCCGTTCCTGCAAGGACGGCGAGCCGGCCAGCTCGAATTTCGCCGATTACGGGGCCCAGCTCACCGAGATGGCCCTGCTCGGCGTCGCGGCTCAGCGCGTACCCGGCGAGAAGCTCCTGTGGGACGGGGAAAACCTACGGTTTACCAACAACGAGGAAGCCAACCAGTACCTGCACACTCCCTACCGTGACGGTTGGTCGCTGTAAGAAGGGAGCCAGGGGGGCAGATCGACCAGCGGGGATTGATGGGTCGATGCCACTTCAAAATCCTCCTGGAAGCACCGTCCCAATGTGCCGTTGGAGTTGGCCGGCGGTTTGCGCAATATTGAAGTACTTTTGCGCAATGTTGACTTGCGGGGGCGATCTGGGGCACGGGATAATGCCATCGTTCCCGGCGCTTGCCTGAGCGCCGCCCACCCCTGTGCCTTGCCCGGTTCAACCTCCCCTGGCTCGAAGGATCTCCATGAAACGACAGACTGCCGCGAATCTGCCAAATCCTGCATCTTGCCGAGGAACGACCGCATGAAAACACCAACCACTGTCCCCGGAAATCGCGTCCCGCTCATGGCGTGCCGGCTGGGCGTAGGCTTATCCTGTCTGTTGCTCATCGCCGAGGCCGCTACTGCCCGCGAAGTACCCAGGCCGCCCAACATCGTGATCATCTTGGCGGACGATCTCGGCTACGGCGACTTAGGCTGTTACGGGAGCAAGGAGATCAAGACGCCGAACATCGACGCGATGGCCTCGGACGGAATGAAGTTCACCGACTTCTACGTCAACGCCCCGGTCTGCAGCCCAACCCGCGCCGGACTGATGACCGGCAGATCGCAGCAGCGTTGCGGGGCCGAGATCGTCTTTACGCCCGGCAACCTGGAAAACGGATTGCCGGTCAGCGAGACGACCGTGGCCGAACTGCTCCAGGGGGGCGGCTACGCGACGGGGATTTTCGGGAAGTGGCACCTGGGCTACCTGGAAAAATACAATCCGGTCAAACGCGGTTTCGACAGGTTCGTCGGCCATCTGTCGGGGTTCCTCGACTATCACACGCACGTCAACCCGCGGTTCGGCTACGACTGGTGGGACGGCTTGAAGAAGACCGCAGGCGAGGGCTACTCGACGGACCTGATCGCGAAGCACAGCATGGAGTTCGTTCGGCAGCATAAGAACGAGCCGTTCTTCCTGTTCGTTTCCCACCAGGCGCCGCACAGCCCGTATCAGGGTCCCGACGACAAGCCCCTGATCGAGCTGAAGGACGGAGAAGTCGTCAAGCACGAGCCGTCGAACACGCCGGAAGAACGCCCCGCGATCTATGCGAAGATGGTCGAGCGCATGGACAAGACCATCGGCGAGTTGCTCGAGTTGCTTCGCACGGAAGGTCTGGCGAAGAAGACGCTGGTGATTTTCGCCTCAGACAACGGGCCTTCGTACCTGGCCGGAACCACCGGGGGCTTGCGGGGCGGCAAGCACACGTTGTGGGAGGGCGGCATCCGCGTGCCCGCGGTGGCCTGCTGGCCCGGCCAAATCGAGGCGGGGGTCGTCACCGACGAGCCGATCACGATTCTGGACCTGTTCCCCACCTTCCTGAGCCTGGCCGGCGTCGAGCGCCCGAGCGACCTGGAACTGGACGGAACAGACGTCAAGGGCCTGCTACTGGAGGGCCGGAAGCTGCCCGCCCGCACCTTCTGCTGGGGGCACGGCGGCGGCCGCGCCGTGCGCCAAGGCAACTGGAAGCTGATCGGAGGGTATGACCAGAAAACCAACCAGATCAAGGTCAACGGTCTTTACGACCTGGCGAAAGATCGGTCCGAAGAGGAGAACCTGGCCGAAGCGAATCCGGAAGTCGTGGAGAACCTGAAAGCCGCGCTCATGGCCTGGCAAAAGGGCATCGAAAACGACCGGAAGCGACGGGAGCGGATGTAGGCCGCCCGGCTTTGGCCGGTTCCCCGCCCCGCCGACGGAAAAGCGGCACCGTTTACTCCCCTCTCCTCCCGGGAGAGGGCCCTGCGCAGGATGACCTTGCCGACTCGAACTGCCGACACGGAGACTGCGAGATGATCGACCTTACCGCGACGCAGACGCTGGTCTTGGCCACGTGCAGCCTGGCGCTGGCGGGGAACGCTGCGGAGGCCGGCGAGCCGGTGCTCCACCACGATGCGACCGCCATCCGAAAGGCCCAGGAGGGGATCGCGGCGGAGATGCCCATCGCCCAATCCGATCCCCACCGGCCGGTCTATCATTTCCTGCCTCCGGCCCGCTGGATGAACGACCCCAATGGGGCCTTCTTCGCCGACGGCTGGTATCACGTGTTCTATCAACTCAATCCGTATGGCAACACCTGGGGCCACATGCACTGGGGCCACGCCCGCAGCCGTGACAATGTCTTTTGGGAGCGTCTGCCCGTGGCGGTTTGGCCTTCCACCGAGAAGGGCGAAGACCACTGCTACTCCGGCAGTGCGGTCCAAGACGGGAAGGGAAATTGGCAACTCTGGTATACCTCGGTCTCGAAGGTTCGGACCAAAGACAAGGACAAGGGGCCCCTGGCCTGGGTCTTCAACGGCCAGGTGATGCTCCGCCCCCTGGACCAACAGTACGTGAAGTGGGGAAAGACCACGGACGATCCGGTCAATCACCCTACGCTACCCAACAACATCGACGGCTACGGATGGAACAACTACATCCGCGACCCCACCTTCTTCAAGGCCGATGGGCGCACGTTCATGCTGCTGGGCATCACGGGCAACAAGAACTCCGGCGGCAGCGTCGCCCCCCTCTACGAAGCCAAGAACCCGGAGCTGACCGCGTGGACCTACCGCGGCACCATGACCGACTACGCCTGGGATTGTCCGCAGATGCTTCCCTTCGGCAATTCCGCGACTCGGGCCCGGGCGAAAAGGTGGATGTACGTCACGAGCCGGGGGGCGCCGCCCCGCTACTACGTGGGCACCTTCGACCCCGATACGGCTAAGTTCACCAAGAAGGAAGAAGGAACGCTCGACCAGGGCCGCAACTATCATACCATCAGTTTCGCCACCGACGACCGGGCACGGCACATTACCTATTCCTGGATCTGCCGCACCAAGGGAAAGGGATGGAACAACTGTTTTGCGCTACCCCGTGTGGTGACCCTCAGCCAGGACGGCCATCCTGTCCAGGTGCCGGTTCCCGAGTTGAGTACGCTCCGCGGAAAACATCTGCGCATCGCCGACCTGTCCGGCAGCAAGGTGCTCGAAGCCCGGGGCGATACCGTCGAGATCCGGGCGGTCTTCAACGGGGCCGACAAAGGAAGTTGCGGGCTGCGTGTGCGGCGTTCCGACGACGGCGCACGCGCACTGCCGATCACCTACGAGCAGGGTGCGCTCGATGTCTTCGGCACGACCGTGAACATCGCGCCCCAGGGCCCCGAGAAGACCCTCACGCTCCAGGTGTTTCTCGACAAGTCGATCATCGAGGTCTTTGTCAACGATGGCCGAAAAACCGTCGCGCGGGTGATGTATCCGCCGCTTGAGGACCAGGGGATCGAAGTCTTTACCGACGGAAAAGCCGCGGTCGACGTGTGGCAGATGAAGAGTATCTGGAAGTCGGCGGGAGAATAACGAAAGAGTTCCGCCCGACGGGATGTAGAATGTTCACTTCACGAGTAACGGATTCTTCCATGAAACGCTTTGCGCGAACCTTGTTGGGCAGCCTGGCCGCCACGTACCTGTTTTGCCCCCTCGCGGCTGGGGCCGGTGAGAAGCGGGCTGCCGCGACCGAGCCGCCCGGGACTTCGCTTTGTGTCGCTGCGGGTGTCGACCGCGTCGTCGTCCTCGGCGGAAAGACCTACCTGGCCGGCCGGGTCGAGGCTTCCGGCAAGGAGGCGCGTGCCGACCGCGTTCCGGATCGAGTCAAGTGGAGCAAGGCATCCGGTCCCGGCGCCGTCACATTCGCCGACGCCCACGACTTGGCGACGACGGCCACGTTCTCAGCGACCGGCGACTACGTGCTGAAGCTCGCTGCGCGCAGCGGCCCGGCGAGCGGCTCGTCGACTTTGGCGGTCAAGGTTGTGCCGCCGCCGCCGGCGGCTCCTCTGGAACCCGTCGCCACCAGGGCCTACCGCATCGACAGTCCGTTGTGGAACCACCGGGCCAAAGCCCTGATCGTGAACTGGATTCCCTACTGCATCGACAAGATATCCGACCCCGAGCTGCCGCACGGCGGGATCAATAATCTCATCGACGCGGCCAACAAGCTGGCGGGCAAACCCCACGGCAAACACCGGGGCTACGTGTTCTCCAACGCCTGGGTGCTCAACGCGATCGAGTCGATTTGCATCGCGTTGAGGGTCGATCCCCAGGGCGATCGCCAGATCATCGAGGCCCAGCAGGCCATGCGGGCGACCCTGGAAGACTGGATTCCCAAGGTCCTGGCCGCCCAGGAGCCCGACGGCTACTTTCAGACCGCTTTCACGCTCAACGACTGGAGGCACTGGACGCCGGAACACCGGCGCGGCCACGAAGGATACGTCGCCGGGTATTTTCTCGACGCGGCGGTGGCCCATTACCAGACAACCAACGGCCGCGACGCGCGGTTGTACGACGCCGCCAAGCGGCTGGCCGACTGCTGGGCCGAGCACCTCGGACCGCCACCCAAGAAGGCCTGGTACGACGGCTGCCAGGCCATGGAGATGGGCCTGGTCCGGTTCGGCCGGCTCGTCGATCAGGTGGAAGGAAAAGGCAAAGGCCGGAAGTACATCGAACTGGCCAGGTTCCTGTTGGACAATCGCAATGGAGGCAACGAGTACGACCAGAGCCACCTGCCGGTGATCCGGCAGTACGAAGCGGTGGGACATGCCGTGCGCCTGGTCTACAACGCGACCGGCATGGCCGACGTGGCCCTAGAGACCGGCGACCTCGACTATCACAGCGCGATCCTGTCCCAGTGGGCCAATATGGTTCACCGCAAGTACTACGTCACCGGGGGCCTCGGCAGTGAAAAGAGTTCGGAAGGTTTCGGCCCCGATTACGTTCTCCCGCATGATGCCTACGCCGAGTCTTGCGCCAGTTGCGGCAGTATCTTCTTTCAGCACAAGCTGCACCTGATCCGGCACGATGCCCGATACGCCGACCTGTATGAAGAGACGCTGTACAACGCCCTGCTGGGATCGATCGACCTGGAGGGCAAGAACTTCTACTACCAGAATCCGCTCGATTCCGACCGCGCCCGCTACCCCTGGCACGTCTGTCCCTGCTGCGTGGGCAATATCCCTCGGACTCTGCTGATGCTGCCTACCTGGATGTACAGCAAGACGGACGAGAGCATCTACGTGAACCTTTTCGCCGGCAGCACGGCCACCGTCGAGGACGTGGCCGGCACGGACGTCGAGTTGGTCCAGGCCACGAAGTATCCCTGGGACGGCAAGGTGTCGATCACCGTCAACCCGGCGGCCCAGGGGGAGTTCAGCGTGCGGGTGCGGGTACCCAGCCGCAGCGCGAGCGACCTGTATGCCGCCGAGCCGCCCTCGGACGGAATCGAGTCGATCGCCCTGAACGGGTCCCCGATTCGGCCCCCGGTGGAACAGGGCTACGCGGTGATCACGCGGACCTGGAACGCCGGCGACCGGATCGACCTGGTGCTTCCCATGCCCATCCGCCGGATCAAGGGGATCGACAAGATTGCGGCCACCCGCGGCCAGGTGGCCCTGGCCCGAGGGCCGCTGATTTACTGCGTGGAAAGCGTCGACCAGAAACTGGACTCCGCCCTGGGTGAGAATGCGCCACTGCACGCCCGATGGCGCGGCGATCTGCTGGGCGGAGTGACCGTGATCGAAGGCCGATGGGCCGACGGCTCGCGCTTGATCGCCATCCCTTACTATGCCCGGCACAACCGCTCCCCGGACGGAAATCGCGAACCCGGCGCCGTACGATCGACCGTCTGGGTCAAATCATGCCCCGACGATAAGGATGCCCCATGAAACGATTGGTTCGCGGAGTTTCGCTGCTTCTCCTCTGCCTGTGCGAGGCGCAGGCTGCCGATCCGGCCCCCCGGGGCCGGATGGCCATAGACGACAAGTTGCCCGCGCTGCCCGCCGGCTCGATTGTGCCTTCGGGCTGGATCGAGCGGCACATGGCGGAGGACGCGGCCAACGGCTGGGTGGCCAAGGCCAACCAGATGAGCCTTGAAGGATATTGGTTCGCGAAGAAACAACTGCGGAGCAAACGCGGGCCGTTGTGGACCTACCTTCCGGTTGCCGGTGGCGTCAAGGCGCCGTTCTACCATCCGTACATCGAGCACCAAGGCGCGCCGGTCGCCGGGGAATACCAGGCGCACTGGATCGACGCCGTTTGCCGTTTAGGTTGGGTGGCCGGGCTGGAAGAGTGCCGAAGGTTGGCTGCGAAGTGCGTTGCCGACGTCCTGGCCGCGCAGCAGCCGGATGGCTACCTTGGCGTCGACCCGCCCGCAGACCAGTTTCGCGGGACCGGCATCGACGGCTCGCAGTTCGAGCTGTGGTCCTTTGGCGAGACGCTCAACGCGCTGCTGTGCTACCATCGTTTCACGGGCGATCCGCGCGTGCTCGAAGCCTGCCGGAAAGCCGCCGATCTGGTTTGCAGTCGCGTCGGGCCGCACAGTCCGGGCAAGAAGGCGCCGCTGCCCGGGCAAGAGTGGTACACGAGCCTCTCCAATGCCATGGTCGAATTGTACCGCCGGACCGGCGATGAGAAATACGTCGACATGGCCGGCTATCTCCTGGACCGCTTCTTAGAGCGGATGGACTGGGGCGAGATGTTGCGCGAAAAAAAGCCGCTGCGAGGTCATGCGGCCGGCTGGGGGATCTTGTATCTCTCGATGATCGACGTGTACCGCGCCACCGGAGACGCCCGCTGGCTCAGGCACCTTGAGTACGCCCACAAGGCGCTGGTGGCCGAACACCTCCAGCCGCACGGGGCGCCCAGCGGCCAGGGTGAGCGCCTTGCCGGCAAGGGGCCCTACGTGAACTCTGAGTTGTGCGATTCCTTCTGGTGGGTCTGGTGCTGGACCGAGATGCTCAAGCTCACGGGCGATTCCCGCTATGCCGATTTCGCCGAGAAGGCCGCGCTGAACGCCCTGCCCGGCCACCGCAGCAAGGACGGACAGGTCGCCGCCTACTTCGTGACCCCCAACCAACTCAGAGCAGCCAGAAACCTGAACTATTCCGCCAGACGCTGGGTCGAATGCTGCCATTCGAACGGCCCGCGGACGATCCCCATCCTGGCGGAGAACATGGTGCTGGCCACGCCGGACGGCGGCTTGGCCTTGGCCTATTACGGCCGGCTCCGGTGCGAGGCCAACCTGAAAGGCGGGGTCCAAGTAACGCTGGCAGAAGAAACGGAGTACCCGTTCCGCGAAACCGTCGAGGTAACGCTGAAGCTAAAGCCGCCGAAGGCCGCCTTCCCCTTGCTGGTGCGGATTCCCGGTTGGAGCCGCGACGCCTCGATCTCGATCAACGGCGAGAAGACTTCTGCCAAGTGCAAGCCGGGCGCTTGGGCCCGGTTGGAGCGGAAGTGGTCTGACGGGGATCGCCTCGAGCTGACGTTCCCCGCCACGATCCAGGTAGGCTTCTGGGAAAAATGGGCCGAGCGGGCGGCCTACGTCGAACGCGGACCGCTGCTCTACGCTTTGCCCGTCAAGGGAGACAAGAGGCCGTTTGACCAGTGGGGGTCGTTTGAAGAGTACGCCCGCGCCGACAGTCCCTGGAACTATGCCCTCCGTCTGGATGCAAAGGCCCCGGCGACTTCGGTCCGCGCCAAGCAACTGCCGGTTCCCGCCGGTGGGCACGTCTGGGAGCATTCGCCCCTGGCACTGGAAATCGACGCGCAGCGGGTGCCGGACTGGACGTTCGATCCGGCAACAAGTGGGCCGGGCCCGAAGCTGCCCGAGCAGCCCTTGAAGCTGGCCGAGCGGGTGGAAAAGATCCAATTGCTGCCGTACGGTTTTACGACCCTGCGGATGACATATCTACCGGTGGTGAAAACGGACCAGAGATTGGGGAATCCGTCGCACGACAAGATTGAGAAATGAGAAGATGACATGAAACAACACGCCGCGGCATTCACCCTGGCAATCGTAATGGCCTCAGCGGCCCTGGCGGCCGAGGGCAAGCTCGAAGGCAAGTTCGAGCGGAACCTGGAACCACTGCTGGGCGAACCGACAATCGACATCCAGCAGGCGTTCAAGGACCAACGGCTTCCCAATGTCGTGGTCGCCACGGACGGGGCCGTTCTGGCGGCGTGGGGGTGGGGCCAGGTGCGCGTCCGCCGCAGCGAAGACGGCGGCACGACATGGGGGCCGGAGATTGCCGTCGGCAAGGGCCTCCTTAGCGGCGGGGTCACCTTGGACGAGAAGACCGGCGATATCCTGCTCTTTACCGAAGCCAAACATCCGCCCGCACCGTTGACGATGTATCGAAGCCAGGACCACGGCAAGAGTTGGAAGGAAGAAGCCGTGGTCATTCATCCGGACGGCAACGGCAACGTCCCGTCGATGTGCATGGCCGAGCACGGCATCACCCTGCGGCACGGCGAGCACGTGGGTCGCCTGCTGCGCCCCGCCCGCGTCTATGAAGGCAAGCGAGGCTATAATTCGGCCGTCTATAGCGACGATGGCGGGAAGCATTGGCGTTCCAGCGGACCGTTTCCGATTGTAGGCACGGGTGAAGGCGCGGTGGCCGAGTTGTCCAACGGTCATGTGTATTACAGCTCGCGCAACCACTGGTTTGAGAAAGAAGAGAATTTCCGCTATCAGCGGCCGTTTGCGTGGAGTTACGACGGCGGCGCGACTTGGCGGGACGCGGGGTATCACAAGGAGTTGCCGGACGGTCCTCGCTATCGTGGCTCGCGTCGCGGCTCGAACTACAATGGGCACTTCGGGATGATGTGCGGCTTGGCGCGGCTGCCCGTTGAGAATCGCGACATTCTCGTCTACAGCAATGCGGATACCCCGGAGCATCATCGCGTTCGGATGACTGTCTGGGCCAGTTTTGACGGCGGGAAAAGCTGGCCGGTCAAGCGACTGGTGTTCGCCGGCCCCAGCGCCTACTCCTCGCTCGACGCTGGCCGGCCCGGCACGCCGGCCGAAGGCTGGATCTACCTGCTGTTCGAAAGCGGCGGGGCCAAGATGGCCCGCTTCAACCTGAGCTGGCTGCTCGAGGGCGAGAAGACCGGCGACGGCGACGTGCCGGAGTGGGTCACTATTGCCTCGAACAGTGCGTCGGCAACAGAAGCACGGAAGAGGGACGATGGCGTGTGGAGGCCGTTGCCCACTTCGCTTGAGGACGGGCTGCTTACACAAAGAGTCGCGTGTTGGGAAAGAAATCGCCTTTGGCACATGGTCGACGGCGAAGGCGGGTATATGCTTTCCGGTTTTCAGTCCCGGCCCGGACAACATCCGTGGCAGGGAGAGCATGTCGGAAAATGGCTCCACGCCGCGACCCTGGCGCATGAGCGAACGGGCAACGAACAACTGGGCAAGACACTCCGGGAGACCGTGGAGCGACTCCTGGACGCCCAGGAGCCGAATGGATACTTGGGAACGTATGCTCAGAAGAGTCGATTCTACTCGATACCCGCGGCGAACCACTGGGATGTCTGGACGCACCGCTACAACCTGTACGGTTTGTTGACCCATGAGCGTTTCCACCCCGATGACCGCGTCGTCAAAGCTTGTGAACGAATCGCGGATTTGTTGATCGGCACCTTTGGAGAAGGTAAAGCCGACATCACCCGCAATGGAACAAGACGCGGCATATCGAGCACGACCGTGCTCGAGTCCATCATGATGCTTTACGAAAGGACTCGCGAGGAACGTCTTCTCAAGTTTGCCGAACATATCGTGAAGTGCAGCGAAAATGCGCCCGGGTTGCGTCTGATGGGGGCCATGCTGAAGAAGGAGGATGTTTCGGGGCCGGGTGAAGGCAAGGCGTATCAGCTCATGGCCAACCTGCTGGGTTACGCGATCCTCTACAAGCACACCGGAGATCATCGATACCTGGAGACCGCGCAGAACGGCTGGGAGAACATCAAGGCACACCACATCTACATAACGGGAGGCCCTTGGAGCCGGCACACGGATTACAACGGAAACAAGGAGTGTTTCGCGCTGCCGCGGGATTTCGCGCCGGCGGAGGCCGTGGTCGAAACCTGCTCCACGACGACATGGATCCAGTTGAACCTGCACCTGCTGGAACTGACCGGCCTGGCCCGGTATGCCGCCGAGGCCGAACGGGCGGTCTTCAATGCGCTGATGGCCGCACAACATCGCGATGGAATCGATTGGTGTTACTTTACCCGGGCTAATGAAGCTTACCGGGGGTACAGCCCCAAGATTACATGCTGCGCTTCGAGCGGCCCGCGGGCGTTGGAAATGTTCTCTCGTTACCTGATTGGCGAGGTGGACGGCGGGATTGCGCTCGCAAGTCTGGTCCCCTGCAGCGCCGTCCTCCCGGAAGCATTCGGCAAGGCCAAAATCAAAGTGACGGGAAGTTATCCTTGCAGTCCTCGGGTGGGGATTCGTTTTGAGGAAGCGGGCGGCAAGGAATTTGCGATTGAGTTCCGGGATCCGGCCGACGCGCGTTTGACATCCGTTCGCATCAACGGAGACGATATCGCGTTGAGCAAGAATGATCGAGGGTTCTACCGAATCCGCCGGGCCTGGAAGAGCGGTGATGGGATCGATATTGACTTTGAGTATCTGCTCAAGAGTCACATCGAGGCGCCGAAGGACGGACCGAGATGGGTTGCCTTTACGTATGGCCCCTGGGCCTTGGCGCAGACGACCGAAAAGGGAGCCGCCGTTGCAGAACCGTTTGTCGGGAAGGACTTCCGGCCAGAAGCGGCGTCGGAATGGATGGAAGCGAGCTCTCCCGAAAAAGCGGGCGAGGTACGATTCCGCATCAAGAACACGCAGATGCTGCTGACACCGTATTGCCACGCGGGGGGTCGTAATTCAGGGCCCCGCACGTACTTCCAGTTCTGATGTTCCTCCGGGTCTGCTTTGGCCAGTACGTGGTCGGCATCCGGCTTAGCACCCCTGCGGTGCAAAAACGCAAAAATGGCACGCGGCAAGTATCGAACCGAAAGGACCCATCGCATGAAAACGAGAACAACCACACTCACAACCCTGGTTCTGCTGGCCATCGGCGGCACCGCCTTTGCAGCCGAGGGCAAGCTCGAAGCCAAATTCGAGGGCAAGCTGGAACCGTTCCTTGGAGAACCCAGGCTGGAAATTCAGCAACTCTTCAAGGGCGGGCGGTTTCCGAGTATCGTCACGGCCGTCGACGGGACGGTTCTGGCCTTCTGGGCGCAGAATGAGCCTATCAGGCTGCGCCGCAGCAACGACGGAGGCGCCACCTGGGAACCCGAACAGCGCGTTGGCGACGCTAAAACCCACCTGGGGGCCGCAAGTGTCGACGAAAAACGCGGCGATATCCTCGTGTTTCAAGCAGGCATGTTCCGTAGCGGCGATTCCGGCAAGACCTGGACGAAGGACGAGGATACGGTAATCAAACCCAACGCGCTGGGCCATAGAGCCGGTACCCATGGAGCCGATTCCGGCATCACGCTCCGGCAGGGAAACCATCGCGGTAGGCTCCTTCAACCGGCCAGGGTCATTCCTACAAGCAATGCGCGGCGTGATTGGCCCGAACATTATAACACGGCCCTCTACAGCGATGACGGAGGCAAGAGCTGGCAAACCAGCACCCCATTTCCTGCCTTGGGGACGGGCGAAGGAACGCTGGCCGAGCTATCCGACGGACGGATCTACTACAACTCCCGCCGGCACTGGGCGCCCAAGGGCGAGAACGCCCGAATGCGCTGGAGCGCCTACAGCGGCGACGGCGGCCAAACGTGGAAAGACCTTTCCGTAAGCGACGTGCTGCCCGACGGCGGCCAGAACCGCGACTACGGCCTGAAGGCCGGCCTCGTCCGCCTGCCCGTCCGCGGGCGCGACATCCTGGTGTTCAGCAACATCGTATCGCCCGGCGGGCGCCGCAACGGCCACGTTTGGGCCAGCTTCGATGGCGGGAAGACATGGCCGCTGAAACGACAGGTGGATAAGGGAGCTTTTGCCTACTCGTCGCTTACGGCCGGCCGCCCCGGCACGCCCAGCGAAGGATGGATTTACCTGCTGTACGAGGGTTCCGGCGGTGGGCGCGTTGCCCGCTTTAACCTCGCCTGGCTGCTCGAAGGCGAGCCGACCGGCGACGGGGAGGTTCCGGAACTGGTAGGGTGGTGACAAGCAAGCCATGGTTCCGGTCGGACTTCGGTCGCTCGTGCCGGCCGTGGCTTGCACCGTTCCACCAAATACTAGACGACCGTGGCCCACGATGCTACTAGGAACTTGCCTTCACACCGCGAGGAGTTACACAATGGAAAACGAACCAAGTCGTTTACCCCGCCAAACGCGGACCATTGCAGACTTCGCCGTGTTGGCTTTTTTGGTTCCCGCGGCTGTCGCTGACCTATCCCGAGTACTTCTTTGACAAGGACTAGACCATGGCGCGAACGATGCTCCTCGCCCTGTGGGTCGTCGCACTGATGGTTTCGTTTGCGACTGCCGCCGAGGGCCGCTTGAACGTGCTACTGATCGCCGTCGACGACCTTCGCCCGCAACTGGGCTGCTACGGCGATGCCCACGCCGTCACCCCGCACATCGACGCGCTGGCGCGGCGCGGCATGGTGTTCGAGCGGGCGTACGTGCAGCAGGCCGTGTGCAATCCGTCGCGGGCATCGTTGATGACCAGCCGGTACCCCGACAGCCTCCGCGTGTGGGATCTGCACACGCACTTTCGCAAGCACGCGCCCGACGTGGTGACCCTGCCGCAGCACTTCAAGAACCACGGGTATCACACGGAGTGCATCGGCAAGGTTTACCACGACCCGCCCTCGCACCGCGACCGGCCGAGCTGGTCGGCTCCGGAACTGCTGGACGACACTCGAGGCGTTCGGGGAAAATACGTGCTGGAGGAGAACCTGCGCATTTACCAGCCGGGCGGGCGGCCGGGGCGAGAAAAGGCCGCCGCGACCGAGTGCGCCGAGGTGCCCGACAACGCGTACATCGACGGGCGCGTGGCCGAGAAGGCGTTGGAGCGTCTCGGCGCGCTGGCCGAAGGAGCCAAGCCGTTCTTCCTAGCCGTGGGGTTCCGCCGCCCACACCTGCCGTTCTCAGCGCCCAAGCGGTACTGGGACATGCAGAAGCGCGAGCTGATCGGAGAGGTACCCAACCCGTTTCCGCCGGAGGACGTTCCGAAAATCGCTCTGCACAACTGGCACGAGTTGCGGGGCTATACGGACATGCCCGAGGGGGGCATTCTGACCGGCGCCCAGGCGGCCCACCTGCGGCACGGCTACTACGCGGCGATCAGCTACGTCGACGCAATGATCGGCAGGCTGATGTCCGAGGTCGAGCTGCTGGGCCTCGACGAGAACACGGTCATTTGCCTGTGGGGCGACCATGGTTGGCACCTGGGCGAGCACGGCCTGTGGTGTAAGACGACCAACTTCGAACTCGATACCCGCGCGCCGCTGATGTTCGCCGTACCGGGCCGGGCGACAGCGGGCCGGTCGAGCCGATCGCTCGCCGAGTTCACCGACATTTACCCGACGTTGGTCGAGCTTTGCGGTCTGCCCGCCGCCGAGGGCGTCGAAGGCCGCAGCCTCGCGCCGGTGTTGGAGACCCCTTCCGCGACGGTGCGCACCAGCGCATTGAGCCAGTTTCCGCGTGGGGGCACGATGGGCTATTCCCTGCGGACCGACCGCTGGCGATACACCGAATGGATCGACCGCCGAAGCGGCCTGGCCGAGGCTCGGGAACTGTACGACCACGGCAACGACCCCGCTGAAACCATCAACCTGGCAGGCCGCACGGACCATGCCCGCACTGTGGCGCGGCTGAGCGCGGAGCTGCGCGAGCGGATCGGGCGAGGGAACGGACACTGACGAACCTTCCAACCAATGAGGAGCGATGCGAATCGATGAAAACGGTACACCGGAACTCGTGCTCGAGAGCTGTGGGCGTAGGCCTAGCGATCCTGGCCGCTTTCTGCATCTTCAGCCGCAATGCACCGGGCGCTGCCGACGGTGCGCCGTCGGCTGGAGGCCGGATCGACACGGAGGAAATTCGCGCGGGTCTCGAGCGTCACGCCGCCTACTCGTCGCTGGCTGCCGGCCGGTCGGGGACGCCCAGCGAGGGCTGGATATATCTGCAGTTTGAAGGCGGTCCATCCGGCCCCCATTCCGACTGTCAGATCGCCCGCTTCAACCTGAGCTGGGTACTCGGGGGCGAGAAGACGGGTGACGGCGAAGTGCCGGGGTAGGTTTCGGAGTGAGAGGAGTTGAGGATCGGACAAGAAAACATTCTGTCAGCTTTGACGGAACGGTCAAGAACAAGGAGAGAAAATCATGCAAGCACAAATACCTGCACTCGTAACCACGGCCGTGCTGGCGATCTGCTGCGCCGCACAGGCGGCCGGGGACAAGACTGAGAATGAACTCGATGGCAAACTCGACTTATTCATGGGCGAGCCGCAGTTCGCCATGCAGGAGCTCTTCAAGGGACGGGGAGGACGAAACATCGTCACCGCCCGGGACGGGACCCTGCTGGCCTTCCATGGGAAGACCGTCAGGCGCAGCACCGGCGGCGGCAAGACGTGGAGCGATCCGGCCGAAATCGGGCCTGACGCCGGGGGCAACGCGATTGTGGACGAGAAAACGGGATCCATCATGCTGGTGAATCCCACCGGACACCGGTGGATCAGCGAAGACGCGGGACGGAACTGGACTCGCGAGGAAATCGAGGTGCTTCCGAACAAGATGGGGCACGGCGCGGGTGGGAAGGACCTCAATGCCAACTGCTTTCAGCCCGGCGTCACGCTTCAGTTCGGAAAGCACAAGGGCCGTCTGATCATGCCGGTTCGCTGGTCACCGTCCAACATGCTCATGTGGCGGCCCGTGATTTACAATACGGCCGTCTACAGCGACGACCGGGGCAAGACCTGGCAGACGACCAACCCGTTTCCCGTCCTCGGCACGGGAGAAGCGGCATTGGCCGAGATCTCCGACGGCCGCATCCTTTACAGCTCCCGCGAACATATGACCCGCGGCAACCGGTTCTTCGCCTGGAGTTACGACGGCGGGGAGCGGTGGCTGAACTTCTGGCGTTCCGAAATCCTGCCCGACGGCGCACGCGGCACGTCCTACGGCCTAATGGGCGGCTTGATCCGCCTGCCGGTCGAGGGCCGCGATATCCTGCTGTATTCCAACATCGACACCGACAAAGGCGACATGCCGCCGATCGAAGAGGCGGGAGCGTCACGAGGCGGCGGGCGCGAGAAGATGACGGTCTGGGCCAGCTTCGACGGCGGCAGGACCTGGCCACTCAAGCGGCTGGTGTATGACGGGCCGAGCGCCTACTCGAACCTCGGAGTGGGCAGAAACGGCGCCCCGAGCGAGGGGCGAATCTACCTGCTTTTTGAAGGCGGTCCCAGGGGAGCGCATTCGGCGGTTCAGGTTGCGGTCTTGAACTTGAGCTGGCTGCTCGAGGGCGAGAAGACAGGCAACGGCGACGTGCCGCAGTGGGCCCTGTAGCAAAATGCCGGACAACGGGTCGGAACGATGATCCACGGAGAACACAGATGAATATGAGACATACAAACACCCACGCGAAATCATTTCAGCTCGCGGCCATGGCCGTTGGACTGGCGGTTCTGTCGAACGTGCAGGCCGCGGAGAACTCATGGCGGGACGACACGGCGCTGGTGTCGCGGCAGGATGCGCGCACCATCGTCCGCGGTCTCGATGGCGACAAGATTCTCTTCGGGGATGCCGATGCGCAGTTGGCTATCGAATGGGCGATGGCCAACAAGCGCACCACCGTGGTGCTGGCCGGCAAGTATGTCATCAACGATCGCATCGATATCCCGCGTGACGATGTGACGCTGATCCTTGACAAAAACGCCGAGCTTGCGCTGAATCCCGATACGACCGCCCACACGTATATCGGGTTCCGGCCGGACGGCTCGTGGAAGCGTCTGTGCATGATCTACAACAAACACCGCAACCATGTTCGCGTGATCAGTCTGGGCACGATCGGCTCGTGGACCGTGCGGCCGCCCAAGGAAGAGGCGTGGACCCGGCAGAAACCGACGGGGACGCCGTACCGCGGGACGTGGCCGATTTTCTTTGACGGACGGAAAGCCGACCACACATGCGGTATCCAGGACGGGTTCCTGTTGACGGCTGGGACCATGGGGGGAACTCACGAGCAGGAGGCCATCTGGCTCGTCGATTCCAGCGGAGTGGAGGCGCCTCTCATTGCCAGCAAGTTTGGAGGCGACGCATCCATCGTTTTGGAAGGGTGCGAAAACATTACGCTGGGGCTGCTCGTCAATTTGGCGAACACGCCCGGCGGCACCACGGGCGAAACGATAGACCTGAACGGCCGCAACACGGGCATCACTATTGAGCGCGTCATCGGTGAACGTCCGAACGAGATCGTAGACTGCAATTCCAGTTATGTCGACGTTGGAGAGGTTGTTTCCATCGGCATGCCGCAAAACCCCGACTCGAAGAAGGACCAACCGGGCGGCCTCCTCATGTATAGTGGGCCCCGTGATGGCGCTCGATACAGCAGCAGGCCGCGTCCGGGTCGGACGGCGCTGAACGCGGAAAAGCAGACGATCCTGGAGGATGCGGCCGGCGTGGCCATGCGGTGGGAACTGCCTGAACTTCCTGCCGCACTGCCTGCGTTCACTGTGAAGGCTACCGTGGAAGTGATCATGAAGGACGGCAGCAAGAAAGAGTACAGCAAAGAAGTTGAAATCGACGTGCGTCGTGCTGACTAGAGGGTCAGAAGGCGTAGGGAGGCTGGAAGCAGCCGCCACGCTGCCCTTTGTCGTTTTATCGGAAGAGGAAGCAGTAAGGAGAACCGAATGAGAACACTCGCGGCAACACTGCCACTGGCCACCCTCATGGCATCGACGATGGCCGGCGCGCGCCCGGTTGCGCGAGTCGGCACGCCGCTTTTCGAGAACAGCGGTTTCGAAAAGAGGGAGACCTCGGCAAGAGTGGGAAAGAAAGGACGCAATGAGCGATCGTCTCCTTTGTACGGAAAGGCAGAGACACATGATGATTAGAATGGTCACGGGTTATGCGATGCTGTTGGCGTGTAGCGGCGTTCTTGCGGCGAATGAACTTGCGGCGGATGAAGCGGTCTTCGTCGAGAAGGGGAAGGCCATCGCGATTCGCCAGGTCGGCGCCAAGTGGGAGGAAGAGGACGGCGGGCTTCTCTGCGGCGGCAAGGACAATTACCTGGTCGCGGGCAAGGCGGTCGGAGAGGGCGATTTTACGATCCGCGCCCGGGTGAGCCTGGAGCAACTCAACGGCACGGCCGCTTCGCTGGTAATCGGCGGCAACCATTTCGGTTTCGACGGGGCCGGGAAAACAATGTTCATGGAAGGTCCCGCGTTCGGTGCAACGCAGCCCCTCGGCGACGCCGCCGATTTCATCGCCCCGGGGGAGCCGTTCCGCGTAGAGGTCGCCCGCAAGGGTAAAACGCTTACGTTCCGCGTTGACGGCAAGGAAGTTTACAGCGGCAAGCACGGGCTTGCGCCGGGGTGTGCGTTCGGGTTCCGCCCCTGGCGCGCCACGATGAGGGTGTACGATTTCTCGGCGAGCGGCGACCTGAAACCCGTAACTGAAGAGGCAATCCATACCACGCAAAAAGATCACAAGAAGGCTGCACGACCTCGGGCAAGAAGGGCCGGCACAGTGGACATCGGCGGCCTAGATATCGATCCGGCCTCGCCGCCGGAAGGGCTCGCACTGCATCCGGACATCGGAATCCTGGCCGCCGAAGCGGTCAAGGCGCGAGTCATCTACCACGGAAAGGGCAAGATGGTGTGGGTGCCCCGGGCGACGATCACGCCGGAGGGGGACTATCTCGTGCTGTTCCCCTACGACCGCGGGCGCTGGTACCAGGGCAAGGAAATGCTCGCCATGCGATCGTCGGACAAGGGCAAGACGTGGAGCGAGCCGGCCGTGGTCTTCGATTCGTCGCAATCGCATCACGGGTTCGTCCCGCTGATTCCCCGCGGCTCGAAGCGCATCTACGCCTTCGGCACGCAACCCATCTCCGGCATGGTCGGCGACGGGAAGAAAGGGCTTCAGGAAAACTGTCCGATCGGATTTCGCTACAGCGACGACGACGGGCATACATGGTCGGACGTGACGCTGATCCGCCCGGAGAACGATCCCGAGTTTACGGGGATGTCGTGCGTCCGGATGTGCGAGACGGACGCCGGCACCTGGCTGATCGGTTCGCACGACGGCATCTGGCGCCGCAAGGGAAGCCCCGCGCCCGTCACGACCCGCCAGTATATTCTTCGCGGCGAAGACAAGGGCAAGACCTGGCAACTGCTGCCTGGCAAGCGGCCCGGCGGTTGGTGCATCGAGAAGTACGACCGGATGGACGAGGGAACGGTGCTCAGTCTGGGGGGAGCAAAGGCGGTTGTTTTCATCCGCACGGCCGAGGGCCGCATCTGGGAGAGCCGCAGCGACGACGACGGCAAGACCTGGACCGATCCGAAGCCGACGGAGCTGGTCCATCCCGACGCCCCGCCGATGGTCTTTCATCTGGGCGACGCAAAGACGCTGATCGCGTTCATCCACAACCGTTACGATCCCCGGCGGCCGCATTTCGACAAGGCCGCGCGGAACGAGGTCTGGTGTTCACTGTCGAAGGACGAGGGCCGCACCTGGAGCGAGCCGCGGTTCGTCTTTGCCGGGGCAAACCCCGAGGGTCACATCCACAGTAATTCCTACCTCGACATGATTGCCGACGGCTCTCGCATCCACGTTTTCCTGGGCCAGAAGGGCCGGCAGTTGCTCTACCTGCAGTTCGATGAGTCCGATTTGTCGACCTTCATGACGAAGGCCGGGCTGGCCGCCGCGATGAAGCCTTCCCCGGAAACGGCCGACGGCGTTGAAAGAACCGCGCTGTTTCAAGCCGGCGAGGACGGATACGCCGTCTTTCGCATTCCCGGTATCGTGGTCACCGCAAAGGGTACGGTGCTGGCCTACTGCGTCGGCCGCAAGACGCCGGGCGACTGGGCCGACATCGACATCTTCCTGCGCCGCAGCGCCGACGGCGGCAAGACGTGGGAACCGCGCAGAAAACTCGGCGACGCAGACGCCGCGACCGTGGATAACCCGACGGCGATCGTGGACCATAAGACCGGCGCGGTGCATATGGTCTACCAGGTCAATTACGCCCGCGCCTTCTATATGCGCAGCGATGACGACGGCCGTACCTTCTCCGAACCCGTGGACATCACATCCGTATTTGAGAAGTTCCGTGAGGACTACAACTGGAACGTGATCGCCCCGGGACCCGGGCACGGCATCCAACTGGCCAACGGGCGGCTGGTCGTGCCGGTGTGGCTCTCGACCGGCGGCCGGCGGCATCGCCCGTCGATCGTGTCGGTGATCTACAGCGACGATCACGGATCCACCTGGCAGCGGGGGGATATTGTCTGCCGCAACGGCGATGAGGTTGACGGCGGCACGATCAAGAACCCGAGCGAGACCGTCGTCGTACAATTGACCGACGGCCGGGTGATGCTGAACATCCGCAACGAATCCGGCCGGCATCGGCGCCTTGTTTCGCTCAGCGCCGATGGGGCGACGGGTTGGACACAGCCGGTTTTCGACGAGGAATTGTTTGAACCGATCTGTTTCGGCAGCATCCAACGCTTCAGCGCAAAGCCCGAGGCCGACGAGAACCGCATTCTGTTCGTCAATCCCAACAGCGGCAGCCGGGCACGCCGCAACCTGACCGTGCGCCTGAGCTACGATGAAGGCAAGTCGTGGCCGGTTCGGAAGGTGCTCGACCCCGGTATCGCCGGTTACCCGGACCTCGCGGTGGGGCCCGACGGCGCCATCTACTGCATTTACGAATGCGGCGGCCAGAAGGGCAACCACTTCCTGACGGAGGCCGTCACGGTCGCCAAAGTCTCGCTGGAATGGCTCACCAACGGCAAGGATCACTCTTCGAAAGGAACGCGGCAATGACAAAACACGGTTTGCTGGGAGTTATCGCTGCGACGTTGACCATGGCCGGGCTGCTCGCCTCGTCGGCCGCAAGATACGAAGTCGCTTACTCTCCATCGCCGAGAAGAAGGGGCAGGGGAGCCATCGAGCTGGCAATGTCGAAGGACATGAAGAAAAACTGATCCGTAAGGAAGGCATGACATGAGGAAACTCGCAACAACACTCACACTGGCAATCTTGGCATGGGGGTCGGTGGCCCTGGCGCGCCCGGTGGCGCGCGTCGGGGACCCGCTCTTCGAGAACAGCGGTTTCGAGAAGGGCGATCTGAGCAACTGGACGGCGGAGGGGAACGCGTTCAAGCTCCAGCCGGTCAAGCGCAAGGACTTCAGACCGCACGGCGAGTTCTGCATCGCCACCGGCGAGAAGAACACCGGCGAAGCCGGAACGCCGGAAGGAACGACCCCATTCCGGCAACGAGCCCCATGAACGGCATCCACCACACCATGTTCGGGACGCTTCTGAAGGAGAAATGCGACCGGGTGGGTGCGACGTGTTACCTGGAATTCAGGAAGGAGGTCGAAGGGCACACCAACCCGCCCATGAGTTCGGACGAGTTCCTGGAGAGGATCCTGTGCCCCCAGAAGTCGGAGGACTCCGAGTAACCGGCGACCGGCAATCGTGCGCCGGTGTCTTGTTTGCCAAGTCCAAGGTTTTGCTTTACTCTTAACAAGGGAGAAATCACATGAAGAAACTCGCCGTAACTTTCGCAGTGGCCGCTGTCCTGGCGTCGTCGTCGGCCCTGGCGGCTTCGCCCACCGAGGCGAATGTGTCCTATGGCCCCCATCCGCGCCACAAGATGAACTTTTGGAAGTGCGAGTCGGACAAGCCGGTGGGCGTGAAGCTCATTATCCACGGCGGCGGTTGGCACCAGGGCGGTAAACCCGGCCAACTGCCCGGGAAAGGCCCGGACGACTATCACGTTGCCGCCATCGACTACCCGCTGATGGGCGGGAAGAACGACGCTCGTCAGCCCGAGATCGTCTACGCGGCGGCCCGGGCGGTGCAGTTCCTGCGTCACAAGGCCAAGGACTGGAACATCGATCCCGACCGGATCGTGGCGACGGGCGTTTCCGCCGGTGCCGCCTCCGCGCTCTGGCTGGCGATGCACGACGATATGGCCGACCCCGACAACGAGGACCCGGTGCTCCGCCAGTCGACCCGCATCGCGGGTGCGCACGGCGGATGGGGCCAGACCACCCTGGACGCTCCCCTGCTGAAGCAGCGGATCGGGATGCTCACCGTGAAGCACGTAATGATCTGGAAGTCGGTCGGCGCCGAAAGCCCGGAAGAGCTTTTGGAGAACTGGGACAAATACAAGAAGTTGTCCCTGGAGTGTTCCGCGCTGACGCACGTGACCAAGGACGACCCGCCGATCTACATTGAATACACCGGCGGCGACCCCGTGCCCCCCACGAACATGGGCAACGCCATCCACAACGACACCTTTGGGACGATCCTAAAGGAGAAGTGCGACGAAGTGGGCACGACGTGCCACCTGTCGTTGAAGAGGAAGAAAGACTTCACCCCCCCGATGAGCGCTGATGCCTTTCTGGAAAAGATTCTTTGCCCGAAGGAGGAAGGCAAGTGACGCTCGCTCATGCAAGCAGGTGAGCCATTGTGCAAGAGTTACTGAGTCGAGATTTCCTGCCGTCCGAAGGCCCTCTCCCCTGGCCTTCTCCAGAGGGAGAGGGGACCGATGACCGCGCCACGGTCGGGCAGTCCCGAAACTTCCGAACGAGTCCATACCTTTGAACTCTGTTAACGAGGAATGTGTGATGAGACAACTTTTGTTCGTTATTGGCTTGATTTCGGCCTTAGCCGGCGCGTTGGATGCCGGTGACCTTTACACGAAAGACGGCAAGTACGACTTCTTCGGGCTGGCTCGTTACCCCGAGGGCGGCAAGCTCGTCGAGGGCGTCGAACCGTACGAGGTGAAGGAAGGTGGCGGCCCGGCCGACCAGTACACGCGCCGCGTGGTGCGCTGGTGGCCGCGCAAGGGCGTCGATTTCATCGAGGTTGCCGACGGTATGATCCTGCGCCAGTGGACGCGCCGGCCGAGCCTCCTGGAGGCGACGGCCGAAGGGTTGATCAAGAAACCGACGATCGTCGAGCACGATAGGCTGCAAATCAGCCCGGTCGGAACGGACTGGTACCTGCGGCGTTGCCGCGGCTACCTGCACCCGCCCGAAGACGGGAACTACGTATTCAAGATCGCTGCCGACACAATGGCGTTCTTCCTGGTCAGCACGGACGAAACCCCCGAGAATCTGAAGATGTTGTGCGGGCTTTCCAGCTATTCGCGACCCGGCCAGTGGGACAAGCACCCCGGCCAGATCTCGGCGCCGGTTCCGATGAAGAAGGGCCGGAAGTACTACTATGAGGTCATCCACAACGAAACGACCGGCGGCGACCACGTGCAAGCGGCCTGGGAGGGCGACCAGATGGTCCATCAGATACTCGGCGGCCCGGAGGTTTCGACCCTCGACGGCCGGCACGGCAAGGTGATCGAGGAGCGCTGGGAGACTAGCCCCAGCGCTGCGGCTCGTCCGCATGATCTTCCGCGCACCTTCCAGGCGCACTTGATCGGCTTCGACGGGATCGGCAACCACCGCGCCAGCCCGCACAGAGAGGAGGATCGCGTTTTGCCCACCGTGATCTTGCGTATGCCTGACGGTACCAAGCGCAGCATCGACGGCAACAAGTTCGTCAAGGCGGACCGCGATTTCATCATGGACGTGTACCTCAAGGAAATGGAGCGCGTCAAGCAGAGCCTCGTCAAGGTGGAATTCAAGACACAGCCCGGCAACTTGAAGGCCTACCCGGTCAAGGCGGGGACGGGCAAGCCGGGAAGGGTGCATGCGGAGACGGAGCACTTCGTGGTCCTCACCCCCGGGAATGAGAAGAGCCACTGGGTCGCCACCACGGAAAGAGCAGCCCGGGCCCGCGACGCCTGCCTGTCCATGCTCGAGTATTTCCATGCCTACTTGGAATACGGCGGGCACCTGATGCCATATTGGGACCGCCCGGAGCAATTCAAGTTCAGCGCCCACACCGGCGAGGGCGCCGCCATGGGCGGATACGGCGGTTGTTCGGTCGCCATTACGGACGAGCCGGGCGGGTTCGCCCACGAGTACGGCCACGGCTTTTCGCTCCAGTGGCCCAGCGGCGAAACCCTGGCCACCGCGGTGAGCGAGATTGCCTCCGGGGGGCACGGCAACTGCCAGAACAACATCGAGCGGCCCTACCGCAACTGCCTGCACGGATCGTACGTGACAACCCTCCTTTATCGCATGCTCGGCTTCGACCCCAACTGGGGAATGTGCGCGATGACCGCGATGCCCAAGTCGGTCGCCGAGCCTACCTTCTTCCATACCCTGGCCCGGGTGGGACAGCAGCGGGGGTTATTCAAGGACGGCATCCGCGGCATGGGCGACACACTGGGCGACTTCGGCGCCCGCCTGGCCGAGTTCGATACCCAGAACCAGGAAGGGCTGCGCGAGGAGTGGTTCTCCGTGGTTCGCAACTACCTCGAACCGGTCGACGTGGCCAAGGGCGTCTATCGCATCCCCTGGGATGAGGCGCCGGAGCCGTTCGGGGTGAACATCATCCGGCTCGCGCCCGACGAGGACGCCGAGACGATTGAAGTCGACTTCCAGGGCTATCATGACCCGGACGTCTACAGCGACTGGCGCGCCTGTATCGTGGCGGTAGACAAGGACGGCAAGGCACGCTACTCCGACCTGTGGAACAAGGGCACCATGACGATGCCCCGCCGGGAGGGCGACTTGCGCTACTGGCTCACCGTGACGGCCACGCCGCGCGCACTGTTCCGTGTTCTATCGGAGATCTATGCCCCCCGCTACCCGTGGCAGGTGACCCTGCGCGGGGCGGTCCCGAGCCGGCCCCAGCGCTCCCGCGAGGACTTGAACGACATCTATTGCGCCAGCGGCACCGGGCTGTGGCGCAGCGGCATGGTGCAGCCGGCCATTCCGAACACCGAATGTGGGCGGCGCTATATCGAGCGGGCGCGCCCCATCTTGGCCGACATCGAGCGCCAAATGGAGGAGGCCGAGACCGAAATCCGGAAAGTCAACCTGATGCAGATCGTCATGGCCATCAAGGCCGCGGTCGGTGCAGCCGACGGCGCGCCGCACCCCAACGGCGGCGGCTGGGTGGCCGCCACGGCCGAAGTGGCGCCCACGGCCTTCGTGGGACCGCAGGCCGCCGTCCTCGATCACTGCAAGGTGCTCGACCACGCGGCGATCGAAGACTGCGCGATTCTCCGCAACCATTGTGTGGTCGAGGGACACGCCCGCGTCGGCGGCCAGGCCGTCCTCGAAGAAGGAGTCCATCTCGACGGCTACCAGCGCTGCTGGGTCCCGGTCCGCCGGCCGCCCGACTTCAAGCTGCCGGAACTGACGTTTCCCACCGACGATTACGGGCTGCTGGCCAATTACGCCATGGACCAGGCCGAAGCAATGATGCTCGAGAGCTTCTATCGCAACGAAAAGGGTTCCAAAACCTTCTTCGACAATGTGTTCAACGGTTACCTCTACGGCAAACCGCAGTTCGTCGTCGACGGCCAGCGGCGAGGATTTGCCTTCGACGGCAAGACGCAGTACGCCGAGTTCAACCGCCGGGCCGCCGACCTGGGCGCGATTACCGTCGACATGGCCGTCAAATGGCAGGGCCACGGTACGCAGACCTTGCTCGACTTCGGCGCCGACGCCGAGAACCGTTTCACCCTGGTTACCGCGAGCAAGCGCGGCAACCCCGAGTTCCGCGCCATGGTCGACGGAAAGTGTGTAGCGCATATCGCGTCTTCGATTCCGTTGCCGCGAAACCAGTGGGCGCAGGTTCGGCTCGAGATCGACGGCCAGAAGAGCGCCCTGTGGATCGACAACAAGCCGGCGGGCGAGGCGGCCTCGGCCTTCCGTCCCTGCGATGCCTTCAAGCCGGGGCTGGCCAAGCGCAACTTCATCGCCGCCCCGCGCGACGGCGGCGACAAGTTCAAGGGCGTTGTCGATAGCGTGGTCATATACACCAAGGCTCACGGCAAAGGTTTCAAAAACCTCCCGGAGCCCATTCTGAACGCCCCGCGCTCTCCCGAAAAGGGCTTTGCCGCGCGGGTGCGCTCCCAGGTGGGGATGAGCGCCTACGAGCAAAGGGAACGCTCCGCTGAAGTCACCGGGCCGATGGGCCGGTACCTCGGCATCATGTCGTCAAAAGCCACCGTGCGCCTGTCGGAACTGATGCATCGTACTCCCGAATGGGCCGAAGCGGTCGAGCAGGCCCGCGAACTCGACGCCTGGAAAAAGAAGCTGGAGAAGCGCCTTTCCGAGGAATTCGACGCAAGCCCACAGGCCCGTGAACTCTCCGCCAAGATTTCCGCAATCGACGAGCAGATCCCGCCGCTAAAGCAGAAGCTCGACGCTCTGCGCAAGAAGAAGGCGGAAACCGAGCAGGAGGCCGTTGAGCCGAGCGAGGACTTGGCGAAGCTTCAGGAACAAGTGGAAGAGTTCGACACGCAAATCGCCGAACTGCGAGAGCGCGTCGAGCAGGCCCGCAAAGACGCCAAGGCGGCGGTCGCAGCCATGCCCGAAACGAAGGCCGAAGAGAAGGAAATCGCGCGGCTGCGGGAACAGATCAAACCTCTCGAAGCCGAGGCCAAGACACGGCTCAAGCAGGCCCTTGCCCGCGACAATAAGAAGGAACTGTGGGACACGGCTCGCAAGGAGTTGCAGTACGTGCCGCTGTACTGGCGGGTCCGCGCCTCGCAAGGGGTAGGGGGGCGCGAGGCCCTCATCGAGCAACAGTTGGAGGCTACCGATCCGGCCTACCGGAAGTGGACCGGAATGCGGGACCGGCTGGAGAGCCTGGAGAAACAGAGCCGCTATCGCTACGAGACCTATCTGTTGCAGAATACCGACGTGGAGCTTCTCGAGTACCGGATCGACGAGTTGAGCCGGGAGGCGCGGGTCGTCCAGCGGGAACTCCAGCAAATGAAGTCGAAAGCCGCTGAGGCGGCCACGTCCCCAGAAGAGTTCGAGCTGCAACGGCAGTTGACGGCCCTGGAGGAAAAGAAGGCGCCGCTGCACGGCAAGCTGCGAGAACTCAAGGAGGAGTTCCTTGAGAAGAAACGCATCGAGGCCGGGTTGCCTGAAAAGCAAAAGGCCAGCCAGGACGCGTTGAGCGAGGCCAGAGACAAGGCCATGGCCCGCTATTGGCAGGAAGATTCGGCCATCCAGTGCATGCAACGGTCGGCTTTTCACGGCTTCTACAACGGACCGTATAGGCACGGGATCGGGTCGTACGCCGCCAAGGTGGTGGGCGAGTCCCGGGTGCGCGTCGATTTCGGCCAGGTGCGAAACATGGCCGAACACTACGCCCCCGAGAACTGGAAGACCAGCGTCGATCAATGGGACTGGCGCACCGCTTGGGAGAAACAGGGCTCTCTCGATAAACTGCCGCTGACAAAGAAGTGGCTCGAACGCGTGAAGGGTAACTAGCCAACGGTCCGTCGGACATGCGCGACAAGTCCGACGCTCCGAACACTACAAAGAAAGGAACCAGGATATGAAAACGCGAACGACGATTCTTGCAGGTCTCATGCTGCTGTTCACGCACGCCGCCTTAGCGGCCGACGACGTCGAGGCGATGAAGCAGCTCGAGGCCAAGGAGTGGACCGTGCCGGGCGTCGAGATGGAGATGAAGCGGATTCCGGCGGGGACCTTCACGATGGGCAGCCCCAAGGACGAGATGGCCCGCTGGGACGACGAAGTCCAGCACAAGGTGACGATCTCCAAGCCGTTCTACATGGCCGCCTATGAGTGCCGCCAGCGCGAGTACTACAAGCTGATGCTGCCCGAAGACTACGACTACGATCTGTGGACCTACAAGCGGGGGCCGCTGTGGGACGGCGCCGCCTGGCGCCACAAATGGCACGATGGCAAGTTCGGCGCCCGGGATCTGGAGGAATACACCTATCCCATCGAAATGAAGACCTGGTACGAGGCCGTGGAATTCTGCAAGAAGCTCACCGAGCGGGAGAAGAAGGCGGGGCGTTTGCCCGAAGGCTACGTCTACCGCCTTCCCACCGAGGCGGAATGGGAGTACGCCTGCCGGGCCGGGACCACGGGGCCCTATAACTTCGAGGCGGATTACTCCAAGGTGAGCGACTTGAGCAAGCACATGTTTCTTGGCGGCGGTTCGTGGTTCTTCGGCGCCGACGATACCGACAGCAAGCGCAAGCCCAACGCCTGGGGGCTGCGCGATATGCACGGCAACGTGTACGAGTGGTGCCTCGACTGGTACGCGCCCTACGAGAAAGAACCCCGGTCCGACCCGGCGGTCCTGGAAACAGACCCCGAAAGCCATCCCCGGGCCGACGAGAAGGTCGCCCGCGGAGGCGGCTGCATGGGGTGGGTCAGCGACGGCATACTGGAAAACGGATTCCACCCCTTCAACCGGTCGGCCGCCCGCTACAGCTTCAAGCCCGACGCCAACTACGTGATCATCCTCGGCTTCCGGGTCGTCCTGGCGCCGGAGGTCGAGTAGTCAAGCGAGCTGCGGCTGCAACGTATCCGCCGAATTGCGAAAGGACGACCATGAGGCAGGCCATCGCTATCATCGGACTGCTGGCGCTATTGGCATCGCCTTCCCCGGCCGGCGATCTGCGCACGGCAGACGGAAGCTACGATTTCTTCGGTCTCGCCCGCTATCCTGAGGGAGGCAAGCGCGTCGAAGGGGTCGAGCTTTACCGAGTGGAGGAGGGCGGCGGCGAGCCGGACCGGTACACGCGCCGTGTGGTGCGTTGGTGGCCCCGCAAGGGCGTCGACCGGATCGAGGCCACCGACGGCATGATCCTGCGCGAGTGGACCCGCAAGGCCGATCTCCTGGAAGCCGAAACCGGCCCGCTGGCAGAGCCGGAGATCCACCGGCACGACCAGATCGAACTGAAGGACAAGGGCCCCGCCTCGTACGTGCGGCGCATCCGCGGCTACCTGCACCCGCCGGCCGACGGGGATTACGTCTTCAAGATCAGCGCGAACACCGCGGCCTTCTTCTTCGTCAGTCCGGATGAGAAGCCCGAGAACCGGGAACTGGTCTGCCGCGTGACGCGTTACACCCGGCACCGCCAGTGGGACCGGTATGCGGGCCAGATCTCCGCGCCGCTGGCGCTGAAGAAGGGGCGGAGCTACTACTACGAGGTGGTCCACCGGAAGCAGGCCGGCCGGGAGGGCGGCGATCACGTGGAGGCGGCCTGGCAAGGCGACCAGATGGCTGAGCAGATCGTCGGCGGGGAGAACGTCTCCGCCCTCGACGGCGAACGCAACAAGGTGGTCGAGGAGCGTTGGGCGAGCCGCTCCACCGGCAGGGTGCGGCCCCGCGACCTGCCGCGCACGTTCCGGGCGCACCTGATGGGGTTCGACGGCATCGGCAACCCGGTGGGCGACCCATTCAAGGGCGAGGACTTCGTAGCCCCGGCGGTGGTCCTGCGGATGCCTGACGGCACGAAGCGGAGCATCGACGGGCAGAAGTTCTGCCAGGCCGATCGTGAGTTCATCATGAAGGTCTACATGCGGGAGATGAAGCGGGTCATGGCCGGGCTGGACAAGACGGAGTACGAGGTGAGCCCGGCGACCCTGGCGGCGTATCCCGGCGAGGCGGAGATCGGCGACCCCGGGACCATGCTGGTCGAGTCGGAGCACTTCGTGGTTCCCTCGGGCAGCCAGGACGACGGCCAGGGGCGGTGGATCAACCCGGAGCAACCGGAGAAGGCCGCCGGCCTGCGCAAGTCGGTCATGACCATGTTTGAGCACTTCCACGCCTATCTGGAATACGGCGGGCACCTGATGCCGTACTGGGACCGCCCGCAGCAGTACAAGTACGAGGTCCACGTGGGCGGGACCATCGCCGACGGGCACCGGAGCGTGGGCGGCGGCGCCGGGGGCGCCTACGGCGGCCAGGGGATGGGGTTCGTCACCTCGGAGCCCGGCGGGTTCGGCCACGAATATGGCCACGGGTTCTCCCTCCAGTGGAACGCCGCGCACAGCGGGGAGATCCTGGCCACGGCGTCCATGGACATCACCGACGCCACGCTCCGGTGCGACAACAACGTCGCCCGGCCGTACCGCAACTGCCTGCACAGCAGCTACAACACGACGCTGTTCTACCGCATGATCGGCTTCGACCCGAACTGGGGACACTGCGCGATGCCGGCGGTGCCGAAGTCGGTGGGTGAAGTCAGCTTCTTCCAGACGATCGCCCGGGTCGGCCGGCAGCGGGGGCTGTTCGAGCACGGCATCCGTGGCGTGGGCGACACGCTGGGCGACTACGGCGCCCGGTTGGCTGAGTTCGACACCCAGATCCAGGAAGGCCTGCGCATGAAGTTCTTCGCCGTGGCCCGGAACTACCTGGCGCCGATGGACAAAGAGCAGGGCGTTTACCGCATCCCCTGGGGCGAGGCCCCGGAGCCGTACGGCGTGAACATTATCCGCCTGGTGCCGGAGAAGGACGCGGAGGCCATCGAGGTGGACTTTCAGGGCTACCACGACCCGGCCGTGTACAGCGACTGGCGGGCGTGCCTCGTGGCGGTGGACCGGCACGGCAAGGCCCGCTACTCCGACCTGTGGAACCGGGGACCGATGGTCATGCAACGCCGCCCCGGCGACCGGCGGTACTGGCTGACCGTGACGGCCACGCCCCGGGCCCTGTACAGCGGCGCACACACGAACCAGTTCTTCCAGGGCACTCATGCTCCCCGCTACCCGTGGCGGGTGACCCTCGACGGCGCGGCGCCGGGCCGGCCGCAGCGGACCCGCGCCGACCTGGACGACGTCCACTGCGCCTACGGCGCGCAGCAGCCGGCCGGGACTATCCTGCCGGCCATCCCGGATACCGGGGCAGGCCGGCGCTTCGTGAAAGACGCCCGGGCCGTGCTGGCCGACCTGCAGAAGCGCAAGGCCGAAGCCCAGGGCGAGCTGGAGAAGGTCAACGTCATGGAGGTCATCAGCCGCCTGAAGCGAGCCCTGGGCGCGGCCGACGGGGCGCCGCACCCCAACGGCGGCGGCTGGGTGGCGGCCACCGCCGAGGTGGCGCCCACCGCCTACGTGGGCCCGAACGCCGCGGTGCTGGACCGGGCACAGGTGCTCGATCATGCCGTCGTCGAGGACTACGCGGTGGTCCGCGACAGCGCGGTGGTGGCCGATCACGCCCGGGTCAGCGGCCAGGCGATGATCGGCAAGGGCACGCGGCTGGACGGGTACAAGCGGGCCTGGTTCCCACTGAACCAATCGGCGGACGACGAGCCGCCGGAGCTCTCGGCGCCCACCGACGAGGACGGCCTGCTGGCCAACTACGCGATGGACCAGGCGGAAGCCGTGATGCTGGAGAGCTACTATCGCAACGAACGCGGCGCGCGGGAATTCTTCGACCCGCTGATGAATGGCTACCTGTACGGCCGGCCGAAGTTCGTCGTGGACGGGAACCGCCGCGGGTTTGCCTTCGACGGCAAGACGCAGTACGCGGAATTGAATCAGCGGGCGGCCGACCTGGCGGAGATCACCGTGGACATGGCTGTCCAGTGGCAGGGCGACGGTGAGCAGACGCTGCTGGACTTCGGCTCGAACGAAGATAACTGCTTCACGCTGGTCACCGCCGGCCGGGGCGACAAGCCGGAGTTCACCGCCCTGGTGGACGGTGAGACGGTCGCGCATCTGACTTCCAACACCGCGTTGTCGAAGGACCGGTGGGTGCAGGTGCGGTTGGAGATCGACGGCGAGCGGATCGCCCTGTGGCTGGACGGCCAGGAGGTGGGCGAGACCGCTTCGAACTTCCGGCCCTGCCAGGCGTTCCAGCCCGGTGTGGCCAAGCGCAACTTCCTCGCCGCGGCTCGGGGCGGCGGCAACAGGTTTCAGGGTGCCATCGACAGCGTGGTCATTTACACGCTGGTCCACGGCGAGGACTTTGCCGAACTGCCTCGGCCGATCCTGGATGCCCCCCGCCGCCCGGAACCGGGCTTCGCCGGTCGGGCCCGCTCCATGATGACCATGAGTCCCTATGAGCGACGAGAGAGGATTGGGCAGCTTGCCGGGTCGATGCATGAGTACCTCGGCCGGATGTCGTCGAAGGCGACGGTGCGGCTCTCGGAACTCTTGCACCGCACGCCGGTCTGGGCGAATGCCATCGAGAGAGCCAAGGAGATTGACCAGTGGAAGGAGGAACTAAGAGAGCGCGTCAACAACGCATTCGATTCGAGTCCGAAAGCCAAGGAGTTGCAGACGAAGATCGGCGAGATCGATGAACAGATCGCCACGGTCAAGAAAAAGCTCGACGCAGTGCGGAAGAAGGAGTCGGCGTCGAAGGCGGAGCAACAGCCGGCGGAGCCGACGCCGCGGATGGTCGAGCTCCAGAAACAGGTCGAGCAGTACGACGGGACGATTGCCGAGATCAAGGAGCGGATCCAGCAGGCCGAGGAGGAGGCCCACCGGGCGGTGGCCGCCATGCCGGAGACCGAGGCGGAGGAGAAGGAGATCGCCCGGCTGAAGGAGGAGATCAAGCGCCTGGAGCCGGAGGCCAAGGCCATGCTTCAGGAGGCCGTTGCAAACGATCCGAAGAAGGAGATTTGGGACCGGGCCAGGCGGGAGCTGAAGTACTCGCCGCTGTACTGGCGGGTGAAGGCGTCACAAGGGGTCGGCGGTCGCGAGGGGATCATCAAGGACCGACTGAAAGCCCGCCATCCGGAATTCCGCAAATGGATGGAGATGAAGGACCGCGTGGAAGAGCTGGAGCGGCGCCGCCGCTATCGTTATGAGGCGTACGTGATGAAGGACACCAACCGGGCCAATCTTCATCACCGCCTCGAACGACTCAGCCGGAAAGCGGCACGCCTCAAGCAGGAACTGAGTGGGGCCAAGAAGCGGGCTGCCGGCGAGGAGGGCAGTGCTGAGCAACAGGCCTTGCAGCGACGGCTGTCGGTGTTGAACAACCAGAAGGGATCGCTCCGCAAGAAGCTCAGCGAGTACAAGAACGTCTTCGTGGGGACCAAGATGCGCGAGGCCGGCTTGCCGGAGAAGGATAAAGAGCGGGAGCAGGTGCTCTCCGAGGCTCGGGCGAAAGCCATGGCCCGCTACTATCAGGAAGACTCCGCCATCCAGTGCATGCAGCGGTCGGCGTTTCACGGCTTCTACAACGCGCCCTACAAGTCCCGCCTCGGGGCGTACTGCGCCAAGCTGGTGGGTGACCTCCGGGTGCCCGACAACCTCGGCGGAATCCAGGACATCGCCGATGCCTACGGTTCCCCGGAAAACTGGAAGACCAGCGTCGATCAGTGGGACTGGCGCACCGGATGGGAGAAGAACGGCAGTATCGAGGAGCTGCCCCTGACGCAGAGGTGGCTGAAAAGGGTGAGGAGCAAACAACCTTGAACAGGAGAAAAACCATGCGAACGATGAATGTCATCTTGTGTGCGATGCTGGGAACGGCATGCTTCGCGACGGCCGCGGAAACGAAGGCGGAGGCGGAGATGGGCCATGTCGAGAACAAGCGCCTCGTCATGCCGGCTGAGAACAACGGGACGCTCACCTACCGCGACCTCGTCGGGCGCCTGACGGACCTCCGGCGGTTGGCCACGCCCATTGTTCCAGGTGAGAAAACCTCGGCCTCGACCAGCCACGACCGGGGCATGAAATACGACCCCCAAACCGACACGTACAGCAATTGGGGCGCCAACAGCGACGGAGGGGGCTGCATCCGCCGCGAAGGCAAGTCGCAGGTGATGGTCGAGCTTCAGGGCTCCGGCGTGCTGTGGCGCATCTGGTCGGCCCTGGCGAAGGACGGTCACATCCGCATCTATCTCGACGGCAGCGAAACGCCCGTCGTCGATAAGCCCTTCAAAGACTTCTTCGGCGACTACGAAAAGGCATACCCCGGCCTGGCCATGACCCTTTCGCGCGGACGGAACCAGTTCATCCCGATTTCCTTCGCCAAATCCTGCAAGGTGGTCGTCGACAAAGGATGGGGCGCGTATTTCCACTGCACCCACACGATCTTCCCGGAAGGGACGAAGGTCGAGCCGTTTCCCGGCTTCACGCCGGAAGTGAAGGCCCTGCTGAAGCAGGCGAGCGACGCTTGGCTGAACCGGGGCGCAAATCCCTACCCGGCCGCGGCAGAAGCTTCCACCGAGAAGACGGCGCTCGTGATCGGGCCCGGATCCGCGCAAACCGTTTCGCGCCGCGGCGCGGGCGCGGTCCGAGTCCTCAAGGTCACGCCGCTCGAACTGCCCGCGGACGCCGTCGCCCGGGAGGACGTCCTGCGGGAACTGACCGTTTCAGTGTTCTGGGACGGCGAAAGTTCGCCGAGCATCTGGGCTCCGCTGGGCGATTTCTTCGCCACCTCGCCCGGGCTCAACCCCTTCAAGACCCTGCCAACCGGATGCGTCGACGGGACGTTCTACTGCTACTGGTACATGCCGTATGCCGACGGGATGAAAATGGTCTTCGCCAATGACGGCAAGGAGGACCGGAAGCTCGAGGTCGAGCTGGAAACCGTCCCGCTTGAGAAGTCGGTTGCGGAAAAACTGCTCCGCTTCTCCGCCGCCTGGCATGCCGATGATTTTACCGGACTGGACGCCAAGCGATTCATGAAGGCCGGCGGCGACCGGTGGCCGGACTGGCCGCTTCTGGTGGTCGAGGGCAAGGGCCGTTTCGTCGGAATGACCGAGCACATCTGGAAGTTCGGCGGCTGGTGGGGTGAAGGCGACGAAAAGTTCTTCATCGACGGCGAGAAGTTCCCCTCGACCATCGGCACCGGCAGCGAAGACTACATCGGATACGCGTGGGCGGCCAACCCCCCCTTCGTCACGTTCGACAGCGCACTGGCCGCCTGTTCGCGGCTGCGACCCGACGCCCAGGAAGACACGTCGGTGTGCCGCTTCCACGTGTGCGACGACCTGCCGTTCACGAAGAGTTTCCAGGGCTTCATCGAGGTGATGCCCAACGGCAACTGCCGCCCCTGCCTCTACGACAGTTGTGTCTACTGGTACGCCGAGGCGGGGGCAAGGAATCCCTACCCGGTCGTTCCGATGGAAGGGCGTCGCCACGCGCGTCCGTCACGCCAAATGAAGAAAGTCGTGCCCGCAACGATGGCCGCGCCGAAACCCTAGCAGCCCCGATGGAAACGGGCTGATAAGCGTCGATCAGTGGGACTGGCGCACCGGATGCGAGAAGAGGAAGAGAAAACCCGTCGCGACGAGGCGAACGCCCCCTCTCCGACGCGATCGGACTGTTCCCCAAGGGCCTCAATGTAGGAGAAGCCATGTCGACCTACGTCGGATGCCACCCCGCCCGCTCGGCTGTGCGTTGGGCGGCCGTCTTCGCCATGGCAATTGCTGCGGGAACGGGGGAACGGTGCGCGGCCGAAGGCGTCGCCGCACCGCCGCACCCGCCCGCCCGAGGATCTTTGGAAGGCGTATATCCAACTGACCGAGGCTGAGGCGGCGTTCCGGATCCATAAGAGCGATCTGCGGATCCGGCCGATCTGGCACCAGCGCGAACAGCGCGTGCTGGCCCACATCCTCGTCTGCTTCCTCGCCTACGTGCTCTGGAAAACCCTGGCTCAGATGGTCCACTCAGCCGGCCTCGGCGACGAACCGCGTCGGGTCCTCGACGAACTCGGCCGAATCAATCTGGTCGACGTCGTCCTGCCCACCAAAAGCGGCATCGACATCCGCCGCCGCTGCGTCACCCAACCGACCGAACACCAAGCCATCCTCCTCCACCGGATGGGTCTACGCATCCCCCGACAGAATGAACCGTGAGCCAAATGTAGTGAAGACTTTCACCCCCAAACCCCCAAAAACAAGCGATTTACGGCCACAACTGTGGAACTTGGGCTAGCGCCAGCTTCTGGGTCAAGACCGACTCCGGCGAGGCCTGGGAAACGGTTACCTGTATGGGCCCGACAATAGTGGGCAGCGGCGCGGAGTGCGCCTAAGCACGGGCACGCCAGCCTTCAACGCGATCGGCTCGACGCTCTTGCGAGGCAGGTCGGACAATTGCCCTTCCACGTAGGTTGGCAAATGCGCCCGGGTGTCCTTCCGTGCGAAGCAGTCATCAAACTCCCTGTAATAACGAGACAACTTTGGTTTCAATCGACGAATCTGTCTGGCATCCATGCCTTGTCCTCCTTGGGTTTGCGTGACGCCGTAGATTCGTCAATTTCCCCATTTGACGCAATATCAACTTAGCGCTGTAGTATATTGCCTCCGTTTAATTGCCTCGCGGGCCGTTGGAGTGGGCCGGCCGTGTGCGCAATTTTGAAGCATTTTTGCGCAATATTGACTTGTGTGCGCGATCAAGGGCGAGGGAAAATGCAGCTGTTCCCGGCGCTTGCCTGAGCGCCGCCCACGCGCAACGCCACACTGCCAACCGCCGTGCGTCCATGGCGCCCGGTGCCCGCCTGAAAAAAGGTACGGCTATGACCCACCGTGTTTGCGTTCTCGGTTTGATCCTAGGGACCCTTGCCGGCGTGGTTGACGCCGCGGAATACGACTTCTTCCGGCTTGCCCGCTATCCCGCGGGCGGCAAGCTGCGTCCGGGGGTCGAGTCGTACGAGGTGAAGGAAGCGGGTGGCGCGCCGCAGGAGTACCGGCGCCGCGTCGTGCGGTGGTGGCCGCGCCGGGGCGTGGACATTATTGCCGTCGAGGAGGCAATGCCCGAGCGCGAATGGACCTTCCAGCGGGCCGCCGTCGATGCCAAGACGGGCGAAGTGACCGGCCCTTCCGACGCGGAGCTTCTCGCCTGGGGACTGCCGCGCACGTTCACGGCGCACCTGATTGGGTTCGACGGCATCGGCAACGATATTGGCGATCCGTACGCGGGCGAAGACTTCGTCGAACCGAGCGTCATTCTGCGGATGGCCGACGGCAGCAAGCGGAGCTTCCAGTCGAAGACCTTCTGCCAGGCCGACCGGGAATTCATCCTCGACGTCTACGTGAAGGAAATGAAGCGGATCACCGGCACGCTGGACCAGACCGAGTACAGCGTCCAGCCGCGAACCCGTCAAGCGTACCCCGGCGGCACGCCCATTGGTCAGCCGGGCTCACTGTTGTTGCAATCGGAGCACTTCGTCGTGCCTTCGGGCAGCCAGTCTTCGGATCCGGAGGGAGGCCGCTGGCTGAACCCGAAGCGGCCGGAGGTGGCCGCGCGGCTGCGGGAGTGCGTATTCAATATGTTCGAGCACATGCACGCGTACCTCGAGTACGGCGGGCACTTGATGCCTTACTGGGACCGGCAGGAGAAATACAAGTACGAGGTCCACGTGGGCGGTACGATCCTCGACGGCTTTAAGAAGAAGGGCGGCGGGGCCGGCGGCGGCTACGGCGGCCAGGGTATGGGCTGGCTGGGGAGCACGCCCGGCGGCTTCGGCCACGAATACGGCCACGGCATGTCCATCCAGTGGCGGTTCGGCAACGGCGAGATCCTGGCCCAGTCCATGATGGAGTTGACCGACAACCGCTGCACCTCCTACCACCACAACGTGCTGGTCCCGTGGCGCAACTGCATGCACGCCGAGTACAACTCGTGCCTGTTCTACCGGACGCCCGGTGATGATCCCAACTGGGGGCTGCTGTTTGTGACGGCGGTACCGGGGGCGGCCGAGGAACGGTTGCTCTTTCAGACGTTGGCCCGCGTGGGAGAGCAGCGGGGCATGTTCGAGGACGGGATCCGCGGCCTGGGCGACCTGGTGGGCGACTACAGCGCCCGCCTGCCGGAGTTCGATACCCAGAATCAATACCCGATGCGCACGTGGTACTTCGCCGCGGCGCGCAATTACCTGGAACCGGTAGATGTGGAAAACGGCGTCTACCGCATCCCGTGGGACGAAGCGCCCGAACCGTTCGGGGCGAACATGGTGCGCCTGCTGCCCGAGGAGGGAAGCGAGGCCATCGAAGTCGATTTCCAGGGCCATCACGACCCGGTCGTCTACAGCGACTGGCGGGCGTGCATCGTGGCGGTCGACAAGGACGGCAAGGCCCGCTACAGCGACCTGTGGAACAAGGGCAAGATGACGATGCCGCGCCGCGAGGGCGACCGGCGCTACTGGCTCACCGTGGCGGCCACGCCCACCGCGCTGCTGGTTCCCAAGAGGGGCCTCCCGAGCGTCTATCAAGGCCGGCACGCCCCGCGCTATCCGTGGCAGGTTGCGCTGGCGGGCGCCGCGCCGGGCACGCCACACCGTTCGCGGGCCGACCTGGACGACGTGTACGGCGTCTACGGCCACGCGGGCCGTCTGCAGGGTATGGACGGGTGGAACTCGTTGATGTCGACGATTCTCCCCGGCCTGCCGCACACGGCCGCGGGCAAGCGGTTTGTGGCGGAGGCCAAATCGGCCGCCGACGCGCTGCGGCAGCGGGCCGCAAACGAATCGCTGCCGCCGGCCGCAAAGAAGCTACTGCAGAGGCTCGCTGAGACCGTCAAGGCGGCCGAGGGCGCGGCGCATCCCAACGGCGGCGGATGGGTCGCGGCCGGCGCAGAGGTCGCACCCACGGCCTATGTGGGACCCAACGCCATGGTGTTGGACAACGCCAAGGTGCTCGATCAGGCAATTGTTGAAGACTCTGCCGTGATCAAGGACAACGCTGTTCTTTCCGGCCATGCCCGCGTGGGTGGACAGGCCGTGATTTCCAAGGATACGAAACTTTCGGGCTATCAGCGGGCGTGGATGCCGCTGGCGCTCGCGGCCGACCAGCCGGCGCCGGACCTGACAACCCGCTTGAATGAAACGCTGGACGAAAACGGCCTGTGGGCAAATTACGCCATGGACCAGGCCGAGGCCGTCATGCTGGAGGACTACTATCGGCAGCACGCGGGTGCAGACTTCCGCGAGTTCTTCGTGAGCCTGATGAACGGCCATCTCTTCGGCCGGCCGGGGTTCGTCGAGGAAGACGGGCGACGGGGCTTCGCCTTCGACGGGCGCACGCAGTACGCGGAACTCAACCGCCGGATTGCCGATCTGCCAGAGATGACCGTCGACATGACCGTCAAGTGGCAGGGCGAGGGCGAGCAAACCTTGCTCGACTTCGGCTCCGGCTTACAGGACCGTTTCACGCTCACGACCGGCGGCCCGGGCGGCAAGCTGCGGTTTGCCGCGCTGGCGGGCGGCCAGGAAGTGGCGGGCGTGACCTCCAGCCGGCCGCTGGAGAAGAACGCCTGGACCCGCGTGCGGTTGGAGATCGACGGCCGGCAGGTGGCTCTTTGGCTGAACGATAAGCCGGCAGGCAAAGCGGTGTCGGAGTTCCGGCCGGCCGACGTCTTCCGGCCCGGTCAGCCGCAGCGCAATTTCATCGCCACGGCTCGGAACGGTCAAGCGAGGTTCAAGGGCATCTTCGACAATGTGGTTGTCTACCACCAGGTTCACGGCGAGGCCTTTGCCGAGCTGCCCGTCCCGCACCGCGACGCGCCCCGCCGGCCGGAGAAGGGCTTTGCCCGAAGCGTGCTGCGGAACATGGGGGCGAGCCCCTTCGAGCAGGCGGACCGGGCGCAGCGTTATTCGGAAGCGGCGTTGCACGACTGGCACTACCGGGCCGGCCGGGCGATCACGCACCTCATGGAACTGAAGTTCCGCGTGCCCGAATATATGCAGGCGGTCGAGGACTTCCAGCAGTTCGAGCAGTGGAAGAAGGAAACGGGCGAGAAGTTCCGCCAGGAGTTTCTCGCGGCCAAGAAGGGCTCCGACGAGGAGTCGCGACGCTATGCGGAGCAGATGCTGCGCGAGGCGGGCGTGATCGAAAAGGGGCTGGCCGTCAACGATCGGCTCCAGAAGGCGACCGAGTTGGTTCAGCAGAAGCACTACCTGGACTACTTCCTCTTGTGCTCCTTCCTCCGGCAGAACTTCCATGGCTTCTACAATGCCCGGATCAGCAGTTTCATTGGTGACCACGCCCGGAAGCTGGCCGGCGGTGACACGCTTCGCGACGACCTGAATAGTGTGAGTGCAATCGAAGACGCCTATGCCCCGGAAAACTGGAAGACCAGTGCCCAGGAGTGGGACTGGCGCACGAAGTGGGAGAAGGACGGCAGCATCGACAAGTTGCCGCTCACGCAGAAGTGGCTCAAGCGGGTGCGCGGCACGGCGCCGCTGCCGGAACCGCCGGCCGAGACCGCGGAGGCCGACGTGCCCGTGGACTCGCTGGAACCGGCCCAGCAGGTCAAGGTGCTCGAAGCGCGGCTCGCCCGTCTCGAGCAGGTCGAGGAGCAGGCGCGCGCGGCCGTGGCCGCGATGCCCAAGACCCAGGCCGCGGAAGCCGAAATCGCCCGCCTGCAAGAAGAGATGAAACCGCTGGACGAGACGGCTAAGACGCGGCTCAACGAGCTGCGCCAGGCGGAAGCGACCGATCCACGCATGGTGGCCTGGAAACGTGCCCAGTCGCACATCCCCTATTCCAAGGAATGGAAGCGGGTGATCCGGGCCCTGGGCGAAGCCCGCGGCGGGGTGTGGCCCGCGTACCAGCACAAGATGCGGGAGGAACTTAAGGCCAGGGACCCGCAGTTCAAGAAGTGGTCGGACTTGAACGACCGGGTGGAAGAACTGCGGCGCGAGCAGGTCTACCGGCTGCACGACTACCTGCTGCGCGAGACCGATCATCCGCGGCTACTGCCACAGAACCGGTGGGATCGCGGAGAACTCGACGAGGTCCGCCGATCGCTCGATTCCGCCAAGCGGGCGCTTGAGGAATCGCAGGCCGGTGCATGAAAGGCTGAGGAGAACCAAACGATGAAGACTATTGGCGAGAGGAATCCCATGAAAACGAAGAGATGCACACTGACCGCCCTCCTGCTGCTCCTGGCGTCCGGCGCCGTGGCCGCGGAGGACGTGGCGGCCACGAAGGCGCTTGACGCCAAGGACTGGACCGTCCCGAGCGTGGGCATGGAAATGAAGCGCATTCCCGCGGGCGTCTTGACGATGGGCAGCCCGGAGGGTGAAATCTGCCGGCGGGACGACGAGGTGCAGCACAAAGTTACCATCTCGAAACCTTTCTACATGGCGGCCTACGAGTGCCGGCAGCGCGAGTTCTACAAACTCATGATGCCGCCGGACTACAAGTTCGAGCGGTGGACCGCCTTCCGCGGCCCGCTGCACGAAGGGACGGCGTTTACCTATCGCTTTCCGTCCGTGAAGGGCGGCCCCGCCAGCCCGCTGAACCTCTCCTACCCCATGGACACGTTGAGCTGGCACCGGGCCGCAGAGTTCTGCAAGAAGCTCACGGAGGTGGAGAAAGAGGCGGGCCGCCTGCCCGAGGGTTACGTCTACCGCCTGCCCACCGAGGCGGAGTGGGAATATGCCTGCCGCGCCGGCAGCCAGGGGGCGTACAGCTTCGACGGCGATTACCGTGACCCGGCGGTCATCAAGAGGCACACCTATGCCGGGCACGGCGGCAACTACACTTTCGGCGTGGGCGACACGGTGAGCGGTCGAAAACCCAACGCCTGGGGGCTTCACGACATGCACGGGAACGTCTGGGAGTGGTGCCTCGATTGGTACGCTCCTTACGAGAAAGGCGATCAGGTCGATCCGGCCGGGCCGGCCACGGGCGAGAAGAAGGTGGCCCGCGGCGGCAGTTGCGCGCCCTTCTTCGACGACAACGAGGAGTTCCTCGACCAGGCCGTCCATCCCTACCTGCGCTCCGCCGCTCGTGCCTGCTACGAGCCCGACATGAACTACCTGATCACCATGGGCTTCCGCGTGGTGCTCGCCCCTGAAGTATCCGCCTTCGTGGGCACGCATCATCCGCCGGCGATGCAAACCGTCGACCACGCCGGGACCACGGCAAGACCCGTTCGGCCGACCGGCCCAAGACAAGGAGCGAAGGCCGGATCCACCTCCTGTACGAAGGCGGCGTCTGCCTGCTTATTGTTGAAGCGAGAGTGCGTCGCGGAGCGGAGGGCGACGGCCGAGGCCCGCGAGGCCACTACGAGAACCGTCCTCGGGGAACCAATGCTATGGGGACCTTTATGATGAAATCGAAATCGTTGTGGCTCGCCGTCCTGTCGGCAATCTTGCTGACGGCCCTGCCGGCCCTGCCGGCCGCTTGCGCGGAAGCGGGCCGTGGTAAGCCCGACGACTGGTTCGTCAAGAGCGAGAAGCCCAAGGAGAGGAGGCCGACGCAGTTCGTGGCCTCGGGCGAGACGCGCGATATTATCCCGGACGCCCCCGGATCCCCGCTGTCGCAGAGCGAGCGGAAACGGCCACCTTCTCCGGATTACCTGATCGCGAAGGTCAGGTGGGGAACGGGCGCGATCATCCAGGACCAGCTCGTTGAAGACTGGGATCTTGCTCCCAACGACCTGGAGCAATTCATGCGTCTCGCCCAGGATAATAACTACATGTACCACTGGTCCCAGACCACGCTCGAGCAGTTCAGCTACGATCCGAAGCTGATGCCGGCGATCCTGATCAGCGGGGTTCGGGAAGTGCGGTTCGACCCCGCCCAAATCGATAAACTCCGCGAATACGTTCTGCAGGGTGGCACGATCGTGTGCGATTCGGTCTACGGCTCGCCCTGGTTTTACGAATCGGCGCTGGGGGTGTTCGACGAGATGTTCCCGGAGTCGAAATTCCGGGTGCTGCCCCCCGACCACCCCTTGTATCACATGCTCGTGGAAGTGGACGAGGTCGAGTACCACTGCGGGCGGGACGATAAGGAACCGTTCCTGGAGGGATTGTACGTTGGTAGCCGGGTCGGCGTACTGGTTTCCCGATACGGGCTTGGCTGCGGCTGGCAGGGCAAGATGGATGTGTTTGACACGCTGCTGTCGCGCGGCCTTTCGGCGAAGGCCTACAGCGTCGACTCCGCCCGGAGGATCGCCACAAACCTGGCACCCTATATTCTGGGGTACAACCGGGTCGGCGAAATCGAGGGCAGGCCGGAAATGTTCGGCCTGGCCGACCAGACGGCCCCGACGGGCGAATTCGTTTTCGCGCAGGTCAAGCACGCGGGGGCATGGAACGCCCATCCCGGCGCGGCACGCTCGCTGCTGACCAGCCTCCAAAAGGAGTCGTCGATCCCGGTGAACCTCAGGCGGGTTGCCGTCGATTTAGCCAAGGACGACCTGGCGCCCTATCCTTTCCTTTACTTGACCGGGCTGGACGACTTCACGCTTTCCGACATGCAGATCGAGGGCCTGCGAGCCTATGTCGACGGGGGCGGGACCTTGTTGATCAATAACACCCTGGGGCTGGCCACGTTCCACCAGGCCGTCATGCGGGAGCTTCGCCGTGCTTTTCCCGGCAGGCCGTTCGGTGTGCTCCCGGTCAGCCATGAGGTTTACGGCGCCCTTCACGATGTCCGGCGCGTTCGGTACACGCCGACGTTGCGGAAGGCCAAGGGCGCGGAACTGGGCGACCGCCCGGTTCTGCACGGCATGGAAATCGACGGCAAACTCCGGGTAATCTACAGCCCCTACGACATGGCGTCCGGCTGGAACGAAATCCGCTATCCGCTCAGCCGCGGATACGAGCCGGAGTCGGCCAAGAAGCTGGGGATGAACGTTATTATGTACTCAATGACCCATTGAACAGGTCGCTTCACAGCGCTTTCTTACGATGACCACTACGCTTTCGATGATTGACCACGTTCCTGCCGACACGCACGAGGCCGTGGCGTCGCTGGCAGAGACTCACCGGCGGCTCCGGGAGGAGATCGGCCAGGTCATTGTGGGTCAGCACGACGTGCTGGACCAGGTTTTGACGGCGTTGTTCGCCCGGGGGCACTGCGTGATGAAAGGCGTCCCGGGCCTGGCCAAGACACTCATCGTCAGCAGCCTTGCGAGAACCATGTCGCTGGCCTTCAAGCGGATCCAGTTCACCCCGGACCTGATGCCGACAGACATCACCGGCGGGATGACCTTGAGCGGGGACGTGCGCGGCTACCGGGACTTCGTCTTCCGCCGGGGGCCGATCTTCACCAACATTCTGCTGGCCGACGAGATCAACCGGACGCCGCCGAAGACGCAGGCGGCGCTGCTGGAGGCCATGGAGGAGCTGCACGTGACGGTGGCCGGCACGACGCGGCCGCTGGCGCCGCCGTTCTTGGTGCTGGCCACGCAGAACCCGATCGAGCAGGAGGGGACCTACCCCCTGCCCATTTCGCAACTCGACCGCTTCCTGTTCATGATCCACATCGATTATCCGTCGCTCGACGAAGAGCAGACGATCCTCCAGACCACCACCCGCGATACCCTGCCCGCGCTCGGATCGATCCTCAGCGCCGAGGCGATCCTGGGATACCAGGAGCTGGTGCGGCGCGTACCGGTCAGTTCGTACGTGGCCAACTACGCGGCGCGTCTTGCCTGCGCGACGCGTCCGGACCACGAGGTCGCGCCGGATTTCGTCCCGAAGTGGGTCCAGTGGGGGTGTGGGCCGCGGGCGGGCCAGTCGCTGTTGCTGGCGGCCAAGTCGCATGTCCTGCTCAACGGCAGGTTCAACGTTTCCGTCGAAGACGTCCGTGCTTTCGCGCATCCGGTGCTACGGCACCGCTTTGGACTGAATTTTACGGCCGTCAGCGAGGGGTACGATACGGACACGATCATTGACTGGTTGCTCGATGCGGTTCCCCAGGAGTGATGGTGCAGGCCCGACCGGAGGGTAACGAGGAAGCCATGGCGAAAACGAAGAAGACCTACAAATACCTCCCGCCGCGGATGGCGGACAACCTGCGGAACCTGGAAATTTCGGTCCGCAAGCAGATGGACGGCGGCATGCAGGGGCTTCACCGTTCCCCTGCTTTTGGTTCCTCGGTGGAATTCGCCGAGTACCGCCCGTACGTTCAGGGCGACCCGATCCAGCGGATCGACTGGACCGTCTACGCGCGGACCGACCGGTACGTGATCCGCCGTTTTCACGACGAAGTCAACATCCGTGCGCATATCCTGCTGGACACTTCCGAGAGCATGGCCTACCGGGAGAGAGGGAAGATGTCCAAGCTGGAATACGGGTGTTATCTGGCGGCCTGCATCATGTACATGATGGTCAACCAGGGCGATTCGGCCGGACTGATGACGTTTGGCGAGGATGTGCGGGACACCTACGAACCGGCCGGGTCGTTCGTCGGCCTGAGGCCGACGCTCCTCGGGCTCGAAGACATCAAGCCCGCGGGCCAGGGCGACATCGAGAAGGCGCTGCACCAGGCGGCGGGGCTCATCAGCGGGCGCGCGCTGGTGGTGGTGATCTCCGATTTGCTCCAGGATCCGCGCGAGACGCTTCGGGGTATCGGTCACCTTTGCTACGAGGGCAAGGACGTGACGGTGTTTCACGTCATGGACCGGGGCGAGTTCCAGCTCCCCGACGAGGGCCTGATCGAGGTGGAGTTCCTGGAAACCCGCGATCGGATGAACGTCGACATTACGGAATTCCGCGAGCTGTACCTGCGACGGATCCGCGAGTACCTGGACGAAGTTCGCATCGGCTGCACCAAAGAGGGTGCAGATTACATTCTGGTGGACACGACCACCGACATTTACGATACACTACACAGGCGGGCTGCTGCATCATGATCTCCGGCGCGACGATATTTCTGTATCTTCTTCCGTTGGCTGCGGCCCCGGTCATCTTCCATTTGCTGATGCGCCGGCGCCGGAAGAAGATCATATTCTCGACGAAGATGTTCTTCGACCGCGTCCACCCCAAGCTCACCGCGCAGCGGAAGTTGCGTGAATGGCTGCTTTTGGCGGCCAGGATGCTGATGATCGCCCTGCTGTTGCTCGCGCTGGCCCGGCTGGTGGTCACAGGATTCGGCTCGGCACTGGGCTTGGGCGGCAAGCAGGTCGTCGTGGCCGTGGTCGACAACTCCGGCTCCATGGCGGGCCGGGTCCAGGGAGGGGACGATGCCAAGCTGAAGACGGCCATCGAGGGGACGCGGGCGCTGCTGACCAACATGCAGGAGGGCGCCGAAGCCGGCGTCGTGCTGCTCGTTGCGGACCCGAAGGCGGGAGAGGGCGGCCGGATGACCTCCGATCGAAAGGTTCTGCTCGATTATCTCGATCGGGTGCAGGGCACCGCCGCGGCGGGAAATCCGGCGCGGGCGTTCCGGCAGGCCGTGGCCATGCTCAAGGAGGCCAGTCCTGCCGGGGGCGGTACCATCCACGTCTTCACCGATCTGCAGGAGGCCGACTGGAAAGGGCAGCACGTCAATCCGGAAGATGTGAGGAGCAATGTCCGCGTCGCGTTCCACCGCGTGCCGACGGCTCCGGCGGACCTGCCGAACGTCTGCCTGGTGCAGGCGAAAATCTCCTCCCGCCGAATCCTCCCGCGGCAACCGTATTACGTCGAGTTGCTGCTCCGCAACGACGGCGACAAGGACGTGGAGGTCCGCGTCAACCTGCAGGAACAGGACCAGCTCGCCGCCGACACGGAAAAGGTCACCATCGCCGCCGGTGCAAAAGAGCGGGTCAAGATGGGCTTCCGGGCCCAGTCCCCGGGCGCCCACTGGATCCGGACGTGGGTCGAGGGGGACGGCTTCTCGGGCGACAACCGGGCGGCGCTCTGCTACATCTGCGAACCGACCGGCGACATCATCTTTGTCGGCGGACGACAGGCCGCGGATTTCGGCGTGCTCCCGCTTGCCTTTTCTCCCGACGGAGAGGGCCGGTATACGTCGCTCGTGCCCGGTTTCTGCGGGTTGGGCGATCTGCAAGATCGCATCGAGAACAAGCAACCCATGCTCGTGGTCCTGAAGTGGTCCGACGCGTCCGCGCTGGACGGGGCAACGGCGGATCGGTTGGAGCAATACGTATTGCAAGGGGGAAATCTGCTCGTCCTGCCGGCGGCCGCGGGGGAAGAACCTTCGGGCGATCCGCCGGCGTGGATCGGGGCCGGCGTCGAAAAGGTCCATGTGCTGCCCGAGGCCGTGCCGCTGGTGGTTGAAGACGGCACATCCGAATTCTGGGCCGATCTTCGCGGCCCGGAGGGCGCGGTTCGGCTCGGACGAGCGCATGCGAAACGGTATCATCCGTTGTCGCTCCAGGACGACGCCGGGTACGAGCCGCTCCTGGACGTCGGCGATGGGCAAACCGTGTTTGCCGTCCGCAGGATGGGTGAGGGGCAGATCACCGTCAGCGGCATGGCATTCGCGGACCGTCGAGAGGGGATTCCGGATTGGAATACGCTCCCGACGAGGAGGTCCTTCGTCGTGATGGTCCAGCCGATCGCCCTCGGCGCCGTCTCCGGCCTGGCCACGCGAAACATGTCGATCGTCGCCGGCAATGCACTGCGGTCGCTGCCCGGAGAGGAAGACGAGGTCACGATCACGACGCTGGTGGGCGATCCGATCGAGTGGTCGGGCCCGCGCGACCAGACGCCCAACCTGGTTCGCGAGGGCGCGCACCTCGTCCGCGTAGGCGAACGGCAGGTGTGTCTTTCGGTCATGCCCGCCGAGGCGGCGGGGAGCACCGCGTTCATTACGGGTTCCGAGGTGGCCGCCATGCGCGGAATTCCCCATGCGGTTCGGGACCTTTACAATGAGAAGGATTTCCGGGACGAAGTCGCGAGCTTCATCGGCGGGATGAACCTCTACGTTCCCCTGTTGTTGTTGGCCATTGCCGCCTTGATGGCGGAGGGCCTGATCGGCTCGCCGTCGCTACGGCGAGGCGCACGGCCTGCTGACGGCAAGGAATATCAAAGCCGGGAAGCGCCGGGGCAGGCCCCCGCGCCGAACCCCCTGCAGGAGACAGTATCCTGATTGGCACCTTACTTCTATGGCGACCGCACCTCAACACGCTGGCCACCGCCTTGGTTGTCATGGCCGTGGTAGCGTGGTTGTGGCTGCTGTTTCGCAGGTATCGTTCGCTTTACAGCGTGAAGCGATCTTGGCTTCTGATTACCCCGAAGATCCTGTTCGCGCTGCTGCTGCTGTTCGCGCTGTTCGATCCCTGCTGGCGCGTCATCCGCCCGCCGGAGGACCAACAGGTCGCGCTGTTGACGGATGTTTCCTCGTCGATGGACGTGGTCGACGATCTGGCGCAATCCCGGGCCGCGCGGGCGGAGCGGATCGCCAGACAAGTCCAAGAGCAGCTCCGCGACTTGGCCCAGTTGAAGATCATCCCGTTCGACGTCGATATCCGCAATCCGGCGGAGAAGCCGGACGACGTGCTGCGGGGCACGGATTTAGGCCAAACCATGGTGAGTTTCTCCCACAAGCCGGACCTGTCGATGTGCAAAGCCGTGGTCATGGTGACCGACGGCGGCGACGAAGCGATCGATTCGGAGCGCTTGCCCCCGGTGCCGCTCTACATTGCGGGCGTGGGAACGGATCCTTCGAGCTGGAACGACTTGGCGGTGGGCAACGTCGTGGCGCCGGCGGAAGTCGAGTTGAATACGCCGTTCAAAGTTTCCGCAGACCTGCTCGCCAGGACCGCGCGCGGCGATTTCGCGAGCAAGCTGGCCAACGTGGAGGTCGCCCTCGAGAAATCGGTCGGCGGTGCGTTTGAAAAGGTCGACTCCCGCACGGTGGATCTCAAGGAGCAGAAGGGGCGCGTCGAGTTCGAGTTGCCGGCCATGGCCACGGCCGGGATTCAGGAGTACCGGCTCGCTGTGGAGCCCGTTGAAGGCGAAATGACCCTCTTGAACAACCGGCGCACGTTCCAGGTGAACGTGAGGGAGAAGAGCATCTACGTTCTGCTGTACGGTCGCCGGCTGGATTGGAGTTACGCCCTGCTCCGGCGGGAGCTGGAGAACGATCCGACGATCCGGCTCACGGCCATGTATTACAAGAACGACGACGTGCTCCGGGTCGAAGGGGCGCGGCAGGAGGGCGACGAGGTCCTCAGTCGCGGGTTCCCGACCGACGAAAAGGTCCTGGAGCTTTACAAGTGTGTCATTCTCGGATCCTTCCCCGCGCAACACCTGCACAACGATTCCTATGAGGCACTGAAGAAGTATGTCGAGGGAGGTGGATCGGTCATCTTCACGGGTGGTCCGGATTCCTTCGGCCGAGGAGGATACGCCGCGAGTCCCATCGCGCCGCTCATTCCGTGGCAGATCCGCGAAAGCGAACGGAAGATCCGTGCCGGTCAGTTTCCCGTCATGGTTCCTCCGGAGGGCCTGGAGCATAACCTGATGTCCGCCACGGCGGATATCCTTAGCGAGACGACCTCGCCGGTGCTCGATTCCATCAATCCCGTCGGCCGACTGCGAAGCGGTGCTTTAAGCCTGATGAACGCGTCGGCGGGCGGCGAGACGGTTGCCGTGGTCGCCCTGCAGTCGTACGGCGCGGGCCAGGCCCTGGGGCTGGCCACCGACACGCTCTGGAGGTGGGGGCGCCAGCAGGGGAAGATTTCCCGGGTTTACGGTCAGTTCTGGAGAGATGCAACCCGGTACATGTGCGGCGACTTCGACGGGAGCACCTACTTGGCAGTCAAGTGGAACCGCAATCGCTATCGGCCGAGCGAGCAGGCCGTGGTCGACATACGCGTTGCCGGCCGGCATGCGGCCGGAGAGATTCGTTTGACGGGGACAACAAGGCACGCCGGCGAGAGTGAGGAATTGTCGATCGAACCCGTTGCCGGCGCGGGAAACATGTTCCGGACCCGGGTCTTCTTCCCCTCGCGGGGAGAGTATGTCTTCAACCTCGACGCGAAGGTGGCGGGAGAGCCGCTCGACGCGTACGAGCGCGTCCTTCACGTTGGCGCCGCGCAGAACGAGGGTGCGGAACTCGCGGTCGACGACGTGTTCCTCCAAAGGCTCGCCCGGCGCGGCGGGGGCTATTATCGGCCCGAAGGGCAGGTGGACGAACTCACCGAGCGGGTGAGAGCCATGGTGCTGGCAAGCGCCAGCCCGCACAATCTGCCCCTGGTCAGTGAGCCCGATATCTTGTACGGCACGCTGCCGGTCTACATACTTGTGGTGATGCTGATCCTCGTCGGAGAATGGATCCTGCGCAGGCGCATGAATCTGCTATGATCGGACAAAGGTGGTCTTTGTGAGAAGGATAAAGCGAAACATCCGTGGCACTTTAGGCGGGAAGGCCTTGATCCTCGTGGCGGCGATGCTCGGCTGCCTTCCGGGCGGCGTGCTGGCGCAGGCCCCCAGGCGCGAGGCGGCCGTGGTCCTCTCCGACGGCACGGTGTTCCAGGGGACCGTCTTGCTGACCCCGGGAAATGATTTCCGCCTGGTGGTGCTCGATCGCAGGGCTGGAGCGAAGTACCACAAGGTCCGCAACTTCAACGTCGACGTGATCAGCGACATGACGTTCGAGCCGTACCGGGAAAGCTACGAGCGGCATTTCACCTTTTCGGACCGAGCCACCGGCGGCGGGAAGACCTTGCAGGGAGAGCCCTACCCGGTCCGGAAGCCGCAATGCACCGTGCGGTTCAACAGCGGCGAAACAAGGACCGGCATCCTGAACAGCACCGTCATCTACCTCGAAGAAAAGGACCCGGAAAGCGGCCTGGTCGTCAGGAACAGGAAATTCCTTCTTCGGTCGAAGCAGAGCGGGGAACCGGGAGACGACCTCAGCGACCTCGTCTACGTTCAGCGCATCAAGATGCTCGATGAGGGCCAGCAGTTCCAGGAGCGTCTCGACGTGGAATTCGCCTCCTTCGACGTCGGTTCGGTGAGCGAGCTGATGGCCATCACGCAGGACACGCTCACGAGCGTGCCGGTCGAGGTCGACGAGAAGGAGAAGACCATAACGGTCTCCTCCACGTTCGGCGAGAACGTCTTTCTGGCCGCGCGCATCGGCGGCCGGTACGTGGCCGGCTGGCCGGAGGAGGGCGCCGAACGGACGGAGCTGTTCGAGCAGCTGGAAGAACAGTTGATGAAAAAAGAGGACTACTACAACGAGCGCAAGATGCTCGGTATCCTCCCGTTGGACGGCGGCCGGCGGGTACTGACGCTGGTCAGCTTGCGGCGCAGGTCCGCGAAGTCGGGCCCCAGGTACGCGCCCGGTCAGTTCGAAGTCGACCCGGACGGCGAGTTGATGGAGTTCTTCCGGCTCAGCGTGTGGCTGTGGCACCGGGACCCGGAGACCGGAACCATTGCGCTGGTGGACCGCGGATCCTTTTGTCGCGTGAGGGTGGATCACGCGGCGGAAACGCCGGCGGCGGGGATTTGTCGGGACCTCTGGCCGGTCACGAAGGCCGAAGGCAAGCTCCGCATTGGGAACAAGAATAAGGAAGAGGCGAAGTGAGTACAACGACACGTAATATCGGAAGACTCCGGCCCGCTATCGCCCGAGCGAATGCGGCCATCTTCGTCAGCACCGCGGTCCAGGGATTGCTGACATGGTTGGCCGTGGTCGGCGGCACGTGGCTGGCGCTGTTCGCGCTGGACAATCTCCTCAATCTGCCCGCCACCCTGCGCTTCGTTCTCTCGATGGGTGGGGTGCTCGTGACGATTTGGGTTTTCTGGAAACAAGTCGTCGTTCCCCTGAGTCACCGTAAGACCAATGAACAGGTCGCTCTGATGCTGGAGAAGAAATACGGCATCCCGGAGAACGTCCTGATCAACGCCATGCAGTTTGAGGGGATGCAATACGGCGAGCGGCAGAAGGACTTCATTCTGGAGACGACCAAGGCAGGATCCGTCGGGTGGCAGAGCGTCCCCTTGCGCGAACTGTGGCAATTCGGCCGCCTGGGCGCGTGGGCGCTGGCCTTCGCGGTACTCGCGTCGCTGATCGCGCTTTACGTCCTGTGGCTGCCGAGGTATGCAGCAAGTGCCGCCGACCGGTATCTGTACAGCCTGTCGGACGTGCCGCCGGTCGGTTCGTTTTCGCTGGACCTCGACCCCGATCGCGGTGTGACCATTGCGGAACACGAAACGCTCCCGATTACCCTCGCGGTCAGCGAACTCGCGAAGGGCGCGAAATTGGCGACCTACCCGGAACTCTTTTTCAAGGAAGGCGTGCAGGAGGTCGACGACAGCCAAAGCGACGGGATGGCGGTCATGATGGAGCCCGTCATGGGGAAACCGGACGTCTACAAGTACACGTTCGAGGACGTGCGGCACGATTTCGCCTTCCGTGTCTTTGCCGGCGACACCTATAGCCACAGCATCCCGGTCCGGGTCATTCCCGCATCGAAGATCGTGGAATCGCGCTTTTCCGTTACGCCTCCCACCTACACCGCGGAAGAAGCATACGAACGGGCCGGGCCGCCGCACTCGGTCCGGTGCCTTCCCCGCTCGAAGCTGGGAATCGAGATCAAGGTGGACCGGGCGTCCGAGAAGTTGCAATGGCTCTGGTCGCAGGGAATCGCCGATTTCGAGAGTCCCGACGGCCTTTCGTGGAAAGCGAGTGTCGAGGTCGGCACTTCCGCCGGCGCCTACGACGTCGAGGTGACGGGAAAGGAACTGAAGCGAACCGTAAGGATCGCATCCGGCTCGGTTGTACCGCTGGACGACCGCCGACCGGATGTGAGATTTGTCGAAACGGCGACCAGCCGCACCGTCACGCCGGGCGAACGGCTCGCGTTGCAGATCGAGGCCAGCGACGATTACGGCATCGGTCAGTTGCAGGTCACCTCCCGCCCCGCCTACGGAGGCAGCCTGCCGGAGGTCGTCCGGCAGTGGGGATTCGGGGCGGCCCCCGGCCACCGCGGGAAGATCGACAAGAAGTTCGAATTGACCGTCGACGCGAGCGACTTCGCGCCGGGCCGCCAGTATTTCCTGGAAGCCCGGGCCAAGGATTTCTGCCCGGACAACGGCTGGAGTGTTTCCGATCCGGTCCTGCTCACCGTGACCGTGGCCGATAAGCTGGAGAGTGCGGGCGACGAACTCGCGAAGCTCTATGAGGCCCTCGAACGTGCCATCCAACTGCAGAAAGAGGCCCTCGACGGGACCCGGAACCTGTTGAGCAACATCGACAACGTCTGGCTGGACATGAACCGCGAGCCGCGCAGCGCCGAGGAGATCCAGGATCTGCTGAACAAGTACCGGGCGGCCGTACTTGGCCGCCAGCTCGGGGTCCGCGAGGCGCTCTTGGCCGGAGTGGAAGCCGCCCTGGAAGACGAGAATCGGATGGCTGCCCGCATGAAGGAAATTGCGGAGATGGAGGCCGTGGAGGCCAACGACCGCGCCTTTTCGTCCGCGCGGCGGGTTTGCAGTGCCGAAGAACTGAAGCCGGCTGTGGAAGACGCCTTTTCCACCGGCTCGGGGACGCGCATCGTCCGCTTCGATAATCGGAAGGGACGCTATTTCGGCTTCGTGGTCGTCGCTCCGCAGGGATGGACTGACGAGACCTGGATTGGCAATCTGTCGCTGCTGGGAGAAGACGGGCGCCGCTTGGACAGCTCCGCTTGGAAGGTCGTCTCGGCTACGGGCGGCGCCGGGGCCGAGGCGGCATTTGCCAACCAGGGGTGGAGGGCGCAAGGCCGGTTGCCCCACATCCTGGTCGCCGATATGGGTGACGAGCGGACCGTTACGGGAATCGTCTGCGCCGGCCACGACCGGATGCAGCCACCGAAGGACTTCCGACTTTACCTCTCGACTCAGGATCCGCCGAATATCGTCTTCGACGCACCCGACCAGACCCGCGTCATCGGCGAATTCGAGCCGCTACAGGAGGTCCAAGAGGCGATTTACAACCAGCTTCTGGCCCTCAAGGGAAGAGAGGCCGCGGCAATCGCCAAGCGCGAGGAGGAGAAGGTGCGGAAGGCGCTCGGCGAGAAGGGCATCGAGCAGGCGCCAACGGTGGCGGAGAAACTCAAGGACTTTCAGGACAAGTTGAGGGAATGGGTCAGCGACCACGAGGAAAACGTTGAGAAGCGGAAGGCCATCATGGGAAGACCGCCGGAGGACCTCACCGAGGAAGACCGCCGGAACCTCGCGGAGTTGAATCTGCAGAAGCTGAAACAGGCCCGAAAACTTCAGGATTGGGTCGACGACCTGGCCGATTCCGGCGTTATGGACTTCGGCGATCCGAGCGAACTCAACCTCTCCGAGATTTTCCAGATGTCCAAAGAGCTGGCGGACTTGGCGGCCCTGGCGGCCAAGACGAGCGCACCGGGCGAATATACCTGGAACATGGATACCCTGATTGCCGAGCAAGCCGAAGAAATCCTGACGGAAGGGCCTCAATCGACCGTGTCGGGCGACGAACCGGGCTCGGGTGAGGCGCGGGAGGATATGGGGCTGCCCCCCAGCATTCCGGAACTGCCCTCCGAACTCGCCCTGACCATACCCGAGCTTCGCGAAGCCCTGAAGGGCATGGAGCCCATGATCGAACAGGCCGGCATGGCCATGATGGACCACGGCGCTCCGTCCGGTCCGCCAATGGGCGATATCTATTCGAGCATGTCGGCCAGCGGAAAGATGGGAGACACCACGCCCGATCCCAACAAGAAAGCGGCCGGGCGTTCCAATCTCGGCCGTAGCGGCCAGGCAGACGGCCAGATGGTCGCCAACCAGGCGCCCCCCGTGGAGGACGACGAGGTGGCCATGCCGAACCGCATGAGTAGCACGCCCTTGGAGGAGGGGTCCGTCGATGACCAGGGCGGCCAGACGCCGACCAGCGTCGGCCTGAGCAAGCCGGGGCAGAAACCAACCGACTTTGCCATGGCCGGCATGTTGCCGCCGAACGAACTCAGGAAGATGAGGGAATTCGCCGGCCAGACGGGCCAGCTTCGCGAAAACATCCGGGAGCTGATGTTGAACCTCAATAGCCACAACCTCCCCACCGTCGATCTGCGGAAGGCCATCCAGCGCCTCGATCAGATCGACATGGCCATCAAGGGTGGCGACGGCGTGGGGATCCGGAGGGCGTTTGACGCAGCCATCGGATACGTAACCGACGCCGAAAGAGCCGTCGCGGTCGCCATTGAGATGCGCCAGCGCGACCTGGCTCAAGAAAGGAAAAGACGCGAGATCGACTCCGGCGGGCGGGTCGAAACCATCCCCGAGGGATACGAGGAAATGGTCACGTCCTACTTCAAACGCCTTGCCGAGCAGTCGGCGTCCGCACAGTAGATGCGGTCCCGATCCATGCTAGTAACAAACAAACTCACTACGATAACCGAAAACGGAGCAATCGCCAGTGGAAAACGCCATGAATCTCGAAGCAAAAAGCACGGTTCCAAAGGATCACGACCAGGCGATCGCCGCTCTGGCAGAGGCCAGGCAGAAGATCATCGCCGAGGTGGGAAAGATCATCATCGGGCAGGTCGACGTGATCGATCAGGTGCTCACGTCCTTCTTCGCCAGGGGGCACTGCGTGATCGAGGGCGTGCCCGGCCTGGCCAAGACGCTGATGATCAGCAGCCTTGCCAGGACCATGTCGCTGAACTTCACGCGGGTTCAGTTTACGCCCGACCTGATGCCGACGGACATCACGGGCACCTCGCTGTTGAACGAAGACGAACACGGCAAGCGGCACTTCACGTTCTCCAAGGGGCCGGTCTTCACCAACCTCCTGCTGGCCGACGAGATCAACAGGACCCCCCCGAAAACCCAGGCGGCCCTGCTGGAGTCGATGCAGGAGCGGCACGTGAGCGTCGGCGGCGAGACCTACAGCCTGCCGGAGCCGTTCCTGGTGCTGGCCACCCAGAACCCCATCGAGCAGGAAGGCACCTATCCGCTGCCCGAGGCCCAACTCGACCGCTTCCTCTTCCTCATCAAGATCGGTTATCCGTCGCTGATCGAAGAGGAGAAGATCCTTCTTAGCACCACACTCGACACGCTGCCGGAGCTCGAGAGGATCATCAACGGCCCGTCGATCCTGGATTTCCAAAGGATCGTTCGCGAGATCGAGGTGGGCACCGAGATCGCCAATTACGCCGCGCGGATTCCCAGGGCCAGCAGGCCCAGCGACGCCGACGCGCCGGGCTTCATCAAGGACTGGGTCCGCTGGGGTTGCGGTCCGAGGGCCGGACAGGCGCTCATCCTGGCGGGCAAAGCCCACGCCGCCCTGCACGGGAGGCGGAAGGTGACGTTCGAAGACATCCGGGAATACGTGCATCCCGTCTTGCGCCATCGAATGGGATTGAACTTTGCGGCCGTGAGCGAAGGTCACAACACCGACGACATCATCACCATGCTGCTGGACCACGTCCCGGAAATCCGCAAGAGCGCAGCCGCGTAGGGCTGAGCGCTCCCGCCGGGCGGGAGCCCAATGCCACTTCCAGATGCACAGCAGCGGCAGCCTTACGCAGAACAGCCAGATCATGAAACGCAGGTCTTGTTCTTGGTTATGCCGAACGGGAAAACGCCTGTTCATCACGGCAGGGATACTGTCCTCGCTTCTGTTCACGCATGCGCCGGCCGCAAGTGACGAGAGAGAACTTCTCGGCGCGGCCAGCGGCATCGTGCCCGACTCCATCGTGGTAGCACCGGACGGCGAGCGGTTCGCCGCGGTCATCGTCGATGCGATCCCGAACAAGCGGCGGGTGATCGTCAACGGCAGGAACGTGGGCAGGGGCTACGATCTCGTTGCGCAGGGCACCCCGATTTTCAGTCCCGACGGCAGCCGGGTTGCCTTCGTGGCCTCACGCGGCGGAGAGTGCTTTGTCGTGGTCGACGGGGTGGAAAGCCGGGCCTACGAGATCATCGAGGGTCGCTGGCCCGTCGCCGACCTGGCCTTCAGCCGTAGCGGCCGGCATGTCGCCTACAAAGTCCGAAGAGAAGGGAAGAACTATCTCGCGGTGAACGGGAAGCAGTTCGGTCCCTACGACGACCAAGTTGCCGACGAGGCCGGGGCCGTTCAGGGGATCTGGGATTTCCAGTTCACCGACGACGAGAATTTTCTCTCCTACCGCGCGAAGACCGGTAATGGGATGGTTGCTTGCCGCGGATGGTTCCGCGACGGGGCCATATCGTTGACCACGAGCAAAGAATACGAGAGCATCGGCGCCGGCGGCCCGGTCTGGCTCAGAGGCGCCTCGGGGAAAGACGGGCACTACTTTGCCTTTGTCGCCCGGGAAAACGGGAAGGACTTCATCGCCCTCCTGCCGGAACCGCCGGAGAACAGGGGCAAGAAGCCGAAACTGTACGACGAGATTCGGCCCGGCAGTCTCGCCTGCGCGCCCGACAAATCCCTCGGCTTCGTGGCCCGAGAGGGAAGCGACACCTGGAAAACGATCATTGGCTCCCGGATAGATGCCCCCCAGGGCGGCGTCGAGTGGAAGCCTAGCGACGCCGTCGGAGAGCTGATGCACGCCCCCGAAGGAGGCCGTTGGGCCTGCCCTGCCAAGATCGACGGCAACATCGTGATGCTCGCCGATGGCAAGGAAGGACCCGCATTCCCCCAGATCGTCTACCCGGGCACCGTTTTCCTGGCGGGCGATAACCGGGTCGTCTACGTGGCGGTGAAGGACGGGCAAGCGCGCGTCGTGGTGGACGGGGAAGAGGGGGATCCGTATCCCTATATCGATACCGGCAGTATCCGGTTCGGCTTTCGCGGCGAGCAAATGGCCTACGTGGCCGGCGACGGGAAGAAGCGTTTCGCGGTCCTCGACGGCCGGAAGCAGCCAGCCTTCGATTGGGTCTGGAACCCCCAGTTCAACCCGGCGGGGAAAGGGTTCGCATACTTTGCACGCAAGGAAAGTGAAATCTACCTCGTCATCGACGGAAAGCCCGTCGGACCGTACGAAGACGTCGCGCCCGGCTCACCCACGTTCAGCCCGAACGGGCTGACCGCGGCCTGGGCTGCGATGGGAGCGGACGGCGCCTGGCGAGTGTACGTCAACGGGAAAGCCGGCCCCCCGTTCAACGCCATCGTCAGCCGGCTGACCTTTGCGCCCGGCAGCGTCAGCCCGGTCTACGTCGCACGAATCCTCTCCCAAGGACAATACTCGTTCGCCATGGTGTCCGAAGCCGGGGTGGGCAGGAGCTACACGACCATCTGGATGGGCGACGGAGGAAAATTGTTTCCGCGCGACGGCCGGGTGGAATACTTCGCCAAACAGGGAGCGATCGTCTACCGGGACACCCACCCGGTGACCGGGCCGCGGCTGTTTCTCAGCGACGTCGAATACGAGAAGGCGACCACCGGCCGGAAGGAACGCCCCGAGTACGATCGGCCCATCGAGGGTCACCAACTGAGCCTGAACGGCATTCAGTATTCCAAGGGCATCGGCGTCTGCGCCCCTTCCGAGATCACCTACAAGCTGAACGCGATCCGGGAGAAGCTGGGCGGAAGCGGCCCGTTGCGGTTCACGGCCGTGGCCGGCATCGACGACGGAGAACGGCGCGGTCAGGGAGCGGTCCGATGCTCGGTGTACGCCGACGGCAACAAGCTGGTGTCTACGCCGTTGCTACGACGCGACCGCATCTACCGGTTCGATGCGGCCCTTCCCTCGAATGCGGCCACGCTGCGCCTGGTTACGGCCGACGGGGGCGGCGGCAAGGACCTCGGCTGGTGCGACTGGGCCAATGCCGCCGTCCGGACCGGCGAAGCGACGCCCTCCCTCCGGCCCGCGGCGCAGGTCCACCTTCCCGCCCGGTGGGCTTGGATGGAAGGGGACGCAGTCCGCTACAACGCCCACAAAGCCGAGGGACTCTGGCTTGCCAACGATCAGGGGCAGGCCCGCTGGGACTTCCTTTGCCCGTCCGAGGGAACCTACCAGGTCTTTCTCTCCTACGCTTGCCTGCAACCCAGCGCCGGGAGCAAGTATGCCGTTGAGCTCAGGGACCAGTCGTTCTCCGGGATAGCGGAGGAGACGGGCAACTGGAACCAGTTCAAGAGGTTCCCCGTGGGCGAGGTTTCCCTGAAAAAAGAAGAGATGTACGAGGTTGCGGTCAGGCTCACGGAACTGGTGGCCCATGGGATCAATGTCCGCTCCGTGGAACTGGAGGAAAAGAGGTGATCGAGCATGTCAAAAAGGAATGCCAAGTTCCAGGTTCGTCCCGTTCCTGACAAGAGTTCTCTTGCGGTTCTTGCCTTCCTTGCGCTGCTGCTGAGTGCGAACGCGGGCTCTTTCGCAGAGGAACCGGTACCGTGGCACGTCAAGGAAGCCGATGTCCGCATCCCGGTCACCGTTGATGTCGACGAAGCCGTTCTGAGGATGCCGCCCCAGGTTTACCTTGCCGACTTGAAGCCACGGGAGGCAAAGGCCCTCTCCTTCGACCCAAAGACCAAGGCGGCCGTTCGGCGCGACATCCGCCCCGCCGACGAAAAAGCAAAAATGATCGCAAAGATCAAGGAGCAGTGCAAGAAGACCGGCCAGAAATTCAATCCGGCCTTCTACAAACCGAACGTGAGGGCGAAAGGCTCGGCGACGTTCAGCCTGAGGCCGGAGTACAAGTGGTTTTCGTTCGGTAGACCATGGGGGAACCGCGACCACGTCCATGTCTTTGTCGACGGCGAGCAGATCGGAGCCCGTGCCGTCGGTCGAGAGGCACCCTATATTCTCGCGCTACCACCGGGCGCAAAGACGCTCAGGATCGAGGCGGATACCAGTCAACTGAGCCAGGCCGGATTCATCACGCGCCATCCCGCAGCGGCCCGTGCCACCTTCTGCCTGCCCGGTCGCGATCCGACCGCGCTGATCCCGCTGGTCTACGACCTGTCGGGTAAGCAGGTCGGCTGCCGCATCCTCTGGGCGCATCCGGAAGAACCGATGTCGATCGTCTTCGATGTCACGAGCGGCGAGAAGCAGTACCTCGTCTACCTGATGGACCGCGCGAAGAATCCGCCGCGACTGGACTGGGCGCCGAGGGCGGGACTGATCCTCGAGGGACGCTACCCCGACCGGTACGACCCCCTGCCCACGACGGTCGAGGGGTTTATGAAGCTATGGAACGAGTCGGACTTCATTGCCGGAAAGTTTCCGCAGGGCAACATCATGCGGAGGGTCTTCCCGTTCCGGCCAATGGGGCCGGACACGCCGAACTACCGGCCTGCCGGAAGGCCCATCGGGCGGGGGCCGGGCGAACCGCCGCTGGCCCTCGCCCGCTACACGGGCTTCTTCCGCATTCCGGAAACCATGGAGTACAAGTTCCTGTTCAACGCCGGGCCCGGCGGCTACCTTCTGATCGACGACCAGCCCGTCGTAAAGATTCCCCACGACAGCGCGGCAACAATAGGGCAGGAAGCCGAAGAGCAGCCCGCCGCGGAGGTGCCCGAAGACGAGACCGCGGAGCCGGTGCTGGAAATCAAGGGGCTGAAACCTTTCCAGTTGAAGCTGGAGAAGGGCCTCCACAAGATCGATGTTTGCCAGTACGGAAGCGGCGGACGATACGACGCCAGGCTGGTCTGGTACGACCCGGGCAACCCGAAAGACAGCGTCGTTTTCGGCAGCGGGTTCCGCACCTGGGAACCGCTGGTGCGGGCGTCGGCGGACGCGGCAACCCGCCGAGAGCAGAAGCCCTTCGCCTCGTTCACTTGGCGCTGCGGCCGGGCATGGATGCCCCGTCGCTACCCCGCCATGGACATCGTCTCGTACTCCTTCGCCGGAAAGCTTTCGCCGGAGCGCGAAGGTGCCGTCTTCCGTTGGCGGTTCGACGACGGCCACACGGCCGAGGGCCGCGAGATCGCGCACCTATTCTTCAAGGTCGGGACGAGGAAGGTGGAACTCGAGGTCCTGGACGAGCCGGGGGGCAAGGTGATCGCGCGAGCCGCCGGCGAGGTCCGCGCCCACGTGAACTGGGAGTGGCCGACGGGGCACAAGCACAGGTTCTGGGACTCAGTCGTGGCGCGGCGGGGAGAGTTCGCCTCGGTCACCCCGATCCGGGAGGTGGTCAGTCTCTACTACTGGATGCTCCAGACCAACTGGCTGGAGCAGCGGGTGGCGGTCGGCGCCGCGCTGAGTGGACGCATCGACGAGGTCATCGAGGCGTACCCCTGTCCCCGCCTGCTGGAAATGGCGCGGTACATGGCCGAGCCCATCGAAAGGCATTACGCCGCCTCGGAAAAGCTCCTGGAGGCCGTCATGGAGCGGGCGCCGGTCGGTGGGCATCACTGGAAGTCGGCCGCAACGAGCCTCGCCGACATTCTCGTCTCCGTCCGGGGCGAACCGGACGAGGGACTTCTGCTCCTGGAAAAGGCGGAAACGACCGAGCCGACCGTCGACGAAGAGCAGGGCTGGCGCACCGCGAAGGCGAAGCAATGGTATCGCCGCGCGCCGGAGGGCGGCGAGCTGGCCGCCGCCACGAAAGACCTGGACTGGTCGGACGCGTCGTATCTGTCCTTCATTACCGAGGCGGAAGGCGGGCGAGGGACCTGGATTGCCAAGGACTTTCAAATACCCGCCTCCCGAAAGGGAAAGGACTTCCTGGTGGACCTCGGCCAGGTGCCCTACAACGGGCTCGTATACTTCAACGGCAAGCTCCTCGGGACGCGGTGGGACGCGCCCGAAGGCCCGGTCGTCGTCCCCCCGGCAATGCAGCAGTACGGCGGGGAGAACCGATTCCTGGCGCTGTTTCAACCGCCGGGTTACCCCGGCGTCCAGGGTCCAAGCCCGAAACTGGAGGGCTTGTCCGGCGCGGAGGGGATCATGCAGACGCTTGTGGCGACGAATCTCTACACGTCGCCGTCGTGCGAAGAGAAGGGTGTGCAATACACCTTCTACGAGGGGGATTGGCAGAGCTACTTCCAGGAACATCGGACGTTTCCCGATCTGGACACGATGAAACCGATCAAGACGGGGACGCTCACGGACCTCTCGTTTTCGGAACTCCGGGTGGGCAGCCTTGGGCACTACATGCCCCGGGTAGGCACGGAGTCGAGTATCGACTTGTCGGCGGAGGGGATTGAGCCCCCCTTCGTCGCGAAACTCGCCGGGTACGTAAGGGTGAGCTCCGGCGTGTACAGGTTCAGACCCCGTAACAGGGGCAAGGTCTTTGTCGACTCGAGGCCGGTGACCATGACGACCTCGACGAGCCGGCGCCGCCACTACCTGGCACCGGGTGCCGCGGCCTACCTCCGTGGGGGCGTGCATTTCGTCGAGATGGTCTACTTCGGCGGCAGAGAAAGAGGAGCGCAAATGGTGAGCCTGATCATGCCCGACACATACGTCGCGCAGACGGAAGTGTCGGCGGATCGCGTGAAGGTAGACGGTCTCCTGCTGAAGAGTGAAGAAGAGAAGGCGCGGGAGATCCTGCGGCAAATGAACCCGGACGCGCCGGCGATAGACGAAAGAACGTATTTGGAACTCAGTAGCGACCTGCGCAGGATCCATCGCTGGGCGGAGAAGGGCGGACTCGGCGATACCGTCGCAGCCCTCAGCACCATCGACGGCTGGCTGAGCAGACACCCGATGCTGCGGGTGGACCCGGAGTTCATGGTCGCCACAATAGAAGCATACTCCGGGCTGGGCGATCACGAGCGCGCCTTCACGCTCGCCAGGCAGATGCGCCAAATGGAAATGAATGACGCCCATCGCCGACAATTGATGCTGGTGCAGATCAGGGCGAGGCTCAAGGCGGGCGACATGGACGCCGCCCGGGACATCTATAAGGAACTGCGAGAACTCGCCCCCTACAGCGCCGCCACCATCGGCGCAAGGGAGGCGATTACGGACGCGGTGAAGGGGGAGTAGGGGCGGCCCGGAAGATGCAGGAGAGAAACTACATCTTCCTTAATCGTTCGCCCTAGTCTTTCGCCCTCTTGGCCCAAGCGGGAGAGGTTAGGGCGAAAGAGTAAGGTAAAAGATAAGGGGAAGGACTTTTTTCGATCGGTAGTTCCACGTTAGTCACGGATGGAACCAAGACGGAGGCGCAACCAATGAGACCAAAAATCAGTTCATTCGCAACTCTCATCTTCCTCTCCCTCCTGCTCAACGCGGGATCCGGTTTCGCTGCAGACGAACCGGCCCCGTGGCACGTCAAAGAAGCCGACGTCCGTATCCCTGTGGCCGTTGATGTCGACGAAGTCCTTCTGAGGATGCCGCCCCAGGTTTACCTTGCCGACTTGAAGCCCTCCGAGACGAAGGGCCTCTCCTTCGACCCGAAGACGAAGCACGCCGTCCGGCGCGACATCCGCCCCGCCGAGGAAAAGGCAAGGATGATCGCAAGTATCAAGGAGAAGTGCAAGAAGACCGGCCAGGAATACGATCCGGCATTCTACGAACCGAACGAGAGAGTGAAAGGCTCGGCGACGTTCGACCTGAGGCCGGAGTACAAGTGGTTTTCGTATGGAAGACCGTGGGGGAACCGCGACCACGCTCAGGTCTTCGTCGACGGCGAGCAGATCGGAGCCCGTACCGTCGGTCGAGAGGCACCCTATGTTCTCGCGCTGCCACCGGACGCGAAGACGCTCAGGATCGAGGCGGATACCAGTCAACTGAACCAGGCCGGATTCATCACGCGCCATCCCGCAGCGGCCCGTGCCACCTTCTGCCTGCCCGGTCGCGATCCGACCGCGCTGATCCCGCTGGTCTACGACCTGTCGGGTAAGCAGGTCGGCTGCCGCATCCTCTGGGCGCATCCGGAAGAACCGATGTCGATCGTCTTCGATACCACCGGCGGCGAGAAGCGGTACCTCGTCTACCTGGTGGACCACGCGAAGAAGCCCTCGCGACTGGATTGGGCCCCAGAGGCGGGGCTCATCCTCGAGACGCGCTACATGGACGGCTACGATCCGCAGGTCGAAACCCTGGAAGGATTCCTGAACCTCTGGGACGGCACCGACTTCATCGCCGGCAAGAGCGTGCCGTACATTGCCCGCCGCCATAATCGCGTGCAAAGTATCCACCACGGTTTCCTGCCCTTCCGATCCATGGCCGGCAATACGCCGAACTACCGCGAAACACCGCAGGGCGCGCCGCTGGCGCTCTCCCGTTACACCGGGTTCTTCTACATTCCCCAGACGCAGGAATACGATTTTTACTTCATGGCTTGGCCCGGCGGCTACCTCCTCATCGACAACGAAGTGGTCGCGGAACTACCGTATGAAGAGGCCCGGAAGCGGTACGAGGGAGTCCGCCAGTGGGGCAAGGGCACGACGCAGAAACGCTTTAGTCTCAAGCTGGAGCGCGGTCTTCGCCGGTTGGACTTTTTGCAGTACGGCAGCGCGGGACGGTTCTATGCGTCGCTGGCTTGGGGCATGCCGGGCGCTGCGCACGTGTTCGGCACGCGATACCTTGTGTGGGAACCGCTGGCCGAGGCCACCGCGGGCACGGTGGCCCATCGTTCAGACGCCTTGTCTGCATCGTTCAACTGGCGCTATGCCGGGCAATGGTTGGGCCAGGCCCCGACCGACGATGTCGTCTTGTACTCTTTCAACGGGACGCTCTTCCCCGAGCGCGACGATGCCGTCTTCCGATGGCGATTCGACGACGGCCATACCGCAGAGGGCAAGGAAGTCCAGCACCATTTCTTCGCGCCCGGAACAAGAAAGGTGGAACTCGAGGTCCTGGATGAGCCCGGCGGCAAGGTGATCGCGCGCGCCGCGGGCAGGGTTCACGTCCACGTGAACTGGTCGCACCCGGCGGCCGGCGACCCCGCAGAGTTGGCCAGTCCGATCGCGGAGAGGGGTGAGGAGTTCACCTCCGTCGCCCCGATCGAGGAGGTGGTCAGCCTCTACGTCTGGTCACTCCAAAACAATTGGTGGGAGCGACGCAGCGCCCTAGGCGCGGCGTTGGCCGGACGCATCGATGACGTCCTCGCGGCGCTCCCGTACACCCGCCTGCTGGAACTGGCGCGGTCTCTGGCCGAGCCGGCCGAGGCGCAGCACGACGCTGTCGAAAGACTGCTGCGGGCCGTGATGGACCGGGCCCCCGAAGGCGGAGACGAGTGGAAATCGGCCGCCACGGCGCTGGCAGATATCCTCGTTTCCGTCCGAGGCGACCCGGAAAAGGGCCTCGAACTACTGGACCAAGTGGAGAAGGCGAGGAAATCCTCGCCAACCTTCGATGTGGCGGGGGGCTGGCGAGCCGCCACGGCGAAACGGTGGTACGCGGCCATCCCGGACACCGGCGCAGTCGGCGCCGAAACGAAAGATTTGCAGTGGTCGGAAGGTTTCTCCTTCCCAGTCGTGACGACGGGGGAGGGAAAGGGAACCTGGGTCGCCAACGAATTGAATATCCCCGCTTCCCGGCAGGGAAAGGAGTTGGTGTTGGACCTCCGCAACGCCGCCGACGGGATCCTGTGGTTCAACGGCCGGCGGATCACCGAGCCGCTGCGCGGCGGCAAGCTGGTCATCCCCGCCGGAATGCAGCGTTATGGCGCGGAAAACGATTTCCTGGCGCTGTTTCAACCTATTGCTCCCCCCGGATTTTTCGACGGCCCGCCCAGATTGGAATTCTCCGGCCCCGCGACCGCCCCGAGGGCTTCGATCGAGGTGCCCATCGAGTTATACACGTCGGCATCCCGTGAACAGAAGGGAGTCAAATACGCCTATTACGAAGGGGAGTGGCCGATCCGGTTGGAGGAGCAAAAAGGTTTTCCGGATTTCGACGCGATGGAACCGATCAAGGAGGGAACGCTGACCAACCTTCCCTACGAGCCGGTCAAGCACGAGTGGGGACCGGAATATCCGGACCCGGGACTCAACACGACAGCATTTGACTCGTCTCTCCGCATGAGGGACAGGCTATTCGCCATGAAATATACCGGCTACGTGCAGGTAAGCGCCGGCGTGTACGGGTTCAACCTCACGTGCGGCCACGGCGGCAGCAGCAGATTGTTCATCGATTCCAAGCTGGTGATCAACAACGAAAGCCCCTTCCCCGGAAGACCGCATAAGAGCGCGGTCTACCTCGCCGAAGGCGTCCACTTGGTCACCGTGATCTATTTGCACAGAGCGGGATGGGAGGAAGATGGGGCGCGCTTGACCATGCCCAATACGCATGTCTTGGCCGCCGAGATGCTGGTGAACCAACAGCGCATCGAGGCGGACGCTCTGCTGGTGATGGGCGAAGAAGCGAAGGCGAAAGAAATCCTCCTGAATCTGACGCCCGACGCGTGGCCGCTCGCCGAGCAGAAGGAGTGGCAACTGGCCGGCGACCTGAGGCGAATCCGCCGGTGGGCGAAGGCCAGCCCCGTCGACCTCGACTACGCGCTGGATCGCCTCGACCAGTGGCTGCGCGACTACCCGATGCTCCGGACCGTGCCCGCCTTCATGATCGCGAGAATCGAAGCGTTGGCAGAAGCGGGCGACTACGACCGGGCGTTCACCCTTGCCAAACAAATGCGCGGCATGGACATGAACCAGAGCCAGCGGGAGGAGCTGATGCTCGTGCAGGTGGAGGCGATGGTCAAGGCGGGAGAAATGGACGCCGCCGGGGAAGTCTACGAGCAACTCAAGGAGATCGCCCCCTACAGCACGGCGACCGTCGGGGCCCGCGAGGCCATCAAGGAGGCCGTCCTGGGTAATTAGGGGCTTTCCGGAAAGCCGATGAAGGCACCTCGTTGCTCGCATTGCCGAGAGGATTGCGCAACATTGATAACGATTTGCGCAAAGTGAAATCGCCGCCGTTGGTCACCACGAACTTGTCGCGCCCGGTATCGTAGTCGCCCAGCAGGTATTTCCCGCCGCTCATGTGACTGTAGTGTAGCAGGATGTGCTTTTGGCCCTTCTCGCCGATCGGCCAGAAGTTGGATAGATCGCATAGGGCAGGTCCCGCCGAACTGCTCGGCCCTGAGCACTCCTACCGCGCGGGCTGGTTCGATCCGCGGACCGGCACCTGGACGCAGATTGACGATGACGTTGGAGCAGACAACGGCCGTTGGAAGATCCCGATCAGGCCGGACGGTGATTGGGTGCTGGTTGTACGGCCAAGTCGATCCGGCCGTCGTGGCGGCGGATGAAGCGGGATCACAAGCCCCTCAAGGAACCCACACCATGAAACACACCCTCATACTCCTCACCTCGTTGCTGCTGACCCCTCTCGCTGCGGTTCACAGCCAGCCGCCGCACCCGCCCGTCGTGGACATTTCCGGCGAGACCGAGCGCCACGTCATCATCGCGCAGGGCACCGAAACCGACTGGCAAGGACATCCCCATACGCTCCTGCTGCCGGATGTAAAAACGATGTTCTGTGTCTGGCAGGGCCGTCACGACGGCACGGGCAGACACGGCGCGCCGGGCGGACTGCTCAAACGCAGTAACGACGGCGGGCTGACCTGGAGCGAGTTGCTCGACGTGCCCGCCAATTGGATGGAAATCGGACGCGGCAGCCCCACCATCCATCGACTGGTGGACGCGAAAGGCGTTCCGCGGCTGTTCGTGTACTGCCGCGACGAGAATCACACCACCTTTCTCCGCGCGATGTCCGAAGACGAGGGCAAGACATGGTCACCGATGCAACCGTTACGTCGAAGTAACCCGGCCGAACCACCCATCACCGGATGGACCGCACCGATTTCGATCCTGGAAGGCCGCGGTGCTTTGGCGAAGAGCACTTACGACATCTCCTCCGAGAGTGGGTTACCTACTATCACGAATATCGTCCTCACCAGGGACTCGGCAATGTCCCGATCTCAGGGTCCTTGCCACCATCCGAGCCATTGGAGAGCTTTCGTCTCGAGCACGTAACTTGCCGCGAGCGACTCGGCGGGTTGCTGCGGCACTACGAACGCAAGGCGGCGTGAGCGTGATCCATGGGATCGGAACTTGTAGGGAAGACCAGGACCGACGATTCCAATATCAAGGGGAAATGGCAAAGACACAAGCGGCTTGGCCTCCCCTCCCGAAAGCCCGGTTCTTTCTCCAACGAAGACTGCTGAGCCACTGCCAGTGGAAGCCCAACGAACCCAAGGCAGTCGTCGCAAGTGGTTGTCATCTAAATATTTACGTTTTTCGTGGCATATTATATGAGGGCGCCACCTAGCTCTTCGCGAGGGCTCCCTCCGGGCCGCACGTTGCTTCTTTCGAGGCGTCGAGCGGCCCTTTTTTCGTTTCTTGCTCACCCCATCTACCTTTGCGAGGTTCTTCATGGCAACTACCGTCTCCCCCGAAACCGTTTGCGCGTGCGAGCCACTCGCCGCGCCTGCCAGTCGCGCCAGTTGGTGCGGGCAACTGCGCATCGGCTCCTTCTCTGTTCCGGTCAAGGCGTACGCGGCCATCGCCACTCCGCCGGACATCCCGCTGCGCCAACTGCATGCCGGTTGCGGAGAGCGAATTGAGTACCGGAAATGGTGTCCCAAGCACGGTGCCGTGGCACCCGAGGAAATCGTCAAGGGATACCCCTATCAGCCGGATCAGTACGTGGAACTCCTGCAAGCGGAGCTTGAACAGCTCGAACCGCCGGACGAGAAGACGATTGACGTGTATCACTTCCTGCCCCCTGCGTGTGTCGACCCGGTGCTCCTTGCCGGACGCAGTCTCTGCCTGGCTCCCGCCAATCCAGCCGCGCGCCGGCCCTTTGCCGTGGTTCAACAAGCCCTGCAGAAGAGCGGCAATTGGGGGCTTGGCCGCGTCGTCTTCTCAAACCGTTGGCAAATCGTCCTCGTCCGCCCTGTGAATCCGTTCCTGCTGGTGCACACAATCTACCATCCTGCGCAACGCCGGGCCCTGCCCAGCACGCAACCGCTCGATGTCGAGATCGACCGAAAGGAATTGCGTCCCCTTGTTCGTCTCATTGATTCGGCCGGTAGCGAGATCCCTTGGGAGGATTATGAAGACGACTTGGAACACCGCGTGACCGCGCTGGTCGAAGCAAAGCTCGCTTCGGCTCGGAATTCCTATGCCAAGCAGTCCAACGGAAGACGCCGTTCGGCCTCCGCAGGACCGAAGTCCCAAGCCAAGATGCGAACTTCCCGAGCCACCTCAAGGGCCAAGCGGAAGGCGGCGTAGACCGGCCCACCCATGCTTCATTCTACGAAAGGGATTCCGATGCCCGATGCAAAGCAACCCGCCGGTATATCGACGTTTCGTCTGCGGCGCCGAACGCCGGGCTCTTTTCTCCTCGTGCCCTGCCCCAAGCAAGGCCGGTCCATCCGCTGTCAAGGCCAGCTCGAGGCCGCTGCGGCCGTCATTCTAGTGGCGTGCCCCCGGGTGGCTTTCATCCAGGAGCAGCCCTTTGCCGTCTGGTACCAGTGGCTGGGCGCGGAAGAGACCCTCGAGATTCAACTCCTCGACGGCCCTCCCGCCACGCCACGACCACGACAAAAGGATGCCGGCGTGAGCTACATCGTGCCTGATTTCTTGGTCGAGATGGTTGACGGCAGCAAGCGACTCGTGGAAGTCAAGCCGTCGCAACAGCTCGCACGGCCCATCGTTCAGCGGAAACTCGCGGTAGGCCGGCTCTACGGATCGGAGAGCGGCGCGACTTTCTACGTCGTCACGGAGAAGCAACTCCTCGAAAACCCTCTGCTCGCTAACCTCAGGCTGGTGAATCGCTACCGCCAGGCACACACGGATGCAGATGTGCTCGAACAACTCGTCTTGGAGGTTCCTGCCGGCGGGATCGACGTTTCGACCCTGCTCTCCGGCCGTGACCCGACCCAGTGCAGCGACCTGAGGATGCACTTGTTTCATCTTCTGGCCACGGGGCGGCTCAGTTTCGACCCGTGCGCGCGGCCGATTGACGACCAAACCCTTATCTTCCCCGGAGGTGTAATTTCATGGGACCCGTTCGACTCGCTGTGGACACCCAGTGGCTCCTCGACGGGCGGGTCTGGCGCGTGGTCCGCCAACTCGCCCCCGACCGCTTTGTTGCCCAAGACGTCCAGTTCCACGTAGAGCAGGAATTCTTCCAACAGGAGATCCACGCCCACTATGCGGAAGGACGACTGACGTTCCAGGGCGATCCCAGCCCTTCGACCAATCAAGATCGCCGCTCGAAAGCGAGGCCTTTTCGCAATCTCAGCGCCGATCAGAAGCGCATGGTCGAGCAGCGCTGGCGGGCTATCGAGCCTCTGACCAAACTGCCCGGCCCCCCGCAAGAGGCGGACTACCAGCGCCGAGCTGCCGACTTGGAGGCAAGGCACATACACTGCTCCGCGCGAACTCTGCGGAGGTACTACAAGGCATGGCACTCCGCCGGCAAGAACCGGCTGGCCTTGCTTCCACGCAGCGCCAGGTGCGGGGGACGAGGCCAGTCCCGGAAACAGGGGCTCTGGCAGCGTCATCCCCGACTTCGACAACTCATGGAGGAGGCAATCAACGTCGTCTATCTCAACAAGGCCCGTCGCCCGATCTCAGCGGTCACCCGTCGGGTGCTAGACGATCTTCAACGCCTCAACGCACGGCTTCCTGCGGCGCAGGCGATCCCTGTGCCGCGGGAAGCCGCGCTGGCCCGCGCCATTGCGCGACGCATCGCCCAGCTCGACCCCTGGGAAGTTGACCGCCAGCGGTGGGGCCGAAAAATCGCCGACTCTCGTCACGCCTTCAAGCGTACCCGCCAGCTTGCCACTCGAATCCTCGAGCGCGTGGAGGTGGACCACAGCCCGTTGAAGGTCGTGGTCGGCACGGACGCCGGCCCCATCGGCCAACCTTGGCTGACACTCTTGATCGACTACTACAGCCGATTGGTCGTGGGATTCTGTCTCGGCTTCGAGCCCCCCTCGTACGCCGTCGTGATGGAGGCCTTGCGGCATGCGATCCTGCCGAAAACCTACCTGCAACAACGGTACGCGCGGGTCCAAGGGATCTGGCCCTGCTGCGGCCTGCCCGAGAAGCTCGTCTGCGATCGCGGCCCGGATTTCACGAGCAAGGATCTCGAAGAGGCCGCGTTCCAGTTGGGCATCGAATTGGATTTCAATCCGCCGCGAACACCCCACTTGAAGGGAACTGTCGAGTCGCTCTTTGACGGACTCAACGACCAGCTTTCCGCCTCGCTTCCGGGTCGGACGTTCCGCAATTGGGCAGACCGCGCCGACTACAAGCCTGATGACGGACCGTTCCTGACCTATGAATCCCTTTTGGAGGTGATCCACATCCACTTGGTCGACGTCTACTCCGTTGCCAAACACCCCACTTCTACGATGACGCGCATTGAGATGTGGCAGTACAGCGCCGCAATGCACCCGCCCTCTCTCCCTGCTTCCTCGGGAGAGTTGCTCGTGCTCCTGTCCAAACGGGCTGAGCGGACACTGACGACCCGCGGAATCGAACTGGGCGGCATGTTCTACACGAGCGACGATTTGATGGGCCTGCGGTCCCAGATTGCGGCCACCAATCGCCAAGTCAACCGTCTCTCGGTAAGGTACAACCCCTGGGACCTGGGTGCCGTCTGGCTCGTCAGCCCCATCGACGGAACCTTTTTGGAGGCCAGGGCTGTCGACCCGGTGATGAAGGGGATGACCGAGTACCAGTGGCGGGTGCTCAAGCGGGCCGTTCGGGAGAGGTTCGACCGGCCCGAACACCTGCTGAACCTGGCCGCCGGCCGCAATGCCATCCGGGACGTTGTCGAACAGTCCCTTCAAAAACCCTCTCGAAGGCGCCGTTCCCGGGCAATGCGCTATGTGCATAGCACCCGGCCTCTCTCGGAGGAATCGGCGGAGAACCCCCAACAAGATTCCCCGCCGGGTTCCGTTTCTGCCGATCGCGCTCCTCCCGCTCCCTCTCCTGCGGATGTCACGTCGGACGAACCGCTCGACAAGCAGGAGCATTCCGCCGGCGCTGAACCTCCTCTCTCCCCTTCGGATCTTGATGTCAGCGACTGGGAAGTGGCCAGTCCGGACCTTTGATCGTAGCGTCCCTCACCCCAGACATCCTGTCTGATCAGGCTGTTTTCCATATCCACTTCCCTCAAAACCAACGAGGCAACCCATGCCGAACGAAATGCCGCGCGAACCTGTCGATCGACGCGATTGGCGGAAGGTTCCTAAGACGGGCCGGATCGCCTTTGCCAACAAGCTCCTTGTACTCCATCCTCGATTCCGTGAGGCCGTTGGCCTACTCGACCGCTGCCACCAGGGGAGCCAGCACGGAGGCGAACCGGCGTGCGGCGCCATTCTTGGGGCCTCCGGCGTGGGCAAAACCAGTGTCGTCGATCACTACTGCCAGCTCCACCCATCCCAGGAAACCGAAACCGGGACCCAGCAGTCCGTCCTCAAGGTCACCCTGCAGCCGGATGTCCGACCCAAGGGCATTGCCGCCGATCTGCTGCTGGCTTTGGGCGACCCGGCCTGGAGTAGCGGGACGGTCCAGACACTGACGAATCGCGCTGTGAGACTGCTGAAGCACTGCGGTGTTGAACTCATCGTCATGGACGAGTTTCACCATCTCTTCGACGCCGACCGGGCCAAGGTCATGACCAAGGCCTCCCAGTGGCTGAAGGTATTGATCGTCAACACGCGTATCCCCGTCGTGGTCTGTGGGATGCCCGAGGCGGAGTACGTCCTCAGCGCCGAGCACACCGAACGCCGTTTCAAGGAGCGACTCGCCTTGCGATGCTTCACCTGGCGAACGCCCCAAGGAAAGCGGGAATTCTGCGGCATGCTGAAGAAGCTCGACGAGACGATGCCGCTGGCCGAACCGTCGGGACTGGCCGAGCCGGATACGGCCGGACGGTTCTACCTGGCTTGCCGCGGGGTGCCCGACTACCTAATGACACTGCTACGCGGTGCAGTGGCCGAGGCGATCCATCGCAATAGCGAACGGATCGAACTTGCGGATCCCGCCCGCGTCTTCGAGCGCAAGTTGGCACAGCAGCGCGTTCTGGCCGAGCAGGCCAACCCGTTCGTCGGCCGCTTGGACAAGGCCGCATTGGACCGTGTCCAAGCGGCCGATCACGGCCGGACCGCGGGCGTCGGCTTGACGCCTCGGGCCAGTAAGGCAAGGAAACGGACGGCCTCGGCCGCCGATTTCCTGGGAGGACGGCAATGACGCGATCAAGACCACCGCGCCCGCTCCCTGCCCGCGTCCCGCCTCTTCCAGGAGAGTCGCTCATCAGTCTCCTGCGCCGCACCGCCGAAGCCATGGGCTATGAGAGCCCTCGACGTCTTGTCGCTCTATTGGCAGAACAGCCGCGCCACCATTTGAACCACCTTACGTCTGGCCCCATCCTCGATCAACTGGCGGGTCTTCTCTTGCTCCCTCGCGAAACACTCTTCTCCCTGACGGTTCACCGTCACGCATGCTCGCTCGCCCTCGTCAAGAAAGGCCGAAAGCAACCTCGCACCTGCGACTCGAAAACGTTGCTGCGGTACTTCTGGTCATGCTTGCCATTTTGTCCATCCTGCTTGCGGCAGGATGCCATCCGTTACGAACGATTGGTGTGGTCGTTCCGGCCGATGCCCGTCTGCATCCAGCACGGGTGCTTCCTCGTCGCCCGATGTCCCGGCTGTCGGTGGACGTTTCGTTGGGACCGGTATGACGTCGTGCAATGCGCGTGCGGCCACAAGGTCACGGATGCCGCTTCTCTTCCCGCCTCCCGCGAGGTGCTGCTGTTGGCCGAGAGGTTTCACCAAGTGTTGCTCGGCGAGATCCCTCCACTACCTGGCCTATCATCGGCTGCCTGGTTCTGGTGGGGAGAGAGAATCGCGACGGCCATTGCCAAGACACCGAGTTGGCTCGACGAAGTCGGACAACGCCTTGATGTGCCAACGGAATCCCATGCCGTTGACGCCGACAGCACGATTGCCTGGCTGGCCGCGGCCGAAGTCTTCGCTGATTGGCCTGAAAGACTGTACGCTTTTCTCGACGCCTTTCAGCAAGTCGACAAGTACCGGACGACCTCCACCGGCATAGGCCGCCGGTTTGGCATGCTGCTACGCCAAGCGGCTTGGCTTGAGGACACCGGATACGCGCCTCCCGCCGACGCCCTGCGGGAGTACCTTCTCGAGCGCTACTCGAGCGGCCACCTCAGCGGGAAGGTTTGCTTGTTTCAGAAGTCCAAGCATCGTTCGTCGCTCCGCCGACGAGCGTGGATCTCTCAGACCGAGGCGAGCAAAATGCTTGGTCTCCGACATGGTGCCGTTGCTTCACTCGTGAATCGCGGCGTTCTCACCGGCAAGCTTCATCCCGCCGGTGCGCGCGGTCGGTCGGTGGGGCTGGTCCTGCGGCGATCGGTCGAGACTCTCCGGCGGGAACTCGACGATGCTTTGGATGTCCAGACGGCCGCCAGTCGCCTGGGTATCGGTCGTCGTGGCGTGTTGGACCTGATCCACCGTGGGATGCTTGGCCGCACGGTGCGAACGGTCAAGGGATGGCGGATTCCCCAACGCTCTGTCGCCGAACTGCTGTCCTTGTTGGAGGAATTGTCCCCAGGCAAGGCCCAAGGCACTCGATGGCTTTCACTTCGTCAGGCCACGCGCACGTTCGGCCCCACCGGACTCACGCTCGGCTCCCTCCTGGAACTCGTCCGCAGCGGAAAGGTCGCCGCCCGCGTGGCCGAGCCCGGCAAACGCCTCAACGGGATCGTCGTCTCGCACCACGATCTCGCTTCTCAATCGCCAGAGATTCGTGCAAAGCGTGGCGAAGAGAAGGGCTATCCCCTCCACTACCTCGCGGAAATTCTCTTCCCCAGTCGGTCCGTCAAGCCCCATGTCTTGAAGAAGTGGATCGCGATGGGGCTTCTGCACGCCCGTACGTCCGGCCGTGCCTGTCTGGTCTCGTCGGACGAGGTCGACCGATTCTACGCGGAGTTCTGTCTGGCTGACGAGGCCTGCCGCATCCTGCAGGTTAGCCGCTCCACGCTTTCGCGGTGGGAGACTGAGCAGCGCATCCGGGCCGTTTACGGGAAGCGCGTCACTCCCGGAGCCGGTTTTTCGGTGTATCGGCGCGACGACCTGACTCACCTTTCGCGCCGCCGTAGACCGCGCCGAACCGGCTGATTGCGAATGTTCGACCGCCCGGTCCTCCGTCGTCGATCCAGACGGGTGGCCGGGCGATTTTTCGTTTCTTGACCTTCTTCCGGGCAGGCTGGCTCACCAGCGCAGCGCGCCCAAGACGCTTCACCGGTCACACCTCGCGCAGGCGGGGTGGTTGTGTGTTTTGGCTCACACGATCGCCCCGCCGGGGCGGTCCCTATTTCCCAAGGAGATCGTTCGTATGATCGCACCCAGCAAACCCGTCCCTGCCCAACAAGCCCCCCCGGCGTGGCACGAAGAGTTCCTGCAGATGCTGCCCACCATTCGCCAGCGCGCGGAGAACGCCTTCTACTATTTGGACCCCGAGGGCCGTGAAGATGCTGTCCAGGAGGTCATCGCCAACGCCACCGTGGCCTACGCCCGTCTGGTCCAACGCAAAAAGACGGATGTCGCGTATCCCATGGCATTGGCCTGCTACGGAATCGCCCAGGTCCGCGACGGACGCCGCGTCGGAAACCACCTGCGGATCAATGAAGTGCTCTCGTCGTATGCCCAACGCAAGAAGGGTTTTGCCGTCGAAAGGCTCGACCACTACGACAAGGATGCGGGCGAGTGGCTCGAAGCGATTGTGGAAGATCCGCAAACACCAGTGCCCGACCAAGTGGCCTTCCGCATCGACTTCCCCAGATGGCTCGACCTCTTGACCAAGCGGAACCGTCGGATTGCAGAGGCATTGGCAGTTGGATACTCAACGAGCGAAGTTGCGAGGCGTTTCAAGGTCTCGCCCGGTCGCATCAGTCAGCTTCGACGAGAACTCCTCCAATCCTGGCAAATGTTCCACGGGGAACCGGCGATCGCGGGTTGACCTTTTGCGACGCGATACGCCGTCGTTGGTTGTTTGCGTCCGGCAACTGGCCGGTCGCAAGCAGCCAAGGGCGGCGGTTCCCCACGGGCCAACGTCTCTTGCTCTACACCTTCGCCTTCTTGTTAGCTATCAGCGGTTCACAAGTGGGCTCAAGCAAGTTGTAGTTCCTTTTGTCCGTTGTTCGTGACAGGCCCTCCCACCAGACGTCGATCGAGAATACCTGCGCGAAGAGCGCATCGGTTGACAAACTTTGTGTCTCGCTTGACAAACTTTATGTCTGAATTGACAACCTTTATGTCTCCCACCAGGGTATTCCCCTACACGTCCAGATTCCGCACTTCCAGTGCGTGTTTTTCGATGAACTCCCGGCGCGGTTCCACTTTGTCGCCCATGAGGACCCGGAACAGCTCGGCGGCGCCGCCGGCGTCCTCCATCGTCACTTGCAGCAGGGTGCGGTGTTCGGGGTCGAGGGTGGTCTGGCGGAGTTCCTCGGCGTTCATCTCGCCGAGACCTTTGAAGCGGGTGATGGTCAGGCCCTTCTCGCCGGCGGCCCGGACGGCTGCCAACAGGCCGCGGAGGTCTTCCAGACCGGTTTCCATCTCACCTCGGCGGAGCATGTAGCGGGGCTCCTCCAGGCCCGTCCGCTCCTGCGGGATCAGGCTGTCGATCTCGAACCCCATCTCGTGCAGCTCGGCCAGTTGATTGTTGATCGAGCGGACTTCGTGCAGCTCGACGATGTGCAGCCGCCTGGCGGCGTGGCCGTTGCCATCGCCCTCCTCCCGCCCGTCTTCAGTCTCCAACGGGGCGTCTTCGAGCTTCAACTCCTGGCCGGTCACCCGTTCCTGCTCCGCCACGAAGGCTTCGAGCTGCGGCCGCGAGGTGAACCAGTTTTCCCGGTGCCCGAGAAAAACGTGGTAGACGGGCAACTTGCCGGTTTCGGCATCCTGGCGTGTGGCATGGGCGCGAAGGCTGATACCGCGGCGTTCCAGGGCCAGCAGCGATTCTTCCAGTGCCGCGAGGGTACGGCAGAGCCGTTCCATCTGTTTACCCCGGATAGTCCGGCCGTCGCCCGGCTCGAAGACGGCGTCGCGGAGCCCGTGTTCGAGCAATTGGGTTTTCATTTCGTCTTCGGTCTGGATGTAGTAGATTTCCTTCTTGCGGCGGACGCGGAACAACGGCGGCTGGGCAACGTAGACGTGGCCCCCTTTCACGAGGTCGTACATCTGGCGGTAGAAGAAGGTCAAGAGCAACGTGCGGATGTGGGAGCCGTCGACGTCGGCGTCGGTCATGATAATGATTTTGCCGTAGCGGCGTTTATTGAGGTCGATGTCTTCGCCGAACCCGGAGCCTATGGCGGCGATCATGCTGCGGACCTCTTCGTTGGCGAGCACTTTGTCGTCGCGGGACTTGTACGCGTTGATGATTTTTCCACGTAGCGGGAGGATAGCCTGGTACTCACGTATGCGGCCGCCTTCGGCGCTTCCGCCGGCGGAGTCACCCTCGACGAGATAGAGTTCGCAGCGGTCGACGTCCTTGCTGGTACAATCGCGGAGCTTTCCGGGCAGGCCGCCGCCGGCAATCGCCCCTTTGCGTTCGCGGACGAGTGCCCGGGCCTTACGGGCGATTTCCCGGGCTTCGGCGGCCAGGAGCCCTTTCTGGACAATGGTTTTGGCCGTTCTCGGATTTTCCTCGAGGTACTTATTCAAAAAATCACCGACGGCGGAAGTGACGATGCCCTCGACCTCGCTATTGCCGAGCTTCGTCTTGGTCTGCCCTTCGAACTGCGGTTCCGGCACGCGCAACGACATGACCGCTGTGAGTCCTTCGCGGAAGTCGTCGCCACCGGGCACGACCCGCTTGAAAAGGTTCTGCTTCCGCCCGTAGTTGTTCAGCGTCCGGGTCAAGGCGGAACGGAAGCCGGAGACGTGCGTACCGCCTTCGGTCGTGCAGATATTGTTCACATAGGAATGTACGTTCTCGGTGAACTCGGTCGAGTATTGCATGGCGACTTCGAGGCCGACGCCGTGATATCGGCCGGCGATATAGATAATTTCCGGGTGTACCGGCTCACTTGCACGGTTGAGATGCTCGACGAATTCGAGGATGCCGCGTTCGTAGTGGAACGTCTCGCCGTCATCGGTGCGCTCATCGCGGAAGAGGATTTTCACGCCGCGGTTGAGAAACGCAAGTTCCTGAAGCCGCCGGTAGAGGATAGTATATTTGAACTTCGTGTCCGGAAAAATTTGCGGGTCGGGCTTGAACGTCGTCTTCGTACCGGCAAGTTCAGAACGGCCGATGCGTTGTACTCCACCGGTGGGCACGCCTCGCTCGTATTCCTGCTGGTAGACGTGCCCGCCCCGGCGGACCTCCACCTCGCACCATTCGGAAAGGAAATTAACCACGGTAACGCCGACGCCGTGCAACCCACCGGAGGTCTGGTAGACGCCCTTGCCGAACTTGGCACCGAACTTGAGCACGGTCATCACGCCTTCAAGAGTCGACATTTCACGGTCGAATTTCTTCGACAGGTCGTCATGGTGCTCGACGGGGATGCCCCGCCCGTCGTCCTCAACCATAATGGAGCCGTCGTTGTTGATCGTTACGGCAATCTGGGTGGCATAGCCGGCCATGGCCTCGTCGATCGAGTTGTCGACGACCTCATAGACAAGATGGTGCAGCCCGCGCAGCGTAGTATCGGCGATGTACATGCTCGGGCGGGTGCGGACGTGCTGCAAGTCGCTCTTGTGTTCGAGCTGATCGGCTCCATACTTGGCATCACCCTTTTCCTGATCGAGATAGTAGTTCTCAAGGTCGGGTGAAGCTGCAACAGCTCCCGGCCGGTCGGCTGGTGATGGGGTTTGTGTGGGATCGTCGGACATCGTTTTTCTCTCACGTTGATACAAGGCTGCCGATAAACTATTGAATTGTCCCCAGACGGAACCGCAATTCCCTTATCTTTTCATCGGGAAGCTGTTCGGTGAGGCTCTTCAGCAGTGTCGCTTTCTGAAATTCAAGCTCCTGGATAAGGGCTGAATGATCTACAATAACCTCCAGTCGGCCTTGCCGGATGCTACCGACCTGCGTATGCTGGATGATCAAATTACCGGCTTCGAGAACGGCAACCACCCGCGTCCAGGCACGTTCGAGCATTTCCACACTTCGCACCCGGGCAAAGCCGCGCCGGGCCATAAGGTCCGCCACAATTTCTGCAATCGGCACGGGCTGCCGCGTCATGATTTTACCGTCTTCTCAAGTTTTTTTGTCGCGAGCCAGCGGCATAATTACATAGGCATAGCCGTCATCCGTGCTACACGTCGTTGCACTGTTCTCATCGCGCAGAGTAAAGACAAAAGTCCGCTCCAGGTCTAACACCTTGAGGAAATCAACGAAATATCGCGGGTCAAGATTAATCGTAATCTCCGCGCCGTCGTAGGGGATCGGCAATTCAACGTGTGACTCGCCGTATTCAGCTCCATGGGCAGCCAGGACGACCTTCCCTCCGCCAAAGGCAAACTCAACACCGCGCCGATTCTCGCTGGTTACAATTGCTGCCTGCCGGACGGCAGAGAGAAACGATCCCACCATCAATTCAATTTGCGTCGTTCCGTCTTTCCGAGGAAAAACATCCTGCCACTTTGGATAGCGGCCTTCCACCAACCGCGAGTAGATCGTCGTCCCGCCACTCTTGACGAGCACGTCATTATCCCGACCGGTAATTTGAATGTTTTCCTCATTATCAGCGATTGCCCGCTCGATTAGCTGCATGGCCCGCGTAGGAACTATTGTTATCACATCACCCGAGACATGGCCGCCTACAGAGGTCGCCGGCCCTTGTTGCCGTGCGAGACGCCGACCATCCGTAGCTACCGCGGTAATACGATCGGCCTCCATTTCCAAGAGCACCCCGCCGAGTGCATACCGGCTGCTCTCATTGTCGGTGGCAAAAACCGTCCTCCGTACAATCTCGCGGAAAAACCTTGCCGGCAACTCATGGTATTTCTTCTCCTCAAATGTCACCACATCAGGAAACTCATCCGGGTTTTCAGACGGTAATTGGTATTCACTCCGTTGTCCGCGCACCATCGTCTTCTGACCGTCACTTTGAAGGTCGAGTTTTTCATCACTGCTTTCCCGAAGAATGGATCCAAATCGACTGATAGGCAGCACGATACTACCGGGAGTCTCTACATCAATGCCATCAGCAGGGGTACGAATCCCCATTTCAAGGTCTGTACCTATTAATACCGCTTTTTGTTTTGTAACGTCCAGCTTAACGTTCTGGAGAATTGGCTTTGGACTGCGGCTGGGAGCCACGCTGGCAACTGTTTGGAATGCACATAACAGCTTTTCACGATCGCATGTTATTTTCATTGATCGATACTACCTTTCTCTGCTTAGAATTGGTCGAGAAATCCGTCTACAAATGCGACCGTTATTTCTCGAACAGTGCCTTAGACCGGGCATGGATTATCCGTGTTTATATGAGGGCATCCGGGAATTCAAGGCGGGGATCGCTGTAGGAAACGGTTTCTGTGCCGTTCCGCTCGCAGCGTGGTTTATCGGTGGAACACCACAAAGATGCTCCCTACAGGCTCAAATTCCCAGACGCCCTCGTTCATATTAGTAATCACAGATTAAAAAAGTAGTAGTATATGGAATCTAGGTGTGTTCACCATTTGAACATTATGAGTCGTAAGTCGTTATGGGGTTCTGGATTAGAGTTTTGATAGGAGAGGATTTTTATGTGGAGTAACTGTCAGTCAAGCGTTTGTAGTCTTATGCTCGGGAGTTGGTAAATGAGTAGTTGGTCTTGATGGTTATCAAGCATGTTTACAATGGACTTGGCTGGCAACAAGATATCGACGGTTTTTCTACTGGGCTTTGTCTCAAAACGGTTTTCTCGGGGTAGCTGATGAGTAGCTACGGTTTTGAGACAAAGCCTAAGATTATCATACTGAATTCTAAGATTGGCGGTCTCCCCATTTTGCCTGTAATTCCTGTATTGCCTCGCGCATGGCGGGGTCTTTCTCTAGTGTGGTCTTTAGCTTCTGATAGTTGTATATGATGGTCGTGTGGTCACGGCCGCCGAAGTATTTCCCGATTTGCTGGAAACTGGCGCGGGTCAACTGGCGGGCCAGATAGATGGCAACAGCTCGAGCAGTGACGATTATGCGCCGTCTGGATCGGCTCCGCAGGTCGGACAAGTTCAGCGAGAAGAACTGGGCGGTTGTAGCGGCGATATCGCGCAACGGCGGCTTCTGTAATTGTTTTCGCTGGGTAAGATACCTGTGGACTAACGACATTTCGATAGTTCCACCATCGAGGTGAGCTTGTACCTCCAATTGAGTTAAAGCTCCATAGAGTTCAGGGACGGTTGTGTGCAGCCCTTCTGCAAGGGCTCCTACCACTAGCTTGGGGAGTTGAATCCCACGACGTTCGGCCAAACGTTGAAGGATAGCTTTGCGGGTTTCCCGCGCTGGAGGGAGCAGGGGAACTTCGAGGCCCGCTATCAAGCGACTTTGCAAGCCGGGTAGCAGGTTTCGCAACTGTGACGGGGCCCGTGATGAGGTAATGACTACCTGTCGGTCCCAATCGGTCAATGCCGCCAGCGTGTGGATCAACTCCTCTTGGATATTTAGTCTAGGTGATTGTTTGTGGATTAGTTCGTCGATATCCTCAATAATTACCAAGGGTGCCTTGCGGTACTGTATTTGGAAATCCTCAACGGCTTGGGTTGCGAGGGCCTCGGTAAACTGCCTGGCGAAATCAACGGCGGTTGTATATTCAACGCTTCGGTGGCCGTATCGGACCCGCCATTCGGCGGCCAGCCCTAAGGCCAGGTGGGATTTGCCGGTTCCGCTTGGGCCGTAGAGCACCAGTGGGTTGTATATGTGCCCCGGTCTCTCAAGAACCGTTAGGATAGCCGTTTCGACCAGCTTGTTCTCCGGGCCGGCAACGAATGGGTGCATTACGGGCCGGGAATTTGATTTCCCGTCCGTTGCTTGCTTGTAGCTTAACGGTTGCCCCGGTAGGGGGATGTCTATGATGTCGTCCACCAGAGAGGTTCCGTCCTGAAAAGCTTGGCCCAAAGCCGCGATAAATTACCCCTTATTTTCCATGCCCCGAGTATAGCAAACCGGCAACCATTTGACGAGACGGGGTTGGCCGGTAAACGAATTATTTCTGTGTTCCCTGCAACCGGTTGCAGGCGTGCAAAATCCGGGCCACCGCCTCTTGGATATTGGCTTCCGTAGTGGTGGCGCCGAGACTGAATCGCAGCGAACTCTTGACAATCCGGCTTGGCAGGCCCATGGCGTTGAGTGTCGGCGACAGGTCGGTCGAGCCGCTGCTGCACGCCGAACCGGCCGCACAGGCCACCCCCGCTGTCTCCAGAGCCGTCAAGAGGGCTTGGCCGTCGAGACCGGGGAAAGCGATATTTGCCGTCTGGGGAAGCCGGTTTGTGTGTTCTCCGTGGACGATCACACCGGGAAAACCCGCCCTAATTCCGTCTGCCAACTGTTTGCACAAAGCCCTCAGGCGGTGCGTGTGGGCCTCCTGCTCCTTGTGCCATAACTCCAACGCCGTCCACATGCCGATGGCCGGAGCAACCGGTTCGGTCCCCGGCCGCAGACCGGACTGCTGGTGTCCGCCGAACAAAACGGGCACGATCGGCACGTCGTCGCGGAGGATCAGGGCCCCTATCCCCGGGGGGCCTTGAAACTTGTGGGCGGCGATGCTCATTGCCGCAACGCCCAGCCCGCGGAAATCGATCGGTAATTTACCGGCGACTTGGATCGCGTCGGTGTGCATCGGGACGCCGGCGTCGTTGCAGACGGTCGCCAGCTCGCCGACCGGTTGCAGGACACCCGTCTCGTGGTTGCCCAGCATCACGCTGACCAATCGGGTCCGATCGCAAAGCAGCTCGGCGAGCTGATCGGTCCGGACGACGCCGTCGGGCGTGGCACTCAAGGTGTGGAGCGTCCAGTCTCGTTCCAACAGGTGTTCGGCGGGTTCGATGACGGACGGGTGTTCGATGGAGGAGATGATGATATCGCCGCGTTCGTCGCCGGCGGCTTGTGCGATGCCGAGCAGGGCAAGGTTATTGGCTTCCGTGCCGCCGCTTGTGAAGATGAGCCGGTCGGGCTGCGGGCAAGTGAGATCGGCCCCGAGGATTTCCGCGATGCGCTCGCGGGCATCTTCGAGCACCTTGCGCGCACGCTGTCCCGCCCGGTGTCGACTGGCCGGATTGGCATGCTCTTCCGCGTAGCATCGCACCATCGCTTCCACCACTTCAGGCCGCGCCGGCGTGGTGGCGTTGTGATCGAGATAAATGGTTTCGGGTGCGGCCATACACGGAATTGTACCGGACACAAACCCGTTGGGATAGGCTACTCTAATGTGTAAAATCCTCCGTGTTTTGTAGGATTTCGGAACGAGGGCGGCGTTACCGTCGCCCGTAACACGGAGGATTTCAAGTGATTCTACGGAAAATGGTCGAAGCTACACTCGGGAAGTTCCGCCGGACGATCCGTTGTTGCCGGAGGTCCACGGCTTGCCGATCGGGTTCGACGGGCCGTACACGTAACCGCCCACACTGCTGGACAAGCCAAGGGATTTGAATCTGCCCTAAGAACGTGTTTTGAAATCAATGGACGACGGCCCTCCGAGGCCGTCGTACTGCAGACGGCTGAAGTAGTGCGTTATTTCGATTTTTCCACTTCCGACGGAGGCGAGACACAAGATGCACACCGGGATCCTAAGTCGCCGGGCTACTCCTTTGGCTCCGTTACGCCCTTCCACGAGTCGGTTCTGAAGGGCGAGGCCGGGAGGCATTCCTTGTTGATCAGGTTTGGTGTTGCCGTGTCGTACCAGCCGAACCGTACGGCGACCGGATTGTTGACCTTGTCGCTTTGGACGACGATCGTCTTGCCGTCGATCGCGGCGGTGGCCGGCTCGAATTTTTGGTCCTCGCCGGCGATCGTGAAATCTATAAGCGGCTTGCCGTCCGAGCTGGCCAGCCCGCCGCCCGTGTGGTCGAACTCCAGACGGATCTTGTCGCCCTCGACCTTCATCGACTTGTAGATCGGGCCGGAATAGACGAGGTCCTTCTTGCCGTAGACGGTGGCCATGGCCCAGAGGCCGAGCCGCAGGCCGACGTCCTGCTTGTTCGGCGGATGGATGTTCCGCAGCGTGGTGATGTCGGTGGTGACGGCCATGCCGATGTTGGGCAACCCCTTGAGCGTCATCACCTGGGCCTCCCAGAGTTCCGCACAACACGCCGGGTCTTGTCTCCCATAGCGGAACGGCGCAAGCTGGACGAAGCCGAAGGGGAAATCGCCCTGGCCCCAGTCGTCGCGCCAGTTCTTGATCATCGCCGGGAAAAGCGTGCGGTACTGAAACGCCCGGGAGCAGTTCGACTCGCCCTGGTACCAGATCGCACCGCGGATCGCGAAGGGGATCAACGGGTGGATCATGGCGTTGTAGAGTTTCGAGCCGCGGCCGACCAGCGGTTTGAGGATGTCGTGCGACTCGAGGATTTCCTTTTTGGTCCAGTTTTCGGCGGGCGTTCCGCCCCAGGCCGTGCGGATCAGCCCGATCGGCACGCCGAGGTCCTTGTAGAGATGGCGGCCGAAGAAGAACCCCACGGCGGAGAAGTCTTTCACCGTTGCCGGGCTGCACTCGCTCCAACTGCCGGGGCAGTTGTCCTGCGGTTCGTTCGCTTGCGTCTTCGGGAGTTTGAACAGCCGGATTTCGGGGTATTTGGCCGCCTCGATCTCTTCGGCCGATTTCGCAGTGCGGGTCATGGGCCATTCCATGTTCGACTGGCCGGAGCAGACCCAGACCTCGCCGACGAGGATGTTCTTGAGATCGACCGGCTCGCTCTTGTCGCCACGGATGGCCATTCCCTTGGGGTCGGCGCTGGCCTTGAGTTCTTTCAGCGTGATTTTCCACTTGCCGTCCTTGTCGGCGATAGTGGCGACCGACTGGTTGTCGAAGGTGACCGAGATTTTTTCCTTCGGCTCGGCCCAGCCCCAGATCGGCACGGGCATTTCGCGCTGCAGGACCATGTTGTCGCCGATGATCGTCGGCAGCTTGATTTCGGCCGCGGCCGGCGATACAAAGGCGACGGCCAAAAGCAGGGTCAACAAAACTTGGAGCAAACTCTTCTGTCGCATCGAAAGACCTCCTCAAAAGTTGTGAAGCTTGTAGGGTGGGTGCTTGCACCCACGCGTACTGTTGCCAAGTATGTATACAATGCGTGGGTGGAAGCACCCACCCTACGGTTTCTTATTGTTGCAGTGGAAAGCCGTTCCCGCTTCTCCGCGACCACTGAGGCTGTGATTTTTTCGGATCTGCCATAGATCATCTGTAGGGAACGCCCTCTGTGGCGTTCCGAAACCCGGGAAATGCGATTGTTGCTGCTTCCCGGAACGCCACAGAGGGCGTTCCCTACAAAAAATCACAGCCTCACTGGTCGCGGCTTTGCATGTTCTCTCAACAGCGGTCAAGCCCGTAGTGTACGGCATGCCTAGCGGGGATGCAAGCTACTCATCTTCCTGCTTGTCGGATTGCCCTCCTCGCCGGCCAAATCGTACCCGGTATCCCGCTAGCCGTACGACGGTCAACGATCCGAGCAGCCACAAGGCCGACAGGGCGAATCGGCCGGGGTCGGGACCGGGATCCTGGCTACCGCGGACGGCGAACAGCGCGGGCGGCAGTACAAACAGGAGGACCCCGTATCCGACGTACCTTGCAGCGACATAGGTCCCCGATCCAAGCACGACCCAGAGCACCACAACGGCGTTGATCGCATATACGAAATTGCCCCCGTCGTGCCACGTATTCCTTATCTCGTTCGCGACATCTTCAAAAGGCGCGACGCTCTTCAGCGTCGCCAGCATCAAGGCAAACGCCGTGGTCCACGCCAGCAAGTAGCCGATCGAAAACTGATACGGGTTCCGATCAACAGCCGCATCTTTGTCGACCTGCGACTCTGCTTGGATTTCGAGCCGTCCGGTGGCACGAATCAGCAAGAGCGGAACGGCAATCAGCAGCATTTGAATCGCCGCGTACCCAAACCACACCTTGATTTCGGATGAATAGTTGAGGGACGCCAAGATGCCGCACCAGGCAACAATTACCCCAAGTGTGCCGACGAATCGTACGGGGCCCGAGGTGCGTCCGATCCCCAACCAGATTGCCATCAGGGCAATCTGACTCCGCTGCAATGACAACAGCAGAAGTCCTGCAAACTTCGGAGCAAACAGTACCGATCCCGAAGAATCCATGGCTTGCATGACCACAACCACCGCAAGATTGACTAGCACCGTGGCGAACACGAGCGTTGCGATCAGAAGCCGGCGGTGTTGGATGAAGCTCATTTTTTGGCTGCCGAGCGATTGACGAGTCACTCCAATTGTACACACCGGGCCGAGTAACGCCTACGGTGGAAAGGTCCAAGCAGATACGAGTGACCGAGAAGGGATATCCGTCTACCTGTCGAGGCTAAGCCACGTTGTGACCGCCGTGTCCACAGATCGCAACTGATCGGAGGTCAATGCCGCCATCTTCCGCAGGCACTTGACGGGCGGTACAGCGAGAAGCCCCTGGACGTTAAACGCGCCCGCCTTCAGGCCACGTACGTCGAGCGTGACTTCGAATTGGGAACCGCGCGGTGTGGTCGTATGAGGGACAACTCCCAGCAGCGCGTAGTCTTCATCCGCATAGGGGACGCTCAAGATCAGCACGGGGCGCGTTTTCGCCGCCCATCCGAGATCCGCAAGCCAGACTTCGCCCCTTCTAGGCGTCGGCATTCTCTGCGGCTCCTTCCTGCTGATCCATCGGACCCCAGGCCTCCGCTGCGGCCGATGTCTGGTCTTCCTCGGTCCAGACTCCATGGGCGTCGTCATAGATAATACGCGCGTTCCTCCGCCGATAGAGTTGATGGATCGAGCGTTCGACTCCGTAGAGTTCCTCGGTAGTCAAATTGGACAAAGCGGTCTTGATTTCGTCAATGGTACTCATGGTATTTCCTCCGAGCCCAAGATTTAGTATCCCACACTTGACCGCACGTTGTCAAGTGCGGGGCGGGATTGGCCCCCATATACACGGCGTTTGCAGCCTTCTGCCCGTCGCACTATAATACCGGCCGGTCATTCTGGTGAACTGATTCTGTGAACAAGGAGCTGTGCCGTGAGTAATGGGGTGTTTCGCTGTTTTGTGGTTGCTGTGATTGTGGTAAATCTGCCGGTGCCGGCTGCCGCCGCTGCGGCCGGGCCGGCACTCTATGTAGCGCCGGACGGGAGCGACAACAACCCCGGTTCGATGGAGAAGCCGTTTGCCACGATCGCCAAGGCACGCGATGCAGCTCGGGCAATGATAAAGGGCAAATACCCGATCATCGTCGTGCTGCGCGGCGGGACGTATTATCTCACCGAGCCGGTTGTCTTCCGCCCGGAGGATTCCGGCACGAAAGACGGCCCGATCGTCTACGTGGCGCGCAAGGGTGAAACTCCGATCATAAGCGGCGGGGCCCGGCTCGACCTGAAATGGGAACCATACAAGGACGGCATCATGCAGGCGAAAGTCCCGGACGGAACGGCGTTCGACCAGTTGTTCATCGACGGCGCCAAACAACCCCTTGCCCGGTATCCGAGCTACGACCCGAATGCCAAGTACTTCAACGGCTTTGCGGCCGATTGCATCAGCCCCGAACGGGTCAAGACGTGGAAGAACCCCGTCGGGGCGATCGTCCACGCCATGCACCGCGCCCATTGGGGCGATTTCCATTACGTCGTCACCGGCGTCGACGAGAAGGGCAACCCGAAACTCGAAGGCGGGTGGCAAAACAACCGCCGCATGGGTATGCACGGCCAGCACCGGTTCGTCGAGAATGTCTTCGAGGAACTCGATGCACCCGGCGAATGGTTCCTCGACAAAGAAAAAAACACGCTCTACTTCTGGCCGCCGGAGGGTACCGATCTCGCCAAGGCCACGGTCGAAGTCGCCATACTGAAGCACCTGTTCGAGTTCCAGGGCTCGCCGGACAAACCGGTGCGGTTCATCACCCTCCGCGGGCTCACGCTGAAGCACACCTTGCGGACGTTCATGGAGATCAAGGAGCCGCTCTTGCGGAGCGACTGGTGCATCTATCGCGGCGGGGCCGTCTTGATGAACGGCGTCGAGGACTGCGCGATCGACGATTGCACGATCGACGGCGTCGGCGGAAACGCGATCTTTGTCAACAACTACGCACGCCGGGTCGAGATCAGCACGTGCAAGATCGTCGAAGCCGGCGGCAACGGCATCTGCTTCGTCGGCGATCCCGGGGCCGTCCGCTCGCCCAGGTTCGAATACCACGAGACGTTCAAGTTCGACGAAATCGACAAGGAGCCCGGCCCGAAAACCGAAAACTACCCGAAGGATTGCCGCGTCGACGACTGCCTGATCACCCGGATCGGCCGATTGCACAAGCAGAGTGCGGCCGTCCAGATCTCCATGTCCGAGGGAATCACGATCAGCCACTGTAGCATCTACGACACGCCCCGGGCGGGGATCAACATCAGCGAGGGGACCTGGGGCGGCCACCTCATCGAGTTCTGCGACGTCTTCGACACGGTCAAGGAGACCGGCGACCACGGGTCGTTCAACTCCTGGGGCCGCGACCGGTTCTGGCACCTGGGCGATTGCGACCTGACAGAGCACCCGAAGCTGCCGCTTTTGGACGCCCGCGAGACGACCGTCCTCAGAAACAACCGCTGGCGCTGCGACCACGGCTGGGACATCGACCTGGACGACGGCTCGACCAATTACCACATCTACAACAACCTCTGCCTGCACGGCGGCCTGAAGAACCGCGAGGGCTTCTACCGCACGGTCGAGAACAACGTCATCGTCAACAACGCCTTCCACCCCCATGTTTGGTATGAGCAAAGCGGCGACGTCTTCCGCCGCAACATCGTCTTTACGCCGCACCGGCCGATCCGCGTGGGGAAACCTTGGGGGAAGGAGGTCGACTACAACCTGTTGCACTCGACGACCGAGTCGGGCCCCGCCACCGCGCTGCAGAACCAGACCGGCCGCGACGAACACTCGATCGTCGGCGACGCGATGTTCGTCGACCCGGCCGCCGGCAATTACCAGGTAAAAGAGGGCTCGCCGGCGCTGGCACTCGGGTTCAAAAACTTCCCGATGGACCAGTTCGGCGTCGTCAGCGAGACGCTCAGGGCCGAGGCCCGCACGCCGGTCCTGCCGGGGGCCAAACCGGGTAGCCCGCCCCGTAAAGGCGGAAAACCGAAACGCGACGCCGCCGTCCACCCGTGGCTCGGGGCCAAGATCAAGAACGTCGTCGGCATGGGCGAAGTCTCGGCCCACGGATTGCCGGGCGAGACGGGCGTGCTGCTGATGGATGTCCCGAACGGGAGCCCCGCAGCAAAAGCCGGACTCAAAAAGTCGGATGCCATCCTCAAATGTAACGGCAAGAAGGTCGACACCGTGGCCGGTCTCCTGCGGCTGTATCGTTCGGCCGCCCCGGGCAAGGTCAAGCTCGGCGTGGTCCGCAAGCAGGCGAACATCATCGTTGAGGTTCCACGTGGCGAGCGCTAGAGTTGAGAGTACCGAGCACCGAGTACTGTGGCGTGGAGAGTGAAACGTGTAAAAAGCCGTCTTCTCACCGGTATCACCCCCCTCCCAGCGACGGGCCTTGGGGCGGAACGATCGGAGCGGCCGGTTGCTTGGTGTGAGACATTTTAATATGTCAACGGCGAGGACACAAAACGCCCCAAAAGGGTGCGAAAACGGCATTCATTCCGGCAAGTTCTTTGCTACTGTCGACATTGATAGCGTCGCCAAACGAATTGTCACTTTCCCTATCAGTCACACGTACGCTGGACATTTGCCATAATGATTTTGAGGGCCCTTGCTTTCACTTCGCCAGGCGTATACATTTGGAGTGAATGTCATGCGCCGTCGGCGCTCCCACGAAGAAGTGGAAAAGGAACCCCATGAAAGCGGCCTATATCGAGAAGACCGGCTCCCCTAAGAACATCATCTACGGCGACCTGCCAAAGCCCTCGCCGGCCGGGAGTCAGGTCCTGGTCAAGGTCGAGGCGGTGGCCGTCAATCCGGTCGACACCTATCTGCGTGCCGGCACGATCAAGATGGATCTGCCGATGCCGTTTGTCGTCGGCTGCGATCTGGCCGGCGTGGTCGAAGAGGCGGGGCCGGAGGCGAAGAGGTACAAGCCGGGCGACCGTGTTTGGGGGAGCAACCAGGGGCTGCTCGGGCGTCAGGGGACGTTCGCCGAATATGCCGCGGTGGACGAGTGTTGGCTCTATCCCACGCCGGAGGACGTTCCATCGACCGAGGCGGCCGCCCTGGCCCTGGTCGGCATCACCGCCCATCTCGGGTTGTTCCGCGACGCCAATCTGAAGATGGGTGAGTTGGTCTTCGTCCAGGGCGGGACCGGGGGCGTCGGCTCCTGCGTGGTCCAGATGGCCCGGGCAATCGGCGGGCGGGTCGCGACCACCGTCAGCAACGACGAGAAAGTCAAGGCCGTTCGCGCGTTGGGCGCCCAGATGGGCATCAACTACAATACGGCCAACCTCGACAACGCCCTGCGGCGCTTTGCCCCCGACGGGGTCGACGTCTGGTTCGAAACCTTGCGCGAGCAGGACCTTCGGCAGGCCGTTTCGCACCTGGCCAAGGGAGGGCGGCTCGTGCTGATGGCGGGCCGCGACAGCGAGCCGGCGTTTCCCGTCGGACAGTTCTACGTCAAGGACTGCAAGGTTTTCGGGTTTGCGATGTTCAACGCCCCGCCCGACGAGCAACGCAAGTGTGCCGCCGAGATGAACCGCTGGATGGCCCGGGGCAAGCTCAAGGCCCGGATCGACCGCACCATGCCGCTGGCCGACGCCGCCAAGGCCCATCGCCTCCAGGAAGACAACACCCTGCGCGGCAAGGGAACCCTCGCCGGCAAAATCGTGTTGACGCCGTAGGCGGCGCAGCTATGGGGGAAACGTTTCACACACCTTACGAGCCCGGCCGGTTTTCCCAAAGTTTTTCACCGTCGGGGGGTGCGGGGTTGGGGGTTGGGGGGAGCGGGGGCAGGGGCTGGGGATTGGGGGGAGCAGGGGGTGGGCTGTCCGCACGCAACTCTCGACTCTCCACTCTCAACCCTCCTCCCCCCCACTATCCACCATCCACTACCCGCTATCCACTTCTTGCTCCCCCTTGCGACTTCCCCATTCCGATTTCCCCTTTCCCCGTTCCTCCTCCTTATCGTCTGCCGTGCTCGGCGCCGGATGGTTGAAACCCGGAACCGAGAAGCCCGGCTGAAGCCGGCTAATCGACACCGCGGCCGGAAGCTGCGCCGAAGGCCCCTGGTCCACGACCACCCGCCGACGAGCGGGGAAACTCGCCATGGCGTGTCTTCTCCGTTGTTCCCAAGCTCCAGCTTGGGAACACACTTCCCGGAAGTGCGGTCGCAAGCCGGAGCTTGGGACCATGGTGAAGTCATATGCGAGTCGTAGCGAAACGGAACTCCCCGATTCAACCAGCAGCGAGCGTGATACGTATCACTTCTCTGCGACGTGACTGTACCACCATGACGCTTCCGGTGAACTCGGCCGAGGTATAAACTTGCCAAAAGTCTGAATGTTCGACAGTGTGCTGGCGATCTCGGCCTTGTTCGCTCTTCTCTTCTTCGCCCACTCCTTTACGAGTTCCGCTGTCGTCACAACGGACACACGAAATCGGCCAGCAAGGTTGGTTGCCAGGCGGTTATCGGTGGCCAGCGTCCATCCCCTATTCTTGGCGATGGCCAGACATGCCGCCTCCCCGTCGTCGAGCCTTGCAGCAAACTGCACAAACAGTCTGGTCTCCTCTTCGCCTTCCACGTCGCACGGCATCAAAACACCGCTCTTGAAAGAGGGCCCCAAATCGACGGGCACCTTCACCAGCTTGAGTTGATCATCCTTGTCCGGTTGGAAGAGATAGTAAGTCTCTTGCGCGACCGCCGCGGGAACGTGGAGCGCTGCTTGCAGCGCGTGGTGGCCTTGCTTAGGCTTGGGTGTTTTCCTTCTTGTCGACGAGGGTGGCGGAGCAGGAAGGATACTTCCAGCGGCTAAGAGGTTGATAAGACAGCAGGCGTCAACGGCGAGATCCTCCATCGCCGGTCATCTCCTTACTCGGCGTCGGCCAGTAGTGACTTGTGAAATTCCAACTGGAGCGTCCGGTGCTGTCCGTCGTCCGCAACGTGCAGACTCGTGAGACACTGCGCAACGATTTGCCTGGCCGTCACTGGGTCGCATCGCAGGAAACGGGCCAGTTGTCCCTGGCTGATCTCGCCCTGTTCGAGCGCGTGGACCGCGAGGTACTTGTACCGCTCTGGGTACGGATCGTTGCTTTCCGGATGTGACGAGAGTTCCAAAATGGCCGCCGCACTTCGCGGCGCCAGGCCCGACTCCTTGAGGCTCCGCCAGGTTCCCTTGGGCGTGAGCCCCAACTGCTCTAGGCGCAGGCTCATGGCCTCGACCGACACGAAGTAAAAATGGCTCAGGCGGCAGAGATCGGCGACCTGGAAATCGGCGGTGGTGGCCACGGTGGCGTTAAACCGTTGCTGCACGGAACTCCGGGGCATCAGGAAGCTGAGGGCGAACGTCTCGGCAAATCGCTCGTTGGCTGGCTTCCGCCCGCCGTAAGTGAGGTAGTCGATTCCCGGCTTGAAACGGTCCACAATCAGGTGCCCGTATTCGTGGAGCATCGACACGCGCTGTCGCACGGCCGGGTGCTTCCGGTTGATGAGAATGCAGCATCCCAAGTCCGGAGTGTATGCGTACATACCCGCGATGGCAGAGGGCAGCGCCCAGTAGAAGATGCGCAACCCAACATCCCACTCCAGGATGCTGCGAAGATTCGTAACCGGCTGGTCGCCAAGGCCAAGCCGCTGGCGTTCTTGAATGGCGACGGACTCGGCCAAGTGGGTTACGTTGAGGCGGGGCGTAAGATTGACTTCGGGAGGATAGTTGAACCGGAGGGGTGCGTTCATGCACCGTTCCAGCTCCCGATAGTCTTCGGCAAGTCGCTGGAGTTCGTCGATGCCCAGGAGCAACTCCTGTTCGTCACTGTCTTTGAGCTTCTCAGCCACGGCACGCAGGTGGGGTTGTAGCTCGACCACGGGCTCGCCCGGACGAACAAGCTCGTGGACCCTTCGCCCGAGAAATGGAGCGAGTCTCGTGATTTCTTCGGGCTTGACGGCGCGATCGCCTTTCTCGATGGCGATATAGGTCGGTCGGCTGCAACCCAGATGGCTCGCAACCTCCTCTTGTGTCTTGCCCCTTGCCCTACGTGCCTCGGCAATACGCTGTCCAAGCGTGCGAGGGTCTATCGAATCAAGCTCATGCACGGCTCGCTCCTTCCTGACGAGGGGTTGATGGTTCAAGAAGCCCCGCCCACGAAAAACCCTGCCGAGCGGCTCTGGCGGCGATTTCGCGCCATTCGTCTCGATATTCACTCAAGAGACGGATGATCGGTCCCGGTGACTGCTCGTCGGTTATGATGCGGGTTCCCAAGAGATGTCGCCGAAGCCGGGCAGGTAGACGGCGTTGGGGTGCCACTTCATCCAGTTGAACGACCTGATCCAGGAACGCCCGCATGTATTTCAAACGCTTCAACGAGACGCGATTGGCTTTGCTGGGCGAGTCGAAGAGATCGTACTTATAGGTGGTTGCCGGTTCCCGGATTCCTGCGACTGACACGGCTTGCCGCCGAAAGATGCAGGCCGGACAGACGCCGCACTGTTTATGTCGCGATTCCCTCAAAGGGTAGTGAACGCACGAGACGGTGGATCGCACAAGATCGTGGAGGCCGTGGTCCGCCGCCGCCTTAACAAGTTGTCCTTTCGTCTGATCGCCGAAAGGAATCGCAAACGTGATCGGCTTCTCCACAACGAGGCTGACAAGTCGCGACACGTTGCGCACGAACTCTGGGTGAACGCTTCTGGTCATTCGTGATCCGACCATGCCTGCCATGAAAGGCAGATTGATCGCCCCGATGCCCGACTCGTATATCTCGACCGAGGTAGCGCCAGCCATTGCAGCGGCGACCGCGCCTGCGGCAGTGAAAAGAAATGCCCGGCCGCGCTGCGTTAGTTCCTCTCGAAAAGGTTGGATTTCCGGCGTCCAGATCAGGGCCGCTTTCATGATCAGGGGAGAGATCAACACGTCGTACTTGGACGTGAGCAGCTTGTGCTGCTTCTGAATTAGCCTCCGCTGGATGGGCTGATGCCAGATGGTGACTGGCAGAACCTCGCTCTGTGGACCATTAGCGATCCGGTTTGCCAGACCAGCCGCCGAATCCAGGCCGCCGCTGTAAAGACATACTCTCGATTCTGGCGAAATGCGGAAGAGCGTCTTCTGACCGTTTCGGCCCCTTCGTCGGTCGTCCTTGTCGAACGAGAATTCCCAGGTGTCGTCCGTCAGGAACTCGACGGTTTCGGTCAATGCAGCGTGGACTTCGTGGTCCGACCAGAAGTCCGGCTCCAGGAGGCCCACTTTGAGCGACAGCGACCGTGACCACCACCGCCGCTGCTCTTGGCGTCTGCGCTTGATAAGCCGATCAACGACGTAGATGCCTGATGCAATGCGCAGCAGATCGACGAGCAGCGCCGGCAGTGGTTCGCCGAAGAACCCTTCGTATTCTTCGATGTCGCACCGGAAATGCTGACCAGCAGTCAGCGCCGTTGAATGAGCACCGCCAGATTCACGAAAGATGATCGTGTAAGGGGTCATTTCTTGGTCATTCCCAGCAAGGACATATCCATCATTTCCTTCGTCGGATCAGTACGCTCTCCCTTTTTGCTTCTGCGGGCTGTGGGTTTCGAGGTCGGGTCGTCCGCCAGCTTGTCGGCGATGCGCTGCACGTCCGGTTGGACCTGCTGCTTCACTTGCCCAAGATAGTGCCTAATGTCGGGGAAGCTGGGCCATTGCCGCGTTCCTGCCACCGTCTGAGCTATCTGGTCGGTCACCCGCTCGATGATCCCGTCAAGGTAAGCAGCGACGAGTCGGCGGTCATCGCTGGCCGGCTCCGCGGCTGTGGTTTCAACAAACAGATGGGCGTACTCGTGGCCTTGGCATTTCCGCACGAGTCTCAGCAGTGCTCCGGGATCGTCGCGATTCGCAAGAAACTCCTTGAACGAGACGCCCTTCTCGGCGAACTCTTTGAATGCCTTTCGGAGTGCAGCCGGTAGAGTCCGCTCCACCTTATTGGCGACATTTTCTACCGGCTGCCCCTTGCGAACAGCGTCGTGGACCTGCTTCCAGCGCTGAGCCCCGGGGTTCCCGAGATCGAGGGATTCATTCTCGGCCATTGGTATTCGTCCAAATTGCCAGGGTGCGTCTTTCACGCTCAAGTGAATTATAGACGCGGTGACTTACAAAGTCAAGCCTCTTTCTAATGTTATGTCAGTATATGTAAATCGACTTGGCAGACTCGCGCCTGTACGAATTGCGCGAAAACACCCAAGGAGTTGGCGTAAAGCGTTGTCTGGCAATGCTTTAGCCCCAGCTAGATCCAGCTTGGGGCGGAGCGGGGAAAAATCCGTGTGGGGGCTGGTTGATCCGGATGGAGGGAATTGTAAATTGGAGATTGTAAAATGAGAATTGTAAATTGGGGGAGCAGAAGGCGGAATGCGCAGGTCGGAAGGAGGAAGGCGGAATGCGGAATGCGGAAGGGGGAAGTGCGGATGGGGAAGTGGGAATCGGAAGGTTGGAATGCGGAAGTGGGAATGGGGAAGTAAGAAATCCGAAATCCGAACCGCAAATCCCAAATCCCTAACCCCCAGCCCCGAGCCCCGAACGGCACAAAAGCACGCTGCGCGTGGGTGCGAGCACCCACCCTACAGGCTTCTGGCGAAGGAGCGGCAGACATTCGATGACGGGTGCCCGGCGACTGGTTATCAATTATTTGTTTTTTCTTTCGTCGAAAACCTCTTTTGCTATCAAGAGGCCGTTCATTGCGGCTGCGAAGCCGGCGCTAGGAATTGTCTGAAGCATGACTTCAATTATTTCCTGTTCCGTGCAACCAACATTAAGCGCAGTATTGACGTGGACCTTTACTTGAAGAGGCGCCGTTCCCAGGGTTACCATACTTGACAATGTTATGATCTCCTTTGTCTTCAGGTCTAAACCGGGACGACTGTAGATATCTCCAAAAACGAATTCAACCAGGTATTGGGCAAAATCAGGAGAAATCTCTTCCATTTTCCTGATTACCTCTTTGCCCATACTGCCCTCCATTTCGATTAACTTCTTTAATCCCCTCTGGTATCTGTCTGATTTCATTGTATTAACCTCGATAAACTGTAAACGACAGCTTGGCCACCGCCGGGCTTGGCCCGGTGGAGCCATGATTGACCACTACCACGGCTCCATCCACATCCTCTCCTTTCCCCGCCGCTTCGCCACCGCC
>CAZJRB010000002.1:0-145338 GCA_964547995.1 uncultured Planctomycetaceae bacterium | reverse complement strand
GGTCGAACCTCTTTGGGTCCACGGCCGTAGGCCGTGGTTTTACGAGATAATAAGGACTTACGTCCCGGAGTCGGACCCCGGCCGTGTGGGCGGAATCCGCACGAGGCCGGATTTCGCACAATTGTTGGTCCGAGCCGGGGCGCGACGCGGCGGCCGCCGCCAGACCGAAAACGCCCAGACAGGGAAACTTTGGGCCGGGCGGCCCTTTACTTTTCCGGTTGCGTCATGCGCCAGGGGTCGAGGGCTTCGTCGAGTTGATCGTCGGGGAGAATCTTCTTCTCGCGGCAGAGTTCGCGGATCGTCTTGCCCGTTGCGAAGGCCTCCTTGGCCAGGGCGGCCGCCCGCTCGTAGCCGATGTACGGGTTCAAGGCGGTCGCCGTCGCAAGGCTCTTCTCGACGGCCGACCGGCAGGCCTCCTCGTTGGGTTGCACGTCCTTGAGGCATCGTTCGGTCAGCGCGGCGGTGGGAAGGTCTGAGCCACGACGACCAGGCCCTCGGGCCTTGTCGATTGCGGCAATGCTCAATAAACACTTCGGATTGACCATGCGGAAAACGTGCCGTGTTCTTGGAAAGCTGTTCGGTTTGTCCATCACGCCGGGTGGTCTGTCTCAGGCGGTTTGCCGTGTGGCCGACAAGACGGAGGCTCATTACGAAAGCCTGATCGACCAAATCCGCCGCGATGCAGCGGTGTTTGCCGACGAAACAAGTTGGTGGGTCGGGGGACCGGGATGGTGGTTGTGGACGTTCACCACACCACAAACGACGGTCTATCGGGTCGACAAGAGTCGAGGTTCGCAGGTTGTCCATGAGATGCTCGGCGAGCAGTTCGAGGGTATGCTCGTAAGCGATTGTCTTTCCAGCTACGATCCGCCGCAATACCGCAAGCATAAGTGCATCGCTCACCACTTGCGGGCGATTGCCCGGGCGCGGGATCGTCCGGATACGAAGTCGACGCGTTACTTGAACCAGTGGAAGCTGTTTTTCACTGCTGTGCAGGTACTGGCGCGTTGCCGCAATGACATTCCTGCCGCCGAGTTTGCCGGGCGGCGCGAGCATTTGGAGGGTTGGCGCGATCGTCTGCTCGCGGAACCGCTAAATCAGTCAGGTGACGCCGCGGTACGGAATCGATTGGCCAAGCAGCGTGATCACCTGGTTGGCTGCTTGTACGAGCCGGCGGCCGAACCGACGAACAATCGAGCAGAACGGGCCTTGCGGCCCGCGGTGATTGCCCGGAAAATGTCTTGTGGGAACAAGACCCAACGCGGCAAACACACGTGGGAAATCCTGGCGAGCCTAGCGGCCACCTGCGACCAGAGAGCCCAAGACTTTCTCGACTACCTCGCCCAACACCTCCCGCTAGCAGCGCAATCGGGCTAAACACGTACCGCCACGCAGTGGCAGGACTTTTGCTTTGGACTCTGGACTCTCAACTCGTGTGGTGTTATTTCCCGGGCCTTGCCTTACCAAGATCCTTGATTCGCAGATTCCGCCAGCGGACTTCCAGCGGCTCCTTCCGCCCGCCGACGCCGTGGACTTGAAGCCCGATGAATCCGCTGGGGGTCATCGAGTCGGTGAGATCGGCCGCCGGGACGCCGTTGAGCCACGTCTTGATTGAATCGCCTTTCGCCTCCACCCGGACCTTGTTCCACTCGTTCTGTTTGAAGGCCTTTCTGGCAGGCTCGTTTTTCTTGAGGTTATTAAGCCATCCGCGGCGTCCCTCGTCGTAGATTCCGCAGCTCCACGCCCGGGGCGACGGGTCGATCTCGACCTGGTAGCCGTGTACGCGGCCTTTCTTGTAATCCGGCTTGCTGTGGCTGCGGATTTGCACGCCCGAATTCAGACTCGGATCGACCTTGAATTCGTATTCCAGGATGAAATCGGAGTAGTGCTTCTTGGTACACAGAAAGCTGTTCGACGTGTTGGGCACGGACGAACCGACGATCTGCCCGTCCTCGGCCTTGTACTTTGCTTTGCCGCCTTTTTGCTCCCAGCCGTCGAGGGTCTTGCCGTCGAAAAGCGGCACGAACCCCTTCTCCTCTGCCGCCCCGGCGAAAGAGCCGGGTAACAAGCCGACGACAAGGGCTATGGCAAACATCTTGATTCTCATCCCTTTTCTCCCGGTGGTGTGGAAATTTACATTACACCCCGAAATTATACAAACTGCCGCCGAAGAGTGCAAACGCCGGGCAAAATCAGCTTGGGCTTAGGTCCGCCCGATCCACGGTTCTTGGCGGTTCTTGGCGCAGGCCGTTTTGCCGGTATACTCACGGTAGTGGATCTGCCTGCAAGAATAACACATTTCAAGACTCGAGCAACACAAAGGAGACTACATGAACAAGCTGTTTCTCTTTCGGGCCGTATCCGTTTTGACGGCGGCCGTATCGTCGTGCGGCGTGTCAATGGCACTTGCGAAAGCACCCGAAGACAAACCGAACATTGTGTTCATCTTTGCCGACGACCAGTGTTTCAGCACGCTCCATGCCCTGGGCAACGACGAGATCGAGACCCCGAATCTCGACCGTCTGGTCGACAGCGGAGTCACCTTTACGCACGCGTACAATCAGGGCTCGTGGACCGGGGCCGTCTGCGTGGCCAGCCGGACCATGCTCAACACGGGCCGGTTTCTGTGGAACGCCAACCGCGTCGCCAAGAACACGGAAAAGGAGCGCGAGGCCGGCCGGCTCTGGTCGGAGTACATGAAGAAGGCGGGCTACGACACCTACATGACCGGCAAGTGGCACGTCAAGGCCGATACGAGCAAGGCCTTCGATCACGTGACGCACGTCCGCGGCGGAATGCCGAAGCAGACCCCGCAAGGCTACAACCGCCCGATCGAAGGAAAGCCCGATCCGTGGTCACCTTACGACACAAAATTCGGCGGCTTCTGGGAGGGCGGCAAACACTGGAGCGAAGTCCTCGGCGACGATGCGGTCGGGTTCATCAAACAGGCCGCCAAGGGCAAAAAGCCGGTCTTCATGTACTTGGCGTTCAACGCCCCGCACGACCCGCGGCAATCGCCCAAGGAGTACGTCGACAAGTATCCGCACGAGAAGGTCAAGGTGCCGAAGAACTTCATGCCGGAGTACCCGTACAAGGACGCGATTGCCTGCGGCAAGGGCCTCCGGGACGAGAAGCTCGCCCCGTTCCCGCGAACGGAATACGCCGTCCAGGTCAACCGGCAGGAGTACTACGCGATCATCACGCACATGGACGCCCAGGTCGGGCGGATTCTCGATGCCTTGGAGAAATCGGGGAAAGCGGACAATACGTACATTTTCTTCTCGGCCGATCACGGCCTGGCCGTCGGGCAACACGGCCTGATGGGCAAGCAAAACCTCTTCGACCACAGCGTCCGCGTGCCCTTCATGGTCGTCGGGCCGGGTATTCCCAAAGGGAAGAAGATCGATGGCAGGATCTATCTCCAGGACGTGATGCCTTCCACCCTGGAACTTGCGGGCGTGGACAAGCCCGACCACGTCCAGTTCAAGAGCGTCATGCCGATTATCGAAGGCAAGCGCGAGCGGAACTACAACGCGATTTACGGAGGCTATCTCAGCGTCCAGCGCGCGGTCACCGAAGGCGACTACAAGCTGATGCTCTTTCCGAAGATCCAAAAAGTCTTGCTGTTCAATGTGAAGAAGGACCCGCTTGAGATGAAGAACCTGGCCGACGATCCGAAAAACAAACCGCTGATCAAAAAGCTTTTTGCCAGGCTCCTGGAACTCCAGGAGCAAACCGGCGATTCGTTGGATCTGAAGAAAGTCTATCCGAAGCTGCTGTAGCCGCCACCGCCATCGGTATTGGGCCGAGGGCGAGAATCCGCTGTCACAGATCGATTCCGGAAACGACCATGACCCGTCGTGCCCGCACTTACCTCGCACTCGGCGACAGCATGAGCATCGATCTGTACACCGGCGTCGAAGGCGGCGGCGCAGTGCGCCGGCTTCACAAGTGGCTCGGCCCTTCCTGGACGCTTGATGATAGAACGGCGGACATGTGTCGCATGAGATATGTCCCGGCAGAGGCGAGAGGCGACCTGATCACGTTGACCATCGGCGGCAACGACCTTCTCGCGGAGAAACAACGGTACCTGGATGAAGGACTTGACGATTTTGCACGGGAACACCTCGATCTGCTGAGAACGATCCGGGACGTGAATCCGGGTGCATCACTTCTTGTCGGCAACGTGTACGCGCCGCAGACGCCCCTTCCGGATGATTTGATTCGAGCACTTGATGAGGCAAATGCAGTCATCGCCGAGAACGCGGAATCCGTCAGCGCACAACTGATCGATATACGTCGGAGCTTCCGCGGCCGCGAGGGCGAGTATCTCTGCTACGACATTGAGCCGAACCTGGAAGGCGCAGCGGTCATTGCGGATCTCTTCAAAGACGCCGTGAGCAAAGAGGGGCTGCTTTAGGGGCCGCTCGGAAATGACTTCGGAATTCTCCTCATAAAGCCGCGACCGATGGTCGCGCCAAATAAACCCACGACCGGTGGTCGCGCCGAACAACCGGCCGAGACAATCTTGGGTGACGCCTGGCGCGACCGCCGGTTGCGGCTTTATGGTGCGCCATCACTCTTTCTTATCAAGAGATTTTCCGATCTCTTGCACCGTCTTCTCGAGGTCTTCCATCTTCCGGTCCATCTTCCGGTCCATCTTCAGGGCCATTTTCTGGAAGGCCGGCTGTAGCAGGCCGGCCCCGCCGCTGATGAAGCTGCCGGCGATGATTGCGGCAACCAACATGAGGAAACAACCGACGGAGTATGCCAGAAAGTTGAATATCCCCTCCGGCAGCGTGACCTTCTGCCCGTCGATATCCAATTCTCTCCAATCCTGTCCCTCCGGCATGATCTGTGTGAAGACCTCCAGCGACTGCGGGTTGGTGAACATCGTATAGACATTCCAGAACACCCAAAAGGCCATGACCGTGCCGGCGATAACGAGCACGAATCCGATAAGCAGGCTGACAATGCCGCGAACGTCCACAGGTTGCGGCTCCGGAAATGCATCGTTGTCGGACACTACTGTTTCTCCCAATTTCGAGAAGGTGGTGTTTTGAGCAGTCTGCCGTCAGTCTATCAGAAAGAATCGAGTATTCTCTTGACCTGGCCGCCCTTCGTCAAGGTCGATCAGGGCACTCGCGTTCGTCTGGCGACTACTTTTTCGCGGCCGGCCAAGCGGCTTCGAGCCTGCCGAGACGCACGTCCAGTTTGCGCTGTCCGGTGCCGTCGGGGCCAAGGACGGTCAGCATGACGGAATCGCCCGGTTTCTTTGTGCGGACGTAGCGCAGCAATTCGTCAGGCATGCGGACTTTCTTGCCGTCGATGGCCGTAATGACGTCCCACTGCTTCAGCTTGGCCCGGGCGGCGGGGCCGTCCTTCTGGATGATCTTGGCCACTAGGCCCTCGGTTTGCCGCGGGAACCGCTTCAGGAAGTCCGGCTGCTGCTGCCACGTCTCCTCGACGGCGACCCCGAGCGTCGGCGTTTCGGCCGTCCGCTTTGTTTGGAGCAACCGGCGGATCGCGTCGACCGGGACCATGAACGCTACCCCCATCGGCGCATCCTTGTTGGTCATAACGCCCGACTGCATCCCGACGATTTCGCCTTCCCGGTTCATCCACGGCCCGCCGGAGACACCGTGCGGCCCCTGGCCCGAAAGATGGACGATCTCGGTGTAGAGGTTCCGGTCGCCGTAATATTCGAACGTGGTGTCGTTTCGGGCCACCGCGCCCCGCAGCAACACGCCGTGGCGGTAGATGGGCGTTCCGAACAGGAAGACATCGCGGCCCGGCGGTGGAATCTCTTTTGCCAGGGGAAAGGCCGGATAACCGCCCTCCCGCGGCTTCACCCGCAGCAGTGCCGAATCGGCCCCCAAGTCGACGGCAATCACCTTGGCCTCGACCCGGCCGGCCACCGGCGAGAGGATTTCAACCCGTCGCCCCGGCCGGTCGAACATGTGGGCCACCGTAACGACCAGTCCGCTCTTGTCGGCAAACCAGCCCGTCCCTTGCAGGTGGTCGTCCACAAGCACCTCGACCGACGCCCGCTTCGCACGCCCGTATAGTCCGTCGCGTTGCTTCGCGGCCGCGTCCTCTCCGAAGGCCCCTTGGGGCAACAACAGCGCGATTGCGATTAGGAGCAGCCGTTTCGTATGACTTTGCAGAGACGTTCCAGATTTCGTGTTGCGGTGTAATACGCGGTGTAATACATGGATGGGGATTGACATGGCTCAAAGGTTCTCTTTAGTTGTTCTCGTTCTGGCTAATGGCAGCCGGCATTCTTCAGTCTACTGAGCAATTTCCCATCGTCAAGAGGGCGCCACCATACCCGGGAAGCGACCCCTTTGGGCCAGGTGGCCAAAAGACGTAGGGTTGTGTGCCACCCCCAGATCGACGCTCGCTCTCCTGCCGGAATATTGCAGCAAGTTGCTGAAAGGACGCCCAAGGGCCGACATGGAAGGATTCGAGCCGATGTGCGATTGACCAAGCCCCGCAGCGCCATCAACGTCAGGGTGACGGCTTCGAGCAGCTCTTGCAACTGTTTCCTCAGTTGTGTATGATAAAGGCATCCCGCACGGGGCAACCGGCCCCGTACGGCCATCCCTCCCCGGTCCGGCGGCCGGAACCAAACCCACCAGGAGAAAACGCCATGATGTCACGCATGTTGGTTCCCGTGTTCGTGATGACATTACTGTTTGGCGCAGCCCACGCCCCGGCCGCGCCAAAACTGCCCGAGAAGACGCCCGAATGGTATCTGCGCCGGGACACGTGGCAGGAAACGCTGCGGCAGTCGCGCGAGGCGATGGCCAAGACGGCCGAGACCCCCAAGGGCGTGGTTGTGCCGGGCGCTCCGCAGGGTGTGCGGCTGAGCGAGTGGCGCGCGATCGGGCCGTTCACCGCGCCGAAGGGTAAGGACGGGTTCGATTTTGCGTATCCGCCGGAGCAGAAAGTCGAACTCTCGAAGCGCTACGGCAATCTCAGTTGGCGGCGCAACACCCGGCTCGACGGAATATGGTACGGCGACATCGACCTGCCCGACCATGCGTCGATGTATCTCTACCGGACAATCAACTCGCCGGCCCCGGCCGAGATCACCGTCTACGTCGGCTGCGACGACCGGGCCAAGGTGTGGCTCGACGGCAAGCTTATCCAGGCGATCAACAGCGGCTCGCGCGGCACCCCGGTGAAGCTCCCGTTGAAGAAGGGTGAGAACCGCTTGCTGGTGAAGGTCCATAACAATACCGGCGGGAGGGGCTATTCCTTCTCGCTGACCAAGGACACTCGACAGCGCCCGCAAGACAGCAGCCCCGAGGCGATCCTTTGGAGACTTCTTGGGCGGGACTTCCGCAAACCGTCAGACACCCGCCAGATGCGATGGGAGCGGGAAGACGGCATCTGGGACACCGACTGGCCGGCAGGCGACTGCCGCAAGCTGGCCGAGCGCTACGCCACGGCAACCCGCAAGCTCGCGAAGCTCGACGCGAAGGCCCGGAAGGCCGCGCAAAAGGCAAAGGATCCCGGCGGTATCGAGGCCGTTCGCAAATTGTATTACGACTCGCGCACGCTGGACGACAATGCCAAGAAGGCCCTGGCCGCCCGTTCGAGCCGGTTTTCGTCGACCGGCAGCAGCGGGCTCGACTCCGCCCCGTTGCGCCGGGCAATCACCGACTTGACCGAGACGTTCGGGCCCCGGTATCCCAAGGGAAAAGAGTATCTCGCCCGGCTCGACAAGATCGAGGACGCTTACGCAAATTCCCAGGGGGAAGGCGCGGCCGAAAAAATCGCCCGCGCCGGCGACGACCTCGAGGCCCTCCGCAGCGAAGCCTTGCTGGCCAACCCGCTGCTGGACTTCGACAAGCTGCTGCTGATCAAGCGCCGGGGCAACATCGGGCTGCCGCAGAATTGGCAGGGTAACTGCGTGATGAAAGGCGGCTTCGACAACGAAATCGCGGTCCTTTCGCCCGTGAAGCCCGACGGCCGGTTGACCACGCTCTACCGCCCGGAATCGAACAAATTCGTCGGCGACGTCGATCTCCACTGGGACGCCGAGCGGATGCTCTTTTCCACGGTCGCCGAGAACAACCGGTATCAGATCTTCGAGATCGGCGTCGACGGCCAGGGCTTGCGGCAAGTCACGGTGGCCCAGCCCGACATCGACAACTACGACGCATGCTACCTGCCCGACGAAAGGATCATTTACGGGTCGACCGCCTGCTTCCAGGGCGTGCCGTGCGTCGGCGGCGGCAACCAGGTCGCCAACCTTTACCGTTGCAATCCCGACGGGACCGGCGTCCGGCGGCTCTGCTACGACCAGGACCACGACTGGTGCCCGGCCGTGATGAACGACGGCCGCGTGATCTTCACCCGCTGGGAATACAGCGACACGCCGCACTACTTCACCCGCGTCGTCATGCGGATGAACCCCGATGGCACCAGCCAGGTGGCGCTGTACGGCAGCAACTCGTACTGGCCCAACTCGACGTTCTACGCGCGGGCGGTCCCGGGGCACCCGACGAAGTTCGTGGGCGTAATTTCCGGCCACCACGGCGTGGCACGGCAGGGCGAGTTGATCGTCTTCGACCCGGCGGTCGGCCAGCACGAGGCCGACGGCGTCGTGCAGCGGATCCCCGGTTACGGCCAAAAAGTCGAGCCGGTCATCCGCGACGCGCTCGTCAATAATTCCTGGCCGCGGTTTCTGCATCCCTTCCCGCTGAGCGAGAAATACTTCCTCGTGAGTTGCCAGCTCAACAAGAGTTCGCCGTGGGGCGTCTATCTGGTCGACGTGTTCGACAACTTCGTGCCGATCTGCGTCGAGCCGGGCGTCGCCATGCTCGAACCTGTGCCGCTGCGGAAGACCAAGCGGCCGCCCGTGATTCCCGACCGGGTCAACACAAACCGCAAGGATGCCATCGTTCAGCTTTCGGACGTCTACGTGGGCGGTGGCCTGAAAGACGTCGCCCGCGGCACCGTCAAGCAACTGCGGTTGTTTGCCTTCGACTACGGCTACCAGGGTCTGGCCAGCCACACGTACATCGGTATGGAGGGGCCGTGGGACGTCCACCGTATCCTGGGCACGGTCAAGGTCGAGCCGGACGGCTCGGCCGGGTTCCGGGTGCCGGCCAACACACCCATCGCCGTGCAACCGCTCGACGAGGACGGCAAGGCCCTGCAAATCATGCGGAGTTGGTTCGTGGCCATGCCGGGCGAGACGCTCTCGTGCGTCGGCTGCCACGAGAGGATGACCGATGCCCCGCCCCCGCGCCAGACGCTTGCCTCGTTCAAACGCCCGCAAGAGATCCAGCCCTGGTTCGGGCCGGCGCGCGGCTTCAGCTTCGATCGCGAGGTGCAGCCGGTGCTCGATAAATACTGCGTCGGCTGCCACAACGACAAGCCGTACAACGGCAAGCGGCTTTCCGACCTGCGGCAGGACAACGTGAAGTCGTTCAGCCGGGCGTACAAGGAACTGCAGAAGTACGTCCGCCGGCCCGGCCCCGAGAGCGACTACCACATGTTCCCGCCGGCCGAGTACCACGCCGACACCAGCCCGCTGATCCAGATGCTCGACAAGGGGCACCACGGTGTGAAGCTCGACCGCGAGGCCAACGAGCGGCTCTACACCTGGATCGACCTGAACGTACCGTACTATGGCACCTGGGGCGAGTTCCGCACCATTCCCCGCGGGCAGCGCGAGCGCCGGGCCGAATTGCGAAAGCTCTACGAGGGCATCGACGCCGACTACGAGGATGTCCCGAAACAGGCCGAGACGCCGATCACACCGATCATCCCCGAACCGCCGAAGCCGGGGGCCGCGGTGAAGGTCGAGTGTCCCGGCTGGCCCTTCGACGACGCCGAGGCGAAGCGCCGCCAGGGCGATGACCGCGAACGGGCGGTCGCGCTCGATTTGCCCGACGGAAAGAAACTCAATCTTACCATGGTCCGCGTTCCGGCGGGCGAGTACGTCATGGGCGACGCGGCCGGTTTCGCGGATGAAGGGCCGCCGTGCCGGGTCAAGATCGAGCGGCCGTTCTGGATCTCCAAGCAGATCATTACCAACGAGCAATTCAACCTGTTCGACCACAAACACGACAGCGGCTATCTCGACCGCCGCGGCAAGGACCACAACAACCGCGGCACGCCGATGAACCAGCCGAACCAGCCGGTCGTCCGGGTTTCCTGCGACAAGGCCGCCGCGTTCTGCCGTTGGCTCTCGGAGCAGACCGGCCGAACATACACCCTGCCGACCGAGGCGCAATGGGAGTTCGCCTGCCGGGCAGGACTACCGGCGGACCAGGGCGGCAGCGGCCGCGCGTGGGGCGTCGACGGCATGCTCTCGAACATCGGCGAGTGGACCCGCACCACCTATCGACCCTATCCGTACAAGCCGGACGGCCGCGACAACGGTTCGGCCGGGGGCCGCAAGGTGGTCCGCGGCGCCAACGCAATCGGCCTGCGCAGCGAACGCCGCGACACGTACCGCCTGAGCTACCAGCCGTGGCAGCCCGTCTGGAACGTCGGTTTCCGCGTCGTCTGCGGGGACGAAGACCCGGCGCCGGCCGTGGCCACGAAATAGTCCTCCTGCCGGCCCCGCCGGTCAAGAAGGCCGGTGGAAGCGTGCGGCCGGCCGGTCTTCGAGTCGAAAGCCGACCCCGATTATCAAAAAATCCTCAAGACGTTCGAGCCGATCCACGAGTTGCTGAAAGAACGCCCAAGGGCCGACATGGCGGGATTCGAATTGATATGTGATGAGTGACCACTAACACAACCGCTGTTCGGTAGCGTTGCGGGGCGGCCGGTTGCCGATGCTGGCGTTTATCAACTCTTCGACGTGCGCCCGGACGGTCTCGGCGGTCTTACCGTCCCTGCCGAGGCGGATGGATCGGCGTTGCCTGTCCCGATTATAGAATTGGATGCGGTAGTGGGTCTTGCCGTTTCGGTTTTCTTTGACGATGGAGACCATTATTTTCCCGCCCGGGGGCGGATCGTTACTTCTTCTGCAGAAAATTCTGTACATTTCCGGCTGTCCACTTCTTTTTGCGCGGCGTTTTGTAATTCGCCTTGTTCAGTTCCTTAGCAATCTTACTCGCCGAGAAGCCTTTACCTCTTAGACTTCGAATCTTTGACACTAAAGTCGCGTTAGCTTTCGCAGAAGCCTGTACACGGAACTTGTGTCCGCACTTCGGAGAGCACGTCTTCTGTTTCTCCTTCTTCTTTACGAATTGCCCACCACAAACAGGGCATTCCGCTTCAGGCTTATCCCTGCGCTCTATCTCTAGCGTCAAGTCGCAACCGATCCGCTGCAAATAGGTCTGATCCGCGAGCACAAATTCAATCTCGGGATACATCGCCTGGAACCTTTTGATCTTGTCTCGAGCCCACTCACGCATCCAACCCTTAACTTCGAAGTATGTACGCAATTCCTCGACGTAGAAATCTGGTGTATACGCGTCTCCACGATCTAGTTTGAATGTCTTCGGCTCATACGACCAGGTATAACCCCGTTCATCAAGCCATCGCGAGAAGCAAACCTCCCAGCGGCTTCTCATGCAAACCGTTATCCCATCAGCGCACTCAACCCAATATATCTTTGGCTGTGGGGGCTTCTTGCCAAACCAAACGCCTTTACTTCCTCTTTGTGCTTCTGCGATCTTCTTCGCCCAAGTGATCTTCCTCCCCTTCATGGCTGCTGATACTTTTTGCCTTGTCGCCGCGCTCGACTTCGTGCCCGTCCGTGCCTTAGCTATCTTCCGGCGCGTTTCTTCGCTGTGCTTGAAGCCTCGCATCGGATGTTTCGGGTCACCCTTTCCCCAGCTTGGTGGCCGTCTCTCGATTCCATGAAAAACCAGCCACACCCGAATCGCTTCAGCCCCCACGGGCGGATTGACTGCCTTTCCGCATTCACTTAACGACATGCCCTTCTTCTTGTAGTGTTCGTGAAGCCACTCCCGTTCATGGTACGGCCTCGCTCCTCGTCCCTGGTGCTCACGCCGTGGCATGCCGAACTTGTCCATGTGGTTCTCAATCGTCTTCCTGTCAATGTCAAATTCCGATTGCTGTGCCATCGCACCTGTTGACAAACCCTCGGTGTAGTATTTCGTTCTCAGCCAAATCTCGTTTTCGTAATCACGAGGTTCCTGCGTATTCCACAGTCCGTGCTTTATCAGCCAGTACTTTATCTGATTGCGACTTATGCGGTGTTTGGATGCCTTGGCAATTTCGACTAATCCTAGCTTCTTCACGATGTACTTCTGGCGCAACCACTTCTTGGTCTGGTAATCCTTCTTCTTTGTCTTACCTTTAACTCGATGGTCTCTTCTTGGGATCTTGAATTTATCCAACCAGGTAAGGATAGTTGTCTTGCCAGCACCGCATGCTCTCGCAATTTGCACACTGGAACGTTCGAGGGTCCGATACTGCTTCCGCAACCATGCTTTGTCTTGGTAGGGCTTTGTCCCCATCGCGAGGATTCCTCTGGTTTCGCTGGCACAGGGGGGCCCGCTTGCAGTCGGACCCCAGAGGCAAAAGGTTTTGGTCTCAGTTGGGATCATTCCCTCGGGTTCGGGAACGAAATGTATTTTCTGCCTTCGATCTTGGTGAACTGTTCAGGCACGTTCTGAAACAGAGTCCCGCTACAAACGAAATCAATGATTTGTTGACCACCTCTCGTGTCGTAGACTGAATACCCAGGGCCGAGATCAAACGGGAAAATTCCAGAAACTGTGAGCACTACCTCCTGGTAGACAACCCCGTCTTCACCAACTGGGTCACCGATGAGAAGATCAGCGATCTTCATCAATTGTTTTCCTTCCTTTGCGAGTACAAGGTGTTCAATATCGTACTGTTTCATTGCCTTCACCTTTCCGTAACGCCACCCCAGCACCCGGGTTACGGTCGAGGGTCAGGGCGGCAAAGGTTCCTTTCGATAAAGGGGTGTGTTTGCTTGTGCGGTCCTGGGAAGTCCTTCCATTCGCTTAACATCTCCTGTCGGATGGGGCAACCTGTCCTTCTTCGGAAAACTCGTCACCCAATCTTTGCACCGCGATGAGTAACGCCGTTCGTCAATATCCGAGTAATCACACTGAATTTCGGGGCCTCCAAGTTCAATGGGAAAATGTGAACCCGGGGCCAGTGTTGGGATTTGTCTATAGTGTTCCCATTCGTTCCCTTGCTGACGTCTGGCTACGAGAACATTAATTGATGGCCCGTTGCCAACATTGCAGAGACACCATCCTTCCCTATCGTTTTCTGTCTCCTTGTCTTTCGTAAACACAAGGACAGGCTTCATGCCTACCCTACGAGACCACCGGTAGATACAAAAAGAACCAATCAATGATCCAAGAGATACAAGCATAGCGAGGACTGCAATGATGGTTGGTGTTGCGCTCATTCTGTCTCTCTTTTCTTCTAGCGATGGTTGGTTGTTCGGCAACTCATTGGGGGCTGGCGATGAAAGTTCCGTGCTCTCTTCCTGATCCGGCAGCACGACACTCGCGCCCGCCGCGAATGTGTTGCCTGAACGTTTGACGGAAAGGGCAGCCATGAAAAAAATTAAGACGAGAACCGTGATGCTAATCTCAATGAAGTGTGAAGGATGATAAGGGGGTTCTCTTACCGCTTCGGCATCATTCTGACGTCCGTCATAGGCGTTAGGCCAGCGAACGTCGGTTTTGCCCAACCAACTCAAACACCATTCTACAAAACGCATGCCACAAGAAGACTGGCCGAGCGGTTTCTTCCAGGGTGAAAGCCGCTTTGGAAGTCCTGGGTACTGACCTTTATCCGCCGCTTTCGGATAGATAATCTGATGCACGTGACTTTCCCACCAAAAACTCTGTCTCTGATTGCGCTGAAAGACCATGTGAGAGTATGGCATCCAAAGAAAAAAGTAGATGAGAAACAGCGAAACAGCGATTATACAACCAATCCAGAATTGTCCTGTGGTAATCGGGGCTTCTAATGTCAACACCAATGCGGCACCGCCCGCAAGAAGTGTCCAGAGGCCGAAGTTGATTCGCCAATGAACGCCTCGAAAAGATTCATATCTCTTTGCAGCATGCTCTGCAAGCCTCAGACAAACTTCACTCTTTGGCATTTCCTCGGTCATGGCACCGCCTCTCTGGTATGGGTAATAATCATCCGCCCTGATTATCCCTTCTCTCATCCGTTTGACCACCCCCGCCAGCTCGGCCTCGACGACGACCCGCGGCGCAACCACAAGACGCCGCAAAACGCCGTCGCGTCCACCGCGAAGTTGTCGTCCGGCTTAGGATCGGTCGAGAAACAACTGTCGTAGGACGGGTCTCCTGACCCGTCTCTTTCCCTGACGGGTCAGGAGACCCGCCTCTTTCCCTGACGGGTCAGGAGACCCGTCCTACAAATGCGACAGTTATTTCTCGAACGGTGCTCAGTCTTCCGGAAGAACCAGGTGTTGCCGTCGCGATTCCGGGGTGACTTTTAGATTCACGATCTTGCCGCCTCGGTAAGTACACTCGACCACCGTTCGCATCGGGGCGTGCAGCTTGAAGTCGACGTCCCAGTCCTTAGGCCACGCCGGCAGGAGATATATCTTGTCGCCTTCCACCTGCAAGAGCATCGCCTGAAGGGCCTTCATCAAAACGCCGCCGTGGTCCTGGTCGGGAATCCAGTCGTAGTTGGGGCCCCAGAAGGCGGGAAAGCGGGACTGCCCGTGCTTCGTCCGCGACCGCCGAACGAGATTGGCCCGGGCGTCGTCGGCCAGGCCGAGGTACGCCATGAAGAGGTCGTCCTGCCGCCAGCCGGAGTTGCCGCGGTTCCAACGGTGTTTGAGGGCTTCGACGCCGAGCGGCGCGTTGGGCTTCTCGAACGACGAGAGCCGGAACGGAAACACAGCGTACAACTCGGGGTTCTCGATGTTGCGCTTGTTGGCAAACTTCTCGGCCGGTGCAAACATCTTCACGCCATTGACCTCGCGGATCGGCAATTCGGGAATCTTCTTCCGGAAGGCCTGCCAGAACTTGCGTTGCCCGGCCGTCGTCAGGCTCTCCGGCAACGCCAGCAGCCGCTGCGTCACGGCGTGCAACCCGGCGACCTCCGGCATGGGGTTGGTACAGGTCCACCACGTCTCGACCGCCTGCGACGGGTGCATCACGAGCTTGCCTTTGTCGTCGGTTTGGTAATGCTGGTCGAAAAAGGTGAGCACCTCGTTGGCGAACGGCACGACGGTCTTTTCGAGGAACTCCCGGTCCTGCGTGTAATCGCAGTAGTCGAGCATCATGAAGGCGAGTTCCGGTCCGCTGACCCACTCCCACTTGTGCCATCCGCTCGCCTGGAGCTTGTCTTTGCCGCGTTTTTCGAAGGGTGTCCAGCCGTAGGTCTCGCTGAAGTGGTCGCCCCAGAAGTAGATGCACTCGGGGATGTAGATCCCGCCGTGGCCGCAATAATGGCGCGTGCGGTATTTGTTCAGGGGCGTCAGCTCGACGGCGTACATCCGGAACAGCGGCATCATCATCTCGAAGTCGCCGCTGGCGCACATGCTCAGGTAGGGCAGCCGCGTGTTCTGCCACCAGTAACCCGGCCCCCATCGCCGGTAATCGGCGTCGCCCGGCTTGCCGGGATAGGGCACCGTGAAGATCGAGCCGTTGAACTTGATCGGATACCGCCCCCGGCCGGCGCAGGCATCGACGAACCGCTGCAAGGCATACGCACGGCTGACGACCGTCGCGTCGTTCCCGGCGACCTGCGCGACCTCGCTTGCTTCCAGCGGCTTGCCGTCAAGGAACAGCCTCACCGTGCCTTCCTTGTTATTGACTACCGCGGCGACGTGGGACCACTTCTCTGCCGGCAGGACGTTCGGCTCCGCAAGCGTTTTCGTGGTGATCAACCGCAGGCTGTGCCCCGGATGCGTATCGAACAGGATGCCGTCGTCCTTGCCGGGCGTAATCTTGTCGAAGATCCGGCCGCCGCCCGACCGGCTGGGCGGCTTGATCCACGCCTCGACCGTCAGCCCGTCGGCGAAATCCCAGTCCTTCGAGCCGTCGATCGTCAGCGGGGCCTTGGGGCGTCCGGCGTAGAGCGGGGCGGCCGCCGAGGCCGGGTCTTTTTCGCGAGGCGTTGCGGCCAGCTCGCCGATCTGCGCTTCGGTGAAGGCACGGCCGTAGACCGCAATCCGTCCGAACTCGCCGCCGAAACGGCTTCCACCACCCTGATCCATGCCGATCCGCACGGGGTGCTTATTGGCGGGGATCTGCGACGCCCCCTTCACTGCCTTGCCCTGGGTGACGTTGATCCAACTCCGCCCCCAGAATTCCGACCACCACCGCTCGTGGCCGGCCCGCCGCTTCACCGCGTCGGTCTTCTCCGTCTCGGCGATCGTCCGGTCCATGGCCGCCAACCACTGCTCGGGGGTCGCCGGATGTTCCGTTAAGACGTAGATGCTGAACTCGTGGCTCTTCGCGCCGGGCGATTGCAGACGAAGTTCGTCGAGCCGCCGGCCGCCGCGTGCCTTGATGACCGCACCAAACGTGCGGTGCAGCAGCGGGTCGGGGCGTTCGAACTCGGTGAGCCCCTGGATCTTCGCCGTCATGGCCGGGCCGACCGATTTGGCGTTGTGATGATGCCAGCCGACGCGGCCGGTTTGATTCTTCAAGACCGTGTCGGGCTCCACGATGGTCGGCGCGTGTTTCTGTCCCGGCTTCGCGCGATGCAAGTGTACGTCGCTGCACTCGATGCTGGGCAACTCGTACTTCCCGGTTCGCCAAAGCTCGACCGCCGCGGTTGCCGTCGTCGGCTTGGGCCCGTCGATCGCGACCCGGACGACCGGATGGTTGGCGTCGACCCAGAGCCGCAGGTTTGTCGCGGCGTCCTCCTTGCCATAGCGAACGTGGATCGTCCCGTCGGCCAGTCGGAGCGTCTGGCAGAACGGATCGGTCGGCGGCTTCGGATCGATCGAGATGCGAACCCGCCCGACCTTCAACAGCCGGGCGTTGTCGCCCCAGGCGTCGGTTTTCGAGATATAGAAGACGAGATTGCCACCCGGCTCGATCCACGCGTTGAGCCCGATGTCGCCGTTGCCCAGCGGCATCGACCCGTTGGCGTCCTTGCTCGGCGAGTCCCACACGACGTTGTACGGATCGGGCGCCGCCGCCCCGGCGCACGTTGACGTCAAAGCCATAAGAGCGAAACCAACAGAAAGAGATTTCATCGTATGCTCCTTTGTAGTTGCTGCGGCATGTTCCGGTTCCGGTGTTACTCTTGGAAAAATACCGGTTGCATCGGCGCCCAGACTTCGCCGGGCGGAAGTTCTTCGACCGGTTCGAGGCACGGCTTGCACTCGTCCCACCAGCGCTGGATTTCCTCATCGGCGGCCATGCCGGCCATGTCGGCTTCGAGGTCGTCGCCCGTATATTCCACGTACGCGAAGAGCCAGTGTTCGCCGTTGGGCAGGGTTTTCAGAAAGATCGAGTAGTTCCGGAGGTTGCACTCGGAATTCTTCGCGAGCACGCCGGGCCATGCGGCCGCGTGCAACTCGACGTACTTGTCGAGCTTCTCGGGCTTGACTTTCGTGACCATTCCCATGCGTTTCATGTGGTGGCTCCTTTCGCCTCGGAGACGTCCAGATCGAACTCGTCCAGCTTGATGGGATACGTCCCGTATTCGCGCACCAAGTCCACGATGTAGTCGTACGTGTGGCCGGAGACGCCGCTGGTGACCGAGTGGTCGGACTGGAAGATGAGTCCGCCGCCCTTGGCCGCGTTGAGTTTCCGCAACACCTCTTCGCGGATCCGCTCGCGGTCGCCGGTCTCCCACACCTGAATATCGCTGTTGCCGCAAAACCCCAGGCGGTGTCCGAATCTCCGCCGCAGCTCGACGCAATCGAGCCCGGCCTTGGCCTCCAGCGGGTTGAACGAATCGACGCCCATCTCGATGAAGTCGTCGAGAATCAGCGACACGTTGCCGCAGCCGTGGTAGATAACCGGCAACCCGTGGTCGTGCGACTCGCGGACCATGGCCTCGACCCACGGCCGGAAGTACTTGCGCCAGTAATTCGGCGAGAAGAACAACGAGTTTTTGTACGCCACGTCGCCCCAGATGACCATGCCGTCGAGCAGATCGCCGCCGGCGCGGATTTGTGCCTTGAGACAATCGAGGCAGAACTGCCCGATGCGGTTGATCGCGTTGCCCATCCGTTCGGGTTCCATGCCGATCCAGAGCATCGTGTTTTCCTGGCCGATCATTCGCGTGAGATACTCGGAACACTCGGCCATCGAGCCGAAGACGGCGAAATCGGGCCGGAGCTTCTTGACCGTTTCGATCCACGCGGGCGAGTTCCGCTCGAAGCCGTCGCCGACGCCGGCGATGTGGTTGTCGCCCGCTTCGTAAAACCGCCGCCGGTCGTCCGGGTCGTCGAACGCAAACGTTTCCAGTTTCTCGAGCGTGTCGGTTTCCCACCCGACCGACTCCGGCATGGGAAACCGGAATTTCTTCCGCATGATCGAGCCGAAGCCGGTCTTCACGATCACTTCCTCGTCGTCCTCCTTGATCGTCTCGAACGGCCGGATCAGCGGATCCATGTTCGGGACGGTGACGATCCAGTCCATGTCGTAGTGGTAATAAGGATTCGCATCGTCGGGCAAATCGAGCTCTTCCTTCCACCGCTGGATGAAGCTGCCCCAGAAGAAGTCGCTGACCGGCACGCGGTCGGGTTCTTGGTGCCGGAGGGTTTTGGTCATCCGCTCGACCTTCGCGAGGGTCGACGGTTTCCTCGGCTCGCCGGAACTTGCCCGGCCGGTTGTATCAAACATCCCCATGATCGGATTCCCTCGCGTTCGTTTCATTTCCGGCGGGTTGTAAGAAAGGACGCTGGTCGACCCTGCGCGAGTCGAGACGGTAGACAACCGCCTCCGGGGGTTGCAGCTCGGGCTGAGGATCGTCCTTCTTGCCACGATGGTTTCCGTAGGCCATCACGATGCAGGCAGCCACGATGATCAGCATCCCTGCATGAAGTATCCTCTTCGGTGTTTTGTCGGCCCCCTCCCATTCGCGGAAGAGCCAGCCATAGAGGTTGCTGAAGAGGATCAGCATGGCCATGTGCAGCGCCCAACTGGTAAACTCGTACCGCTCGCCGATGAAGGCCTGCCCTATACCGTAGAAGAAGAACTGGAAGTACCAGAACGCCCCGCTCAGCAGTGCCATGAGGTAATAAAATGCCAACATGCCGGAGCCGTTTTGTCCGGGAAGCCGGAGAAAATGCGAGCCCGTCTTGTTGCGGGCAATCAGGATCATACACAGGACGAAGTTGGTGACCCAGGCCCCGCCGTTTGAGAACGGGTAGATGGCATTCATCGTCAGCAGGTCCCACTCGCCCAGACCGTCGGCGGCTTCTTTCAGCGGCTCCCCGGCCAGCAGGGCGTAGTTGAACACCGCGGAAAGAATCCCCGCAAACACCGCCAGCGGCACACCCAGGCGAAACGAGTATCTCTGCGGCGCATCACCGCCGGCCTTCTCCCGCAGCGCACCAGCCCAGCCGCAGATGACAATCCCGACCCAGGAGAGCAATATCCCCGCCAAAACGATCAGCCCCGCCGGGTCGCTGAACTTTTCGCCGATTTTCCAGGCAAACCCCTCGTTGGGATGCCAGATGAGCGGGGCCATCGTCCCCAGTCCGGCGGAGATGCCGATCGCGATGGCATAGTTCAACGAAAAACCGATGTAGCGGATCCCCAGACCGAACGACATCCCGCCAAAGCCATAGACGACGCCCAAGAGGAACGACTTCAACATCACTTCCTTGGGACATTCCACCAGAACATCGAGGTAGTTGGGAATCGTCAGAAACGCGAAGACGATCGGCAGGATCAGCCACGCGCAGGTCGCCTGGGAAATCCAGTAGACCTCCCACGCCCAGAGCTTCGTTTGCTTCTGCGGGGTGTAGCAACTCGCGGCGGAAAGTGCGCCGACTCCATGGATCGCAACACCAAGAAAGGGATTTGTCTGCACGGGGGTGCCTTTCGTTTTGCCTGCCTATGCCCCTCGGATACGGACGCATCTCTGTCCGGCGTTGCCTCCCACGTCAAAGACAGTATACCGGCTGCGAGGTCGTATGGCCACACATCTCCTGAAACCGGCCACTTATTTGTTCCACAACCCCCGGGTTGGAAGGCCCACCGGAAGGAGGAAGGAAGCGGGCGGAGAAAAACGCATGGGCGGAGTCTTCGCCGCCAGCGGCTACCAACCCCGCCCGTGCTTCTCGGGTTCGCCCCGGGCGGTGCCCGGCAGTTCCTCGGCGGGTTGTTCCAGCTTCCGCCGTAATTCACGCGGTTCGTCCCTATACAAGTGTTAATGCCTTTCGCAAGAAATCGCGAGAGGGAAAGAAAAAGCGGTGACGAGTCACCGCACTCCAAGGACATCGAAATCATCGACGACGCGGATATTGTCCGTCTTGAAGCTGTAAATCGTCTTGATTTGGGCCGGCGTGGCCGACCTCTCGAACCACGGTGCGGAGCACCAGCGATATTGGTTTGCCACAGGCACGAGCCCGTGTTTGACCGCGTTCTGATGTACGTAATTGAGCCGGGCAAGGTACGACTTCTCGTACGTCAGCGCCGTTTCCCAGAAGTTGTACCAGACCTGCCGTCCCGGCTTGTCGTCCCGCCGGTTCACTTCCCTTGCGGTGTCTGCGTGCAGGTGTGACAGCAGCGGTCTTAAGGTTCCGGCATCCTCCAGAGCGTGTCCCACGAAATGGTAGTGATTGGAGAAGACCGCCCAGGCCTCCAGTTGCCACTGGTACGCTTGTGCCTTTGCGAGCAAGTCCGTTTCGAGCAAGTCGAGCATTGCCGCATCGCGGAAGAAGTGTTCCTTTTTCAGCGTTCCCGCCGTGACGATGTACGTTCCCATGCCGAGCAGTCTGTGCAATGGTGCGTGCGGCCAACTTTTGGAGTGTGATGACTCGTCGTCGCTTTCTTTTTCATTTTTTCATTTGGGTGTAACCGGTCGTCCGCTACGCTGCGAGCGGCCATTTGATGTTGGCTAAAAGTTCCCGGTGTGGGTAGAGGCGTTGGGTGTTTTGAGCGATTCGATAGCCCTGAAACTCTTCCCATTGATTATTCACGTATGTACTACGTAGGTCCAGCATAGCTTGGGCACCTTCCACCGTCCAGCGCATGCCGGCTCGTTCCATGCGATCTTTGACCACATCGGGATGTCTTATCGGACAATTATCGGACAATCGCCTGAATTCGGCAAAGATGACCGCCCGACATTTCGTCGAAAGTGGCCGTTAGTGGAGACGAGCGGGCTCGAACCGCCAACCCCCGGCTTGCAAAGCCGGTGCTCTCCCAATTGAGCTACGTCCCCAAACCGTTCCGAACCGTTTTTAAGAACAATATGTTACGTCGATTCTCCCTCCCCCGGCGCGGCCGCTATTGACACCGTCACTGACTCCCGCCGCCCTTCAGGCTGGCTTACCGTGCGTAAGCTGCCGTACCAAGTGTTTGACGTCTGGACCACCGGCAAGCCCTACGGCCCTGAATATCAACCGACGTCCCGAACCTCACGGGTTAACCAACCCCTGAGGACCCTTGGGGTCATCACCCCCCCAGCCCCTATTGACAACCATCGTTACATCGGTTTCGTTTAGTTGCCTTAATGTGCTCCGCCGCAGCCCGGGCACATGCCGCCCTTCGGCACGTTCGGGTTCTCAATCGCGAAGCCGCTGCCGTAAGGAGTCTTCTGGAAGTCGATCGACGTTCCGTCGAGGAACAACGCCATCTTTTTCGTCGTCACCACCGGCACGCCGTGCTGTTCGTACCGGGCATCGACACTCGCATCGAAGTCGGTGGTGAACCCCAACTCGTACTGCACCCCGGCACAGCCACCCCCGGCAATACCCATCCGCAATACCGCCCCTTCCTCCAGCTTCTGGCTCTCCATAACCTGCTTGATTTCCGCTGCCGCCGCCTCGGTGAGTGTAATAGCCATCGGTCACGTTCTCCTGGAGTTGTGTTTCCACAGATCAGTCATTATGACATTATATCCCGCCAGCAGCACAAGGCCAGCTTCGGCCGTCAAGACGGGTTCGACGCGACCATCGTCGTGTCGGCGGCAAAACGGCCGACGGATGGGTGGATTGCAAGGGGCCCAAAAGAACCGTAAGAAACACCGGTTCCCATCAACGAAGAACCAGCCCGATGATCAACGTCAAGATCGCCGCCGCCACAAGAGTGATGATCAGGGGCACCATCCGGAACGCCTTCGTGGCCCCGGGCACCGCTCCAACGGGCGCCTTCTTGACAGGCTGCTTGTCCGTTTTCGTCCCACTCATTGCGGAGGATTGCATTTCGTCGGTGCCGTGAAGCGATTGCGGCGTCCCGGCCGCTGTTTTCCCCTCAACAGTGGCGAGCAATCGCCGCAGATCACTCCCACGGGTGAACGGTCCCAGCGCACCGGCCACTTCGGCCGGCACAGAAAACCGGTCCTCCGGCTCTTTGGCCAACATTCGATCGAGGGCCCCGACCAGCGGTTCGGGGACATCGAGCCGGAACTGGCTGATCGGCGGGACGGGATCCTTGACGTGTGCCGTGATCTTGTCGAACTTGCTGCGGTACTGCGGCCCCCGGAACGGCGGATGCCCGACCAAGAGCGCGTACAGCGTGCAGCCGAGGCTGTAAATGTCCGCACGGATGTCCACCGTTCGGGTCTCGGCAATCTGTTCCGGCGCCACATAATCGGGCGTTCCCACCATTTCATTGGTGCCCGTTACTTCAATTTGCCGCGATTCCTCGTCTTTTTGGAATCGTGCAAGCCCCAAGTCAAGTATCTTGATCTGTCCTTCCCTGTTGAGCATCAAGTTCGACGGTTTGATATCGCGGTGGACCAACCCGTGCTCATGGGCTGCTTGCAGGCCGACGGCTGCCTGACAAATCAGCTTGCAGGCATCGGCGACCGACAGCGAGCCGCTGCTTATGATCACCTCCGTCAAGTTCAAACCGTCGACGTACTCCATCACCAGGAAGCGCGTCCCTTCGATTTCCCGGGCGTCGTGGGCACGGACGATGTTGGGATGATCGAGGGAACCGACGGCCGCCATCTCGCGCTCGAACCGAGCGAGTGCCCGGGGGTCGTCGAGCCGCCCTTCCCGTATTACTTTTACGGCAACCTCACGGCGCAGATTGATTTGCACCGCCTTGTAGATCGAGCCCATCCCGCCCTGGCCGAGCTTCTCGAGCAACTGGTACTCCCCGAGCCGTCGGAGCGTCATTGTGGTAGAATGCTCGCCCGCAGATTCGTCCGGCGCGAAGTCCGTCGTCTCCGAAGTCTCCTCCGCATACTCGGGATACTCGGGCGGTTTGTCCGTGCGGGGCGGCATCGCAAGGCCGGACGGCGTCGTCGTGCGGGGCGGCATCGCCACGGTTGCGCTGCGCTGGCGGAGCTTCTCGTCGTAAGCAACTCGGGTGTCCGGGTCCAGGAGAGACACCCGGGCGTTGGAAACCTCGGCAAGCAGTTGCAGGCACTGTTGGGAATACGGACCGTTCTCAAGACGCTGCAAGTGCGACATTCGCTGGTCCGCGGCCGAATCGATCACATCCGGATCATCCTCGAAGAGCTTGACCGCCAACAACCGGTAGTAATTCGGCGGCTGTTCCTCGGGGGGAATCCCCAACCATTTGTGATACGGATCAAACGCCTCGGGCATGGATGTCCTCGCGGTCAAGGCCATGGACGCGCCCACCGCTCCCCCGAATGGGAGCGGTTTGCAGGAGAGGCATTATGACTAATCCGGCGGGCAATTGCAAGGGGCGGTTGACTCTACTTGGTGGCAAACACCCAGAGCTTCACCGTCTTGTCCTTGCTCGCCGTCGCCAAGGTCGAGCCGTCCGGACTGAAATCGACGTAGCAAACCCAAGCCTTGTGATCCTCAAGTGTTTTCTGAAGCTCTCCGGAAGCTGCGTTCCAGAGTCTCGCCGTCTTGTCGTCACTCGCCGAGGCAATCATGCAACCGTCCGGATTGAAAGCGACGGAAGTCACGCTACCTGTGTGCCCTTTCAGCGTCCGCAGGATCTCCCCCGTCGCGGTGTTCCAAAGTACCACCGAGCCGTCCACGCTTCCGGCAACCGCCATTGAGCCGTCGGGGCTGAAGTCCACGGACGTCAGAGGAGATGTGTGCCCCTTGAGGGTTTTTCGAGGGCGTCCGGAACTCGTGTTCCAGAGAATCACCGTTTTGTCTTCGCTCGCCGACGCCAAAGTCTTGCCGTCCGGGCTGAAGGCAACGCAATTTACCATTCCGCCGTGGCCTTCGAGTGTGTTTCGGCGTTTTCCAGAGGCCGCGTCCCAGAGAATGATCGTCCGGTCTACGCTTCCCGAGGCCAGGGTTTTCCCATCCGGGCTGAAGGCGACGGAGAACACCTGGTCCCTGTGGCCATCGAGCACCTTTTGAGGCTGGTCTTCATCCAAGTTCCAGAGTCTGACCATCCTTTCATAACCTGCTGCGGCTATGGTCGAGCCGTCCGGGCTAATCGCGACGGATACCACGCCCTCCGGATTTCCTTCGAGCGATTTTCGGAGCTGCCCGGTGAACACATTCCAGAGTTTCAACGTCCTGTCGTAACTCCCCGTGGCCAGGATCGATCCATCGGGGCTGAAGGCAACCGACCGGACCGTGCCCTTGTGGCCCTCCAAGATTCCGCGAGGCTCCACCGAGGCCGGATCCCAATGTCTTGTCGGCACAGGCGGAGAAACAGACGGAGAAATACGGGGGGATTTGCCCGGCATACGCGTCCAGGCGAATAGGCCCGCCAAGACGACCAGCACAACCACGCCGACGATGGTTAGCCACTTGCGCGAAGCGAGAATCTGCTTCCCGCCGGGCTGTTCGCCCGACCGGGTTCCAGCCGTGGCGGAACGATACATGTCGTCGGTCCCGGAAAGCGATTTTCGCTGCCCGGTCGGCGGCACGGCCCTGCCCTCGGCAGTTGCCAACAGGGCCGGCAGGTCGCTATCGGAGGTAAACGGGCCGAGCGCATCGGCTACCTCGGCTGGAATGGAGAACCGATCGGCCGGTTTTTTGGCCAACATGCGATTGATGACGGCAGCCAACTCCCCGGGAACATCCACGCGGATTCGGTCAATCGGCGGCACCGGTTCCCGCACGTGGGCCGTCAGCTTGTCAAATGTGCTCTTGTACTTCTTGCCGCTGAAAGGCGCGTGACCGGCGAGCAGTTTGTACAAGGTGCATCCCAGGCCGTAGACATCCGAGCGGATGTCCATGTTCTCGCTCTCGGAGATCTGTTCGGGGGCCATGTAATCGGGGGTGCCGACGGCCTGTTCCGTCGCCGTCACTTCACTCACCGATTTTTCGTCCGCTTGTCGCGCCAGGCCCAAGTCGAGCAGTTTGACCCGGCCCTCCGGGTTCAGCATCAGGTTCGATGGTTTGACATCGCGGTGGACCAGCCTCTGTTCGTGGGCGGCCTGCAATCCCAAGGCCGCTTGGCGCGCGATTTCACATGCATTGGCGACGCTCAACGGGCCCGAACGCTGGCACAACTCCGTCAGGTCCAACCCTTTGACATATTCCATCACGAGGATGCGCGTCCCCTTGATTTCCCGGGCGTCGTGAGCGCGGACGACATTGGGATGATCCATCGCACCGACGGCCGCCATCTCGCGCTCAAACCGCGCGATCGCCCGCCGGTTCCCGAGGCGGTCTTTTGCCAGCACCTTCAGGGCAACCTCGCGGCGGAGCTTGATATGTTGTGCCTTGTAGACCGCCCCCATGCCGCCGGCGCCCAGCTTCTCAATCAACTCGTATTCACCCAGACGTTTCAGGATCGTTTGGGTGCTCGAGCTGTCGTCCGATTCCTCCTCCACCAAGGGCGGAGGAGCGGGAGGAGGACTGCTCGCCTGGCCGGCCGATCTGCGCCGCCTTCGCGCGGGTTTCTTGGCTTTAGGGGGCAGCGATTTCTCGGTTTCGAGAGTTGCCTTCTGCCGGAGCATCCTGTCGTAGGCGGCTTTCTTCAGCGGATTGAGCAGGCAAACCCTGGCACTGGATAGCTTGGTCAGCAGTATGTGGCAGCTTTCCCCGTATTTCCCGTGCTGGTAGGTGTGTACATGGGCCATCCGTTGATCGGCAGCCGCTTCGATCACATCGACATCTTCCTCGAAGAGCTTGATCCCCAACAGCCGATAGTAGTCCGGCGGCTGTTCCTCCGGCGGAATGCCAAGCCATTTGTGATAAGGATCGAAAGTGTCCGGCATCGGTCTCCCCGCAGGGCTGCCTTCTCTGTCCTGCCTGAGAGCTAAACCAAACAAATATTATGGCGAAATTGCCGGGAAATTGCAAGGGGGAGCAGCAGGAACAGGCCCGGGCAAACAGACAAGATTTACCCCCCCTGTCGTGTTATGCCGCCATAGGCCATTGAGACGGAAATGCCCAAAACAAAGTATAGCATGAAAGCCGCACCGAGCGCCGCCGCTTATCTTTCCGGCGGGAACAACAACTCGCACGCAAACACCGTCCGGACCATGTTTCCCGTGACACCTTCGTTCATTCCCGGCGCCACGGCAAGCCCCCAGATCCGTTTCACGCCCGGTTTCGCCAAAGCACGTTAAGCAATTCTGCAAGCGTGATTATTGTGGCCGCTGCCGGCCGGGTGGTCAAGTACGAGCGGTATTACACATGCCGTTTGGCGGGGTGGCAAGAAAGGTCGCAGGGACACTCCGTGTCCGTGTGCCTGCCACTTTGGACACGTTGCTTGACAACTTTCGCGCAATCGACCACACTTCAACCAACTCGACAATCTTTCGGATGATGTCCATGAGTATCGAAACCGCACAACTGGTCCTTTATTCGATCACCACAGCCGGGGTCGTTCTTTGGCTTAGTGCCTTGCTGTTCTTTATGTGGGCGACCAAAGCCGACAAGCAACCCGTCGCCGACCGGTTTGACTTCAGCGAAGCCGAACGACAGCCGGGTGTTTCCGGCAGCGTCGAGATCGAGGGCCGGCCGGAAGAGCTGGCGGCCAGGGCGGTGTCCGTCCTCGTCAAGGAAACCGCCGCGCCGATCACCCCGCTGAAAATCCTCGATAAAACGGATGACCGGATTTCTTTCGAGGGCGTTTCCCGCCCGTCTACCCGCGGGGGCATGGGCCAGTGCGTCCGCCGCGGTGAACTCCGCTTCCGGCCCGTCGGACACGATCGAACGCAAGTCGAGTTCGACGTCGAGCTCGCCGGCGGCAAAGTGCTGCTCGTCCTCGGGGTGATCTTCGTCATCCTCGGGCTGATCGGTCTGGCCGTCCTCTTCTGGGTATTGCGCACCTGCGTTGTACCAAGCGAGAAGCCGTCGGTTCGGGGCCAGGTGTTTCAGATGTTCCAGGCATGCCAACTCCTGTGGGAACCGTTTCTCTTCGGCGGGCTTTACCGCTTCCGCTATCGCGTCGTACGCCTGGCGTTCGATGCGTTGATCCACAACCTGCCGTACCACGATGACTGAAACGGCTCGTTTCCGCCGGACACCCCCCGTTCCCGCACTCTGCGATGGTGACGCGTTTAGCCGCCGTCGGCACGACGGCGAAGGTTGCAACGGCAACGCACCCTGGCCGACGTGACGTCGGCCGCTAAACGGTGTCGAGTCAGCGCTGGACGCTCTCCCTCCGAAATAATTTGACACGCGCGGGGTAAGGGTGGATAATGACCGCAAATCGATCGTCCCCACTTGGGAGCCCGCCATGAACACACCCGTCTCTCGACGAAGATTCCTGCAAGCCAGCGCGGCCGGCGCCGCGGTTTTGGCCGGTGCCCGCAGCGCAAGTGCCGCCGAGCCGCGCCCGAAAGAGTTGGCCAAGAAGGTTGCCGATGCCGTGCTGCGCGATTTCCCCAAGCCGCCGCCGTTCAACTGGGGCGAGGGCGTGCTGCTGACCGGCATGATGAGGGCGTATCTGCTGACCAAGGACGAGCGGTATCTGAAATTCGTCCGCGACTTCGCCGATCTGCACCACAAGCAGGGCATCGGCGGAACTTTGAAGAAGCGCGGCTATTGCGGCCACTGGGGGCCGGGGTTCCCGATGATCATGCTCCATGAAGAAACCGGCGAAAAGCGTTACCTCGAACTGGCCGAAGAGATCAACGAGTTCATGTTGCGCAGGGCCGAGCGGACGGCCGACGGCGGACTGAGCCATTTCAACGGCAAGCCGCAACTCTGGGTCGACACTCTCGACATGTGCTGCCCCGTCTTCTCGAACCTCGCGCGCGTGAAAAAGGACCCCAAGCTCCAGGAAGAAGCGATCCGCCAGTTGGAGGTCTTTGCCAAACACTTGCAAGATCCCAAGACCGGGTTGTTCTATCACATGTGGGACGAGAAAAGTGCGAAAACGACCCCCGAATACTGGGCACGCGGCAACGGCTGGGTCGTCATGTCGTACACCGAAGTCCTGAAAAATGAAAAACCCGATTCGCCGAACCGCAAACGGCTGACCGAGCCCTTCAAAAAACAGCTCGCCGGGATCGTGCCGCTGCAAGACGAAAAGACCGGGCTCTGGCACACGGTGCTCGATAAGCCGGATACCTACCTCGAAGGTTCCGCTTCGTCGATGTTCCTCTATGGCATGGCCGAAAGCCGCGATATGAAGCTGATCGACGTGCCATATGAGGATACGATGCGGCGCGCATGGAAGGGCCTGGCGGAAACCGTCAAGCCCGACGGAATCGTCGGCGGGGTATCCGCCGGAACCGGCCCCAGCGGCAAGAAAGGTTACGTCGCCCGCAAGGTTGGAACCTACACCTGGGGCACCGGCGCGTTTCTGCTGGCGGCCTGTGCGTACGCGAAGTGCGGGTAGTGGACAGAAGACAGTGGACAGAAGACAGATCTCGCTCCCATGCTCTGCATGGGAACGCAATGTTGCGATGCGCAGCGTCGCCTTAACAATGACCCTGTGAACAGATAACAAAAGGACGTCGCTATGAAGAAACACGATCACGAATTCGGATGCGGTTGCGATTGCGGTTGCGGCCGCCGGGATTTTCTGGCGGCTGCCGGCTTTGCGGCGGGCGCCCTTTCGATGGCTCCGTTGGCTGCCCGCGCCGGCGAAGACTCCCAACCGGCCCCCAAGAAAGCAGGCGCGAAGGTGCGGGCGGTGTTCCTTTATCCGCCGTCCGAGTCGTTTGCTTCGAAACCCGATGGATGGTGGAGTTGGCCCGGCAACACCTTCGACGCCGAAGGCCGCCAGAAGCAATACACGGCCGCGATCAAAAAAATGGAGAAGGAACTCGGCATGACGATCTCGGTCGAGAAGCAACCGATTGCCAACCGTGCCGACGCCGCGCGATTCGCCGCGCAACTCCTGGCGGAAAAGCCCGACGGTCTGCTGATGGTGATGTTCTACAATCGCAGCCTCGGCGTGGCCGACCACTTGCTCCAGGTTGCCGACAAGGCGGGCATTCCGGCCGTCTTCTATATCGGGCTCGGGGTGAAACACGGCCCGGTCGCCAAGTACCGCCGCCCGGGCGTCTACTTCATCCAGTCGTTGGACAACATGGACGCCATCCAATACGGGATGCGGATGATCAACGCCAAGAAGCGGATGGCCCAAAGCCGGCTGTTGAGCATAACTGAAGCCCGCGAACCCCGCGAAGGCGTCGAAAAATTCCTCGGCACGACCGTCCGCGTGATTCCCTTCGCCGAGTACGCGAAGCGATTCGAGAAGATCGCCATCGACGCCGACGCCCGGCGATTGATCGAACAGTTCAAGGCCGGGGCCAAGGAGATTAGCGGAATCACGAAGGAGTCCTTCGAAAACGCCGCTCGCGCCCACTTCGCACTGAAGCAACTCTTGAAGGAAGAGAACGCCGACGGGCTGACGATGAATTGTCTCAGGCGGGGGATGCTCAAACCGTGCATGAGCTTCGCCACGCTCAACAACGAGTTGATTCCGGCCGCGTGCGAAAACGATTTCCCGGCCATGTACACGCAGATGATCGGGCAGTTGCTCACCGACCGACCCGGCTTTCAACACAATCCCTGCTTTGAAACCGAGCGGAACCACTACTACGGCTCGCACTGTACCTGCCCGACGAAGGTCTACGGTCCCGACGGTCCCGATCTCGATTACCGGCTGTGCCGCTTTGCCCATACGAACGAAGGGAGCTGTGCGATCCAGGTCTTCTGGAAGCCTGACGATCCGGTGACGATGATGCGGTACCATCCCGGCGCGAGGCCGAAGCTGGACGTCTACGCCGGCAAGGTGATCGAGTCGCATCCCGAACCGCCGGCCGGCGGCTGCACGACCAACGTCGAGATCTCGATTGACGACCGCCCCGACGCCTGCATGGTCCAAGGCCATCACAACCTGATTTTCTGCGGCGATTTCGCCCGGGAATTCCGGCTCTTTACCCAACTCTACAAGATGGAACTCGCCAACACCGGCTACACGGGACCCTGGCCCGCATGAATGTTTCGCCCCACCCTCGTCCCCATGCTCCGCATGGGGACGCAGTGCCGCGACGCTCTGCGTCGCATGGGTATGCGTAACGTCGCAGTGAAGGAGAAGACATAGCCATGATGACCAGACGAATCGCACCCGTGCTGGCGTATTCTCTTGCCGTTTGCGCTTCGCTGTTTGCCGCGGAAGATGCGCCGCTTGCGTGGGTCCGTTTCGAGAAGGCAAACCATACTTATGCCGGCAAACCCTATCTCTGGCTGGGGCACGGGGATATCGAACTGGTTATCGACGTGAAGCCGCAGCCGGGCCACGTGCTCGAATTGCTCTGGGGCTCGAAGAACGATACCCGCGACGCCGTGGCAATCATAGGCGGCCGCGAGGTGAAACTCCGCAGCGGCGGCTACGACGGTTTCCGCCGGCTTCGAGTCCCGCTCCCGGAGAAGACCGCTGGAGATCGGTACAAGATCACCTTGAAACAGGCATCACAGCCGCAGGCGTTCATTGCGGAAGTGCGATTGCTCGGAAAGGCGGATGGCGGAGAGGTGCCCGACCCCAAACAACCGGCCCATAGAATCACGTTCTCTGCAGCCCCGGTTCCGAAAGCGACGGCAGCTTTGCAGGCGTTCCCGGAGATGCGTGCGCTGTGGGAAACCGATCCGCCGCCGCCGGTAAAACCGCTGTCCGACCCGCGCCAAGAAGCGGGGTTCCGCCAGGCCGCCCGAAACGCCCTGCCGGCAAACCAGGCGTTTTTCCGCAGCCGCCGGTTCATCGACGGGTGGCTGAAACATGCCGACCCGAAGACCGGGCTGATCCCGCGGAACCTCAACCGGAGCCGCGATTTCTGGAACGCCAAGGACGCGGCGGCCGATAATTATCCGTTCATGGTTATCACCGCGGCCATGACCAACCGGCCGCTGTTCGAGGGGCGGATGCGCGATATGCTGCGCACGGAAACCAAGCTGACCCGGCGAATCGGCAACATGCCGGACGATTACTCGTTCACGAAGCAAGGTTTTCTCCACGACAAGCCCGACTTGAACCGAATCATCTTCGGCAGCAGCGAGTACATGAAAGACGGGCTGATCTCGATCACCGAATGGCTCGGGCCGTGCCCTTGGACCGATCGGCTGCGAGGCATCTTGGACGACGTCTGGAAACACGCCCCGGTCCAAACGCCCTCGGGAAGGATCCCGTCGACCGACACGGAGGTCAACGGTGAGATGCTCCAGGTGACCTGCCGCATGTACTGGATGACCGGCGAGAAGAAATACCTCGAATACGCCCTGCGGCTCGGCGATTACTACTTGCTCGGCAATCACCACCCGACTCGTGACGCGGATCGCCTTCGACTGATCGCCCACGGCGGCGAGATCGTTTCAGGGCTTTGCGAGTTATACGTCACGTGCCACTTCGCCTTGCCGGAGAAAAAGAAGGCGTACGAAAAGCCGATCCACGAGATGCTCGATCGCATCCTCGAAGTCGGCACGAACGAGCACGGCATGGTCTACACGTCGATCAATCCCAAGACCGGCCGGCACGACAAGCGGATCTGCGATACCTGGGGCTATACGTACAACGCGTACTGGATGGTCTACATGGTCGACAAGACCGGGGCGTACCGGGACGCGGTGCTCAAGGCCATGGCCGCGATGAACCGCCATTACCGCGACTACGGCTGGGAGGGCGGCAGCAACGACGGCTACGCCGATTCGATCGAGAGCTGCCTGAACCTCTACAACCGCGAGCCGGTCGCCCCGGCCGCCGAGTGGATGGATCACGAGATCCAGTACATGTTCCGCCGCCAGAAGCCCGACGGGGTGATCGAGGGCTGGCACGGCGACGGCAATTCCGCCCGGACGTGGTTACTCTACGCGTTGTGGAAGACGCAAGGCCTGACGATCGAGCCATGGCGCGCGGACGTCCGTTTCGGGGCGGTTGAGCAGAACGGGAAGCTCTATGTGTCGCTTATGACCGACCGGCCGTGGACCGGCCGACTGATCTTCGACAAGCCTCGCCACAAGGTAAATCTCCACCTGCCGATCGATTACCCCCGGCTGAACCAGTTTCCCGAATGGTTCACCGCGGACGCCGAGAAACGTTACACCGTCCACAATCTCACAGAAGAGAAACCGCAAACACTCTCCGGCAAGCAGTTGGTGGGGGGCATGAAGTTGGAATTGAAGCCGGGGCAAGAATGGCGGTTGGTGGTTGGCATGAAGTGAGGCAATCGCCGTTATGGCGCCTGCGAAACCTTCGGCAACGATTCAAAAAACCCATCCAGCGCTTCGTAATATTCGTCTGTTTGACGATCGTTGTGGTCACATCCCGGCAAGGCAACAAACTGCTTCGGCTCGTTGGCCGCGTCAAAAAGTTTCTTTCCCAGGGAAAAGGGGATCGTCCGATCCGCATCCCCGTGGCTTTGCAGAAGCGGCCCTCGGTACTTCTTGATTTGCGATACGGAATCGAGGCGATTGGGCATCAGGGCATTAACAAGCCGAGGGGAATAGTGGGTATGTGCCACGTCCTTCAGCGATGAGAAGGTACTTTCGAGAATCAATCCGCGTGCTCCTTCTTTGCCTGCCAGATCAATGACGATCGCTCCGCCGAGCGATCGCCCCATCAGCACAACGTCCGTCGGGGCGATTTTCTCGCGCGCCGCAAGGTAGTCGCGGGCTGCGCGGACGTCGCGGAGCACGCCCTCAACCGTTGGCATCCCTTCACTGCGGCCATAACCGCGATAATCGAAGATCAACAGCGATAGATGGAACCGGTCGTGAAGAAACTGCATCAAGCCCGCCCGATGCGAGAGGTTTCCGGCGTTGCCGTGGGCGAAGAGGACCGCAGCCTGCGGCCCGTCATGCGGAAAATACCACCCGTGGAGCCGCAACCCGTCGCTGCTCTTGAACCAACAATCCTCGCAATGCAATGTCTCGTGGGCCCAGTCGCCTTTGGGAAACCGGGCGGGAAAGAATATCAGAAGCTCGTCGACCGATCGGGTCGTCTTCGTCAATGCGTGTTGGCGGATGATCTGCTCTTGTTCGGCGACCTGGCGTTCGAGTTGCTCGGCTCGCGTCTGCAACTCGGCAATCTGCCGGTCCTTTTCGGCAAGTCTATTCTCCACCACACGCGTTTTCTCGGCGACATCCGGCTTCTTCCGCCGGGTTTGTCCCACAGCCGCGGCAGTGGAAGTCGGTGATGGGGCGTCGTCGGGGCCCGCTCGAAATGCCAACCACGCAAGCGTTCCGGTTCCCCCAACAAGGAGCAACAGGCACAGCAAGAAATAGAGGACGCTGCGTTTGGAACTCAAGGGCGTCATGCACGTCTCCGATTCAAACTCCAGATCGGTCGCAAGTTTTTCCCCGTTGTGCTCCCGTTGGCGGGCCGGCGTTGCTTCGTTCCTTGTCCCACCCTACAAAAAGTAGGAACATCCCTTGTGGGCTAGAGGACGGAACCCATGGAAGCTTATCCTGCGAATGTGGAAGCCCATATATGAGGGCGTTTTACGAATCGTTGTCTGAGAAAGACCGATGACGCTATGTGGCTGAAGTGTTACAAATCTTGAAGTTATTTGTCGGCCGGTCCCAAGCTTGTATTTTCGTGGGATGGGTGATATCCTATATGCTACAGGCCAATGAGTATTACCAACAACACCCCCAAAAGAGAGTCCCTGAAACCCCAATGGGAACCTTTTTTTGATAAAATGGGCGATTTAGCGTCCAGTCCGAGAATTGTAGGTGTATACTAGCAAACAACTTACGGTTTACGAAGCCACGTGCAAGAGAGGGATACATGGGCGCCCCCCCCCTGCAAGTCCTGCTGGTCGAGGACGAGCCGGCCCACGCCGAGTTGATTCGCCGGGCGTTTGAAGACGCGGATCGGGACGTGAATCTCACGGTCGTGGAGACGCTGGAAGCAGCCAAAAACTGTGTTGCCGACTCGCTGCCCGATCTAATGTTCGTCGATTTGCTGTTGCCCGACGGGCAAGGCACCGAACTGCTGCCCGAGCAGAAGGAAGACGCCCGATTGCCGATCATCGTCATCACCAGCTTCGGCAACGAGCAAATGGCCGTCGACGCCATGCGGACCGGAGCCTTGGATTACGTGGTCAAATCGGAGGCGGCCTTCGCCGCCATGCCGCGGATTGCCGATAGGGCAATACGGGAATGGGAAATGATCAGCGGCCGGATGCGGGCGGAAGAAGCCCTCCAAGATACCCACCGCGAACTCGAAGAGCGTGTCCGGGAACGCACCGCCGAACTCGCCAAGGTCATCCAGGAACTCAAGGCGACGAACGAGCAGCTCGAACAGGAAATTGCCGAACGAAAACGGATGGAGGAAAATCTTCGCAACGATCAGAAGGCATTGCGGAAACTCCTCGAGAAAGACGCTGAAAAACGCGGCAAGGACGACGCCGCTGCCGAGGAGGAAATCGGCGAAGTACCTGAAAAGGCCGTCGACATCCCCGCCGAAGAGGCCCCCGACGACGGAACCGGCAAACCAGCCCGCGATGCCGACGATATCTCGCTTCAAGAACCTCCCAAAAAGTAACCTTGTTGTCGCATCATTCGAGGTGGTTGGAAGACGGCGAGCAGGAGGGGCGAGGGCTCAGGCATCACTTCCAGGGCGCCCTGACGATCGTCAACGAGTGAGGCGGCAGCTTGACGACGCCTTTCTCGAAAGTGAGCCGTGTTTTCGCGGGCACAACACGGTTTGGGTGTTCAACGTCATTGAAGGCATCGGGGGAATCGCCAGCCAGGATTGTTGCGTCGTACGAGCCAACAAGCAACGTGTCCTTCATCTTGACGGTGCAAGCCACTTCTTTCGAAGGATGGCGGTTCACCAGTGCGATCGACCACATCGCGCCCGACTCGTCCACCGTGGCGACGGCGTCGATCACGGGAATTGACCGGTTGCGGTGCATGAGCTTCCCGGCGTCCAGATCGAGTTTGCCGACGCGGCCTTCGAGCCCGTTGGCGTACATCGCCAGGGTGTGGAAGGTCGTGCGCCGGACGATCCCCTTCGGATGAACGTAGATCGGCCCGCGGGTATTCACAATCGGCGCGATGTTGGCCATGCCTACGTCCTCGGCGTGGCGCAGGCAGGCGTTGAGAAACGACGCGGAAAACAGTGCATCGGCCATCGAGTATTGCGAGGCGATCGCATTGATGTCTCGTTTGGCGATGAACTCGCTGACAGCCGGGTCGTTGTTATCGCTGACTTTCTTGCGCGGGAATCCCGGGTGATGCCAGCCGCGAAGGTTCCACTCGTCGAACGCGATTTTGATGCGGCCGCGGCAGCCGGCTTCCTCGAGAATCTCAATCACTCGGGTAATCGTTTGTTCCGGCCCCTCCGATAGCATGATGCACGAGAGGTAGTCGGGCATCGCGTTTCTGCGCCAAAAGCCCAACCAGTACTGGTGTATGCACACATAATCGAGGTCTTCCCCGGCCGCTTTCAGCAACGGCAGCGTCCAGTCCCGTTTCGGCGTCGCGGCGGCCAGCAGGACCAGATCGGGATCGGCGGCCAGCATCAGTTCAGCCGATTTGTGTACGAGCGGCCCCCACTGGGCCGGCCTCTTGGCGCCGATTTCGTGGCCGCCCCAGTTTTCGTTCCCGATGCTCCAGTAGCGGACATTCAACGGCTTGGGGTGACGGCCGGCCGCACGCATTTCGGCGTAACGGCCCTTCGTGCCGTTGCAGTATTCGATCCAATCTCTCATCTCCTCGGGCGTGCCGTTGCCGGCGTTGGTGCAGATGTACGGTTCGGCGCCGACCAGCCGGCACCACTCGACAAACTCATCGGTGCCGAACGTGTTGGGGTCTTCGACGCCCCAGACGGGATCGGGAGTCGGCTTGCGGCCGGGCCCGACGCCGTCCTTCCAGTGATAGCCGCTGGCAAAGCACCCGCCCGGCCAGCGCACCACCGACACTTTCAGCTCCTTCACGGCTTCGATGACATCCTTGCGGAAGCCCCGATCGTCCGACAGGGGCGAACCCGGCTCGAACAGCCCGCCGTAGATCTGGCGGTGAAAGTGTTCGATAAAGCCGCCGAAGATCATCGGGCTGTAGGGTACGGAGGGGGCGTCCGTATCGATCGTCACGGTCGCCTGCGCGTCTTCGGGCGGGTCGTCGGCCTGTTCGAGCGAGACATCGTCGTACCAGGCCTGTCCGGTCGATTGGCCCCATCCGCCGAAGAGGCAGTTGATCTCGAGTTCGGTTTCCGCTTTGGTCCCGAAAATGGTAGACACCCGGGTCCACTCCTTGGTCCCCGTCACGCGCGGCGTCCTGACGTGCTGCATGTTCTGGATGTTCAGCAAAGCGCCCACGGCGCCTCGGACGTCTTTGGTTTTGATCCATCCCGAGAGCCTGTAGAAGGTGTCCGGTTCGACGGTGATCGTCGTCGTCCAGGCGGCGTCGGTCCCCTTGTCAGAACCGATGGCCAGGCATTGCTTTCCCGTCCTGCCGGGTGATTCGACGCTCCACCGCCCGTCTTCTTTTCCGCGCCAGGCCCGCGACTTCCAGCCGCGCACGCCGTCGCCCGCCTTTTCCTCGAACGAGGGATTCGGCAGAAGATTTGCGGCTGGTCCGGAATCCCGCGCGGGCGCCGGCCACGTCGCAACGGCCAACAGAACAACGAACAAAAAAATGCAAAGGAAAGTTTTCGACTCATGGAAAGACATGCTTGTTCCTTTCGGCCACACGTGCGGATCAATAAGACATTCGGCCAGACGCACTACTGTCCAGAATAACGGGAAGTCGCACAAATGCAAGCGTTGGGTGCGGCAGGAGGCCTGTTGGCAATGGCGGGAATATCCGCTATACTCCGCTGTATTGTCGCCGCCAGAAGTCGGAGACCGCCGCGTGAAGCTTGTCATCGCCGTCATCCAGCCGACCAAACTAAACGCCGTCCGCGAGGCACTCGAGAAAATCGAAGTGCAGAGAATGACGGTCTGCGATGCCCAGGGTTTCGGGCGGCAGCGGGGGCGCAGCGAGTTTTACCGGGGTAAGGAACCTGCTACCGCGCTGATCCGCAAGGTCGTGCTCGAAGTGGTCGTCAACGACGATTTCCTCGACCGAACCGTCGATACCATTGCGAACGTGGCCCGGAGCGGCCCCGAAGGCACCGTCGGCGACGGCAACATCTTTGTCCTGCTGGCGGACGAAGCGATCCAAGTCGACGATGCGGCGCGGGGGCCCGGTGCGGTCTGACCCAACCGGCGGTGATCAAGCCGTTAAAAAAGTGCTCGAAACAGGCCGCTATCCCTCCTCCGGCGGCCTGTCCTCTTCGAGCGAGCCGGTCTCTTCCGTGCCCTCACTCGACGACTCGGTCTCGGAGGATTCGTCGGCTTCGGACTCGTCCTCTTTCTCCGCCGACTCTCCTTCCCGCGATTCCTCTTCCGGCTCTTCCCCGGGTGATTCTTCCTCGTCGACCGGGGCGCCGCCCTGGTCGGCCGCAAGTGGTGGAAGCCCGTAGGGTTGCTCGTCGGCGTCTTCGTCGAGATAGACTTCGTCCATCTCGGTAGCGTCGACGTCGCGGCGCAGCAAAAGGTAGATGGCCGACGCGGCGACCCAGAAATAGCCGTAGACGAAGCCAACGGCGATGAATTTCACGCATTGCACCCAGAAGTTGAGTATCGCGAAGCCCACGCCGCCGACACCTACGAGCGTCTGGAGTTCTTTGATTCGGGGCTCCCCACACCCCCAACTGGCCGACCAATAGGTCAGTTGTATGATGCACGCGGCAAAGTTCCAAACCAACAGCCACCCCAAAGCACCCAGCACGGCCGCCACCAGGATGTAGAACAGATAGTGCAAGGGGCGCTGGAAGACATAGGCGTACGAACGGCTCAAGGCATCGAAACTGTCCGTCCCCTCCGTGCTGATGGTCCCCCACATCAGCGGAAATCCGAATAGCAAGCCGATGAGAAAGAGCGTCATCACCAGACCGGCCAGCAGGGCGAGCAACCAGACGAAGGAAACCAACAGGACACCGAGATTGGCGTTCATAATCAATCCCAAGATCCAAACGGGGACGGCCATCAGCACGATCCCCAACAGGGGAACCAGCGGGGCGGTGAAATAGCTCCAGAAGTTCGAACAAGCGTGACGAAGCGCCGCCCCCATGGGAACCCGTTCCCCACACGCCAACTCCACCGAGGCAATCCGCGTGATCGCGCCCCCGAAAAACGCCCAGATGGCCAGCGATGTCAAACCAAACAGCAACAGGCAGAACAACTCCCGCGGCGAGGCCGCCAGAACACGCCTCAACGGTTCCGTCAGCCGCAACCAGACCGTCACAACCGAGTCCATGATGGGAGCGCGGGAGTTCTCGGCATCAGGATCATTCGTATCGGCAACCGGCCACTCGGGTAACCCCGGCTTGTCCGGTAGACTCTCGGTAACCACTCGCCAATTGTCCTCGATGTGCTGGTTAATCCACGTGGCCGTGTCCGAATCGGAATCGGGTCCCAACACCGCTGCTATCAGTCCCCACATGCCCACGGTCAGCAGAAGCCCCGTCGTTGCCAGCACCAGAACGCGAACACCGATCGCAATCCGAAAAACGCGGAAGATATTCAGCCAAGGACATATTTCTGGCCAAGCCACCGTCCGCAGAATACCGCCGTTTTCTTCCTTCATCATCGAACCCTCCTCGTTTGTGCTCAAAAAACCACTTGTGCCCAAGAATCGCCGATTTTGGGCATTATACCTCCCGCGGGGACAGATGCAAGCGGGGTAAACCGGGGAAATTGGGCGGAGGCCACCCCATAACGTGCCCCCAGCGGCCGGGGAGCACCCAGCTACAGATCGTCCGCCACTTCCGGCTCTTCTTCTTCCGACGGATTCGGCAGACCGTACTCCTCATCGAGCCAGCAATTCAGGTCCACCAACCTGCAGCGTTCGCTACAAAAGGGCATAGCCGGGCTCGCCTCGGGATCGAACATCTTCTCGCAGATAGGACACCGGAACATCATGGAGGCACGTGGCGGAAAACCACGCCCGTTACAGGTGGTCACTTCTTCCCTTTCGATTCCTTCTTGCTCTTGTCCTTTGCCTGATCCTTAGACTTCTCTTTTCCCTTGTCTTTTTGCTTCTTGGCGGCTTCGGCGCCCTTCCTGTATGATTCGCTCCGGTAGTCGGTCTGGTAGAAGCCCGATCCCTTGAACATGATTGCGGCACCGGGGCCGATCAACCGTCGAAGCTTCGGCCTGCCGCACGCGGGGCACTTGCGCCGGACCTTCGCCGTGATGGATTGGTACAGCTCGAACTTGTGACCACAGTTGTCGCAAACGTAGTCGTAATGTGGCATGGTGCGTTGTCTGTCCTCCCGGCTCCATTGCTAACTTTCCGTTGAAACGATGACCTGACTGGGGCGTACCACGCGGTCATGGATCTGGAATCCCGTTTGTGTCTCCAGGACAACCGTACCCGGCGGACATTTCTTCGAGGGCTGCTGGGAGATCGCCTCATGGAGGTTCGGATCAAATGGCTTGTGCAGTGATTCGATCCGGGTGCAATCGTGTTGTCCGAGCACGTTCTCGAACTGCTCGGCGACCATTTTGACCCCTTCCAGCAGCGCGCCGACGTCGTGGTTCTGCTCGGCGGACTCGATGGCACGATTGATGTTGTCCCACACGGGGAGCAGGTCCCGCAACAAGGGCATCGCGGCGTAGCGGCGTTCGTCCTGCAATTCCCGGGCGGCCCGTTTGCGATAGTTTTCCAACTCCGCCTGGATTCGCAGCGTCCGGTCGTTGGCCTCCTGCAACTCGGCGAGCAGCCCCGCCAGTTGTCCGTCGATGTCCGCCGGATCGGTCTTTTCTGGTTTGTTTTCGGACACGCTTCGTCCTCCGTTCACCCCCCACATGCTAGCTGGGATGAAAATAGTCCTTGAGTTTCTGGAAGAAGGATTTTCTTTCGGGGGTCATGTCGGCAATTTCGTATTCCGCCAGTTTTCTGAGGATTTCCTTGTGCTCCGCGTCAAGCTTTCTCGCAACTTCGACATGGACCTGCACAAGGAGGTCCCCCCGACCGGTGCGCCTCAGGTCGGGCATGCCAAGTCCCTTGAGCGTGAAAATTTTTCCCGATTGTGTCCCGGCGGGAATCTTCAGCTCGTCGCGCCCGTCGAGTGTCGGCACTTCGATCGTGGCCCCCAAGGCGGCTTGCGAGTAGCTGATCGGCACGTCGCAGATGATGTGTTGTCCCTTGCGCTCGAACAGCGGGTGCTCGGTTACGGCGATGAAGCAATAGCAATCGCCGGGGGGGCCGCCGTCGGGGCTCGGCTCACCCTCCCCCTGGAGTCGGAGCTGGGTTTGGTTGTCGACGCCGGCGGGGATATCGACCTTTCGGGTAACCTGCTTCTGCACGTAGCCTGCGCCGCGGCATTCGCGGCATTTTTCGCGAATGATTCTCCCGTTTCCTCGACAAGAAGGGCACGCGGTCTGCAACGAGAAGATGCCGGTCGATTGGACCACCTGCCCCCTTCCGCCGCAGTAGGAGCAGACTTCCGGCTCCGTGCCTTCTTTTGCCCCGGAACCGCCGCAGACGACGCACTTATCGTGGCGGTGGAACTGAACGACTTTGGCGGTGCCGTGAGCGGCCTCGAGCAAATCGACAGTAACGTCACAGCGGATGTCGGCCCCGCGGCGGACACGGCGCCTGCCCGGCGCCCCGCCGAAAATATCGCCGAAGATGTCGCCGAAGGCCGCGAAGATGTCGCCGACGTCGTGAAAATGAGATGCTCCGCCGCCGGGCCCTTCAAATGCCGCGTGTCCGTAGCGATCGTAGCGCCCCCGCTTCTCCCGGTCGCTGAGCACTTCGAAGGCCTCGGCCGCCTCCTTGAACCGGGCAACCGCCTCCTCGTCGCCCGGATTCCGGTCGGGGTGATACCTAAGCGCCAGCTTGCGGTACGCCTCGGAAATCTGCCCGTCGGTTGCCGACCGGTCAATATCGAGAACCTCGTAATAGCAGCGTTTCTTTGCCATGGCCCGTCAATCAGGGTTTCCGCGCAAAAACTTATTATAGCTCACACGGCGCGTTGCCGGAACGCCGATCGGTGCGTCAACGTCCCGGGAACTCAAGCAAAACGGGCCACCCCATCGGGAGATGGCCCGGTGATTCCCGGCAGATTTCGCTCAGGCACAATCGCTCGAGAACGACCGGCCCGCCTCAACGGACACTTCCCTCGACCCGTTGCTGCTTCTTGTCTTCGTCCTTCAAGTCGGTTACCAGCGTTTCAGTAGTCAACATCAGCCCCGCGATGCTGGCGGCATTCTCCAGCGCCGTGCGGACGACCTTCAACGGATCGATGATTCCCGCCTTGAACATATCGACGTACTTGCCGTTGTTGGCGTCGTAGCCGGTATTGGTCGGCTTGTCGCCAACCTCGTCGGCCACCACCGAGCCGTCAATGCCGCAGTTGTCGGCGATCTGCCGGATCGGGGCGTTCAAGGCGCGAAGAACGATGTCCACACCGATCTTCTCGTCGCCGCGGGCGCCGGACCGGGTCTTCTCGACCGCTTCGCGGCACCGCAAGAGGGCCACGCCGCCGCCCGGCAGAATCCCCTCCTCGACGGCCGCCCGGGTCGCGTGCAGCGCATCTTCCACGCGGGCCTTCTTCTGCTTCATTTCCGCTTCGGTGTTCGCGCCGACCGAGACCACGGCCACACCGCCGCACATTTTGGCCAGGCGTTCCTGGTACTTCTCTCGGTCATAATCGCTGTCGGTCTCCTCGATTTGCGTGCGTAGTTGAGCGATTCGGCTGTCAATCTCCTTCCGTTTGCCCGCCCCTTCAACAATAGTTGTCTTCTCCCGGTCCACGGTGATTTTTTTCGCCCGGCCGAGATGCTCGACCGTGACGTTTTCCATCTTCATGCCGAGGTCTTCGCTGATATTGGTTCCGCCGGTCAAAATGGCGATGTCGCCGAGCAGGGCCTTCCGCCGGTCGCCGAAACCGGGGGCCTTCACCGCGGCAATGTTCAACGTGCCGCGCAACTTGTTGACCACCAGCGTCGTCAGCGCCTCTCCCTCAATGTCCTCCGCGATAATCAGAAGCGGCTTGCCCGTGGCGCTTACCTTCTCCAGGATCGGGATCAACTCGCGGAGGTTGCTGATCTTCTTCTCGTGAATGAGAATATAGGCGTCCTCCAAGAGGCAGTCCATCTCAACGGGGCGATTGATGAAGTAGGGCGAGAGGTAACCCTTGTCGAACTGCATGCCCGCGACTACCTCGTAGGTGGTTTCGGCGGTCTTGCCCTCCTCGACCGTGATTACACCATCGTTGCCGACGTTCTCCATGGCCTCGGCCAGGAGGTTGCCGATTGCCGGGTCGTTGTTGGCGCTGATGGCGCCGACGTGGGCGACTTCCTCGGTCTTCGTGATGGCTTTGGCCATCGAGTGCAGGCACTCGACCGCCTCGTCGACGGCTTTCTCTATTCCGCGCCGGATCGCGGCCGGGTTGCTCCCCGCCGCAATATTCCGCAGACCCTCGCGGTAGATCACCCGTGCCAGGATCGTGGCCGTCGTGGTACCGTCGCCGGCGATGTCGGAGGTCTTCGAGGCGACCTCGTTGACCAGCTTGGCGCCCATGTTCTCGAAATGGTCTTCAAGTTCAATTTCCTTGGAGACGGTCACGCCGTCTTTGGTAACAGTCGGACCGCCGAACGACTTGTCGAGGATAACGTTCCGTCCGGTCGGACCCAGGGTCACGGCGACGACGTCGGCCAGCTTGTCCACACCCCGGAGCATACGGGTCCGGGCATGATCTTCGAATAAAAGTTGTTTAGCCACGATGGCGGTTCCTTAGCTATTTGATGGTTCCAGTCGGAGACGGCGAACCTTCGCACGTCAATTGATCACCTTGGCCAGAATGTCGGATTCGCGTAGTATCTTGATCTCGCGATCGTCCACTTCGATATCGCTGCCGGCGTATTTTCCGAAAATCACTTCATCGCCGACCGCAACACTCAAGTCGCCCCGCTCTCCGCTGTCGAGCAGTTTGCCCGGTCCAACGGCCAGCACGACGCCGCGTTGTGGTTTTTCCTTGGCCGTGTCGGGCAAAACGATGCCTCCGGAAGTTATTTCTTCGGCCTCGATGGGTTCTACCACAACCCGGTCGTCCAAGGGCCTCAACTTAATATCCTTATCCTTCATGATTCGGTTCCTCTAATGTGAATGGATCCTCAGGAATTCTTGTCGTTCGGTTGCATCCGGCCCGGGCGAGCGTACCCGAGCCGGGTAGAAAACGGTTTGCTACATCATGCCGCCCATGCCGCCCATGCCGCCCATGCCGCCCATGCCGCCCATGCCGGGATCCATGCCTTCGGGGCCGTGCGCCGGTTCCTCCTCTGTAGGAATTTCCGTCACAAGGCATGAGGTCGTCAACAGTAGTCCGGCCACGCTGGCAGCATTTTGCAGCGCTGTTCGCACGACTTTGGCAGGGTCGATAATGCCTCCGGCCACCAGGTCGCCGTACGTATCCTTATCTGCGTCGTATCCGTCGTTCTTGCCTTTCATCCGGCGGACGCGATTGACCACCACCGCACCGTCCCTGCCCGCGTTCTCGGCGATCGCCCGAAGCGGGGCATCCAGAACGTCCTGGATAATCTTGGCGCCAAGTGCCTCGTCACCCTGAAGCTCGAGACGTTTAACCGCCTTGTCGCTTCGGAGAAGCGCCACGCCGCCCCCCGGGACGATTCCTTCCTCCAAGGCCGCTTGGGTTGCCGCCTGGGCGTCTTCCAGCAGGCTCTTTCGCTCCTTCATCTCCGTTTCGGTCGCGGCGCCGCAATTGATTTGGGCAACGCCGCCGGCCAACTTGGCAAGACGCTCTTGGAGTTTCTCGCGGTCGTAGTCGCTGTCGGTGGTCTCGATCTCCTTGCGAATCTGATCGGCACGCCCTTCGATAGCCTTCTTCTCGCCGCCGCCGCTGACGATAATCGTATCGTCGGATGTAACCTTTACTTTCTTGGCCGTCCCAAGATCGGAGATTTTTACCGAATCAAGCGTTACGCCGAGATCCTTGTAAATGGCGTTTGCCCCGGTCAACGTGGCGATGTCGCCCAGCATGGCCTTGCGCCGGTCGCCGTAACCCGGCGCCTTGACAGCACATGCACTGAGAATGCCGCGCATTTTGTTCACCACCAGGGTAGCCAGCGCCTCTCCCTCGATATCTTCCGCAATCACCAGCAACGGCTTGTTCGCTTTGCTCACGGCTTCCAGCAGCGGAACCAGGTCCTTGGCGCTGGAAATCTTCTCTTCGTGGACCAGCACGAGACATTTCTCGAACTCGACAGTTTGGCTTTCCTGGTCGGTGACGAAATGCGGGGAGAGGTAACCTCGGTCGAATTGCATCCCCTCGACCACCTCGACGTACGTCTCGGCCTGGCGTCCTTCTTCGATGGTGATCACGCCGTCCTTTCCGACTTTCAGGAAGGCATCGGCGAGCACGGCCCCGATCGACGGATCATTGTTCCCGGCGATTGTGGCGATCTGGGTAATCTCTTTCTTACTCTTCGGATCAACCGCAGACGCCATCTTCTCGATCGACCCGATCACGGCGGCGGCGCCCTTTTGGATGCCACGCGACAGCGCCATCGGATCGGCGCCGGCGGCGATCATCTTCAGCCCTTGTTTGTAAATCGCTTCGGCAAGGACCGTAGCGGTCGTCGTCCCGTCGCCCGCGACCTCGTTGGTTTTCGAAGCAGCCTCCTTGACCAGTTGAACCCCCAGATTTTCGTAGGGATCGTCCAACTCGACGTCCTCTGCAACGGTAACCCCGTCCTTGGTGATTTTCGGGGCGCCCCAACCCTTATCGAGGACGGCATTCCGGCCGCGGGGACCCAATGTACTCGTCACGGCCCGGGCCAACTTTTCGACCCCCTCGGCGAGGGGAAGCCGGGCTTCATCTTCAAAGACCATCTGTTTTGCCACAGCGGAATTCCTCCTGCTCTATATTGCGACCCAAACCCGCACATCGACCACATTTGGCAGCCGGCGGTCCAATAAACCGCCCAGGGGTGCAAAGGGTGTGCCAATGTCGGCAGCCGTGTCACAAACCTTTGCCAAATAAGGCGTTACGCCATTCGGTAGTCTTTAGTCTGTGGCAATCCGACAGTGCTGAAGGTAGCGCAGTATGCCATTTTGGCAGAAGACTCATCCTCCAGCATCTACGGAATGAACTCCGCGTCGTCTCCGAGCCCCTCGGCGAATCGCGACAAGAGGTCGGCCGCCTTGTCAATGTCGTCCAGTGAGACCGTCTCGACCGGGCTGTGCATGTACCGGTTGGGGACGCTGACCAGACCTGTGGCCACCCCCGAACGGTTCACCTGCATGGCGTTGGCATCCGTGCCGGTGGGTCGGTTGGCGGCAGCGAGCTGGTAAGGGATTTCGTTCTCCTCAGCCGCCTTGATGAGCCGGTCGACGACTTTATGGTTCATGTTCGGGCCGCGGTGGATAACCGGCCCCCCACCCATCTTGACATCTCCCTCTTCCTTCTTCTCGATCGTTGGGCAATCGGTCGCAAAGGTGACGTCGACCGCCACACCAACGTGCGGGTCGATGCCGAACGAACTGGTCTTGGCCCCGCGGAGGCCGACCTCCTCCTGCACGGTCGAAACCGCGAAGACGGCGCATTTCAACTTCTTCTTCTCTATCCGCCGCAGCGCCTCAATCACCACCCACATCCCCGACTTGTCGTCCATGGCGGGCGAAACGGCAATGTTGTTCTGCATCATGCCGAACCCCAACGCCACCGTAATCGCATCGCCAACCCGGACAAGCTTCTCGGCCTGCTCCTTGTCGGCGGCCCCGATATCGAGCCAAAGCTCCTTGATCTTGGGCACTTTTTTGCGATCCTCCTCGGTCATCAGATGGATCGGCTTCTTGCCGATGATGCCCGGGACCGGCCCGCCGGCGCTCCAGACGGTCATACGCTGGCCGATCAGCATCATCGGGTCCCAACCGCCGATCGGTTGGATATACACGAAACCCTCGTCGTCGATGTGTTGGACGATCAGCCCGATCTGGTCGCAGTGGCCGGCCAACATCAGCCGAAGCGGGGCGCCGGGGTTGCGGACCGCGATCACATTGCCGTGGACGTCGGTCCTCACCTCGTCGGCGCAGTCGGCCACGTAGTCGCGCACGATTTGCTGAACCGGGCTCTCGTACCCCGAGGCGCTAGGAGTTTCCAGAGCTTTTTTGAAGAATTCCAAGGCGGTCGATTCCATGAAGAAGTCCTTTGCCGGTCTGGGTGGGCGGGATTGGGGTTTGCACGACGGAAATTGGCCGTCCAAACAGGTGGGTATCAGTATGATGATTTGTGGCAGGGATGCAAGCCCGGGACCGCTGAGGGACCTTCCGGCGACCTTGGCCGGGCGTTTGGACGCGCCGTTGACCGAGTGGGGGCGGGGACGGTTAAGCCTGCGACCCCTGCTTCTCCGGATCGTCCTCGTCCCTCTTTGCGGCAAACAGGTTGAATCCGGGCATGGCAAACGCGGCGGCGGCGGCCAGGAAAAGCAGCCTGACGATCATAAGGTGCCTCCACGGCTTGTAGAAAAACATCACGGCGCACCACAGCGCAATCAGCAGCAACAAGGCGCCTGCCGCCTTCCTCGCAAGCGCAATCAGGAACCTCTTTAGCCAGTCGGGCAAACGCCCCGAGGAAGTGTCTTCTTCGTTCTTCATGACAATCGGTGCAAATGACTCGTTTCGGGCCGGTTATGTTTCGTGTTCCGCGCGGAGACGATCGAGGTCCTCGCGGCGCCCCATGGCAATGACGCTGCCGCCGGTTTGAACGACGGTCTCCGGGCCGGGGTTGAACTCGATGGCGCCGTCGGGTTGGCGGATCGCCACGATCAGCAGGCCGTAGTGGGTCCGGATTTGCGACTCGCGGACGGTCAGGCCGACCATCGGGCCGCTCTCGCCGATCGTAACCTCGTCGACCTCGACCTCGGAAATCTGGCGACCGCTGACGACCTCGATCAGCTCGACGGTCGAGGGACGCGTGATCAGGGTAGCCATCCGCAGCGCACCGGTGGCAGCCGGCAGAACGACCCGGTCGGCCCCCGCCTGCATCAGTTTCTTCTCGGTCGTTTGAAATTCACCGCGGGCGATAATCATGATGTCCCGATTGAGGTTCCGCGCCGTCAAGGTGATGAAGACATTGTCGGCGTCGTCCGGCAGCGTCGTCACCAGCGTTTTTGCCAGCGTGATGCGGGCACGCACCAGGGCGCCCTCTTCCGCAGAGTTGTCGTTCAGCGCAAGGTACTTCAGCGAAAGTGCCTCGTCCACGCGCTCCGGGTCCCTGTCAATAATGACAAACGATTTATTCTCCCGGTGGAGTTGTTCGGCGAGGATCTCGCCCATGCGGCCGAAACCGCAGATGATAACATGGTCCCTGAGAAGCTCGATTTCCCGGGTCGCCCGCCGCATCCCGACGGCCTTGTTGATCTCCCCTTCGAACATCATTTGCAGCAACCCTCCCACAATATAGAAGACGGTGGCCACCCCGAAGATCATCAACAGGGTGGTAAAGACCTTCAATTGCCACGAGTCCAACTCGCGGACTTCTGCCAGCCCGACCGTTGAAAGGACCGTCGCGACCATGTAGACGGCATCGAGGATGTTCCATCCGGCCGCCATGTACCCGACCACGCCGACCACCGTAATGATCCCCAGGATCGTCAATCCGGTGCGCAGGCGTTTCAACGGGATCGGTGTCATGTGTGGTAATCGGCGTTCAGCCGGACGTATTCAGCGGTCAGGTCGGTAGTCCAAAATCGCACGGCCGCGTCGCCTTCGGCCAGTTCGAGCCGGATCAGCACGTCGCGCCCGCCACGCATCGAGTGCGAAACGGAATCCGCGTCGAAATCAACGGGAACCCCGTCCCTATAAAGTACCGTATCATTTACAGCCAGGCAGACCCCGGCCGGATCAAAAGACACGTCGGCGTAGCCGGCCGCCGAAACAATCCGTCCCCAGTTCGGGTCGGCGCCGGCCACGGCCGTTTTGACCAATGCGCTGTTGGCAACGGTCCTGGCGATTTTTCGGGCACTTTCGCGGTCGGCGCAGCCGGTCACCTCGAGTGCGATCCGATGCGTTGTCCCTTCCCCATCGGCGACAATCATCTTGGCCAACTCTACGCAGACCTCGTCGAGGGCCTCTTGGAAGGCAGCCAGCTCGTCGCCGACCGGCGGATCGCCCCCCGCCCGGCCATTGGCCAGAAACAACACCGAATCGCTCGTGCTCATGTGCCCCTCGACGCTGATGCAATTGAAACTGTTGTCGACCGCCACAAACAGCACTTTCTGAGCGACATCAGGCACAAGCGGGGCATCCGTCAGGATCACTGCAAGCATCGTTGCCATATTCGGCCCGATCATGGCAGCCCCCTTGGCCAAGCCGGTGATCTGGATTTCGCGATCGGCAAGCTTCACGGTGCGCCCGGCGAGTTTCGGCGCCGTATCCGTCGTCATCATGCCGCGGGCGGCCGATTCCAGCGAGGCATCGTTTCTGCCGAGCTTGACGGCCGCCGCGCTAATGCCCTGTTCAATCTTGTCCATGGGCAGGAATTCGCCGATCACGCCGGTTGACAGCACCAGGGCCTCGTCTTCTTTACCGCCGCAGGCGGCCGCCGCGAAGGCCGCCTCCCTGCGGGCATCCTCCCTACCCCGTTCACCGGTGCAGGCGTTCGCGTTGCCCGAGTTGATCACCACTGCACAGATCCGATCGCTCGGCGTTCGTTGGCGATTCAGTGCAATCGGGGCGCCGTGGACCACGTTTTGCGTATAGACGCCGGCTGCCGTGGCCGGCACTTCCGACATAATCAACGCAAGGTCCGGTTTCCGCGGATCGGCCTTGATCCGGCAATGGACACCGGCCAGTAAGAACCCCTTGGGGACGGCAATCGACATGTCGTTGCAACCTCCTTAACGAGTCGAGAGTTGAGAGTCCGAACTGGAGCGCGGAGGGCGCGGGGCCTTAGCAACACCGCGGACGGCACACGGAGTGTGCCTGCTACTTTTCTTGAACTTGTCCCTCAGTCGCTCCTTACTGTTGCCGGCGCTCGATCCTCAACTCTCAACTCACAGCGCCGTTGTCTCCTCATACCCGAACATCAGATTGAAATTTTGCACCGCAGCCCCGGACGCCCCCTTGATCAGATTGTCCACGCAACTGACGGTGAGCACGCGGTTGCGCACTACTCGAGCAGTGATATCGCAGAAGTTGGTGAAGGCCGCGTCCTTCGTCCCCGGCAGGTGATCAACCACGCGGACGAACGGCTCGCCGGCATAGAAATCTCGCAAGGTCTGCAACAGCTTTTCCTCATTCACGTCGCCGGCCGGCTGCGAATACGTCGTCGTTAGAATCCCGCGGTCCATGGGTATCAAATGCGGCGAAAAGACAACCTCGACGCTCTTACCCGTCGTTGTGCTGAGGATCTGGTCGATCTCCGGCGTATGGCGGTGGCGGCCCAGATTATAGGCAGCCATGCTTTCGTTGCACTCGGGGTAGTGCGTGGTCAGCTTGGGCGTCCGGCCCGCTCCGGAGACACCCGTCTTCGCGTCAACAACAATGCCGCGGGAATCGATCAGCCCGGCTTTCAGCAGCGGAACCAGCGGCAAAACCGCCGACGTCGGAAAACAACCCGGATTCGCCACCAGGGCAGCGTCCCGAATCTGTTCCCGGAACAACTCGGGCAACCCGTACGGAATCTTCCCCAACCGGTCCGGGTCGGCGTGCTTCTGGTTGTACCACTCCGCAAACACCTCCGGGTCGTTCAGCCGGTAGTCGGCACTGAAATCAACTACCCGCGCCCCGCCGTCCAGCAGATGTGGAACCATCGACGCGCTTACTCCATGGGGAAGGCATGCGAAAACACAGTCAGCCCGGGCGGCAACCTCGGCCGGGCTCAACTTCTCCACACAAAGGTCCAACCGCGCGGCCAGCGATGGGTGAATCATCGCCACGTGGGGCCGGCCTTCGTGAAGGTCCGTCACCGCAACGATCTCCACCTCGGGATGACGCAGCAATATCTTGATCAACTCCAGGGCCGTATAGCCCGCGGCTCCGAGAACGGCAATCTTCGTCGTCATACTGTCGATTCTCCTGCGATACCCCAGAAACCAGAGAATCGAGTATTATATCCAACCTGCAAATATCACGCCAGTCCCCAAAGGGCGCCGAGGGCTTTTTGCCTGAAAACGGCCCGGAAACGACGGGGATATGGACGCATTTGGCCCCAAGAAACGCCGCTGAACCCGGGGAATCAATCTTGGACCACCGGCAGTTCCACAACGATTCGGGTTCCTTCCCCGGGCGCGCTCTCAACGGTTGCCCGACCCCCGAACAATCTCGCCCGTTCCTGGATGCCCCTCAGGCCGAAACAGCCGTCTGCGATGTTGTCGGGATCAAACCCGATTCCCCAATCGCGGACTTCGATCCGAACAAGATTGCCCGGCTGGACAAGTTCGAGCCGGACTTTATCGCTTCGGCTGTGCCGCCGGGCATTTGCCAGGCCTTCCTGGACGATGCGAAAGACGGTGTTTTCCAAAAGGGGTTCCAGCCTGTCGGATTCGAGATCACCGAGAAACTCGATCTCCATCGTTCCTTCCGCCCGGCTGTCATAAACAAGATGTTTAATAGCCGCCACAATGCCCGATTCGTCAAGAATGGGCGGGCGGAGTCCGCTGATCAACTGGCGTGCTTCGGAGATGCCATCGACCAACAGTGCCATGCCCGTCTGAAACAGATCCGACGTTTTCTCAGCGTCGTGATCTCTCAGTTGCTCGGCAGCTTCAAACTGCATATGCGCCCCCGCCAACGCCTGGGCCAGACCGTCGTGGATTTCGTAGGCCGTCAATTGCCGGTCCCGGTCGTGTGCGTTGAGTAATTGGCGGAGTACCCGTTGTTCCTTTTGCAAAGCTTCCTCGGCCTGTTTTCGGGCGGTAATGTCGGTGACCACGGCGGCAACGCGAGAAGGATTGCCCTTGCTGTCCCGGATCAGGTAATAGTTTGCGATGACCGGCGTCAACTTCCCTTCGCTTGTCTTGAGCGTCAATTCGCCCACCCATTGCCCATCCGCTCTGACGGTGGCCATCACTTCTTCTTCTATTTTCTGCCGCTCTTCTTCGGGATGGTAAGACGTAAGATTCTTGCCGATGGCATCTTCAACGCTATTTGTGCCGACAAGACGCATGATGGTTGGATTCCCGTAGATAATGCGGCCATCAAGGTCTGTCATGCCGAACCCCTGCCCGGACGCCTCAACGAATCTCTGGAAGACGGCGAGTTGTTCTTCTGCCCGCTTGCGGTCCTCGACTTCCTGTGCCAGTTCGGCAGTACGTTCGACCACGCGTTGTTCGAGTTCATCGCGGGCTTCCCGCAAGGCCTCTTCCATTTCCTTATGTTCGGTGATATCTGAAGCGAGGATGGTGGCACTGACGACCCGCCCTTCTTGCTTCGTGGGCCAGATTCGGGTCGTGTACCACAAAGAGCCAAAGGCCTCCGATGTCTTGATGTCATAGCTTGTAGCCTCCCCTGTTTCAAAGACCTGTTCAAGCTTTTCCCTGGCAGTATCATGATACTCTTCAGGTACGAACTCGTAGATGGATCTTCCGATAACCTCATCGAGTATGTTTCCAAGAACGGTGCGGTTGATGAAAAGAATCGTTCCACGACGATCTACACTCAAAATGGTATCCGGGGCGTTCTCTACTAAAGAACGCCAGTTCTCTTCCGATACCAGCAGGGCCTCTTCGAGCCGTTTGTGTTCGGTGATGTCCGTGGCGATGAGGGTCACGGCGACGACCTGACCTTCTTGCATGACCGGTCCTACCCGGCTCGTGTACCATCGAGAACCGTAGGCTTCCACGGATCTGGTGTCGTAACGGGCGGCTTCCCCTGTTGCAAACACTTGTTCGATGCGTTCTCGGACAACTGCGTGGTACTCCTCGGGCAGGAACTCGTAGACGCTTCTTCCGACGGTTTCCCCCGGCTGAATTCCCGGGACGGTGTGATTGATGAAGAGAATTGTCCCGTCATGGGCCACGGTCATGATTACGTCAGGGGCGTTCTCCACCAGAGAACGCCACTTCGCCTCCGACGCGAGGACCTCCTCGGCCCGTTTCCGTTCGGCGAGAATACGTTGCACTTCTTCCGACATAGGGCACCTCGCAGGCCGTTAGCAAGAAACATTTTATCATGCCACGGACGCGAGCAACACCCCCCGGAATAGCGTTCCTTGCACAACTGCGGCAATTACGCTACTGTGACTACGTATGGAGGTGACCGATGAAGTGCAACCAGCAGATTCGTTCGAGCCGCCGGCAGTTCCTGCGGCGCGCCGCCGCGGCGGGCGGGATGATGGCGGCGCCTTACCTCGTTCCGTCCGCCGTCCTGGGCAAAGATGACGCCGCCGAGCCGAGCAACCGGATTACGCTCGGCTTCATTGGCATCGGCGCCATGGGCCAGGGCCACGTACATTGCTTCCTCCAATATCCGGAAGCACAAGTCGTTGCCACATGCGACGTCGACCGGTGGCGCCGCGAAAACGCCAAGAAGGTTGTCGAGAAGGCATACGCCGCGTTGCGGCCCGGCGGCAAGTTCCAAGGCTGCGAAGCCTACAACGATCTCCGCGAACTGGTGGCCCGACGCGACATCGACGCGGTGGTGATCGCCACCGGCGACCGCTGGCACATACCGGCAGCCGTCCTGGCGGCCAAGGCGGGCAAGGACATCTACTGCGAAAAGCCCATGTCGCTGACCATCCGCGAAGGGCGTGTCATGGTCGACGTCGTCCGCCGCTACGACCGGGTGTTCCAGACCGGCCTCCAGCAGCGGTCCACGCCCGAGTTCCGCAAGGCCTGCCGGCTGGTTCAGGGCGGCGCCATCGGAAAAGTCAAGTACGTCTACGTAGGTTTTCCCGGCACGTGCGACGACGTGAATCTTCCCGCCCAGCCGGTTCCCGACGGCTTGGATTGGGACCTGTGGATCGGTCCGTCGCCATGGCGGCCCTACAACGGCCGGTTTCACATCTACGGCAAGCCGCCGCACGTCGTGCCGTGGCATTTCTGTCCCGATTTCGGCGGTGGCAACCTGACCAGCAACGCCGTACACGCCTTCGACGTCGTCCAGTGGGGACTCGGCATGGACGAAAGCGGACCCGTCGAGATCATCCCTCCCGAAACGGGGCAGGTTCCCGTGCTCACCTATAAGTACGCCAACAGGGTTCTCCTGCAAGTCGACTGGAAACTGAACAAGCAGACGCAGTTCGTGCCCAAGGGATGGGACGCGGGCACGCGGGTCCAGAACTTCGGGGCCCTGTTCGTGGGCGAGGACGGTTGGATCCACGTCGGCCGCCGGGGTTATCTCAAATCCTTCCCGAAGGAGATCATCGAGCAGTCTCCGGAAGAGTCCGGGCCGAGGCGTCCGGTGAACAACCATCACCAGAACTGGTTGCAGTGCATCAAGACGCGCGGGCGGCCGGCGTGCGACGTGGCGATCGGATGCCGATCGACCACCGTTTCCCTCTTGGGCTGCATCGCCCACCGGACCGGGCGTGCGCTGCGGTGGGACCCGGCCAAGGAGGAGTTCATCGGCGATCCACAAGCCAACCGCCTGCGGTCGCGGGCGACGCGCCGGCCGTGGAGAATCTAAGATGCTGCGATACACATTACGGGAGTAGATGACTGCGGGATTGCTCAACAGTGGCTTCGGCACGTACGGATGCCACGTGTTATAAAGCCGCGACCGTTGGTCGCGACCCGCGTCACCAAGAACCGCCCCCGGCGTCGCTGGGCGCGACCAACGGTCGCGGCTTTATGATCCCAATTGCCGAAGCGATGCCCAAGCAACGGAAGGGTATGAGACTATGATGAGGAAAATGCGAAGAAACGGCATTTGGAGTCGAGGGGCGTTTGTCGCAGCTTTGCTCGTGAGTGCAGCGCTGTTGGGCGATTCCAAAGCGGCTGACGAATCGACACCGAAGACCTTGGCCAAGGAGATCCTTGACGCCACCGGTGTCAAGGGCGGGCTGGTCGTACACCTCGGCTGCGGCGACGGGAAACTGACCGCGGCCCTGCGGGCCAACGACCGTTGCCTCGTGCATGGACTGGACGCCGATGCGAAAAACGTCGACAAGGCACGCGAGCATATCCGGTCGCTGGGGCTCTATGGCGATGTCTCGGTCGAACAACACACGGGCAAGCAACTCCCTTATGCCAAAAACCTCGTCGCCCTGGTGGTGTCGGAGGACCTGGGCAATGTGACGATGGACGAAGTGCTGCGCGTGCTGCGACCCGGCGGCGTTGCCTATATCAAGAAGGATGGGAAATGGTCCAACACCATCAAGCCGCGGCCGGGAGGGATCGACGAGTGGACGCACTTCCTGCACGACACCGACGGCAATGCAGTGGCCAAGGACAACGTCGGCCCGCCGCGGCACGCCCAGTGGATCGAGCGGCCGATCTGGTCGCGGCATCACGATACCGTTCCCAGCATCAGCGCGTTGGTTTCGTCCAACGGCCGGGTATTTTCCATTGTTGACGAAGCCCCGGCGGCCATCGGCGGCGAGACACCCGACGCGTGGTTCTTGATCGCCCGCGATGCGTTCAGCGGCGTCCTGCTCTGGAAACGCCCCATGCCCGACTGGGGCTGGAAGATGTGGACCGGCTCTTGGAAGGCGCGATTTAACCAACCCAACCATATCCCAAAGCGGCTCGTGGCCGTCGGCGATACGGTCTATGTCACGCTCGGTTTCAACGCCCCGTTGACCGCCATCGACGCGGCCACCGGGGAAATCCTGAGAACCTACGAAGGGACCGAGTTCACCGACGAAATCCTCTACCACGACGGCACCCTGGTCCTCTCGGTCAATCACGCCGCGCAAGGCCCCGGCACCATCGAGAAGAAGCCGCCGGTCCATAAGTCGATCGTTGCGATCGACGCCGAGTCGGGCAAACAGCTCTGGAAGACGGGCGACTACGTGGGAACTACTACGAAAACCGGTCCTATCGAACGCGTCACGCACCTGTTGTTGACCCTTCGCGGCGGCCGGATCTTCCTGCTCGACCGCGACACGTTCGTCTGCCTCGACCTGAAGACCGGCAAGGAACTCTGGCGTTCGCCACGACCGGAGAATAACCGCTACACGAGCCGATACGAACACCTCATGTCCGGCATGTCGACACTCGTGGCCACCGACGACGTGATGCTCTACTGCCAGTTGGAGCCGATCCAGAAGCGAATCGGCTGGGGTGTGATCAAATCGCGGGTCCACGCCGTTTCCGCCGCCACGGGCGAGTTCCTCTGGGACCGCGTCTGCGGCAACTGGGGCCATTTTACCGTGCCCGACCTGTTCGTCGCCCGCGGCCTCGTCTGGGTTCACGACTACAAGACGGTGTCGATCGTTGGGCTCGATCCCAAGACCGGCGAGCAGAAGCGAAAGATTTCAACAGAGAAGGCGTTCACCCAGGGGCATCATCACCGGTGCTACCGAAACCGCGCCACCGAGAACGCCATCCTGACGGGCCGCCGCGGTATCGAGTACATCGACCTCGAGACGGGCGAGAACATCCTGCATCACTGGGCCCGCGGGGCGTGCCGGTTCGGGGTCGTGCCGTGCAACGGGCTCATCTACCTGACGCCGCACCCGTGCGATTGCTACATCGATGCGAAGCTCAACGGCATGTTCACGTTGGCCCCGGCAACCGAAGCCGAGCGCGGCGGTGCGGCGTGGTCGAGGGAGCCGAGCACGCAAGAGTCTCTTGAGAAAGGCCCGGCATATGGGAAAACTGCGGCCAAGGGCTCAGCCGATGATGCCGATTGGCCCACCTTCCGACACGATCCGCAGCGGAGCGGCTCGACCGAATCGGCCATCCCCACAAAATTGGCGCCGATCTGGGAAGCCGACCTCGGCGGGCCGGTCAGTGCCGCGACGGTCGCCGACGGCCGCATCTTTGTTGCCTCGGTCGATGCCCATCAAGTCCATGCCCTCGACGCGACCCGCGGCAAACCGATTTGGACCTTCACCGCCGGCGGACGCGTTGACACGCCGCCGACGATCCATGATGGGCTGGCCTTGTTTGGGTCGGCCGACGGGTGGGTTTATTGTCTCCGTGCGGCCGACGGGGCGCTCGTGTGGCGGTTCCGTGCGGCGCCGGAAGATCGTCGCATCGTCGCGTTCGGGCGGGTGGAATCGGCATGGCCGGTCCACGGCAGCGTGTTGGTCGTCGACGGCGTCGCGCACTGCACCGCGGGACGATCGTCCTTTCTCGACGGCGGCATCTATGCCTATTCGCTCGATCCGAAAACCGGGAAGCTGCTGTCCGGCAAGTGCATCTGCACGCCCGATCCGAAGACCGGCGAGCCGCCGGAGCAAACCGATGCGAAAAACATGGATGGGGCACTGTCCGATGTCCTCGTGAGCGACGGCCGTAAGGTCTACATGCGGCAGATGAAGATCGCCGACCGCGACGGAGACAAGAGCAGCGGCGAGTGGATCCGCTCCACCGCCGGGATGCTCGACGACTGCTGGTTCAATCGCACCGGATGGACGCTGGGCAAGGGGGCGAGCAGCCAGTTGCTCGTCTTCGACGACGGCGCGGTCTGCGGCATCCAGGCGTTCAAAGGCAGAAACCGCTCGGGCTTCTTCTTCCCCGGACAAGGCTATCAACTCTTCGCCAACAAGCGAAAATTGCCCAGAGCCAAGGGCTCAACCGGCGGATGGAAGACGTTAGTCCCGATTCGCGCCGTGGCGATGGTCCTCGCCGGCAAGACACTCTTTGTCGCAGGGCCACCCGACACGGCAGGCGGGGAAGACCCGTGGGCTGCCTTGGAAGGACGAAAAGAGGGGGCGCTCTGGGCCGTCTCGATGGCCGACGGCAAAAAGCTGGTCGAATACCCGTTAGACTCTCCCCCGGTCTTCAACGGCATCGCCGCCGCCGGGGGCCGCTTGTATCTCTCTACTAAAGACGGCAAAATCCTGTGCTACGGCGGCCGGTAGAGGATTGACCAAGAACGTTCCGGTATTTCCATCACAAAGCCGCGACCGTTGGTCGTGCCGAATACCGGCGGCACCGGTTCAGGCAAGCGCTTGGCGCGACCAACGGTCGCGGCTTTGTGGACAAATGGCGTAAATCCGCCCGGCTTCTTGCAAAACGGAGACCAGGTCGCAACAATGAATTCACTCCTGCCTGCCGACCGTACGGGCGAAAAACTCACACGAACCTGCACTTTCCCGTTCAAACCTGAAGAGGAGAATAGCGATGACGAAACCCAACAAGACGAAACATCCGTCCCGGCGCGACTTTTTGAAGACCTCGGCGATCGTCGGCGGTGCCGCCGCGTTGACCGGTGTGCCACGGGTGAACGTCCTTGCCGGCGAAACCAGCCGGAAGTTCAAGGCGGCCCTGCTCGGATGCGGCGGACGCGGAAACGGCGCCGCCGCAAATCATCGGAACGCCGTGAAGTATCTCAACGACAAGCTCGGATGGAAACTCGAAGTCGAGTTCGTTGCCATGGCCGATTGGTCCAAAGGCCGAGCCGAGGGAGCCGGCAAGAGGTACGGCGTGCCCAAGGAGCGGTGTTTCGGCGGCGCCGACGCCTACAAGAAGGTCCTCGAGGTGAACCCCGACATCGTCCTGATGGCCCAGCCGCCGGTCTTTCGTCCCCTGCACTTCGACACGGTCATCAAGGCCGGCAAGCACGTCTTTTTCGAAAAGCCTTCGGCCGTCGATCCGCCGGGCATCCGCCGAGTCATTGCGGCCGGCGAGGAGGCCAAGAAAAAAGGGCTCAGCGTCGTCGCCGGCACCCAGCGCCGGCACGAAGAGGGCCGCAACAGGTTCGCCCGCGAGCTCCAGTGCGGCCGCAAGGGCCGCGTTGTTGCCGGACGCGTCGCGTGGAACATGGGCAAAATCTTCAGCAACAACCCCATCAACCCCAAGGGCCCCGACGACCTGGTCGGCGGCGGCCGCTGGCAACTCTGGGTCGAAATGTCCGGCGACCACATCTGCGAGCAACACGTCCACAACCTCGACATCGCCAACTGGTACATCGGCACGCACCCGGTCAGCGCCGGCGGGTTCGGCTTCCGCGCACGCCGCAAGGCCGGCAACATGTACGACTTCTTCAGCGTCGACCTCGAGTACCCCAACCGGGTCTACGTCCACAGCATGTGCCGCCAGGTGGGCGATTGCTGGAACTGGGTCGGTGAGTCGTTTGCCCACGCCCAACCGGAGCATCCGGACGCCGAGATGCCACCCGATCCTTGGGCGGAGTGTGGCTACCTGGGCGCCTACGACGCCGAGCACGCCCACCTGCTCTACTCGATCGTCAAGGAGAAGCCGGTCAACGAGGCGCAGAACGTCGCCTGGGCAACCGGCGCGGCGATCATCGGCCGGGAGGCGGCCTACACCGGCAAGCGGATCACCTGGAAGGAGATGTTCGAGGATCCCAACGGCAAGTTCTACAACCTCCAACTGAAACCCACCGCCGAGGACTTCGAAACCGGCGACATCGTCATGCTCAAGGACGGCGACATCCGCATCCCCGGCGTGTAGTAGTGAGTTGAGAGTCGAGAGTTGAGAGTCCAGAGTTGAGAGCTTAGCGCAAAAGCCCTGGCACTGCGTGCCAGGGTTCTGTTGGCAACTTAGGTCTTGCGCATGATCAAGTACATTGCGATTCTGGCAACCCTTGTTTCGACGTGCGCGTTCGCCGCCGATTGGCCGCAGTATCGCCATGACGCCGCGCGGAGCGGCTATACATCGGAGCGCCTCCCGGAAAAACTGGGGCTTCGCTGGGTGCGCTCTGCCCGGCACTCGCCGCGGCCGGCGTGGGTTGGGCGGAGCCTGGCCCGCTCGCGGATGAAGTTCGATTGGGCCTATTCGGTCGTCGTGGCCGACGGATTGTGCTTCTTCGGCTCCAGCGCCGACGACAAGGTCTATGCATTGGATGCCGCCACGGGCAAGGAGAAATGGAGCATTTTCACCGGCGGCCCCGTCCGATTGGCGCCTGCCGTGGCCGACGGCCGCGTCTACGTGGCAAGCGACGACGGGTATCTCCATTGCCTTTCGGCCGCCGATGGAAAAACGCTTTGGAAACTCCGTGCCGGGCCCAACAACGAACAAGTGCTGGGCAACGGCCGGATGATCTCCCGCTGGGCGGCTCGCGGCGGGCCGGCCGTCCGCGACGGAGTGGTCTACTTCGCCGCCGGCGTCTGGCCGATCGAGGGCGTTTACGTCTACGCGGTCGATGCCGAGACCGGCAGGGTTCTTTGGTGCAACGACAACTCCGGGTTTCTGGAAATCGACCAGCCGCACATGCACTGCTTCGCCCGGGGCGGTGTCGCGTCGCAGGGATACCTGGCCGTGGCAAAAGACCACGTCCTGGTGGCCACCGGGCGGAGCGTTCCCGCAGTGTTCGACCGCAAGACCGGCCGCTTTATCCATTTCAACCTCGGCCGCTACGGCGGAAAGACGCCCTGGGGAACCGGCGGCGGCGACGTCGTTGCCACCGACTCGGTCTTCTTCAACTCCGGCATGGCCTTCGACATGGCGACCGGATTGCACTACCACCCGGTCGGCAAGCGTTACTGGTGGGACCCTTTCATCCGCGACGGGCGGAAATGCCACGGGGAATTCAACCTGGGCGACCGCCAGGTGATCTGCATCACACCCGACGGGTTCGTCCGCTCGGAAGGCGCGATGCTGTTCGGCTCTCAGATGACGACGCGAACCTACGACGCCCGGCGGGAGAGGCACACCGCCGAGGCCACGCCGCGGTTGCCGTGGGGCAAGAAGGTTGGCGACAAACACCATCTCGAACGGATCGACAACGCGACAGTCCTGAAAGACGGGTGGACGGTCAAATTGAAGAGCCAGCCCGAATCGCTGGCAGTTGCCGGCGATCGTGTTGTCCTCGGCATGGACCGCAATATCGCCGTCGTCGACGCGAAGACGAAGAAGCAGGCATGGTCGGCCGACGTCGACGGCACGGTCTATGCCTTGGCGGTCGCCGACGGGTGCATCTTCGCGAGCACCGGCAAGGGCACGATCTACTGCTTCGGCAAGCCAGCAGACGGTGCGGCAATCGTCCACAAGCCGAAACTGCCAAAGCCGTATCCGGACGACAGCAAGGCTGCCCGCGCGGCACGTGCGGTCTTTGCCGAGCCGTTGGAAACGCGAACTTGTAGGACGGATTGTCAATCCGTCCAGGGGACGCGTAACGGTCACACAACTCGCCAAGAACGAGAATCTAGCCATTCTGGACGGATTAACAATCCGTCCTACGGGTCCACGTCGGGCGCCGACCCGAAGCAGCTCCGCGGGTTCTGTCTCGATCTCGACTGTGGCGATGGGGCGTTTGCCTACACGTTGGTCAAGCGTTCCAACATGTCGGTTATTTCCTTGACGAGGGATCCCGCCGAAGCGGAACTCGCGCGGCGGAAGCTCGACGCAGCGGGTGTCTACGGCGTTCGCGCGGCGGTCGTGGTCGGCGAGCCGAAGGATCTGCCCAGCTACTTCGCCAACCTGATCGTCTCGACCCGGCGACTCGACGACGTGGAGAAGTCGCTTCAAGCCCAGGGAATCCAGTGGCTTCAACGCCCCTGCGGCGGGTTGATGCTTCTTGGCCCACGGGGGGGCAAGATAGACACCGGCGCCAACGCCATCAGCGTAACCATGCGCGGCGAGTTGCCGGGCGCGGGCAACTGGACTCATAACTTGGCCGATGCCGGCAACACGATGTGCTCGGGCGACGAGATCGTCCGCGGCCCGCTGGGGATGCTCTGGTACCAGGACGAAACCCAGGAGACGATCGACCGCCACGGTAAGAACCCCGCCCCGTTGGTCTACAGGGGGCTTCTGTTTCGCGAGGGGATCGATTCGATCAAGTGCATCGACGCCTACAACGGCACAAAGCGCTGGGAGGTCGAATTGCCCGGTGTGCTGGCCGCGTATCGCGAAGGGACCCAGGTCGGCGCCGGACAGATCGGCAGCACCTATTGCATCGCCGACGAGGTCCTCTACGTCCGTAAGGAAGACCGTTGCCTTCTGCTGGGTTATTCCAGAGGTAAGCAGATCGGCGAATTCACGGCGCCACGGAAACCGGACGGCGGCCGCGGGCGCTGGGGCTATCTCGCCTGCCGCGACGGCGTCCTCTACGGCGGATTGATGAACGAGGACTACGTAATCAAGGCCCAACATGGCGACGGCGGCCCGCGAACGCAAAAACCGATGGACGACCATCTGACCGAGACCGCGATGCTGTTTGCCATGGACGCCAAGACGGGCGAGCTGAAGTGGACCTTCGCCCCGAAACACTCGATACGCAACAATGCAATCGCCGTCGGCAAGGGGATGGTCTACGTCATCGACCGCCCGGTGGCCGAGATCGACCAGATTCTGCGGAGCACACTCAAGAAGGCGCGGCGCGGCGAAACATCCGGCCCAAAACATCCGACGGGCGTGCTGCTGGCTCTCGACTCCGAAACCGGCAAGGTCCGATGGCGCGATGAAAACGACATTTTCGGCACCACGTTGGCCGTCAGCACCGAGCACGACGTGCTGCTGATGGGCTACAACCACATCGGCTTCGCCAGGGCGTCGGATTGGCCCGGCGGCATGCGGGCCTACCGGGCATCCACCGGAAAACTGTTGTGGGAATCGAAGCAAAGCAGCATGCGGCCCGCCATCGTCGGGCGAACCATCTACAGCTTCCCCTACGCATGGGACCTGTTGACCGGAGAGCAGAAAACGACCGCCGAGCCGTTGGCCGACCGCGAGAAAGGGAGCGTCTGGAAAATCCTCGGCAAAGGTCAAGGCTGCGGGCTGGTCGCCGCCTCGAAAAACCTGCTGACCTTGCGGAGCGCGTCGCTGAGCTATTACGACCTGACCTACGACAAGGGATGGCTGGAGTATTACGGCGGGCTCCGGGCAGGGTGCTTCATCAACGCGATCCCCGCCGGCGGGATCGTCGTCGCCCCGGACGACACCCGGGCGTGCCGCTGCTCGTACCAGAACCAGGCCACCATCGCCCTGATCCGGCACGGCGTCCGCCCGCCCGTCGTTGAACCGCAACCCGGGCAAACGAACTTCAAGTATGTCTCGATCGCCAGGGAGCCGTTTTTCACGGATGACTTGACCGTCGTGATGAGCCACCCGCGCCGCGATGTCGAAATCCGCTACACGCTCGACGACACGTACCCGACGTCCGACTCGACGCTTTACACCAAGCCGATCACGATCGACAAGACGACACCAATCCGCGCCGCCGTCTTCCGCGACGGCAAGAAGCTGGCGGAGCGGGACGTGGTCCGCTTCACCCGGCGCGAAAAGCCTCGGTAGCCGGAACGCAACGAGGGCGTGAAGAAACTGCACCGGTTGACTCCTAGACGTATGTTTGGTACAAAAGCGTTTGAATTGCGAAATGCTATCCGGAGGGGGTAAAGCGGCCCTGTAGTGTGGTAAGGTGTGATTATACGATCTGAGGAGTCAAAAAGTGCCCAGCAGTGAGCGTCGGAAGGAAATCAAGCGTCGCCGTCATCGCCGCAAGAGGGTGGCCCAGTTCTCGAAGAAGTTGAAGACGGCCACGGTCTCGGAAACCGCTACGATTGCCGATAAGCTCCGTAGCCTGACGCCCGGCGGCGAGGTCATCATCGACAACTGGGAGTTAGAGAAACGCTAGACGAACGCGGAATGCCGTCGGCAGGCAATCCCTATTCGATTGGCGCCAGGTCGACCACGACCAACTCTGGCCGGCAGAGAAAACGCAGCCTGGGGGCGCTGCCTCGCTCCATGCCGACGCCGCGGGAGACGAGCAGCTTGCCGCCGCCGGGCAGGTCGGTCACGCCCGATGCCCAACTCCGCGGCACCCCGGAAGCCGTGAACAGCGGGCCGATGATCGGCAGGCAAACTTGGCCGCCGTGCGTGTGGCCGGCGACCAGAAGATCGGCATCGGGCCCCGCCAACGCAAAATCCGGTCGATGCCCCAACACCACGTGAAACCGCTCGTTGTCGGCTGGAATCGACAGCGACCGGCGCCCCGAATCACGCATCGACAGGCACGTCCACCGGAGCCCGGCCGCCTCGAACGACTCGGTTGTCTTGACGGCCGTAACCGGCAGGCCGTCGAAGATTTCCGGCCACGAGCCGAGATCGACGTTCCCGGCCACCGCGTAAACGCCGTCCGGCGCAGCGAACTCGATTTCGTGCAAGAACGCGTTCAGTTCGCGTTGAAGACCGCCGAGCCGCTGGCCGCTCGCCTGCAGGTAGTCGCCGGCGAGCAGGATCACGTCCGGGTCCTCTCCCATCACGCGGCGAAGCACGGCACGCTCGTAGTCGCCGATCCGGTCGGTTTGCAGGTCGGCCAGGACGACGATCCGCACGGGCCGGGTGATCTTCGGCGAGACCAACTCGATGTGCGAGACCTCCAGCCGGTAAGGCTCGATCAGAAAGGCATCCACCGCCACGGCAAACAACAAAAGGCACAGCACCGCCGATGCGACGCCCGTCTTGCGGTGCTTCCCCCAAAGCAGCACGGCCGAACCGGCCAGCAGGACGGGCGCGTGCAGGAACAGCCCGAACGACGCGAGCCACACCAGTCCGAATGCGCCGACCGCAAAGACGACCGCCATCACCACGGCCAGCGCCCCGGCGGCCGCTAACATCTGAAACCACGCTGCTGGCGTCCGCCGCCGGCACAAGCAAACCAATGTCGCAACGTCGACGGCGGCCATGGCGAGGTTGTAAAGGATTGTGGAAATGAGCATGGTTGGTACTGAGGAATAGGCGGTGAGTGGTAAAGCCAGAAGGGTCGGTGTCGAACTCGCCATCTACCTTCTTCCCGTCACACTCGATCTCCAATTACCTCGGAAATATGGCACACGCGTAGCGCCAACCCGCGCCGGCGCGCGCCGTACGTGAGATGAATGATGCACGCGGGACAGGAGGTCACCAGCAGGTCCGCTCCCGTCTGCTCGACGTTGTCCATCTTGCGCCCCAGCACCTGCCGCGAGAGGTCGTAGTGGTAGAGCGCATACGACCCGGCACCGCCGCAGCACCAGTCGGCCTCGGGCAGCTCGCGGTATTCCACACCGGGAAGAGACTGGAGCATCTCGCGAGGCTCCTTAACAAGCGCCTGGCCGCGGGAGGCATGGCAGGGATCGTGGTACGTGGCGACGACCTTCTCGCCTTGCCCGGCGATTGACAGACGATCCGTCGATGCGACAAGCTCGACGAAGTCGCGAACCCGTGCGGCGAAAGCCTTTGCCGCCGCGTGCCGCGGGTCGTGCCCATCGAAGAGCGTCGGGTACTTCTTCAGGAAAGCGGCGCAACTCGAACAATCCGTGACGATCACGTCGTACTCATCCTCGGCCAGCATCTTGAGATTTTTCTCGGCCAGTGCCCGCGCCGCGATCCGGTCGCCGTAGGTGGCCGGCGGCAGACCGCAGCAGCAATTTTCCAGCACGCAAACCGTACGGCCGATCTTGCAGAGCAGCCGTATCGTTGCCGCGGCAGCCTCGGGGTACATGATGTCCATCCCGCACCCGACAAAATAAGCAACTCGTAGCTTTCCGGTACCTTCGACGACGCCGGGCCGGACCCTCTCCCGCAAGGTCTTGTCCGGGACACGCTGGACAATTTCCTCGGCCCGGGGGAAATCTCGTCCGAAAATCCGCAACAGCCCCAGTGCCCTGGCGAGCATCGACAGCCCGCTCCGTTTTCCGAGCGACACGGCCCGCGCGGCCATCCGAAGACGCCTCGGGTGCGGCAGGATATGCCGAAACAGCAGTTTGTGTAACTTACTGCGGCCGACGCGGTCGAGGTATTCCGAGCGGGCGTCCAGCATTAAATCAGCCGTGGCAACAGCCGGGAAGCAGTTGGCCGTACACGCGCCGCACAGAAGGCACGCGAACAGCGGCTCCTCCAATTCACGATCCCACTCGATGCGTTTTTCGATCAGCGCCCGAAGCAGCGCCAACCGGCCGCGCGCCACGCCGGCCTCGTGCCCCGTCGCGCGAAAGATCGGACACGCCACCTGGCAGAACCCGCACCGGTTGCAACGGGCGATCTCGTCGTAGTGTTTCTCGATTTCCACGGCTGTCCTGCAATCCTACACGGAGAGGCTGTGAATTTTGGCAGAGTGCAACTTGGACTGAACAAGAGCACAAAGGAGGGGGCACCCGCCCCCGGACTTGCCTCACTTGGTTATGGGCCGGGGGCAGGTGCCCCCTGCTTTGTTGTTGGTTTGCTATTGCGGACGGCACACGGAGTGTGCCTGCTACTTTTCTTGCCTATTACCACCCTGACCCGGCAAACGGCCCGGGACGAAAATGTCATGTGGGTCAAGTGCGGCCTTGATCCGGTGCATCAGTTGCCAATCCAGGCGGGGCGGTCCGAAAACCTCCTGTTGCCGGGCGAACGATTGCGGCACCTTTTCCAAGATCGCGTGCCCTCCCGCTTTCCGTGCCGCCTCACTGAATCGGCTCCATGAGGCGCCGGTCAGATCGGCCATCGCGGCAATGATCCGGCCGCAACCGAAGTCGACCACCACGGCAGTTTCCTCCGGCAGATCACGCCGATCCGAGACGAAAGCGGCAACCGCATCCAACGGCAAATCGGCCCGTAACCGGAACGGCAATAATTCCAAGGTATCGAAAAATGCCGTACACATGCCGTCGCAGGCGGGATAGTCACAGCGTTTTTCGAGGCTGAGGGCCGCTTTCTCGAAGAGTGTTTGACAGCTTTCGGCCTGGAAATGCACCGTTTTCTCGAAACCTTCGAATCCCGCGACGAGCTGCCATGCGCCGTCGTCCATCTTGATGTCGGCGTTGCCCGGTACACCAATCACAAAGATCGGTTCGAGCTTCGAGCGGAGCAGTTCAGCAGCGGCGTTGGCACAATGCGAGAATGTGCCCGAGGCAACGAGGGCAACGCAACTCGCCGGCAAGGACGACACGCGGAACGTCAGCTCCGTCAAGAAGCCGAGGGTTCCCGCCGAGCCGACCATCAGCCGCGTTACGTCGTAGCCGGCCACGTTTTTGACCACCCGTCCCCCGGCCGAGACCAGATGCCCTGTGCCGGAGACAAACTTCAACCCGAGCAGCAGATCGCGAGGTGCCCCGTAGCGGAGCCGCTCGGGACCGCACGCCGCCAGCGCCGCCAGAGAGCCGACCGTGCGTTGTCGTCCGCCGGGCGGGCGAATTGGCAGCCACTGGCCGCTTTCGGCAAGGACCCCTTGCATCGCACCGAGCGACATCCCCGAGCCGACGGCGATCACCTGGTTGGCCGGGTCATACTCGACAACGCTTGAAAGCTTGACGCTTCGGAGCGGGACTACCTCACGTTCGGAGTAGTTGCCGAAATCGTGCCGCGTACCGTTGCCCAGCGGCAAGAGCCCGGTGCGATCGAGGTGCGCTCGCCGGACGAAACCGCACGCCTCGGCCGGGTCGGCCGGCACCAGCTCGCCCGCCGTTTGTCCGGGGGCAAGTGTCCCCGCCTTTGATTCTTGACTGTCGGTCGCCGGTGGCAGAATCTTCCCGGGGTTGAGCAAGTCGTTCGGATCGAACGCTTCACGGAGCCGCCGCTGCCACTGCAAATCGTCTTCCGAGAAGACCAGCCGCATGGCATCGGCCTTTTCCATGCCGATGCCGTGTTCGCCGGTGATGGTGCCGCCGAGGCCGACGCACGCCTCCATGATCTCACGGCCCGCCTCGTGGACCCGCTGCACCTGATCGGAGTCGCGGGAATCGAACAGGAGCAACGGGTGGAGATTGCCGTCGCCGGCGTGGAAGACGTTGCCGTGCGAGAGACCGTGCTCGCCGGCAATCTTTGCCACCTGCGCAAGGGCGTCGGGCAACCGGTTCCGCGGCACGGTGCAATCGGCCACAAGGTAGTTGGGTGCCAGCCGGGCAATCGCGCCGAACGCCCCGCGCCGGCCCGCCCAAAGCAGGTTCCGTTCGGCGGCGTCCTTCGCCCGGCGGACCTCGCGACACCTGCTGGCAAGGCACAGATCGCGTATCCGTTCCGCTTGCGCGGCGAGTCCCGTGGCCGGGCCGTCCACCTCGGCAATCAACACGGCCGCAGCATCGCGCGGATAGCCGCACGGTTTACTGTCCTCGACCGCCCGTATGATGGTGGCGTCCATCATTTCGAGCGTTGCGGGCACGATCCCTGCGGCGATGATGGCGGAGACCGATTGCGCAGCGTCCGCATTGTCGTCGTAAATGGCCAGGAGCGTTATGACCGACTCGGGCGACGGCAGGATGCGGACGATCAATTCGGTGATGATCCCCAAGGTGCCCTCGCTGCCGACGAGCACGCCGCGGAGGTCATAGCCGGGCGGATCGAGCGCGGCCCCACCGGTTTTCAGCACGTCGCCGCCGGGCAGGACAACCGTCATGCCCAGAATGTGGTTCGAGGTGACGCCGTACTTCAGGCAATGCGGTCCGCCGGAGTTCTCGCCGACGTTGCCGCCGAGCGTGGCGACCTTTTGGCTGGCCGGGTCCGGGGCATAGAACATCCCCAGCGGGGCCAGGGCGTTTTGCAGCTCCAGGTTCGTCACGCCGGACTGCACAACGGCATACCGCCCTTCCGGCCGGATGTCGAGAATGCGGTTCAGCCGCGACAGCTCGATTACCAGACCGCCGCCGGCCGCGATGCTTCCGCCCGAAAGGTTCGTACCGAAACCCCGGGGCACATAAGGCACCCGTGCCCGAGTCGCCGCACGGACGACCGCCGCAATCTCCTCCGTATCGCCCGGCAAAACCGCAACATCCGGCAGGCCGACGGCCAACGAGGCATCGTAGGAATAAACCTCCGCCCCCGCACGGCCGGTCGAGACGCGCCCGGCGCCGACAATCCGCTTGAGTTCGTGAAGTAACTCGGTGTCAATCATGTGACCGCTACCGGAACAGTACTCAGTATTCGTTACTCGGTACGGAGTACAGAGAACTTCACGCGACTATTCACCATCTACTATCCACCATATACCCCTACCGCGGCCTCGAGTGCGCCCGGTTTGACCGGAACCCCTTCGGCCTTGAGGATGGTTTCGAGTGCGGCGAGGAACAGGACGACGTTCTTTGGCCGGGCGGCGTGGCCCATCAGCCCGACGCGCCAGGCCTTCCCGGCCAGATCGCCGAGCCCTCCGCCGATCTCGATGCCGAAATCCTTAAGCAGCGTCTTGCGGATCTTCGCGTCGTCGACTCCGTCGGGAATGCAAACCGTGTTGAGCATCGGCAGCCGTTCAGATTCGGCGACGAGCATCGAGAGCCCCATCGCCTCGAGCCCGGCGACCAGGGCGCGGTGGTTGAGCCAGTGCCTGGCGAAACGGTTTTCGAGTCCCTCCTCGGCGATGATCCGCACTGCCTCGCGCAGGGCATAGATCATGTTGACCGGCGCGGTATGGTGATACTTCCGCTCGGCGCCCCAATAGTTGGCGACCATGTTCATATCGAGATACCAGCTCACGACCGGGCTTTTCCGGTTTTTGAGCGTTTCAAGTGCGGCCGGGCTCAGCGAGATCGGCGACAAGCCCGGCGGGCAGGACAGGCATTTCTGCGTGCCGCTGTAGACGGCGTCGATCCCCATCCGATCGACGGCGACTTCAATCCCGCCGAGCGACGTGACCGTGTCGACCAGAAACAGGGCGCCCGCCTCTTTCGCAATCGCGGTTAGATCTTCCAGCGGCTGGCAGACCCCGGTCGAGGTTTCGGCATGGACCGCTGCCAGCACCTTCGGGTTCGCTTCTTTCACGGCCTTGCGGGCGTCTTCCGGGTCGATCGCGCGTCCCCACGGGGCGTCGACGCGCGTCAGCTTTCCGCCAATCCGGCCCACGATATCCGACATGCGGTTGCCGAACACGCCGTTGACGCAAACGATCACCGAGTCGCCCGGCTCGACCAGGTTGACGAAACACGTTTCCATGCCGGCGCTGCCGGTGGCGGAAACGGGGATGGTCAGGGCGTTGTCGGTCTGGAACAAGTACCGCAGGAGCTGTTGCGTCTCGTCCATCACCGAGAGGAAATAGGGATCGAGGTGGCCGATACACGGGGCGGACATGGCCTGCAACACCCGTGCCGGCACGTCGCTCGGCCCCGGCCCCATGAGTATCCGTTCCCCTGGATTGATGTCCCTGAATTGTCTCGGATCCATGGCTATCTCCGAAGCATTTTGGCAGATTTGAAGAATATTGAATATTGCAGACACGTAAGGAAGAAGCCATCATATCAAGCTGCGGTATGTGTGGCAACCGGCTCTTTGGCAAGGGCTTGCAAGCACCGCGCGCAGCCGAACGGTGTGCCACGGTTGACATGGTTACCCAAGGCGCCACCGCTTCCCGGACTGGTGGGCGAGGTAATCCGCGACAACGTCCGGGTCGAATATGCGGCCCCGTGCCGGCGGGGAGAGCGGGAACTTCTTCGACCTATCGGGCGTCCAATATCGCGATGGCGATGCCGTGGCCGGCGAATTTCTGCCGGTGGCAACCCCTGGTGCCCACGGGGCAAGAACGTTAAGCTGATGACGCTATTCAGCGAATCTCCCATAGAAGGAGCCCTCGAACATGAAGACCCTAACGCCGCTATTTGTAATTTTGGCCCTCTCATCCGTGCTGTCCGCCCAGACCGTGCCGCCGGCCCTGATGGTCAAGGGACCGCAAAAGTCCGAACCGCTCGGGCTCTCGAAAGTGGACATCGACGTGCGGATCTTCGGCTACGTGGCCGAGACGACCACCACGATGACCTTTTACAACCCGAGCGATCGTGTCCTGGAGGGTGATCTCTACTTCCCGCTGCCGGAGGGGTCCACTGTCAGCGGCTACGCACTGGACATTGAAGGAAAGATGATCGACGGCGTCGCGGTCCAGAAGCACAAGGCCCGCGAGGTCTTCGAGAAGATCGTACGCCAGGGGATCGACCCGGGGCTGGTCGAGTGGACCAAGGGCAACAACTTCAAGACCCGCGTGTTCCCGATCCCGGCCAAGGGAAGCCGGACGATCCGCGTAGACTACGTCACCGAACTGCTCGGCGGAAAGCGGCAGCCGACCGCCTATCACCTGCCGCTGAAATACAAGGCCAAAATCCCCGATTTCAAGCTGCGAATCGAAGTGGTCAAGCCGAAGGCCGCCCCCAAGGTGGCCGAAGGCGACCTGGCCGGCTTCGGATTCGAGAAGTGGCGCGACAGTTACGTGGCCGAAGCGACCAAGAAGGATTTCTCGCCGGTCCGCGACCTGATCATCGCCTTGCCCGACGTGGACAAGCAGAACGTCCTCGTCGAGAAGGCCCCCGACGGCCAGGTCTACTTCTGCATCCACGACTTTCCGGCGATCCCGGAGCGGAAGTACGCCTCGCCTGCGCCGAAGCACGTGGTGATCTACTGGGACGCCTCCGGCTCCCGCGGCGGAACCGATCACAAGCGGGAAATCTCCCTGCTGGAAGAATACCTTCACAACAAGTATGTGACGGTCGACCTGGTAGTGCTGCGAAACCGCGCCGAGCCGGCGAAGCGATTCTCTCGACGACCTCCACAATATCCAACCGACGGCAAGAAGGTGGTCTTTCCCCCTCGAATCCATCCGGTGATTGCGGAACTCCGAAAGGTGCAATATGACGGGGGTACGCAGATGGGAGCGATCAGTCCGCGCCCGGGTGGTCGGACGCCTGACTTCTATCTGCTTTTCTCCGATGGGGTCGCCACTTTCGGCAAGGACTCGCCAAGCGGATTCGACGCACCCGTCTACGCCGTTTCGAACAACGCGACGGCCGACCACGCCTTTCTGCGCAATCTGGCGATGAAGACGGGGGGCCGGTACTTCAACCTCAAACGGGTCGCCGACGAGGACGTTGCCTTTGGAGTCTCGCCCTTTTCGTTTCTTTCAGCCAAGAGCGACGGACACGCCGAGGACGTGTACCCCGACATCCCCGAGCCGGTCACCGAACGGTTCACGCTCGTTGGAAAGCTCATCGGCCCAACCGCCACCGTGAAGCTCGACTACGGCTTCCCCGGCCAGAAGTCCGAATCGCGGTCCTTCAACATCTCCCGGGCTGACACTGCCGAAGGCACGCTGCTTGCACGGCTCTGGGCACAGAAGAAACTGGCCGACCTGATGGTCTTCCAGAAACGCAACGAGGAGGAGATCGTCGCCTTGGGCAAGCGGTACGGGCTGGTCACGCCATTTACGTCGCTGATCGTCCTCGATTCGCTCGAGCAGTACGTCGAGCACGAGATCGCCCCGCCCAAATCGCTGCCCAAAATGCGCGAAGAGTACATGCGGCGGATCGACACCCTCGAGCACCAGCAGAAGAAGCAGAAGGAAGACAAGCTCAAGACCGTGCTGGCGATGTGGCAGGAACGCGTCAAGTGGTGGGAGACAAGGTTCAAGTACCCCAAGAACTTCAAGTACAAAGCAACGGCTGAGAAGGAAGCCATACCTGCAGGCGATCCGTTTGGAATCCCCGCCGGCGGCGAAGCAGCTCCCGAGCCCGCAGTACCCGCGCCCGGCGGTGCGGCGCCCGCACGCGCACCCGCCGCAGAGGACCCCTTCGCACCCCCGGCGAAAGAACCGGCACCAGCAATGGAAGCCCTCCCGGATGACGACGCATTGCCTGCTCCCGCGCGGGGGGCAACTCGACTACGTCTCGATGTCCTCCAGGCCCAGGGAGTCCACGAAGAGATTGTTGACTTGCTGCCAGGGCAGAGGCAGGGCGAAATTGCCATCAAGCCTTGGGACCCCAAAACGCCCTACATGAAGGAACTCAAGGCCGCGAAACCGGAAGCGGCGTTCGACATCTACATGAAGAACCGCGCAAAGTTCGGCGACTCGCCCGCCTTCTTCCTCGATTGCGCCGATTTCTTCGCTCAGAAAGGCGAAAAGGAACTGGAGCTGCAAGTCCTCAGCAACATCGCCGAACTGGAGCTGGAGAACCCATCGCTGCTGCGGGTGCTCGCCCATCGGCTGGCCCAGACCGGCCGGCTGGATCTGGCCGTTTTGACCTTCGAAGAGGTCCTGAAGCTCCGGCCCGAAGAGCCGCAGTCCTACCGCGACTTGGCCCTGGTCCTGGCCGAGCAAGAGCAATACGCCCGGGCGATGGAGCTGCTCAATAAGGTCGTGATGGGCCGCTGGGACGACCGCTTCACGGAGATCGAGCTGATCGCCCTGGAGGAACTCAACGCGATCATCCCGAAGGCGAAGGCCGCCGGCGTCAACGAAATCCCGCTCGACAAGCGCCTCATCAAGCCGCTGGACGTCGACATCCGAATCGTCATGACCTGGCACGCCGACAACACGGACATCGACCTCTGGGTGATCGAGCCCTCCGGCGAACAGGCCGACTACAGCCACAACCGAACGACCATCGGCGGGCTGGTGAGCGACGACTTCACCGGCGGCTACGGCCCCGAGGAGTACATGGTCCGCCGCGCCATGCCGGGCGTCTACACCGTCAAGGCCAACTACTACGGCAGCGACGCCGTCAAGCTCCTCGGCGCAGTGACCGTCCAGATGGACGTCTTCACCAACTTCGGCCGCGCGAACCAGCAGCGCAAGTCGGTCACCGTCCGCCTGAAAGAAAAAGAAGAAACCGTCAAGATCGGCGAGATCGAGTTCTGATTCCGGCGCCATCGTTATGCCGGTTTCCACGAGGAGGCGTCTTCGCCATCCAGCCGCAAGGTCAAGCACTTCGCCGACCCGCCGGCCTTGATGAATTCGTCGAGCGGCGTCTCGTGGGACGTGAAACCGCGGCCGCGCAGTTCCCGGTGCAATTCCGGACAGCCGGCCCCGGTGATGACGGTCTGCCCGACCACGACGGCATTGCACGCAAACCGGCTTGCTTCGGCCGCATTCACGCCGATCAGGTCGTCAATCCATTTCTGCATCGCCTGCCGGCCGTATGTGTCGAACGCCTGCGGATAATAAACGGCGACCCCGGGAGCCAGCGGACAGAAGCACGTGTCGAGGTGGTAGTAGTGAGGATCCACCAGCTCCAGAGGAACGACGGAACACCCCAGGACTTCGGCGACTTCCTGAATCGCCTGGATTTCGCTACGGATGCGATAGCCGGCAAACAGGGTTTCGCCGCAGAACAGCGCGTCGCCCGCCCCTTCAAATGCTGCCTCGGCCTTCAGGTCGTAGATGCGGTATCCGTGCTCGGTGAACCACTGCCGGTGGATCGGCTCCTCGCCCTGCCGCTCGCGGTGCCGAAAACGCGACAGGATTGCCAGGTCGCCGGCAACAACGGCGGCGTTGGCAGTAAAGACGAGATCGTGCAGTCCTTTCACGGGGCTCAGGCACGAGATCTCGGCCCCCGCTTCCTTTTCCAACAAGGTGTGCAGAAGCTCCCACTGCCGAACGCCCGTATCGTGGTCGGCCGGCCGCCTTCGGCTCATCCACGGATTGATCTCGTATTCGATCCCGAAGTAGTCGGGCGGACACATCAGGATATGGGCTGGTGACTTGCACGGCTTTGAACCAAAGTATAATAGGAGGGGATACCCGCTCCCGGGATAAGCGACTGTCGGTAATGGTTGTTCTAGGGTGCTGCGCGCATGCCCGAACCGTCGGGGAAATTATTCGCCGAGTTGCTCCACGTACGCCCGCAACTGCTCCAATTCGTGCTGGAACCCGCCGGAGAGGATCGGAAAACGACACCAGGTCTTCGGATCGAGGTTCTCGTCGTCGAGATGGAACGACGGGGCGTAACGCTCCCGCTTCCACTGGTTGCGGCACCAGAGATGGAAAAACCGCTCGACCCAAAGGTGAATCTGCTCGACGGTGTATTCGGAATGCTGCGATCGCATCAGGCGGAAGACATCGAGCGGCGCCTGCTTGTCGCGGATGGCCGCCCGCTCGATCGCGTCAAGGACCGGGTAGGGCATCAGGTCGTCCTCGTCGGTCTGGTTCGATTCCAACGGGCGGAGTTCGGCCGTCGGGGCCAGGTCGTTGACCGCCGCAAGCGCCGGAATCGGGTGCAGACCCGCCGGTCCTTCCGCCTGGAGCCATCGCAGCCAGTTGCGGAGGAAGGCCTTGTCGATTCCGCCAATCGGGCTTAGGCCCCCGCAGGTGTCACCGTCCATGGTGGCGTAGCCGACGGCCGCCTCACTGCGGTTGCTGGTGGCAAGCAGCAACGCCTTCTTCACGTTGGCCATCAGCCACACACTCGGCGCCCGGACCCGGGCCTGGATGTTTTGCAGCGCTACATCGTCGTGTTCCCAGGTGAGTTTTCGCCCGAGTTGCCCCTCGATGCCGGAGACGTAACCCTCGACCAGCGAGTCGATTTCGAGGCAGGACATTTCGGCCCCCAAGGCCCCGGCCAACGAGGTCGCGGCGTCGCGGGTCGACCGGCTGCTGTTGCGGGTCGCCTGGTAGACGCAGTGCAGCAGTACACGCACGCGGTCTCCGTGCGTGTGCGCCTGCTGCAAAGCGGGGATGTAACGGAGCGCACCGTTGAACGCCTCCTCACCCAGCTCTTCGCACGCCATCTCGGCCATAAGCGACACGAGACACGCGGTGGACGACGAGTCGGCGCCGCCGCTGAGGCTGACCACGAACCCGTGCGAGCGGCTCTTGCGAAGATAATCGAACAGGCCGAGGGCAATCGCGCGGGTGAACTCCTCCTCTTTCAGCCGCGGGCTGCTCTCCCAGCCGGCCGTTTCGACGGCGGCAACCTCCGGTTCAATGTCGGGCCAGGTGAAGTCGCAGGCAACAACGGCACGGTCGGCGCCGTTGCGTTCCGGCTGAAAGGTTCCCGCCCGTGCGTGCCGCATCCGCGTCGCCGCCACGTCGATCACCGCGGTCGTCAGGTTCACCGGTTCGAACGAGAAACGGGGGCCTTGCGCAAGCCACCCGCCGGTCGAAGCGATCAGGCACCCGCCGTCGTAGATCACTCGTCCCGCTTCATTTCCCAGCAGGTTCGCGTAGAGGTAGCTTACGCCGAACGCCCGCGACCCCTCGGCAACCAGCCGTTTGCGGACCTCGAACTTGCCGAAGGCAAAATGGCTGGCGCTGGGATTGAGTATCACGTCGACGCCGGCAGTCGACATTTCTCCGCCGGGGCGATTCGCCGCCCAGGCGTCCTCGCAGATCTCGAAACCGATCTTCACGCCGCCGCAATCGAAGACGAGATCGCCGATAGGGTAGCCATCGCCGCCGAGGGTAATCGTATCGCGGATATCGCGTGGCCACGACGTGAACCATCGCGGCTCGTAGTGCAGCCCCTCGCCGGCAAGAAATTGCTTTGCGACAAAGCCGGCGATTCGCCCGTCAACCATCAGACAGGCACCGTCGAACAACACGTTCTTGTGCAACAAGGGAAGTCCCGCTGCAACCAACATCCCTTGGGTTTCGGGGACGATCTCCCGGAGGACGTCCAGGGCCGTCGCCTGCAACCCGGGCCCTTGGAAGGCGTCCTCGCAACCGTAACCGGTGATGCAGAGTTCGGGTAGGCAGAGGATTTTCACGCCTGCCGAGCGGGCGGCTGCGATCGCCCGCAGGATGTTCTCCCGGTTGCCGTCCCAGTCCATCGGTGTCTGGTTCAAAGCGGCGGCGCCGACTCGGATGTGTGTCATGCTTGCCCCCCCCGGGCTTGGAGAATCAACTTGGTTTTGCGGTCGTGGAGCCCCTTTTCCAAGCCGACCGGGTATTGGTGCGGGTTGACGAACCGCTTGACTCCGCCATGGAACGCGGCGAGTTGCCGCTTCGCACGGTCGCGCGATTTTCCCAGCGGCGGGACATCGTACACACGCTTTCCCTCGCGGAAGATCGGCACCAACAGGTCCGCGCTTTCCGTGCCGGCCGAAAAATTCTTGCGCCGGGTCGCATCGAACGGATCGACCATCGTGCAGTCGCCGTCGATCGGGTGCTGCACGTCGTAGATCACGTCGCCGATTGCTTCGCCATCGTTCAGGTAGCGCCGGACCTGGAGAATACCGGGGTTGGAGACCTTGATTGCCTGTTCCGAGAGTTTGAGCTTGTACTGCCACGGCTCGCCGGGACGGCGCACGGCCGAGAGCTTGTACACGCCGCCCAGCGCCGGCTGGTCGTAGGCGGTGGCCAGGCGGGTCCCCACGCCCCAGATGCCTATCGTGGCCCCCTGGTCCTTGAGACTGGTGAGGATGTGTTCGTCGAGATCGTTCGAGGCAACGATGGCGGCCTTCTCGAACCCGGCCTCGTCGAGAATCTTTCGCGCTTCGATGCTCAAGTAGGCGAGGTCGCCGGAATCGAGTCGGATGCCGGCCATCTCGTGGCCCCGCTCGCGCAGCTCGCGTCCGACCTGGACGGCCTTGCGGACGCCCTCGAGCGTGTCATACGTATCGACCAGGAACACGCAGTTGTTCGGCATGGCGTCGGCGTAGGTCCGAAATGCGTCGAGTTCGTCGTCGAAACACATAACCCAACTGTGGGCATGGGTTCCCTTGACAGGGATTCCGTAGAGGCGTCCGGCCAGGACGTTCGACGTGGCGGCACACCCGCCGACGTAGGCCGCGCGGCTCGCCGAGAGCCCGCCGTCAACTCCCTGGGCCCGCCGGAGCCCGAATTCGAGCACCGGATCGCCCGCCGCGGCCATCACCACCCGGGCGGCCTTCGTCGCAATGAGCGTCTGGAAGTTCATCATATTCAGCAAGGCCGTTTCGACAATCTGGCCCTGTATCAAGGGACCCTGGATGCGAACGAGCGGTTCGTGGGGAAAGACGACGGTTCCCTCTGCTATCGCGTCCACGTCGCACTGAAACGGCATGGCGTGAAGAAACTCGAGGAACTCGGGCTCGAAAAGCGGCTCGTTGTTATTGCCGCGAAGGGTGGCCAGGTAGTCAATGTCGGCGGCGTCGAATCGGAGATTCTCGATATAATCGGTGATATTGGCCAGGCCCGCCGCGATCGCGAACCCCCCTTGGAACGGGTTTTCCCGAAAGAACAGGTGGAATGCGGCCTCGCGTTCCCAGACTCCGGCCTTCCAGTATCCGTAGGCCATTGTAAGTTCGTAAAGGTCGGTCAGGAGCCCCAAAGCCGGTTTGTAGAGCCCTTCGAGCGTGCCCATGGTTGCCTCGTGTCTTCTCGCGGACGCTTAGTGTTAATTGTACGCTAAGGTCCCGTTGTCAATAGTCCGTTGCTAGGCTCCCCGTCCAGTCGCAGACCATTTCCGGAATCCCCATCTAATGATGTATACAACACCCAACCCCAGGAGGTTTTCGGTGAAGTCTCTTGCCTCGACGGTTCGCGGAGGCACGAATGATTGCAGCAGTTCGGTAATGACCGCGTAGGTGACCAGTATAAGTGCCATGAGGATATCCGGTAGGGGTAGCCGACTTGCCAGAACGAGGGTTCCCAGGAGGGCAAAAAGAAGAAAATGCACCCCCGAGCCCGAGGGTCCCGCAACCGGCTCGATTCCGAACAACGCAAGCGGATCGGGAACCAACAGCACCACCGTCAACAACGACCAATAGGCGGCGCCCATCAACCGAATGCACATCAGGAAACGAGGAGAACCGCTGTATTTCAGGCGATTCTCTCCCGATTTTCCGTTCCCGGCCATGATCTCCTCCGTTTGGCACGTTATAGCATGCGGAGGGTGGTCTGGTGAACACCGGCTCGCTTACATCCCACGAACACTTGCAACGTTCGCCATATCCCCCTATACTATGGCGTTTCACGGCCGACTCCGCCGCAATGACGACATGAGGAGATTGTCATGACCATGGACAAAAGCCTCCGAATCCGAACTGGGCTGGTCCGAAACCGAAGCGTTCTCACCCGTGCCGAACGAATCCAACGCCTACAGGCCGCCGACCGGTGGCAGGAGGGCGACAGCCCCTTCGGTTTGCCGAAGGTTCGGGTGTACAAGCTCGCGTTGAAGAAGAAAAAGAAGAAGAAAGAAGAAGAAGAGACTACCGAAGCGGCCGAAGGCGAAGCTGCCGCCCCTGCGGAGGAGGAGAAAAAGAAGTAGCTCGGACTTTCGGTTTCCGGCGTTGAAACCCTCGCGGGTCCCAGCGGTGTCTTTCTTGGTGTCTTGATGAACCGTTCGGTTCCACCGCGCGAAGGAGTTCCCAACCATGCGGGTCCGTCTGGAATATGGCCGGTTCGGAATGGAGGTGGAGTTGCCCGAGGGGAATGTCGTTAAGTGCCTCCAGTACCAACCGGCCGCACCCCTGTCGGATCCGAAGGCAGCCGTTGAAGAAGGTCTTTCACACCCAATCGGTACGCACCCGTTGGCCGAACTGGCTCATGGCGGGCACGAGGGTGGGTGCCGCAATGCCTGCGTGGTGATCAGCGACGTCACGCGCCCCGTTCCGAACCGGATCATCCTGCCGCCGATTCTCGAGACACTCGAAGAGAGCGGCATCCCGCGCGATCAGATCCTGATTCTCGTGGCCACCGGTCTGCACCGTCCCGGCACGCCGGAGGAGATGCGAGAGATGCTCGGCCCGTGCGTGACCGAAAACTACCGGATCGAGAACCACGACGGACGGTCGCTTGCGGAACACACCTACCTTGGCGAAAGCCCGCGCGGCGTGCCCGTCTGGATCGATTCGCGCTACGTCGAATCGGACTTGAAGATGACAACCGGTCTGATCGAGCCGCACTTCATGGCGGGATTTTCCGGAGGGCGAAAGCTGATCTGCCCGGGAATCGCCGCCCTGGAAACAATCAAGGTCTGGCACGGGCCCGGCTTCCTCGAACATCCCAACGCCCGAAGCGGACGTCTCGAAGGAAACCCGGTTCACGAGGAGAGCACGGCGATTGCCCGGATGGCCGGCTGCGATTTCATCGTCAACGTCGTCATCGATGCCGGGCGGAACATCCTGGCCGTGGCCGCCGGCGACATGGAAGCAGCCTTTGCCGGCGGCGTCGCAAAGGCCCGCAACCCGGTGACCGACACCGTACCCGAGCCGGTCGATATTGTCGTGACCAGCTCGGCCGGCTATCCGTTGGACACGACGTTTTACCAGTCGATCAAAGGCATGGTCGCCGCGTTGGCAATTCTCAAACCGGGAGGTACGATCGTCATGGCCGCGAGCATGACCGAAGGAATAGGCAGCCCGGAGTTCCAAAGCCTCTACGACGACAATTCCTCGCTCGACAAGTTCATGCACCGCATTCTGCACACCGACTACTTCGTCATGAACCAGTGGCAACTCGAGGAGTTCGTCCGGGTGTACCGCAAGGCCAAGGTAAAGGTGGTGACCGGGGGGCTGCCGGCCGAAACGCTTCGCCGGCTCTACGTCGAACCGGCCGAAAGCGTCGAGTCGGCGGTGGCGGATGCCCTGGCCGAATACGGCCCGGACGCCAAGATCGCGGTGATTCCCGAGGGCCCGTACGTCATGGCGGAGTTGGAACAACGCTGAGCACTTGTCACGGCCTTCTTTCTCCGGAACGGTTTATTGGTGAGAAACATCGCGTCCGGCGGGAATGGGTGGAAGTCCGGTACGCCAAACAGGGCCATTTTCCAACGTGTCTCACTTGCCACGAGCATTTGGGACTATCTGTCGATTGTCAACAATCGCTACATTTTCTGAATGATTGTGATCTATTGGGAGACAGGCACCCAATCGGCCCAGTCCTTAGGCAGCAGAACGGACAGATCGTCGTCAAGTTTGATGCACATTGTGTCGCTCACGGTATCTTAGCGCAGGGTTCAAGTGGAATTTGTGAACGCTGAAACTGCCACGGCAGACCAGTAGGCAGATGGCAGTCCGGTGGGCGCAAGAGAAAAGCCCGGCAGCCGTAAGTGGTTACCGGGCTTTCGTTTAGCGAGCGAGGACGACGGGACTCGAACCCGCAACCACCGGATCGACAGTCCGGTACTCTAACCAATTGAGCTACGTCCCCGAATCGGTAAAACGGAACCGAAGTATCGTTAATCATATCAAAAATCGCCGGCGGTGCAAGCCCGTCAAGGCTCCCCCTCCGCTTGAAACCGCCTAGAGCCGGGCGAACAGGGCATCGATCTCCTCGACTCCCGGCTCGCGGCGAAGGCCGGTCCCCAAGGTGCCGCTCATGAGACTGCCGGGCGACGGGTCGAGGTCCGGAAGCCCCAGCACGTGGCCCAATTCGTGCAAGACGACCGTTAGCAGGTCCATCCGATCCATGGTCTCGCGGTCGACGGCCACCAGCTCGCCATTGTCGCCGGCCTTGAATTCCTCGTTATTGCCGGGCGTCGGGTCGATAAACCAGCCGTGGCCGGCCGCGTTGATATCGAGATAGACCGCGTCGAGCGTGGCCAAACCGATCTGTGCGCCGGGCAGGTCGGTGACAAGGAAGTCGACCGCCAGCAATGCCTCGATCTGTTCGGCCGCAAGTCCCGCGCCGGCCCAATTGGCGATTGCCTCGGTGACGATCGGCTGCAGGTCGGGCCGGGTCAAAGCGGCCGCCTCTTCGGCAGGAAACACCTCGCCGTCGGCCGCCAGCAACAGTACGTCTGTTCGCTCGATGCGGACGGCATCGGCAATCAACAGGCCGTTCGCATTGTCCGAAAGCGTTACCAACAGCGTGTTGCCCGTAACGGCAAAGGAGCCGAGCGTCTCCCAGGCAGCCCCTTGGTCACTGAAGCTGTCCGGTGTCGCTTGTTGGTTCACCGGAACCGTCTGCAGGCTTGTTGCGCCGTCGTAGACCGTGTAAGGCGCGTTGGTCGCCCGGTTCGGATAGGGAGCCCAGGTTACCGCCACTTGATACTGCCCCGGCAAAACCGCGAAACTCCAAGAAGCGACGTCCGCTCCCGCACCCTTGAAGCTGTAATGAAGGTCGTCCTCGAAGCCCAGGCCGAAATGGTGGTACCAATTTCCGATCGTGCTGAAGTCCGCATCCCCGTCGTCGACGATCTGGGTCGTCGGGAGTTTGCCCACCCACTCGATGCGGACGGCGTCGGCAATCAACAGGCCATTGGCATTGTCCGAGAGAGTCACCATCAATGTGTCGTTCATGATGTCGAATGTGCCCAGGGTCTCCCAGGCGGCCCCTTGGTCGCTGAAGTCATTCGGCGCGGCCCGCTGGTTCACTTGCACCGTCTGCAAACTCGTTGCGCCGTCATAGACGGTGTAAGGTGCGTTGGTCGCCCGGTTCGGATGAGCGGCCCAGGTTGCCGCCACTTGATACCGCCCCGGCGTAACCGTGAAAACCCAGGAAGCCACGTCCAATCCCGTACCCTTGAAGCTGTAGTGAAGGTCGCCCTCGAAGCCCAGGCCGAAATAGTGGTACCAGGCCCCGACCGTGCTGAAGCCTCGATCCCCGTCGTCGATGATCTGCGTCGGCGGCATGTCGCCCACTCGCTCGATGTGGACGGCGTCGGCAATCAACAGACCGTTCGCGTTGTCCGAAAGCTCGACCAGCAGCGTACCGCTCGCAATGGTAAAGGTACCCAGGGTCTCCCAGGCGGCCCCTTGGTCACTGAAGTCATTCGGCGTGGCCCGCTGGTTCACCCGCACCGTCTGCAAACTCGTTGTGCCGTCGTATATCGTGTAAGGCGCGTTGGTCGCCCGGTTTGGATAGGGAGCCCAGGTTGCCGATACTTGATACCGCCCCGGCGTAACCGTGAAATTCCAGGAGGCCACATCCAATCCCATGCCCTTGAAGCTGTAATGAAGGTCGCCCTCGAATCCCAGGCCGAAATAGTGGTACCAATTCCCGACCGTGCTAAAGCCCGCATCCCCGTCGTCGACGATCTGCACCGGCGTCAGGGCCTCGAGTTTTCGCCCCGTGGGTCCTTCCGCCGTGAAAATGAGCGTGCCGTCGAGGTCGGCCAGGTTCATCGGATTGGAGCTGGCGCTACCCGGCGCGATGTTGGCGGCGATCACGGTACCGGCTGCCGTCCCGTCGCTCATCCAGAGTTCGCGGCCGCAGATGGGCTCTTCGGCCGAGAAGAAAACGGTATCGTTGACACAGGTCAGGTAAAGGGGTGTTGAACCGGCCCCGCCGGGATTGATGTCTTTCACGAGTACGGTGCCCGAGGCGATGCCGTCGCTTTTCCAGAGTTCGCGGCCGTGGGTGCCTTCGTACGCCGTGAAGAACAGCGTCCCGTTGACGTCGGTGAGCTGCTCCGGATTGGAGCTGGAACTGCCCGGACTGATGTTTCGCACCAGCAGGGTCTTTGCCTCGGTGCCGTTGCTGCGCCAGAGTTCTCGCCCGTTGGCGCCGTCGTCCGCCGTGAAGAAGAGTGTTCCGTTGACGTTCGTCAAGTGCTCGGGGTTGGAGCTGGCCCCGCCGGGAGCGATGTTCTTCACCATCTCCGTCCCGCTGACGGTTCCGTCGGTTTTCCAGAGTTCGCGTCCGTTGGCGGCGTCCTCGGCCACGAAAAACATCGTGCCGTTGATGACGGCGGTCCGTTCCGGCTCGAGATCGGCCGGGTTGATGATGACGCCGGAAAGCTCGACGGGGACCACCGACAACATTCGCCGGCCCTCGAGCGGCTCGAACGCAAGCCGGCGGCAGCGGCGAACGTTGATTCCCCGTGTGCCCGTGCCGCCGGCGTCGTGCCGCTTGTGAGATGAAAACACCATGGGGTTTGCCTCCATTCGCCGCGGGCAACCACAGTCGCGGGATGCCGCGGAACGTAAGGTGGGATGCAAAAAATCCGGATGCGAGTCCCCGGATGCCGAGACACTCGAACAAGCGTTGGAGAATGGGCCCGTATACCCCGTTGCCACAACCGGGTCAACCCCACTTTCCGCACAAAAACCACCTTTTCTCTGCGGAATCCCGATCGCTTTACTTAGCGCGGCCGAGGCTGCAATCAGAGGAGGGGTTTGAACAACGAATAATATTCGATATTCCACGAATCCCGCCGGCTTGCCCGGCGGGATTCACTCTTGCGGAACAAAAGTCAATCCGGATTCTATCAGAGCGAGAGAAGGCCGCACAAGTGAGGCATGGGCTTGCGCTACCGCAAACTCGGTGGATAATACACCTCCACTTCCCAAATCCGCGAGATGTTGGTTTGGGTGGCGGTGACGGTGAGACGTAGGGCGTCGGTCTTGATTGGTGGGAACTTCGCGTGCCAGTCGGGGCGGGTGTTGCCGGTGGTCTTGGTTTGGGGGACGTCGCGCCACTCGGGGCCGGCGCGGTATTGGAGATGGAAACCGGCGATCGGGGCGGTGATGCCGTTGGCCCGGCGGTAGCCGCTGATGATCCGGGCGGCGCTGATGGTTTGGGGCTGCTGCCAAGTGAAGGTTATTTGGTGAGGAAGCTTTTCGTCGCTGAGCCAGCGGGTTTCGTTTTGCAGATCGATCCGCCCGTCGTTGATCATGCCAGGCGGGTTGGTCGATGTGTCCTTGCTGCCGGAGACGGTAACGGTGGTCTTTCGGGCGAGGTTTGGCCCGGCCGTTTTCAGCCAATCGGGCGGGGTAAGTTTCAACGGCGAAGATATAGGAGGGGACACCTGCCCCCGGCCGGATCGAGTTGTCGTGTTGGTTCGGGGGCGGGTGCCCCCTGCTGTGTTTTCTCGGGTAGGCTTGCCAACGCCGCGGGTCATCAACTCCTTCAGTTCGTCGAGATGGTTCTTGTAGACGCCGCGAGAGTCGCAGTCGTGTTTCTTGCAGAGCGAGGCGGCCATGCCGACCACTTCGCCCATGCAGCCGCCGGTCCGCATCACGCGTGTGGCCCCGAGGGCCTCGTGCGTCACGCTGACGTCGCGGCCGGCCATCAGCAGGTTCGGCACGTTGCGCGAATAGAGGCACCGGTACGGCACCCAGTACGGCATCGGGTAACCGGTGAAGATCGCGTAGGAGATGAACGCGTCGCCCTCAAAGCCTTTCTCGAACTCCTTCTTGGGCAGGTGGAGGTCCATTTTCCAGCCGGTCGGCACGCAGCCGTCGGGGTACTTGCGACCCTTGAGGAGGTCCTCCTTGCTGAGGATCACGTCGCCCAGCAGCCGCCGCGATTCCCGTTTGCCGGCGATGTGGGCGAGCCAATTGAGCTTGTGGTTGGGGTATTTCTTGTCGACGTTCTTCAGCGCGTCCCAGGCCCCGTAGGTCGCCCGGAAATTCCAATCGCGGATGTACTCCGATTTCTCGAACGGGTCGTGATCGAAGCCGCTTTCCCAGTACCACCCGCCGAGTGATCGGATCCCGCCCTTGCTGCGACCGGGGAAGGGCTTCTTGCTCAAGTCGAGCGCCCAAGGGCATCGCGGAAACGGCGACGGCTTGCCGGTGTCGGCGACGTTCCAGAGATTGCAGCGGCCCATGTGTCCGGTTTCGGTCATTTCGAAATCGGCGCCGGCCAGGGCCCCGACGCAGCCGTCGCCGGTGCAGTCGGCAAACCATCGTGCGGCGAATCGCTTGCGGCGGCCGGTCTTCGTCTCCTGCGCGATCACCGCGACAATGCAACCGTCGGCGGTTTCCACGTCGTTCGCCCGGTGGCAGAGAAAAAGCGAGAGGTTCTTTTCCGCCCGGACCAGGTCGAGCTTCTTGTCGTCTTCGTAGAGTTCGGCCTTGTTGTCGGGGCCGTAGTGAGCGTGCCTCTTCTGCTCGAGTTCCCGGACAACGTCGCCGACTCGCGGGTAGGGCTCCTTGTTTCGCGCGCCTTGCAGCCAGACGCGGACCTCGGAGCTGTTGTTGCCGCCGAGCACCGGGCGGTCCTGGATCAGGGCGACCTTGAGATCGAGGCGTGCCGCGGAGATGGCCGCGCAGGTGCCCGCGATTCCGCCGCCGACCACGACGAGATCGAACTTGTTGTCGTCGTCGGGTTTTTCGGGCAGCCCGAGCAGTTTGCGGCGAAAGGCGGCCATCTCGGGGTCCTTGTTCGGCGGGGTGAACTTGTCGTCGGTCGTCAAGACGATCGCGTCGCACCGGCCCTCGAAGCCGGTCAAGTCGTGCAGGGCGATGGTGATTTTGCCGGCCGGAAGGTCGATCGTACCGCCATCTTGCCAGTGCCACGCGGCGCCCTCGGTACCGAACGTGGTCTTCAAGGGTTTTCCATCGACGAGCAATTGGAAACGCCCCGGCGCGCCTGGCGCTTTCCACGTCGCAACCCAGTCGCGCGTGCGGACCCAGACGCGATACTTTCCGGCGGCGGGCACTTCGAGCGCCGTCGTGGCATCGCCGACCGGAACCCCCAATCCGTGGGCCAGGAGATACGGCGAGCCCATCTGGTCCATGAACTGCGAGTCGTCGACCCACCCGCCGTAGTCGTCGAACATCTCGGCTTCGAGCAGGATGGTGTTTTCGGCGGCGGCGAGCGGAATCGCCAGGGACAGCACGACAGCGATTGTCGTTATTCGAAGTAACATGATGAAGTCCTTGGAGTGCGGTGACTTGTCACCGCTTTGTGTTTCTTTCCACGTCTACTTGTAGAACTCGCGGTTTCGGGAGGAAACCGTTACGAAAAAGGAAAGCGGTGACAAGTCACCGCACTCCAAAATCGATTTCCACATGCTCGCAATATGCCTGCTACTTTGGGTCGACGTGGCTTTGCTTCATGATCGACTCGATTTTGGCGACCACGTCGGGGTGTTCTTTGGCGACGTTCTTTTGCTCTCCGATGTCGTCTTCGACATTGTAGAGTTGGACGGGGTTCTTCCGGCCGTAGCGAACGCCTTTCCAGGGTCCCATGCGTACGGCGGTTGCCCCGCCGTACTCCCAATAGAGGGCTTCATGCTTCTTCTGCTCGCCGTCTTTGCCCAGCAGGGTCGGCAGATAGCTGATGCCGTCGATGTCCTCCGGCGGCTTGATCCCGGCGACGGCACAGGCGGTGGGCAGGAAGTCCCAGAAGGCGGAGATCAGGCGGCTCGTTGTGCCGGGCTTGATCTTGCCGGGCCAGCGGGCGATCAACGGCACGCGGATGCCGCCGTCGTACAGCGACCGCTTCATGCCGCGCAGGGGGCCGTTGCTGTCGTTGAAGTTGGGGTTGACGCCGCCTTCGCCGTGCGGGCCGTTGTCGCTGGTGAAGATCACAAGCGTCTTATCGTCGATACCGAGTTGCTTGAGTTCTTTCATTAGCCGCCCGACGTCGGCGTCCATACGGGTGATCATCGCGGCGTGGCCCTTCTGAGGCTCGGGCCAGTCCTTGTCGGCATATTGGCCCAGGTCGGGCACTTCCATCCCCTTGTTACCGGCTTCGTTGTTGGCGTGTGGGATCGTCAGCGCAAGGTACAGGAAGAACGGCTTGTCCTTGTTCTGTTCGACGAACTTGAGGGCCTCCTTGGCGCAGAGGTCGTGCGAGTAGTCGACCTTCTTGCTGGCCACGCCGGCGCCGTCCTCGCGGGGCTTGTCGATCTTGTTGCGGAGCGGCTCGCGCTCCTCGTTGCGGAATAGGAACTCGGGGTAATAGTTGTGGGCGTGGCGCTGGCAGAGGTAGCCGTAGAAAAAATCGAAGCCTTGTTTGTTGGGAATGCCGCACGAGCCGGGCCCGCCGAGCCCCCACTTGCCGACCAGGGCCGTCTCGTAGCCGGCCTTCTGGAGCAGCTTGCCGACGGTAACGGTGTCGGCCTCGAGCGGCCACTGGCCCATCGGCCGCACTTCGCGGTTGCCGCGGACCTGGGCGTGGCCGGTGTGCAGGCCGGTCATCAGGCAACACCGCGACGGGGCACAGACGGTGCTCCCGGCGTAGTGATCGGTGAACTTCATCCCCTCGGCACAGAGTTTGTCGATGTTCGGCGTCTTGATCTGCTGCTGGCCGTAGCAGCCCAGGTCGCCGTAGCCGAGGTCGTCGACCATGATGTAAATGATATTCGGTTTCTCGGCTGCCGCAGCCGGAGCGATCGCCAGCAGGGCAAGAATCACAAGTGTCAAACAAATTCGGACAACATTCATGGCATCTCCTTCGTGCATGGTTTCAGGTCCTTTCCACCTCGTTCCCATGCTCTGCATGGGAACGTACTGTTTCGACGCTCTGCGTCGAGTCGAGCAGGCAACAGGCTCCCGCACTTCCCGGGACGTAGAGCGTCACGGCATCCTGTCGAATTAGCAAATGGCCCGGCAAATCAGGGGGGCCGGGCTTACCGTTGATGGAGGCGGGTTGCATCGGGCCACCTCCGTTGGTTGGCACAGTTACAGTTAGAGTAAAACCCTAGTATCGGTATCCGGCGGCCTCGGGTCAATGCGTCTGGACGTGGTTGGCCGGGAAGGAGAAGGTGATCATCCACATCGACATTCTCGATTCGATATTCCCAGCGTGACTGTATACCATTCCATTGGAAGCCTAGAACCATGCCGCCGTGAAACCGCCGTCGACGTTGATGTGGGTTCCGGTGATGAAACTGCCGGCGTTCGGCGAGACCAGCAGCAGCAGGGCCCCGATCAACTCCTCCGGCTCGCCGTAGCGGCGCATCGGGGTGTTGCGCATAATGTTGTCGACGCGGGCCTCGTCAAGCAGTTTGCGATTCTGCTCCGCCGGGAAGAATCCGGGGCAGATCGCGTTGACCCGGACGTTGCCCGTCGCAAAATCGGGCTCCTGGGCGATGTTGCGGGTGAGATTCAGCACGGCCGCCTTCGACGCGGAATAGGCGAACACGCGCGACAGGGGCAGGTGCGAGGTGACGCTGCCGATGTTGACGATGGCCCCGCCGCCGGCAGCGATCATCTGCCGGCCGAAGATCTGGCACGACTGAAAAATGCCGCGGAGGTTGATCGTCATGATCCGGTCCCACGCCTCGTCGGTGGCGTCGAGGTAGCTGGTTCCCGCGTTGACGCCGGCCCCGTTTATGAGGATGTCGGCCCGGCCGGTCTGCTCCAGCGCGGCGGCCAATAGTCTTTCGATCGATTCGCGCGAGGTGACGTCGACCGTGCAGTAGCTGGTTTTCGTACCGAGTTGTTTCAGTTCTTCGACGCGGCTTTGGCACATTTCTTCGGTAAGGTCGGCCACAACGACATGGGCCCCGGCCTGCATGAGCCCCTGGCAGAACGCCCCGCAAAGGACCCCGGCCCCGCCGGTCACCACCGCGGTCTGGCCGTCGAGGTTGAACATTTTGTGCAAGTATTCAGCAGACATTGGTTGTTCGCTTTCTCTCGATGCGCAAAGCGCGGTATGTACTCAGTACTCACTACTCAGTACTCAGTACTGGGCAAGTGTCAGTGCTCACTACTCCTCCGGTTGCTTTCGCAGACGGAGCCAATCGGTGTGGAACGGCCCCTCGCCCGGCTTGTCGACGCGGCGATACGTGTGGGCGCCGAAGTAGTCCCGCTGGGCCTGTAACAGATTCGCCGGCAAGCTCTCGCTGCGGTAGCCGTCGTAGTAGGCCAACGCGGCCGAAAAGGCCGGCACCGGAATGCCGAGATCAATCGCCGTCTTCACGACGTTCCGCCAGGCATCCTGGGCCTTCTCGACCGCCTCTTTGAAGTACGGTGCCAAGAGCAGGTTCTCGATGTTCGGGGCGGCGTCGAAGACCTCCTTGATGCGTTCGAGGAAGACGGCGCGGATGATGCACCCACCCCGCCAGAGCATCGCACAACCGCCGAAGTCGAGCGGCCAGTCGTGCTCGATCGCCGCCGCCTGCAACTGGACGAACCCTTGGGCGTAGCTGCAAATCTTCGAGGCGTATAGGGCCTGGCGAATTTGCTCGATGAACTCTGCACGGTCGCCGCGGTAGCTACCGGACGGGCCCGCCAGCTCCTTGCTCGCCCGCGTGCGGGCGTCCTTCGCCGCCGACAGCGACCGGGCGTAAACGGCCATCGTCACCAGCGTGCTCGGCACGCCGAGATCCAGCGCCAACTGGCTCATCCACTTGCCGGTACCCTTGGCCCCGGCGGTGTCGAGAATCAGGTCGACGAGGAACCTGCCGGTTTCCTCGTCACGCACGCTAAAGATGTCGCGGGTGATTTCGATCAGGTAGCTGTTCAGATCGCCCTTGTACCAGTCGGCGAAGACGTCGTAGATTTCGTCGTTACCCAGCCCCAAGGCGTTTTTGAGCATCCAGTAGGCCTCGCAGATGAGCTGCATGTCGCCGTATTCGATGCCGTTGTGAACCATTTTGACATAGTGTCCGGCGCCGCGGGGGCCGACCCATTCGCAGCACGGGATGTCACCGTTGGGGCCAACCTTGGCGGAAATTGCCTGGAATATTTCCTTGACCAAGGGCCATGCCTTTTCGCTTCCGCCGGGCATCATGGCGGGCCCTTTGAGCGCGCCCTCTTCGCCGCCGGAAACGCCGGTGCCGATGTAGAGCAGGCCCTTCGACTCGACGTATTCGGTGCGGCGTTCCGTTTCGCTGAAGTGGGTGTTGCCACCGTCGATAATCACGTCGCCCGGCTCCAGCAGCGGGATAATCGATTCGATGAACGCGTCGACGGCCGGGCCGGCCTTGACCATTAGGATGATCTTCCGCGGCGTTGCGAGGTTTTCGACCAGTTCTTCGAGCGAGTGGCAGCCGACGAACCGCTTGCCCTTCGCGCGGCCCGCTATGAGATCGTCGACCTTGCTGACCGTCCGGTTGAACACCGCAATGCTGTACCCCCGGCTCTCGATGTTCAGGGCGAGGTTTTCGCCCATCACGGCCAGGCCGACCAATCCGATGTCGCATTTCTCTGCCATTTTCTATTGGCTCCAAGTGAAGGTTGTGTTCACGTGTTAGCAAAGTTGATCTTTCGAAGGAAATCCGAAGCACGAAATACGAAACAAATACGAAATACGAAATACAAATGTTTCAAACAGATGTTTCCGCGATCTCCTTTGGAACATTGGAGATTTCTGATATTCGATATTGTTTCGGATTTCGACATTCGATATTCGGATTTTTCCGAGCTATTCCGTCTCCCACGGCGGCTGCTCCGGGAGGTATTTGTCGAACTCGGCCAATAGGTCGTCCTGATATTTCCCGGCGAAGTTGCCCGAAAGGAATCGGTCGATTCCTTCCGCGTAGAATCGCCGCCAACTCGCCTCTTCGTCGCCCGGGTTGATCGGGAAGAACAGGGCGTCGTTGGCGACCGCGGCCTTGTGGTCGCCGGGGGCGTCGCCGACCATCAGCGTGTGTCCGGCCGGGTACTTCGCAGCCATGCGGAGGTGCTCCGCTTTGCTGCCCGACTCCTGGCCGAAGATCCCGACGACGTGCCGCGCCAGGTCGTGCTCGGCCCATTCCCGCCGCAGGGCCTCTTGCGGCGTGGCCGAGACGACCATCACGTCGGCCGTTTCGCACAGCTTCTCGATGCTCTCGCGGACGAACGGAAACGGCGGCACGCCCTCGACCATATCCGCGACCGAAGCATTGATTCCCTTCGACCATTCGAGTGCCCGCGTCAACCCGGGGTCACCCGTCTCGGCCACGGCCTTCTCCAGGGCCGGGTTGCCGAGCTTCGTTTCGTTCTCGATCCAGTCGAGCAACGACTGCGGGATTTCGATCTTGATGCCGCGTGCCTTGACTTCGGGCCGACGTTGCAGCCACTCGAGCACCTCGACCAGGGCCGGAAACCGGTTGATCCCGCGGCTTTTCGAGTAGAGGTTCACGAAATCGGCCGCTTCCCGGGCGTACTTGCTCACACCCTGGAGCTTCCAGTGTTTGATATGGTTCGGGCAGAAGCACTCCTTGTGCTTCAGTTCCATCGTGTCAAAGGCACACCCGTCCGAGTCGATGCCTACGAGGAATTCGTGTTTGGGTTCAAGTTCGATCATGCTGTTGTGCTTGTTTCCTGTTAGTGAATTCATCCGCTGTAGAGCCGCCGTGTCCTCACGGCGGAATTCGTTGCAGTCTGCTGCGTGTTCTCAATCCGCTTGTTCGATCTTCAACTTGTCTTTGATGTATTTGATCGGGTCCAGCAAAATCTTATCATACTCCGAAGGGTGGAACCGCTTCGAGTCAAAGTCTATTCGGACATCTTGAACGAACTTCTCGAAATCCTTGTTTTGCTCGCACAGTTTATTGACGGTTTCCCAATCTAGTGTTTCTCTGGAGCGGGCTGGAAATATGGCGGACGACGAGTCAAAATCTGTCAGACGAAGTTGTATGACGCCGATTCCAAAGGAAACTGAAAGACGCTCGAGTTCAGAGAGAAGGTCATCATCTTGGGCCACGTCGGCAGCCACCAAGTAACCTTCGTGTGCCCATGACGAGTTGGAGACCGCTTGGAAGTACGACTCTCTGTAATTGCCTTTTGTGATGGATTTTTTTAACTCGAACGAGAATAACCGAATTGAATTATTGTCGAGAAGTTGATTGAATGCAATCACATCCTCTTTCCAATCATCGAGTGGGAGGTAAACACCTACGACGTCAGGGTGCAGCCATTCGTTATAGCCTCTACGTTTCGATTTCTCGTGGAAGATTGTCTTGGTCAAGATAGTCCGACCACGCGAGAAAGATGGGTTCGCGGATGCGAAGTAACTCAGAAGCGGATGTAGGTCCCTTTCGTTGTATGACGTTTTCGGCTCGGGTTTCTTCGCTTCATCAATTTCGATCTTCTTCAGAAGTGCGCTTGAAAGCTCAGACTGTCTTGACTTGAGAAAAAAGCGAGCGGGGCGTTTGCTGGCTTTTATGAGATCAGAATTCGGATTATCGTTAACCTCAGTATATAGTCGTGCACCGAGAGTCTGCCAAGGCGTCTTTCCTTTCGTTGAGACTTTTTTCGTCAACCCTGCATCCTGGGCTGCCTCCCAGATTTGCTGGTAGGTAAGCGGTGTTGAGGCGGACTTGAGAATTTCCTTTGCCAGATCTAGAAAAGAATAAGCCATGGCTTTCTCCTGCTTCTTTGATCTCTTGCAGCGTTCAATCTGCTTTTTGCGTTGTGCACAAAAATGCTCGCCTTACTGTTCCTCAATATTCACTACTCGGACAGTATCGCATTGATTTCTTCGATGTCGAAGTGTTCCGGGTCGAACTCGCCGCCGAGCCATTCGAGCATGTCCTCGTGCTCCGGGTGGGAAGGGTCCTGAATCGTCTCGATCAATTCTTCGTACCCCCATATCCCGCCGCAATCCTCCGGGGGGCAAGCCCGTTTGCCTTTGGTGCAGCGAGGAACGCTCACGGAACTGTCGAAGGGAAGTATCTTTTCGAGAACGATCTTGTGCTTCCAACCATCTCCAAAATCGTATTCGTACGTCAGCGAATCCTTTTGTTTTTTGAGCACCTGGCGCAGTGTGTAGTCCGTCTCGTCCTCGTCATCGAACTCGTTGCCGAACCCGTCATCCAACATGCCGAATGTTATCCCGCCCGCAATGAATTGGTGCAAATGACAATTCGACCATCCCATGACGACCTGGAGGACCTCGTGCAGGCTTCCAAGGTCCATGACGCTCGGTACCAGGATGCGCCGCCAAATGGGCGGCTTCGCGCCAGTGAGGGTGACCTTCAGTTGATAAACGCTTGCCATGTCAGCCTCCAATCGGGATGTTCGACCCGTTCTATGACCTATTTCCGATCCGCCTGGGGCATGTACTTCCCCAGCTTCTGCTCCGCGCAGATCGGCTCAAACCGCGTCAGACGCTGGCGGCCGTCGATCATCGGGAGGGTTACCATCTCGTTGCCGACCAGCGGCTTTGCGTAGCGGACGAAGGCGTCGCTGACGTCGCAGCCGCTCGGAGCAATCCAATCGGCCGGGAAGCTCCGCTCGCTGTTGGCCACCTCCTTGAGCGGAACCTTGTCGTAACGGACGCTGTAGATAGGGCCCGCGTTGCGAAGGATCGTCGACATGTAGCCGCTCTGGCCGTCGGCCGCAAGCTGGGCCGCCATCTGTCCGACACAGTAGGCTTCGTCGAGGTCGACCGACGACGCGTAGGGCATCGCGTGCCGTTGATCGGTCCCCGAGACGTTCCCCCGGGCGGCCCCCTTGGTGGCGAGCCCGACCTGGTTCAGGTAGTTGACGACCGATTGCGAGACGGTCAGCTTGCTGGAACCGAACGCCGCGTGGCCGAAGGAGTCCTTCACCTCGCCGAGATCGCCAACGTCGAACCCCTCGCTGATCACGACCAGACACCGGCCGGCGGTTCGCAACTGGTCGTTCACTTGATCGGCCAGCTTTTCCAGCGGGCAGCGGCTCTCGGCCAGATAGATCTGGAGCGGCATCTCCCGGGCCGGATCGGCCAGCCGCGCCGCGGCCGGGATGAACCCGATCTTCCGCCCCATCGCCTGCATCACCAGGACCGGATCGACTGGGCACGAGCCTGCGTTCTCCTCATTGGCGTTCTGGACCATGTGGAGCCAGTACTTGGCCACCGACCCGTAGCCGGGCGTGTGGTCGATCAGCTTGAACTCGCTGTCGCCCACGTCGTTGTCGATCGTCTTCGGTACCCCAACGGCGACGAGATCCAGCCCTTGCTCGTGGGCGAGCCGGGCGATCTTGTCGGCGGTGTCCATCGAGTCGTTGCCGCCGATGTAGAGGAAATAGCCGACGGCGTGGGCTCTGAAGACCTCGATCACCCGCTCGAAATCCTCATCCTGGCCAGCCTTGAGCTTGTAGCGGCACGTGCCGATCGACCCGGCTGCCGGGGTGTATCGCAGCAGGGCGACCTCCTCGGCCGACTGGGCCGACAGATCGAGCAACTGTTCCTTCAGCACGCCCTCGATGCCGTGCCGGGCGCCGTAGACGGTCCCGATGGCGTCGAGATCGGCGGCCGCCTCGATAATGCCCCGCAGGCTGCTGTTGATGACCGGGGTCGGCCCCCCACTCTGGGCAACGACCAGGTTTCGCACTTCACTCATTTCAAAATTCCATCGAAGGTCACGCGGAACAGGCGAAAACCGTGTATTTTACCGCTTTGAACCGGAACTGGCAATGAGGGCGAGAATGAGGCGCTGTCGACAATATCGCGGGATCCCAACCCGCCCCCCCACGGACTTACGGTTTACACGGCCGCGTACGGTGACACAATGAGGAAAGATCATACTCTCCCGATTCCCGATTCTCGATTCTCGATTCCAGGAACCAGAACGTGAAACCGAACGCAAAGGTAAGGCTATTCGCTGCCGCGGGGTTGATCTTGACGGCCGGCATACTTCTTGGTGGGACGCCGCGGATTCCCGCCGATGTTGAGCAAATGTGGGCGGATTTCGATCCTTGCGAAGACCCGCTCGATGTAGAAGTGATTCGCCAGTGGAATGAAGGCGGCGCGGTTTGCCGGTACGTGTTGTACACGATCGGCACATTCAAGGGCCGGAAGGCGCGGATGGCCGCGTTCTATGCCTTCCCGAAAGGCGGCAAGCGGTTGCCAGCCGTCATGCACATGCACGGCGGCGGACAACGGGCTTCGTTGCACGCAGTGAAGTATTACGCGGGGAGGGGCTACGCCGCCCTGTCGGTCAACTGGGGCGGACGTCCCATGGAAAATGCCAAGCCCGGCGACCCGAATACCGATTGGGGCGCCGTCGACCCGACACAGAAGAACGTCCCGGGCTATTTCAATATGAAACCGGGCCCAAAATACCTCGACGACCGGCTCTCGCCCAGAAACAACAACTGGTATCTGCTGACGATCGGCTGCCGCCGCGGGCTGACGTTCCTCGAGCAACAGCCGGAGGTCGACCCCGACCGGCTTGGCATCTACGGCCATTCGATGGGCGGGCAGCTTACCGCCATGGTTGCCGGGAGCGACCGGCGGGTGAAGGCGGCGGTACCCTCTGTCGGCGGCGCGGCGAAGCTCCCGCTTTGGGGATTGGAAGGAACCGGGGCCCGCGTTCGCGAGGGAAAGGAACTGTATCTGAACACCATAGCCGGCCAAGCCTCCTCGCGCCACGTGCAATGCCCGTACCTCTTTCTCAGTGCCACGAACGACTTCAACGCGCCGATGGACAACGCGGTCAAAGCGATGGCATTAGTCCCGCACGAGAGGAAGCGGATGACGTTTGCTCCGCATCTGAATCATCGCTTCACGCCGGAGCATGCCGTCTGCCGGCCGTTGTGGCTCGACGCCCATTTGAAAGAGGCGATTGCGTTTCCGACAACACCGGCCTCGGAATTGATTCTCAAACAATCCGACGGGATTCCCTTGTTTCGGGTGACGCCCGATCACTCGAAGAAGATCGCCAAGGTGGACATCTACTACGGCTACGGCCGGGACCCGAGAAACCGGTTCTGGCGGGCGACCGAGGCAAAGGAGGCGGGTGACGCCTGGGAAGCGGTGTGTCCGGTCATGGACCTTGAGGAACCGCTGTTCGCATTCGCCAACGTGACTTACGAGTTGGACCGGGAAGTGCCGATGCCCCATGGCGGCCCGGTCAATTCGTTCACGCTCAGCTCGGAGTTTCAAGCCGCGTATCCCGAGGATCTCAAGGCGGCCGGCGTCAAGGCCACCGAACGGCCCAGCCGGCTGATCGACGACTTCTCGCGCGGGTTTCACGATTGGTACCGCTTGAGTCCCACCAACCCGCATCACTGGTGCTATGCCACGCGCAAACCGGCCGACCCGAAGTGGATGGGCCCGAAAGGGGCGAAACTCGCCTTCGAAATCCAAACGACCAAACCGAACGAACGGCTCGGCGTCGTCATCAAGACCAACGAGTGGCGACCGTACGCCGGACGGAAGAGCGTCGATTACGTAGCGGTCGTTCCGCTTGCTAAGGCCGGCTGGCAAGAGGTGGAACTCGCCGCCGCAGATTTCAAGTCGGGCGACCCGAAGCATCCCGTCCTGGCCGACTGGGATGAAATAACCCAACTAATGTTCCAACCCGCCGACAAGGCCTTGGCCAAAATGCCGAAATCGGCCGGGGCTGCCAAAGAGAAACTCTGGCAAGGCGATTCACCGAGACTACGCAATCTGCATTGGGTCGGTGGCGAGTACACCCCGCGCCGGAAGCCCTATCTGCCCGACCAAGCCGACAAGAAGGTCAACGCCGGCAAGGAGTTTCAGAAGCAGTTTCAGAAGGGGATCGACGATTCGATCAGGCGGGAGAAACTCGACGGGGCGAAGAAATAATCCCTACCTCTGCTTCAGCCCGTCCATCACCTTCCGGTCCACTCGCAGAATCGTGCCGTGGCGGGCGCGGCCGGGGAATTTCAACTGGTCGGTGATGTCCTGCCAGGTCTTCAAGTCGGGCGAGGTGGCCGCGCCGTAGCAGCCTTTGCGGTAGCAGTCGAAGTAGACGATCCACTTGTCACCGAGGTTAATCGCCGACGGGCCCTCGATCCAGTCGCGGGGGATGATCGGCTCGGCCGGCTTCGAGTACGGGCCCTCGGGCTTCGCGGCCGTGGCCATCAGGATCACCTTCTTCGGCTTCGGCTTGATTCGCTCGTCTTTGTAGAAAAGCAAGTACCTGTCGCCGTCCCGGGCGATGAAACCGTCGATCACGCTGTAGCCGGGGTCGTAGAAGAGCTTCGCCGGCGTGAACGTCTCGAAGTCGGTCGTCGTGGTGTAGTACATCCGGTGGTTGAGTTTGCTCTCGCTGCTGGCGGCCGTTTCCCCAAACCGGTCGGGTAAGGTTGACGACCACACGATGAGATACTTCTTGCCGGCCTCGTCGTAAAACAACTCGGGCGCCCAGCAATTGCGGCACTTCGGTTCGTGTTCCATGACTGGGATCTGCTTTTGCTCGGACCAGTGAATCAGGTCCTTCGAGTGGGCGTAGCCGATGTTCTTGACCCACCAGCCGGTCGTCCAGACCATGTGGAACGTGCCGTCGGGGCCCTGGACAATGCTCGGATCGCGCATCAGTCGGCCACCGACTTCCGGCTTCAGATACGACGCGTCGCGCGGCACGGTCCACCGGATGCCGTCGTCGCTGGCGGCCAGGTGCAAGCCGTCTTCGCCGTTTCGGGTGAAGTACGAGAGCAGGTAGCATTTGTCCGGTGATTCCCCGGCCACAATAATTCGATCGAGGGCAACAGCAACGAACGTCGAAACCAATAACACGGCAATGGTTACCAGGCGAAACACGGGACTTCTCCTTCGGGTTGTTGGTGCGGCGAGTTTAGCATGAATTTCCACAATTTGCCAACGGGTCGACTGCCGGGGGCATGCGCTGAGGTAGTCAGTGTGGTCGTCTGGAATCGATATCCGGTTGCCCTGCCCGAAAAAGCATGGCACAATAGAAAAGAGGGAAACACAAACCCCCGCATGCAGTGCGGGGGCTTTGGAATTGAGTCGTTCCACCCACCACTCACCACTCACCACAATGCTTATCACCATTGACGGACCTGCCGGCGCCGGAAAGAGCAGCGTTGGCCGGGCGTTGGCACGACGGTTGGGCGCCCGGTTTCTGGATACCGGCGCCATGTACCGGGCCGTCGCGCTGGCCGGGTTGAGACAGGGCGTGGACTGGGACCGGCCGGAGCAACTGGCCAAGATTGCCAGACAGGTTGATATTCAACTGGTCGGCCCGAGGGTCCTGCTCGACGGCGAGGACGTCAGCGAGGCAATTCGAACGACGGAAACGACCGCCGTGACCCGCCATGCGGCAGATAATCCGGCCGTCCGGCAGCACCTCGTAAAGCTGCAGCGGGCGGCCGCCGCCGGTGATGAGGACGTGGTAGCCGAGGGCCGCGACCAGGGGCCGCTGGTCTTTCCGGATGCCGAGTGTAAGATATTCCTGACGGCCGGTCCCGAAGAACGTGCCCGGCGCCGGCTGGCCGATGTGCGGGCGCAGGGCGAAACGGCCACCTTGGAAGAAGTGTTGGCGGCTCAAGAGCGTCGCGATCAGGAAGATTCCAGTCGCCCGTTCGGTCCGCTGGTTGCCGCCGCCGACGCCGTGGAGGTCTGCACCGACGGCATGGCGCTCGACGAGGTCGTCGATCGCCTGGAATCCCTCGTTGAGAGCAAGAAACCATGACAGCCGCCCATAGCTTCCCCTCGCACCACTGACCACCCACACTCATCACCCAATACCCTGTCGCTATGTCCCAACGCCCGTTCTACAGCGATGCCTGGTACGAATTCCTTCGCCGTCTCGCGGAATTGGCGGGCATCCTCTGTTACCAAGTGCGCCACTCGGGGCAACACAACATTCCGTCGGAGGGCGGGGTTCTGGTCGTGTCGAACCACCAGAGCCATTTCGATCCGGTGCTGGTCGGGATGGGCAGCCGTCGGCGCATGAACTACCTCGCCCGGAATACGCTGTTCGGCTTTGCACCGTTCCGCTGGTTGATCAAGTCGCTTGACGCGATTCCGATCGACCGCGAGGGGATGGGGCTTTCGGGGATCAAGGAATCGCTGAGACGGCTGAAACGGGGTGAGATGGTGGTGGTTTTTCCGGAGGGGACGCGAACGGCGGACGGCGAAATCGGACCGTTTCGGCCGGGCTTCACGGCATTGGCGGTGCGTTCCAACTCGGCGATCCTTCCGGTCGCCATCGAGGGCGCCCATGCTGCGTGGCCTCGCGGGAGGATGTTACCCTGGTTCGGCGTCATTCACGTCCGCTATGGCAAGCCGATCTTGCCCAAAGAGGTCAAGGCCCTTGACGAGCGAAAACTGATCGAGGAGGTCGAGCGTCGCGTGCGAGAGTGCCATGCGGGATTGCGGGACCAGCCACAGTTTGCCCCGCCGGATCGTTCCAGGCCATATTCAAGAATGCCCCTGCTTTCGACCCATTAGAATGTACGCCTGTAGTGTGGTAACTCGGGGGACAGGTGTTGCCCGGAAAAATGCCAAAATCCTTGCCGGACCGAGGGTTGGCGCAATTGTTGGCGGGGCGGCGATCTGTTATACTACCGGATTACTCGATGATTTGTAATGACCCCTTGCGTGGAGGGGCGGCATCAAGTGTTTCCCTTACAACGTCGGATTTTATGGTCAACCGGAACCTGATACGAGGGCTGGATCTCAATGAGGAAGAGTGGCAGCAGGAACTGCAAGCCGCTGAAGAGGGTTTCTCGGAAGAGGATTATTGGGACCTAACCAAAGACGTCGTCGTCAACCAGATCGTCGAGGGGCGCGTGCTCCGCGCCGAAGGGGATTTCGTGTTGGTTGACGTCGGCTATAAGAGCGAAGGAATTATCCTGCGCAACGAGTGGGACGACGATGAGGAATTGCCCGAGCCGGGGCAAATCGTTCAGGTCCTCATCGAGGATGTCGAGGATATCCACGGGCTGGTCGACGATAGCCGCGGGATGATCACGCTTAGCAAGCGCAAGGCCCAGAAGATCATTGACTGGGAATGTGTTACCCAAGGCACCCATGAAGGCGAGGTGGTAACCGGGGTAGTCACGCGGAAAATCAAGGGGGGACTGCTGGTCGACATCGGTGTGAACGTCTTTCTGCCGGCCAGTCAAGTCGACATCCGCCGCCCGGCCGATATCGGCGACTACATCGGACGCACCATCCAGTGTATCGTGCTGAAAATCGACGAGGCACGTCGGAATATCGTCATCAGCCGCCGGGCGCTGATTGAATCGGAGCGGGCCGAACGTCGCGCAGAGCTGCTTACCAAGTTGGAGGTCGGCCAACTCCGCAAAGGCGTTGTCAAGAATATCGCCGAGTTCGGAGCCTTTGTCGATCTCGGGGGAATCGACGGGTTGTTGCACATCACCGACATGAGCTGGGGGCGCATTTCCCACCCCTCCGAAATACTTGCCATCGACCAAGAAATCGGGGTGCAGATATTGCACATCGACCTCGAAAAGGAAAAGATCGCCCTAGGCCTCAAGCAGAAGACCGCCAGTCCTTGGGAAAATGTCGACGAGAAGTACCCCGTCGGTGAACACGTCCGCGGTACCGTCGTCAACGTGATGAGCTACGGGGCGTTTGTCAAGCTCGAGGAGGGAATCGAGGGGTTGGTCCATATCAGCGAGATGTCGTGGACCCGACGGATCAGCCATCCGAGCGAACTGGTCCAAATCGACGACGAGATCGATGTCGTCGTGCTGGGAATCAACCGCGAGAAGCAGGAAATCTCCCTCGGCATGAAACAGACCCAGGAAAACCCCTGGGACAAGGTCGCCGATCGGTACCCGCCCGAGAGCATTGTCAAGGGAAGGGTCCGCAATCTGACCAATTACGGTGCGTTCATCGAAATCGAAGAAGGAATCGACGGCCTTCTGCACGTCAGCGACATGTCCTGGACGCGCAAGATCAGTCACCCCAACGAGATTGTCGAAAAGGGGCAGGAGATCGAGTGCCGCGTTCTCGCGGTCGATCAAGAACGCCGCCGGATTGCCTTGGGGTTGAAACAACTAATCGAAGACCCTTGGGCGAACGACATACCCAGCAAGTACCAACCCGGCCAACTGGTGACCGGGCCGGTCACGAAGATCACCAACTTCGGCGTTTTCGTCGGTTTGGAAGACGGGCTGGAGGGCCTGTTGCACATCTCCGAACTGGCCGATCACAAGGTCGAGAACCCCGAAGAAGTGGTCCAAGTCGGCGAACAGATCGAGATCAAGGTGCTTCGGGTCGATCCGGACGAGCGGAAGATCGGCCTGTCGCGGAAGCGAGTCGAATGGGCGCACGAGGAGGCCGATGCCGCGAAAGCGGAGGAGGTCCCGCCGGCCACCGTCGTCGACGAGAGTTCACTAAAAGGTGGTGTGGGCGTCAGCGGCCCCCTGATTCAACCGGTTCAGCCGGCAAAAGACGAAAAGTCGGATGCCAAGGGTAAATCGAAAAAGGTTGAAGCAGCCCAGGAGGATCAATCGGCAGAATCCGCAGAGACCTCCGGCGACGAGCCCGAATAGCCCAAACAGCCGGAAGAACCCGAAGGCAAGGACGCCCCGCGGGAATTTCTCTTCCACACTCCGGGGGTAGCTTTTTGACGATTCGGCTGGTCAATACCGGTGAGGTCGTTCTTTTCGGTATTGCCCGAAACTCACCTAAATTCGGCCCACCTCGTTACCTCGTCGCTTGTTTGCAGTTGAAGGTCCTTCGGCGTCGAAGATTTCTCCAGGCAACCTGCAAGTCCTCGCTTATTGTGCGCACGATGAGAACCACAGCACGACGCCGACAATCCGCTGCGGTGCAATCCCCCTTGGAGACGTACCTCCGCGAGATCAACGAGACCTCGCTCCTTTCGCCGGAGGACGAGCAGGAGTTGGCCGTTGCGATCGGTGAGGGCGACACCGAGGCCCGCGACCGGATGGTCCGCGCCAACCTCCGACTCGTCGTGAACATCGCCCGCGGCTATACCGGCAAAGGGCTCGGACTTCAGGATCTCATCGAGGAAGGTAACCTCGGGCTGCTCCGCGCCGTCGAAGGATTCGACCCGGCCGTCGGCACACGTTTTTCCACCTACGCCAGCTACTGGATCAAGCAATCGATCAAGCGGGCACTGATCAATACGGCCAAGGCGATTCGTATTCCCGCCTACATGGTAGAGCTGCTCTCGAAATGGCGCAGGGCGAGCACCCGGTTGGCAGAAGAGCTGGGCCGATCGCCCACACCTGAAGAAGTTGCACGCGTGTTGGGTCTGCCGCGCAAGAAGCTCCCCATCATCAAGAAAGCCATCCGCATCTACAACCTCACCCCGCAAACCGATCAGGCCGAGGCCGGATGGTCGCTGGGCGAGATGATCATGGACGAGCGGGCACGCACACCCGAAGACGAACTCGTCGAGCACGATAACCTCAAACACGTCATGCGGCAATTGGAAATCATGGATAACCGCGAGGCTACCGTCCTGAGGATGCGGTTCGGACTCGACGACCACGAACCCCGCACGCTCAAGGAAATCGGCGAAACCCTCGGGCTGACCCGCGAACGCGTCCGCCAGATCGAAACCGAAGCGCTCGCCAGGCTGGCGGAAAGCCTCGAGTAGCACCCCCCTACTTTGCCACGACATCAACCATCGTCGTGTCCCTCCTTGCGCACGTTCGTCCACCATTCGAGATCGACGCCCCGTTTTCAACCAGGGGGGCCCTTGTACCGACACAACAAGGGTTTATACTTGGGGCACACCCCATTCCCGCCGAACCCCACGGAGCGACACGATGTCCGAATCGAGCGAACTGAAGCTGACCGACTACATCCGCAGCATCCCCGATTTTCCCAAGCCGGGGATACTGTTCCGCGACATCACCACGCTGCTTTCCGCGCCCGCGGCGTTCGGCAAGGCGGTCGACGACATGGCCGAGCCGTTCCGGAATGCGGGCGTTGACGTTGTCGCCGCGGCGGAGGCCCGGGGGTTCCTGTTCGCCGGTCCAATCGCCCTGCAACTCGACGCGGCACTGGTCCCCGTCCGCAAACCCGGCAAGTTGCCCTACGAGACGCTCTCGTACACCTACGAACTCGAATACGGCACCGACACGCTGGAAATCCATGCCGACGCGATCCCCCAGGGCGCCAACGTCCTGATCGTCGACGACCTGCTGGCCACCGGCGGCACGATCGAGGCCTGCTGCAAGATGGTCGAAAAGGCCGGCGGCAACGTCGCCGGTGCCGCATTCCTCATCGAGCTGGTCGCGCTCGGCGGGATAAAGAAGATCGACCAGTACAAGGTCGTCAGCTTGATCAAGTATGATTGAGCCGGCCCGCAACGCAGGGCGGAGCAGAAAACAGATCGCTCAAACCGTCAGGCACGCCGGGCGCGACCGGCGCTCGCGGCTTCGCATAAGCTGCCGTCTAGTGATTGAACCCAACGAAGAAGCTGAACATCTCTTCCCGGTCGCCGGGGTTGGTGCTGACGGGAAAGGCGAAGTCCAGGGCGATCGGGGCAGGGCCCATCGCCGGCACCGTCACCCGCAGACCCACACCCGGCGCCACCCGGTACTTGTTCGACCAATCGTCGATCGTCGGTTCCACCGTACCCGTGTCGCAGAAGACCACCGCGTGGAGCATGTCGTCGGCCGTGACCGGGAACATGTACTGGATTTTTGCCAACATGAGGAAGTCACCGCCGACGAGAATCCCGTTGCGGCGCGGCGACGCCTCGCGAAAATCAAAACCGCGGAGAGTCGAGAAACCGCCGATAAAGTAGCGGTCGTAAATCGGCGTATCGCTGCCGGTGACTCCCATCCGGGCGGAAACGCCAACGACGTGTCGGCCCGAGCCGTCGGCTCGCTCGTGCAAAAGGAAGTACTTGCGGACGTCGACCTCGCCGCGCGAATAGGTCCACGTGCCGGTGACCTGCTCGCACGAGAGTTCGATCAGGTGGCCCGAGGTCGGCAAGAACGCGTTGTCACGGGTATCGTGTGCCAGTCGGGCACTGAATCCGTACAAGGTGTTGTCGCCCAATACTTCGGCCAGTTCGGGTAGAGTGGGGGCGACGACGTCGTGGATATTGACCCTTGCGCCGCGAAATGCGAGGCTTCCCGAAAGATCGGGCCGGAATTGATATCCCAGGCTAACCCGGCCGCCGGCTCGCTGCTCGTCCCATTCGAAATACCGCCGGTCGTAGAAATAGCCGCTCAGCCCCAACGCAACGTAGGTGTTCAGCAGGTACGGTTCCTGGAAGTTGATCATGTACCTCTGGACTTCGGTGCCGGGAACGGCCTCGATTCGGAGCGTTTGTCCGGCGCCTCGCCAGGCGGTGGCGTTGACGATGTCTCGCCAACTCCGCGGCGGGCGGAACAGATCGAAGTTCCGCTCGTCGATCACAGCCGAGCCGACCAGCCCGGCGTCGGAGTTCACGCCGACGCCAAACATGAAACGGCCGGTGGGCGCTTCATTGACGACCACGCCCAGCGGCAGCGGTCGGGTTGTCTCTGTCTCCATCGAGTCGTCGAAGGAAGGCGATTCCGGGCTAAGGACGCCTCTGCCCGGCATTAACGGGGGCGCCGGCGTCGGGGCGGCAGCGACCCTTGGGTATGACGCATCCGGTTGCCCGGTGTACGTCGTGGAAGGAGCGTACCCCTGGTTCCGCGGTGGAAGCGACGGTACCGCGCGTCCGTCGATGCTCTGACCTCGCACGACCCGCTGTTCTCGCGGCCGGAAACCCGGATAGTACGGTCCCGTATGGGAATCGGGCTGTGCCCTGGGCGGTTGTCGACTTTGCGGCAACACCCGGCCGCGAATCATGAAATGCACCCGGCGGTCGCCGTTCGGCGAGACGGGGGCATCGGGACTTTGACCGCGAATCTTCCCCGGCGGCCGGCGGACCGCTTCCGTCTCGAAGTCGTTGAACTGCGGGGGGCTGAAAACGATCTTCGGCGCGATTCCCTGTTTGGGATCGACCAGAAATAACCCCGACGCCCGCAGCCGCCGCTCGCTCGCCCGTAACTCACGAACGTCCACAATGTCGCCCGGCTTTAGCGACAAGCGATTCAAAATGGTGGTGACCATCGTATGCGGATACTCGCCCTCGATGTCGACGTTGATGTCGCCGACCCGGTAGCGGTCGCCTTCGCTGATGCCGTAGACCAGGTCGACTTTTCCTTCCCCCTCGTACATGCGGGACTCGATATTGACGTCGGAAAAGATGTACCCGACGCTGCCGTACTTGTCCTGGATGTCGGCCTTGTCGCGAAGCAGCGATGACTGGTTGAAGAACTGGCCGGGTTTGAGCTTCAACTGATGGGCCAGATCTTCATCGGAGTACTTCATGTTGCCTTCGAACAAGATTCTCTCAACAACAAACCGGGGGCCTTCGTTGATGACGAAGGTCAGGATCAACCAGTTGTCGTCGGCGACGAACTTCAGTTCGCGGCCAATCTTGGCTTTGAGGAATCCGAGCCCGCGATAGTATGTCGTCAGCCGGTCAACGTCTCTGTCGATTTCCTCCCGGTTGACCTCGCCCTTGAAGATGTAGAACATCGGCGGCTTCGATTCGATCTGCGTTCTCAGCCGGGCATCGTCGGCAATCGTATTGCCGATAAACCGTGTCCAAAGGACTTTCTGTTTGTGTCCCTCGTTGATCAGATAGACGACACGCCGGTCCTGTGGCTTGTTGCCTTCGAATACCTGAACGCGGACTTTGCTGAAGCCGCGGTCTTGGTAAAACTCCTCGATCTTCCTGCGGCCCTGACTGACGGTGTACGGATTGACGGCATCGCCGACCTTGATGTCGATTTCCTTGGCCAGGGTCTTCGACTTGATTTTGGTGTTGCCGATGAACTTGATCTCACGGATCAAGGGTCGCTCGAACACGTCGAAGATCACGATCTGCCCGCCCGGAACCTTCCGGCTGTACGGCTTGACATCGACGAACAAGCGAGTGCGGATCAAGCGGTGAATGTCCTCCCTTACCGTCTCGATGTCGAGCGGTCGGCCGGCTCGCGTGCGGATGCTCGACAGGATCTTTTGCACCGGAATCGTCTGATTGCCCTGGATCACGACCTTGACAACGTTCTCTTGTCCCGGCAATTCGGTCGGCGCTTCGGGCGGTGCCTGGAGCAGCTCCGGCGGTGCCTGCGGCAATGGTAACGATTGTGGGGGCGGCGGCGATGTCCCGTGTTGCAGCGGCCACGGCGAGCTCTGGCCCCACAACAACGAACCACACAATACGGCCAACGCAAACAAAGTCACGACCGCGAGGCGGCGGAAAGCGATGGAGTAGTATAAGGGGGGGGCAATGCGGAACTTGGCCATCGAGGCCCTTTCGGTGTTGGTTGAAAAGACGCAAGCGGAGAGAAGGAGGAGTTTCGCAGATGAGGCCGCCGGCCGCTGGTGAGGAGCAGGGCACCTTTGGCGCAAGAATCCCACCAGGACCTGAGGTTGCGTAGAGATACCCAAATCAGCCGCCTTGGGCAAGGGGGATTTGAGATACACAGGGGCGATTTTGTGTGGATATGGGAGGTTTACGTCGACAGCGGCGTTTAGCCGAGCCCCGCACCTCGACGGCCGAATCCCCTTGACCCGGGTTCCCATACCCGAAGGGGGAGACGACCAACAATAAACTACTATTCAGCCGCTACTCAAATCAGGGTAATACTTCAGCCGTCTGTAGTACGACGGCCTTGGAAGGTCATTGTACGAAGTGCTTCGCCATTCGGCTGAAGTGTTACAAACCAGGTTTCTCGGGTAGTGCCTCAGAGGTGGCCGGGATCGAACTCTGTGGTGCCGTCGTCGTACTGCTCAAAATCCTCATAGGGCTTCTGCGAGGCGTTTTCGAAGCGGGTAAATTGGCTGTGCCAGAACAGTTTAACATCCCCGGTGGGACCATTGCGCTGTTTGGCGACAATTAGGTCGGCCTGCCCAATGATGCCCCGTTCTTCGGCCTCTTCGGGTGTGTGATAATACTCCTCGCGATGAATAAACATGACAACGTCGGCATCCTGTTCGATGGCCCCCGATTCGCGTAGTTGGCTGAGCCTTGGGCGGTTTTCACGCGAAGCTTCGACTTGGCGGTTCAATTGGGCGACGCAAAGGACGGGAATCCGCAACTCGCGGGCAAGTCCCTTCAAGCGCCGGGCCATTTTTGCAACCTGTTCTTGGCGCGGGTCCCGGGGATCGTCCGGATGGATCAATTGCAGGTAGTCGATGACAATCAACCCCAGGTCTTGCTTGCGCTTCAGACGTCGCGCACTGGCGGCGATCTGCGTGACGGTGCGGAAAGGGGAATCGTCGATGAACAGCGGCGCCTGGCTCAACTTCGAGGAGGCTTCCACCAGGTTCTGCCGATCGTCCGACGAAATAAATCCCTTGCGAAACTTGTTTGCGTCGATCCGGCCTTGCGAGCAAAGCATCCTTTGGGCCAATTCCAGCCGCGCCATCTCCAGGCTCACGAACAGTGTCGGGACGTTCACCTCCATGGTAATGTACTCCGCCATATTCGTGGCCAGAGCGGTCTTTCCCATGCTGGGGCGGGACGCCAGGACAACCAATTCCGAGTTGTGCAATCCACCGGTCATGTTATCCAGATCGGTATACCCGGTCGGGATGCCCCCCGCTTCGCTGCCGTCGAGCCGCGCGTCGATCCGGTCGAACGCCTCGACCATCAAGTCGTGGGCGTTGGTAACCTGCTCAGGACTTCGCGCGTCGTGAACGGCGAATATCTTTTGTTCCGACTGGCTGACGATTTCCGCAGGATCGGCGGAAGAATCGTACACGTCTCGAAGGATTTCCGTGCCGGCGTGGATCAATGCCCGCAGGGTTGCCTTGTCGCGGACGATCTCCGCATAGTGGACGGCGTTGGCAGCAAAGGGAACGGATTGGGCCACCTCGGCGATATAGGGCGCCCCTCCGATCGCCTCGAAATCGCCCGCCTGCTTCAGACGCTCTACCAGCAAAGTGGCATCAATCCGCTTATCCGCCTCGTGCAGCGCAATCAGATGCGTGAAGAGCTTCTGATGCGCGTCGGCGTAGAAGTCTTCCGCCCGGATAACCATGGCAACCTCGTCGCACATGTGTGGATCGAGCAGAAGACTTCCCAACACGCCCTTTTCGGCGTCAAGATTATGTGGGGGCAACCGATCGAGATTCTCGCCGCCGGCGCGGCTGGGAACGTGAGTGGTGTCCGTGCGATGAACAGTAGCCATGGCGATCCGTGCTCCGTGGCCAAAGATTCCATTAGGGAGTCCCAGAGAGACGGCATCATAAACAGTGACGCCCAGAGAAGCAACCGCCCTCCACCGGAGGGGGGAAACCCCCGCCGGCGAGCCCTACGAACCGAGGCTGACGCCTGAGTCTTCGGGCGTATGTTCGATGCTGTTATAGTCCATCAACGGCTTGTCGAACACGTCGCTACGCAGGATCTCGGGCGGGGGCGTGCCCATTGCGCCCAACTCACCCGGGTCGTAGTCGATCTTGTACTTCTCCTTGGCAAAGGCTACGGTGTCGCCCGGGTCGAGTCTTCTTTCGACGACTTGGGTTCCGTTGATTTTCACACCGTTCTTGCTGTTCCTGTCGATGACGTACCAATAGCCGTCGATAACCTTCAGTTCCGCGTGACGGCCGGAAATGCTCAACGCTCGCAGCGTGATATCACAGCTTTCACGTCGTCCAACAAGGAGCGAGGGCCTCAACAAAGCAACGGGGTCGCCACCTTTGATGGGAATCAATTCTCCCAGCACCATGCCTATTCTCCGTTCCGGTAACATCCTCTTTCCGGGGACATTGGAGGATTTAGAGAGGGTATTCTAGGGACTGGGTGCCCGAATTGCAAGCAAATCACACCCGAATTCCCGGCCGTCGCAGCTTCTGTAGAGGGGTTGACTGACGTGCCACGTTCGTGCAACCACCACTTTCGGGGGAGGCACATGGGTTTCGTAACGTCCTTCTACATAAGGAGTTGTGTTCCTGCGAGAGAATCTCGCCCCACCGAACGGGTGCTCTCACCACAGTGGAATGAACACGGAGAGAAAAAAGATTTTCGGCTGACGCGAACCGGGACTGGGATACGCCTCATTCGGCAAGAGCGCTGAAGTGAAGGGCCCTACTTTCCCTCATCGTCGCTTACGGAAGGCACCACCCAGATTTTCAACTGCGATTCAATCTCGTGACCGAGGTGGATATTGATGGTGTACAGACCGAGTTCTTTCAGCGGGCCGGTCAACTTGACCTGATCTTGGGTGACGGTAAGGTTGTTGCGTTTCAGGGCGTTAACGATTTCAACTGCGCCAACGGAACCGTATAGATGGCCCTCTTCGTTGGCTTTGGCTTCGATGGTGACGCTTTGTTCCTTGATTTCCTCGGCCAGGGCATGGAGGTCGGCCAACCGCGCCTTCTCGATCTCGGCCAGTTGTGCTTTGTGCTTCTCCACCATTCGCTTATGGTGGTCGGTCGCGAAGGTAGCCAGGCCTTGGGGAAGAAGATAGTTGTTGGCATAGCCGGGACGCACTTCAACCACGTCGCCCTGCCGACCGAGGTGCTCGACCGGCTGGATCAACAGCAGTTCGATTCCACCGTTCGGGCCCTTGGGCAGCCGGTTGCTGCGATGAGGGAGGATTCGCTTCTTTTTTCCTGTTTGTATCTTGGTATGTCTGCTCATAGCTGCATGTAAACCGTGTCAGAAGGGAATATCGTTGTCGGGTGGTCCCGACGGAGCATCGTAGTCTTGTTCGGCGGGCGCAGGTTGGCTGTACTCGTTGTCTTGCCGCGATGGGGCCGGGCGACCGCCACCGCCGCTTCGCGTGCCGAGCATTTGCATCCGCTCGCCGATCACCTTCAACTTTGACCGTTTCTGGCCGGTTTCCCGGTCGTCCCAAGTGTCGAATTTCAAACGGCCTTCGATCAGGACGGGCGAGCCCTTGCTGAGATACTCACCGGCGACCTCCGCGGTTCGCCCCCACAAGGTGATGTCGACGAACGTCGGCTCTTCGACCCATTCGTCGTTGCGTTTGACGCGATCGTTTACGGCCAACCCGATATCGGTGACAGCCGTCCCGCTTTGGATATACCGCACCTCCACGTCGCGCGTGAGGTTGCCGACCAGAATCACACGGTTGAAATTAGCCATGATCGGTCACTCCTACCTTTGGAATGGTTGTAGCCGCAAACTCAGTTTTCCTCGTCTGCAACGGTTTCGGGTTCGGTTTCTTCGGCCGCGGCGACATCGTCGCTTGTCGTTGTCTGCTTCGGTGCGGTGTCGTCCGGCTTCTTCTCAGCAACGGGCGCGGCCTGGGCATGGGCAACCAGCGCGTCGACCAGCCTAGGATCGATTCTCAAGAACATCGCCCGAAGGATATTCTCGCTCAGCTTGCACTGGTGTTCGACACCGCCGAGCCGCTGGCCGTCGAGCCGAAAGTACGTCAGCCAGTAGGTTCCTTTGCGATGCCCTTTTATGGGATATGCCAGCCGCCGTTCTTCCCAGAACCGGCTGACGAGCATTTCGCCGCCCGCCCCTTGAATCATCTCGACAATTTGCCCCGAGACGGCGGTGACATCCCGCCCGTACCGGTTCGTATCGAGGATGAACATACCTTCATAAACGTTTTCAGACAAGACGTTGCTCCTCCAAGCAGTTAGTTGTATCGATTCATGCAGGCATCGCAACCTTCGCAGGCCCAAACCACCGCCGCATCGGCCGCGCGGCGGACCGCTTCTTCGATGTCCGGGTTTTCTTCTTTTGTAAACTTGCTGAGGACATAATCGGGCCACGCCCAACCGTTGGGGGGGGCGCCGATTCCGATGCGAAGCCGGGAAAACTCGTCGGTACCCAGTCGCCGAACAATATCCTCCAGGCCCTTTTGGCCGCCCGACGATCCCTTCGTCCGAAAACGAAGCTTTGCCACCGGCAAATTCAGATCGTCGCACACGACCAGCAGGTCTTCCTCGGGTATTTTGTAAAAGCTCTTTGCCTCCCGAACGCTTTTTCCGCTGTCGTTCATGTAGGTGAGCGGGCTCAACAAGAGGACTCGCTTGCCCTCGAGGTTCGCTTCGACCACTTCGCCATGGAACTTTGCCTTGATATGACCATCGCCGAACCTTCGTGCCAGTTCGGCCAATACCTCGAAGCCGACGTTGTGCCGGGTACCCCGGTAGCGCCTGCCGGGGTTTCCCAAGCCTACCACGAGTTTCATCGACTTCGGTCCTCGTAAACGGGGCCTGTTTGACGGTCAAGCACCGGTCGATTCAATTTCCCTCCGTTTCCTCTTCGGGTTTTGCGCCGATCACTTCTGGTTCTCCCGCTTCGGCTTCAGCGGCTTCCTCTTCGGGCGCCTCGGTCGGAGTGACGCAGTGGACCACCACGCCTTCCGTGGCGCCGACTATGGCAGCGTCTTCCGGCAACTCCAAATCGTTCAGCGTGATCGATTCGTCGAGCCTAAGCCCGTTGATATTGACGGAGATTTTTTCCGGGATCGCCCCGGCAGGGCAATCGAGTTGGACCTCGTAGATGAGTTGTTCGACCACGCCCCCCTCTTTCACGCCCGGGGCCTCCCCGCGCAGTTCCAGCGATACCTGGACTTCGACTTTCTCGTCGGCGGAAATCCGCGTGAAATCAACATGAAGGACATGGGTTCCCCACGTATCCCACTGCAATTCACGGACAAATGCCGACTCGCTGACCGCGCCGGTGAGGTTGACCAACCGGCTCCCGTGCCGGATTGCGGTATCCAACTGGTCCGTAGGCACGCTGAGCGAGATATTCTCCCGGCCATGTCCGTAAAGCACTGCCGGAATATGCCCCGACCGTCGGAGCCGCCGATTGTTGAGCTTCCCACGAGTTTCGCGTATTTCTACGGACAATTCTTCAGCCATCGTTGTGCCTTGAGGTATAGTGTCTCGAACCGTACTGCTCGGAGGGAACAATCAAGGCCCCGCATCTGCGGTCACCGTAAAGGCTTTGATGCCAAGCACTTATGCCACGCCGCCGAATGCTGGTTGTTTCTGTCATCTCCCCGGTTACTGCCTTCTTCAACTCAGTCGAATTCACCATTTTGGCCCATTTGCCCGGAAATTCAACCCCAAGCGGGCAGAATCGACCGAGGAGTCGTGGGACCGCCTACATTAGGCAAGATAGGCAAACAGCGGACGGGGTTGCCCGTCGAGAATCTCTGTCCCCCCCCGGCAATGGAACCGTCATTGCAGTGCCGGCCCGGCAATTGGCTCACCGCGTTGCTGACGGGCCTGGTCGGCCGGGTCGAAGGTCCCGTAGAACAAGGCGTTGGCATCCATCCAAGTGGCCAGACATTCCATGTCTTCGCGGCTCAGATCGACGTCATAATGATCCTGCGACAGGAACGTCATCAGCCGACTGCCCCGAGCGCCAAGGAATCCCGGCTTACTTACCGGCTCACTGTTCACTTGTCGAAAATCACCGGGCTTGCCGCCCCAGGCGGAATACGATACTCGGGACGCCAGCGCGTTGTAGGAAACGGAGTAGTGGCCCGCCGGCTCTCCTGTGAGCACCACACCCCCGTCCGGTTTTTTTCGGCTATGGCAACGGACGCAATGCCTATCGAGCACCGGTTGCACCAAGCGAGGATAACTGAAGGGCCGCGAGCCGTCGGGGCCCGGAGTGATCGGCGATGGTGGGCGGGATAGTGCCAGCGCCGTCGGCCGGCGCAACGGGGTAGTTGTGCGTGGCTCATGGCAGCCGACACAAGAGGTGTGCTCCCCCGGTTGAAGGTACGTAATGCTCCGCATTATCTGAACCGCCCGACCAAGATCGTCAATCGCCTGAAATGCCAACGGTATGCCTGCCGGAGCGGCGAAATATGCGGAACCGTCCGGTTCAACCGGCACCGTCCCCAGCACCTGCTTGCCCGGCGACGCATTCGGGATTCCCACTGGCGGGTTGTTGATGTGCGGGGTCGACTTCGGCAAGACTTGGACAATTCGGAGCCGCTTGATCGATTCCTTCGGCAGCGGCGGCCACGCCGCGTACACGTCTTGGACGAAGAACGTACCCTCTTTCTTGCCCTCCGGTTTCTCACGGACAGAAGACACGGGATCCGGCCTTGAGCGAATCCGCAACGGCACCGGCCAAAGGCTGGCGATATTCAGGTCTCGATACAACAACTCCTTATTGCCGAAGCAATCGACCAGGTAGATACCGAACATGTTCGGGCGATTGGCGGTCGGCTCGCCGATCAGGCTGTCGAAACTGTATGCGGCAAGGAAATACTTCTCGGAAAGCGGCCAGGGACTGCGATAACAATGCCCGGGCCAGCGGGCGGCCTCGGGTGGAACGGCCACCGGACCTTCGACACCCACCGGGGCATGCCAGCCTCCGCCGGAGGCACGAATCACCCGCGTTTCGCTTTCCGGGAATAACGCGTCCGGGGTCAACCGCGTGATCGGCTCCGGGCCGTCCAGCCCCCGCCGCACGTCCAAGAGAATGATCGAGCCGGCCGTCATGGCATGATGGGCAGCAGCGGTAGCCATCACGCGATGGGAGCCCGGCACTGCTCGGGCTTCCCAAATGCCAACGGGGCTAAACGTGTTGTTCCCGTAATAGATCCTCACGTTGCTGCCGTCGGGCCGAGTTGTCCAGAGTTGCTGATAGTGGACCGCATGACGATCGACGTAGTCCCACCGGGTGTAGATTACCCGGCCGTCGTTCAAAACGGCCGGGTCCCACTCATGGGTCTCGTGGTACGAAATGACATGTGGGTCGGAACCGTCGGTCTCGGCCACAGCAAGCGTGTACACCGGACAGGGACCGCGGCCGCAACGATGAAATCCACCTCGCCGCGTAGAAACAAATAGAATCTTGCCCTCCGGCAGGCAGCAGGGCGAAAAATCGTCGAACGGGCCGTCCGTCAACTGCCGTAGTCCCGAACCGTCGACAGCAACCTCGTACAGATGATAGAACACGTTGCCGTGGGCATCCCGGTTCGGCGGATTCTTGTCCACGTGGCAGTAGGCAAAGAGAATCCGCCGGCCGTCATACGAAACTTCGGGATGCTGATAGCTGCCAACGGGCAGACTCGAGGCGAGTTGCCGGCACGCAAAGGACGTGCCCGGCTTTTCAAGCTCAAATAGTCCCCCACCGGGCCGAGCGTCCCGGCCGTAGTACTGCGTCAACTGATGACTGAAGGCGGACGGAACCTGCTTGACAAACACCAGCGGCCCTATCCGAGCAAGCGGATTGGCCAGCACGATCTTCCGCCGCAACGCGTGTACTCGTCGCCACAGGGTTTCCCACGCACCTTCCGGCACTGCTTTTTCGGCGGAAAGCTTCTGGAACTCGGATCGCAACCGGTTCCATGGTTCGGCAAGTTCTTCGAACGCCGAACCTTTATCCCGAAGATCGCTTATCAAAGCCTCGCCTCGATCGAGTGTCCGCTTGATGGCGTCGGGATATGTGGAGGGCACCCTCGACGTGTGAATGCCGTCCTGCATTCGCCAGTCCCACTCGATGAGTTTCCTTTCTATGGAAGGCCGCAGGCGAGGTTGTTCCGGCGGCGGGAGCCGCTTGTCCGGAACGGACTCGTATCGCAGGGGAACCGCAAACCAATCATCGCCCGTCGCGTACTGCACCTTCCGCCAGCGGACCCCCGCCTCGTCGGCAACGCCCCGGACGGTCAAGACAAGGGTCGTTTCTTCAGAGAGTTTGGGCGGGTCGAGTTGAAGTCGCACGGGTTCTTCACTCGATAGTCTCCGGCGAAGCGTGCTGCCGGCAAAGGCAATCTCCACTTCCGCCCCGGTCCCATGCACCAGGGTTGCCTCCGCGGAGACCCGAACCGGTTGACTGCGGGCTCGCACGGGCACGGCCACTTGCACTGTTTCCCCAGGTCGAACAGAGGCGCCAAGCATATCAGCCGGTTCGATCACGGCCATCTGCGGGCCGGTGCGTTCGGCAATCACAGAGAACCCACAGACGGCCCTGCTTCGTCTCGTTGCAGGGCGGTCGTTCAGCAAGACCACGGCCCTACGGAAAGCGGGAGTGTGGGGACCGCCCAGCAGCCGCGCGCCGGCCCAATCAGCCATGTCGTAAGAGATCCCGTCGCCGGCGTCGTCAGCCACCAGCCGCAGTTTTTTTGCATCTTTGAGCGACACGCGGATTTTCTTGGGCGGATCACTGTCCGACATCGGCCCGTTACGAAAGACCTCCCGGCCGTCGACTTCAACCCGAAAAATCACGCTTCCCCGGCCGCTTCCCTGCCACTGCACACCCACGTCTGCGTGAAAGGCTTCATATTGACCGTTGAGTTTGACAAGGATTTCGCCGTTTGCGTGGTGCCCGAGACCTTTCCTGTACACCTGCCGCCCGATGCGAATGGGCGAACCGCGGGCCGATTTGTTTGCGGCCGCGTCTAGCCCTAATTTACCCCACTGCTGCCGGTGCTCAATCGCGCCCTCGGCGGCCAGATCACTGAGGTAGTGGACGCCTGGCTCGGCCAAGGCGGGCCGGACACCGGCAGCCAGACTGTACGCCGCCGCGACGAGGACGCCTGCTATGTCAAACCGCCAAGAGACGGAACGCATCGGCCTTCTCCCTCACATCCTGGCCAGCCCTCCATCAGTATCCCCTGCTGCGGCCGTCCATGTCAACCTGGGCCGATGCGGGGCAGGCTCGGGCAAATGTGGGGGTGGGACCATATCAAGGCCGCCTCGGCCGGTGAGAAGAAAACCGATCGACAACCCCGGTGAAGTGGGCCGCTGCTGGTTCTCGCCATCTCACTCTTCGAGGATCTCGATGTCCTTGAACATTACCAGCATGACGCATCCGGCGTGCATCTGCAATGCAAGATGCCCTTCGCTCCGGCTCGGATCGTCTTTCAGTTCGGCCGTCTTGGTGCCGTTCACGTGGACAACGACGTTCCCGCCGCGGGCGCCGATGGTCATCTTGTTCCAATCGTCCGCCTTGACGTACTTCTTCTCATCTTCAACGGCAGGTTTGTCGATCCACGCGCGACCATAGCTTTCGTAGATACCGCCGACACCGCTGCCCGCCTGCCCCACTTGCACTTGAAGCCCGTGAGCCTTTTCCGGCTTCTTGATGATCGTGCGGATGTAGAAGCCGCTGTCGCCGGAGAGACACTTGAACTTCAACCGTACGGTGAAGTCCTTAAACGTGTCGTCACTCACCAGAAGGCCGTACAGACGGGTCTTATCGGCCCGGCCGACGAACGCGCCGTCCTCGACGGTCCAATTTCCTTCCCCCACTTTGTGCCAGCCGCTAAGGGTCTTGCCGTCCATCATCGGCTTCCAGGCGGGCTTTTTTTCGGCTGCGAAGACCGTCGGCGAAAAGGCCACATACAAGATGAATAGCAGGCTACCAACAAGACCCCGTAAGTCATGCATGACTTGCTCCTGATTTGGATATCGAAACGTGCCGCCTTGCTGCAAACCCGTACGGAGTTGGCAGTCCGACCTTGTGGATCAGCGGCTATACGTAAAATGTATCATCTCTTCCGATTATTTCAAGTTTGACGAAAGTCCTGCCTGGGCAATTCCCGACAAAGGTATTGTGGCATTCCAGCCTGCCAAAGGTCTGTCTGCGCCCCCAATGTGAGGTAATAGCGATGAGATTGTATCACCTAATCATCTCCACATTCGTTGGAAGCTGGGTATTTTGCGCAATTGGCACGGAAGCGATGGCCCAATTGGAGCCGAGCGGACTCACTCGTATCTCGCCTGTTCGCAACGAGTGGGAGCGGCGGGTCTTGGGGCAACGGAAGACACGAAAGTCAGCCGTTCAAACCGTTTCGATGCAAGTTCCCAGCGAGGAGAAACTACTTGAGCCGATGGGTGAGCCGATGGGTGAGCCGATGGGCGAGCCGATTGATAAGCCGGTTGATAAGCCGGTCTATCGGCCCCGATCACCAGACATTGTTTATGATTCGACCGAAGTGTTGCCGTCGCAGGCGGCACGTGATGATTACTGTGGCGACTACTGCGACTGTGGCGGTTATTGCGATCCATGCTTTGGATGGTACCGCGGTTGGTGGATGCGCGACTTGCGGCTGTTCGCCGGAGTACACGGGTTCAAGGGGCCCATGGATCGGGGACAAAATGGCAATTTCGGATTCCACGAGGGTGCAAATATCGGCATCCCCTTGGGGTGGGGAATGGGATACCAAGCCGGCGTGAATGCGGTACACAGTAATTTCGAAGGTTATTGGAGTCAACAACAACAGCAGGTGACTCCGGCCGATCGCAATCAGATTTTCTTCACGACGGGCATTTTCCACCGGGCGTTGTGCGGCGGACTTCAATGGGGCGTTGCGTTCGACCTGTTGCACGACAACTACACCGAGAATTCCGACTTGAAGCAAATCCGCTCTGAAACGGCCTTCGTCCGTGCGGGCTGGAGCGAAATCGGCTACTACGGAGCGTACGGTGTCGGCGGCGATCGGGAAGTCGATGGACGATTGGACCCGACCGATATGTTTGTCCTTTTCTACCGCGGCTACCTGGAAAGCGGCGGCGAGGGCCGGTTTTGGGCGGGTTTTACCGGACGCGGCGACGGGCTGCTTGGGGCCGATGCCTGGGTGCCGATGGGACGCAGTTGGGCGCTCGATGCCCGAGTGAATTACCTCATCCCTAGCCAAGGCCGGAGCGGCGGTGTTGCACAATCCGAAGAATCCTGGGGGGTGTCGATTCAACTCGTCTGGTTTCTCGGGCAGCCGGCACGTTGGGCCCGCAACAGTCCTTTCCGCCCGCTATTCAATGTGGCCGACAACTCGCTGTTCATGGTCGACCGGCTCAACTGAGACTGAGCCAGTGTATTACGGGCACGCGACCCTCCAGCTTGCCTAGTGCTCCCACTTTACGTCTAAGGTCTGTGTCGGGCCAATTCTCTGCCCCCCCCTGGCACGTTCAGGTATTTCGTGGCAAGATAATGGGCGGTTTGCGGGCTTCCCAGGCTGTCCTCCCAAACATGGAAGAAATCTCCCTGCAACAACGGAAGCAGGAAGCAAATGAGCAACAGAGTGGCAATTGTCCTGGCCGCAGGCAAAGGCAAACGGATGAAATCCGACTTGCCGAAGGTGATGATTGAAGTCGGCGGGCGGCCAATGATTGAGTATGTGCTCGACTCCCTCGACAGGGGGGGCATTGAGCGAATGATCGTCGTGGTTGGGCATCGGGCCGAACTGGTCCGCACCGCACTGGAAGGCCGAGGCGTGGAGTTCGCCATCCAAACCGAACAACTCGGTACGGGTCATGCGGTGATGGCCTGCCGGGAGTTGCTCACCGGGCATGACGGCCCTGTGCTGGTGCTGGCGGGCGATCAGCCGATGACGCGGGCCGACTCGATTGTCACCTTGTTCGAGGAATTCGAGCGCGGGGTGGCCGCATGTGTTCTCGGCACCACGCACAAGGAAGACCCTGCCGGGCTGGGACGCGTGGTCCGCGACCGGCACGGCGAGTTTACCGCGATTGTTGAAGAGAAGGACGCCACCAACGAGCAGCGCCGTATTACGGAAGTCAACATGAGCTACTACGTGTTTTATTGGCCCGACCTGCTGCCGGTGCTCGACGAGTTGAAGGCCGACAATGCCCAGGGTGAGTACTACATCACCGATGCCCCAGGCATGCTGCTTACTCGGGGCAAGAGGGTGCGGGCGTTGGATGTGCTCAAACCGCACGAATCGCTCAGCATCAATACGGTCGAAGAGTTGGCCGCAGTGGAAAAAGCAATGAAGGAGATTGCAACCCAGTCAACCCCTATAGCATTCAATCAAACATGGAATCCATGAAACTCTTCAGCGGACGTGCCCATCCCGAGCTGGCCAGGCGAATTTGCGAATACCTTGGGTTGCCGTTGGGCACGCTATCGATGGGCAATTTCCCCGACGGCGAAATCTCCTGTAAGATCGAGGAGGACGTTCGCGGGCGGGACATTTTCCTGCTTCAGCCGACCGGGCCGCCGGTCAACGAAACCCTAATGGAACTGTTGATCATGATCGATTGTTTCAAGCGGGCAAGCGCCGAGCGGATAACGGCGGTGATGGCCTACTTCGGCTACGCCCGACAGGACCGAAAGGATGAGGGCCGGGTGCCGATCACGGCGAAACTGGTCGCGAACTTGATTACGCGGGCCGGCGCCGACCGCGTGTTGGCCATGGACATGCACGCTGCCCAGATTCAAGGGTTCTTTGATGTCCCGGTCGATCACCTTTACGCCAGCCCGGTCATCGACGAATATTTCGAGAAGATGGAACTCGCCAGTGACGATATCGTGGTGGTTAGTCCCGACGAGGGCAGTATCAAGCGGGCGACGGTCCACATGAAGCGTCTCGGGGGGCATCTGGCGATCATCGACAAGCGCCGGACCGACGCGGAGAAGACCAAGCAGGAACACATCATCGGCAGCCCGGTGAAAGACAAAGTGGCCATCATTTTCGACGACATGATCAGCACGGCCGGGTCGATTTGCGGGGCAGCCGATGTGGTCCGCGCGCATGGGGCGAAGGAAGTCTACCTGGCCGCCACGCACGGGCTCCTCTGCGGCGACGCCATCGAGAGGATCAAGGCAACCCCGGTTGACGGCGTGGTCATTACCGACAGCATCCCGTTGGCCCCGGAAAAGAAGACCGACAAGATTACGGTCCTGAGCGTTGCCCCGCTGTTGGGCGAGGCGATCAAGCGGATCCACCGCAACGAGTCGGTTAGCCGGCTGTTTGTCTGAGGCCCCGTGTTATGCGTTTGTGCGGGGCGGCAAAGCGGTATATACTGGGAACGAACACTCTTTGTCGAAAGGGCGACAATGCCACCAAAATAAGGGGGTAGAGAAATGTTTTTCAGGCGGCTCCATTTTGCCGTTTTGGTAGCTTTTGTCTCTCCAGCCTTGCTCGCCGCCGAACCCGCAAGGCTTGAAGGCAGAGTCATCAAAGTCACCGACGGCGATACTCTGATATTGTTGGTGGACAAGACCAGGTACGAAGTCAAGCTGGCGGGAATCGACGCACCGGAGGAAGGTCAACCGTACGGCGAGGAGGCGAAGCAGGCCCTCTCAGTGAAGGTCTTCGGCAAGACAATCAAAGTATTGCCGCAAGGGAAAGACTACCAGAAACGAACCCTGGGCGTGGTCTATCTTGATGGTTGTATCAACGCTCAGTTGGTGAAGGAAGGCTGGGCCTGGCACTACGTACTATTCTCCAATTCCAAAGTGCTGGCCAAAGCCGAGCAGGAAGCACGAAAAGCCAAGGCCGGATTATGGGCAGGCCCCAAGGCAATACCCCCGTGGGAATGGCGAAGAACGCAACGAGCGAAACCGGCAAGGGAAAAGGCCAAGGCCGGACCGGAAGCAAAAGCTGAGGCCGCACAAACGGCTCCCGGCAAACGTAAGAAGCAACAGCCCGGCGCCCCAAAGACTGCGAAGAAAGCCCAAGACGATCAAACGGTCTACGTTGGGAGAGCCGATTCGAAGTATCATCGGAAGGGGTGCCGTCGACTCGCAAAAGACAATTTCCCGGTTCCCCTAAAAGCGGCGGCACGGCGTTACTCGCCGTGTGAGTTCTGCAAGCCTCCGACGGTCGGTCCCGCACCGTCGAGTAGCCATTGGTTGATTATTCACACCGGGGTTCGGCACAACAGCTCATGTACATACTATCGAAAAGGCCGCGGCCGACCATGCGGGCCGAACGAAGGACGGCCGTGCAACGCTTGTGGTGGGTGAGCGGCTCTCTCCAGCCGTCCGAATACGGAGGCTGTTCTTCGGCCGGTTCTTGTCCGCCGGAGAAGCTCAAAGCGTCCACGGCTCGCGGTGCGCGCGGTTGAGCCGGCGGTTGGCTTCATCGTCGCCGATGAACTGCTCCTTCAACGGGTCCCAGACGACCTTCCGCCCGCAGCGGATGGCGATGTCGGAGACGTGGCTGATGGCGTCGGAGTGTACGGCGTCGTCGACGTTGCTGACGGCCGGCTTGCGGCTCTTGACGGCTTGGATGAAATTGCCGCCATGGCCACCGTGGCTTACTTGCAGGTGGACGTCGTCGGGCCCGAGCTTCTCTTTCAGTAGCGAGGCGGGCTCGGCCTTGATCCCGCCGCGGGAGATGCCGACCCAGCCTTCGGTGCCGGTGAACTGGGTGTAATTGCCGCCCGGCTTGAACTTCATCTTCACGCCGTTGGCAAAGCGGAAGTTGACGTCCCACTTCATCACCACGTCGTTGCGGCCGTTGTACGGGATGGTCGCCGTGCCTTCCACTTCCCAGGGTCCGGTCAGATGGGTGTCGTAGCCCCAGACGAGGATGTCCAGCGGGTGGGCGCCCCAACCGGCGATGAAGCCGATGGCGTAGTCGTAATCGTGCCACCAGCCGTTGCCGCCCGTGGCTTGTCCGCAGTAGGGTTGCCAAGGCGCGGGGCCGAGCCACATGTTGTAGTCGAGATTGGGCGGGACCGGTTGCGGTTTGTCGGAATTGCCCGGTTTGCTGTCGGGGGCAATGACCAGGAGTTCCTTGATTTCGCCGATGCGGCCGCTGCGGACCAGCTCGCAGCCGAACCGGCAATGGGCGCTGGACCGCTGCTGGGTGCCGTACTGGAAGATGCGTTCGTATCGGTGGCAGGCGTCGCGGCATGCCTGGTCCTCGCGGAAGCAGACGCCCAGCGGTTTTTCGGTGTACATGTCCTTGCCGGCCTTGGCGGCGGCCACGGTGTGGTGGACGTGCCAGCAGTCGGTCGAGCCGATCATCACGGCGTCGAGGTCGTCGCGGGCGAGCATCTCGCGGAAGTCGGCATAGGGCGTTCCGCCGATCTGCTTGGCCCACTTCTCGCGGCGGTCTTTCCACGCGTCGCACGCGGCAATCGGCTGGCCTCCGGCGTTGATAAGCCCTCGAAACACCCCGCTTCCGCGTCCGCCGCAGCCGATCAGACCGATCGTCACCCGCTCGCTGGCCGGCGGTTTACCTTCTGCCCCAAGGGCCGACGATGTGATCACGTAGGGCGCTGCTACGGAACTACACACGCCTCGAACAAAGGTGCGACGCGTGATCTTGCTATTGGACATGCCAATTCCTCCTGTTGTTATTTCCGGCTGCCGGAACACTATTTCCCGGATTCTACCGATTGGAATTCCTCATCTACGGCTGGGCCGGGCACGTTCCCGCCCCCTCTTCCTTTCTCATTCTTGCGACCGCGAATCTCCGTGTCAAGCTTCCGCGGCAGAAATAACCTGGGACGTGTCCTGGGTAAGCGAACCGATATTATCCGGGGAATGGACAGGTTACAAACCTGTCCTACAAGACTTCCGCCGCGGAGCACTCAGATGCCTGCGATGTGATATTTCGCCCTCTTCTTTCAACGCGGCCAGGAGTTGAAACGTCCGTTCGGTCGCCCCCAACTGTTGAAGCACCAGCGATTTGGCCCGATGTCCCAACGCAGTGGCGAAATCGGGCTCCTCCAGGCATCGCCGGACGAACCGCTCCAGTTGGCCGCCGTCGGCAACCACGACGGCGGCGTCGCGGGCGAGCATGGCGGAGACGATGTCGCAGAAGTTCCGCGTGTTGGGACCGAACGACACGGCGGCGCCGTAAGCGGCCGGTTCGATCATATTCTGCCCTCCGCGTTTCCCGAGGCTTCCGCCCACAAAGGCGATTGCGGCGGTTCCCCACCATGCCCCGAGTTCGCCGATGGCATCGACCAGCAGAATCCGGCGTGTCTCGGCACCGCGGCAACGGGTGTCGAGTTCCGTTCTCCGCTGCCACGGAATTCCCGTTTCGTCGAGCAATCGCGCGACGGAATCGAACCGATCGGGATGGCGTGGTACCAGCACAAGCCGCAGCCTGGGCCACCGTTCGTGTAGCCGGCGGAAGACTTCCACCGCCACCGATTCTTCCGGCTCTTGCGTGCTGCCGGCGAGGAACACGATCTCGTCGTCTTCGAACCCTGCTAATGTGGCGAGTTGCCGGGTTTGGGGGTTGTTGCGATCCGTCCGGGCCCCGTCGTATTTCATCGAGCCGGTCACGTGGACCGACGGGGCCCCCAGTTCGCGGAACCGCTCGGCGTAGGTCTCATCTTGTGCGGCCACGAGATCGACTTGTCGCAAGATCTTTGCTACAAGCGGTTTGATCCGCCGGTAGCCGCGGAAGCTGTGTTCGCTCATGCGTCCGTTGATCACCGCCACCTTCGCCCCACTTCGGCGGGCCGCGCGGACGAGGTTCGGCCAGAGTTCCAACTCGGCCAGCACGAGCACGTCGGGCCGGATTCGCCGCATGGCCGTCTTCACCGCCCAGGTGAAATCCAACGGGCAATAAAACACCGAAAAGCCGGCGTATTTTTTCTTGGCCAGCGCCATGCCGGTCATCGTCGTGGTCGAAATAACGCATTCCCAGCCGGGCCGTTGCCGCTTAATTTCCCCGAGCAGCGTTACCAACAGGTTGACCTCGCCGACGCTGACTGCGTGAAGCCAGATGCACGTCTTCTGCCCGGTCCGCCTGGGCACCAGGCCGAAGAATTTTGCCGTGTAACCCTCGCGGTATTTCCCCTTGCGAACCGCGCAGTACACCAGCCACGGCATGGCGGCGAGGATCAGCGTCACGTAGATGAGGTTCAAGAGATAGGGCACCGAGGAATCCTTTCCCAGAGAGACGTGCTACGACGTTTCCTTATCGCTCTTGTCCTTTGCTTGCGGCTCTGTGGACGAAACCAAAACACCTACCCTCCTCCCTTTCGCATGCAGCAGTTTTTGAACTTCTTCCCGCTACCGCAGGGGCAAGGCTCGTTGCGGCCGACGCGCTGGCGGCGGTTGCGGATCGGCTCGGGTTTGCGGTCGGCCTGGGTGCCGTCGATGGCGGCTTGCTGTTGCTCGGCGATCTCGCTGGCCGAGGCGGCCTCGTCGTGCCGGGCTTCTGCCTCCGTCCAGGTCGAGCCGACGAATCCCTCGTCGAGCTGTTCCATGCGGAAGACCAGGTCGGTCACCCGTTCCCCGATCGAGTCCCACATTGCGTCGAAGGTCCGCATGCCCTCGCGCTTGTATTCAACTTTCGGATCGACCTGGGCATAGCCGCGCAGGCCGACGCTGCTGCGGAGGTGATCCATCACCAGCAGATGGTCTTTCCAGGCGGTGTCGAGAAGTTGCAGGACCAGCGCCCGTTCCATCCGACGCATCTCGGGCCGAAATCGCTCTTCGACGACGTTGATCACGTGACTCTCCAGAGCCTCCGGCTTCATGCGGACCATTTCGTCGGGCGAAAGCTCGTAGTGATACTCCTCGTTCAGCCAGTCACAAAGCGATTGCAGATGGCCGTCTTCGTGGGCGATGCGCAGCGCCTGGTCGCTGGGTGCTTCGCCGCCGAAGAGTTGACCGAAACGCGACTCGGCCTCGGCAAGCGATTCAACGGTCTGTTGCGCATGTCGACGGCTTATGTCGATCAGCAGAGCGCGAATCTCGTCCCGCTGCTTGTTCCGCAGATCGTCAATGCTCAATTCGATGTCGAATCGCTTGCGAGCCCAACCGACCAGGGCCTCGCGGTCGTAGCGTTTGTGCCCGCTGGGGTCGCGGGTGGTGAAGTGATAGAGGCCCGCCATGATGGGATATTCGGCTTCTTTCTCGTCGTAGGCCGCCCGGGCGCGATCGGAGACGAGTTGTTTGATTGCTTCCGGCTCTGCGTCACGAACCTCGCCGAGTTCGAGCACGATCCCGAACTTGTGCAGCACCCAATCGCAGGCGGTTTGAAGCCCGAAATCGGGGTCGAGGAATCGGGCGCCGAGACTAAGGTCGATCTTCTGCACGGCCGATTCGGCCTTTTCGATGAGGAACTCGGCAAGGTTGTCCCGGCCGATTTTCCTCAAATCGCGGTCCCGCAGACTGAGATGCCATCGCATATTGGCGCCCTTCGTCAGGGCTTCCCAGTTCCATTCGCGGGAATCGACGTCGTCGGGTAGATTCTCGTCGATCATATCGAGCACGTTGCTTTGGACCATCCGCTCCGTTTCGTCCTTGGCAAAGCATTCGGCCGAGTTGAAATCCATGCCGCGGAAATCCCTGGCATCGAGTTCGGCCGACAACTCCTTGCCGGCCCAGGTGGCAAACGTCTCGGTGCCGTAGTCCTTGGCAAGAAACTCGTCGAGGTAATGCTCCACCTGCTGGTCGATCATTTCAACGATGAGTTTTTTGCAATTGGCCCCGTCGAGGATGTTTTGGCGATACGAGTAGACCCGCTTTCGCTGCTCGTCCATCACCTCGTCGTATTCGAGGAGGTTCTTGCGGATTTCGAAGTTGCGTTCCTCGACTTTTTTCTGGGCTCCTTCGATCCGGCGGGAGACCATGCGGCTTTCGATGGCCTCCCCATCCTTCATACCGAGGCGCGTAAGGATGTTCTTGACCCACTCGCCGGCAAAGATCCGCATCAAGTCGTCTTCCAGGGAGAGGAAGAACCGGCTGCTGCCGGGGTCGCCCTGGCGGCCGCAACGCCCGCGAAGCTGCAAATCGATCCGGCGTGCCTCGTGGCGTTCGGTGCCGATGATGTGCAAACCGCCCATCTCGGCGACTTCGCGACCTTCGGGCCTGGTCTGCTCGCGCTGCTCGATTTCGGCGACCAGCGTATCCCATTCATCGGGCGGAACTTCGAGCCGGGTAGGATATTTTTCCTGGAGCTGCGCCCAGGCCATTGCTTCCGGGTTGCCGCCGAGGATGATATCGGTACCGCGGCCGGCCATGTTTGTGGCGATGGTCACAGCGGCTTTTCGGCCGGCCTGGGCGACGATTTCGGCCTCGCGCTGGTGGTGTTTGGCGTTAAGGACCTCGTGCTTGATGCCACGCTGGTCGAGCAACTGGGAGATTAGTTCGCTCCGCTCGATCGAAACAGTGCCGACCAGGATCGGTCGCCCGCGACGTTCGATCTCCCGGATCTGATCGCGGGGAACGGTCTCGCGCCGCTTTTCCCCCTTGCGGACGATTTCGACCGCCTCGTCATAGTCGTGGACGATTTTTCCCCACGCCTCGTCATGCCCGTTCAGCACGAGAACGTCCCACTTGTTCAGCCGCTCGATCTCGTCGGCCACGGCGGTATACTTTTCTCTCTCCGTGCGGTAGATGACATCCGGGCTGTTGGCTCGCCGCAATTGCTTGTTGGTGGGGATGGCAATGACGTCGAGCTTGTAGATCTTCCAGAACTCGGCTGCCTCGGTCATGGCCGTACCGGTCATGCCGCAGATCTTGTCGTAGAGCTTGAAGAAATTCTGCAGGGTGATGGTGGCAAGCGTCTGGTTTTCCTCCTTGATGGGGACACCCTCTTTGGCTTCGACGGCCTGGTGCAGGCCGTCGCTCCAGTTTCGGCCGGGCATCAAGCGGCCGGTGAATTCGTCGACGATGACGATCTCGCCGTCTTTGACGACGTAGTTGACGTCGCGTTTGTAGAGGTGATGGGCCTTCAGCGAGTTGTCGATCAGGTGCGGCCATTCCATGTTGCCGGCGGTGTAGAAGCTCTCCACCCCGGCGAGTTTCTCGGCCGTCCGCACCCCGTTGTCGGTCAGGTGGGCCGAATGTTCCTTCTCGTTCACCTCGAAGTCCGAGCCTTTCTTCAACTGACGGGAGATGCGGTCGGCCTTGGAGTAGCGGGTGATGTCGTCGTGGGCAGGGCCGGAGATAATCAGCGGCGTTCGCGCCTCGTCGACCAGAATGTTATCGACCTCGTCGATGACCGCATATTGGAGCCGGCCCTGCACTTGCTGGTTGTGTTTCTCGTAGTTGTCATCTCCCTTGGCCGCCGGGCGCATGTTATCGCGGAGGTAGTCGAAGCCGAACTCGTTATTCGTACCGTACGTGATGTCGCAATCGTAGGCGTCCTGGCGGTCCTTGGCGTCCATGTTGCTCTGAATCGCGCCGACGGTCAGCCCAAGCGACATGTAGAGCGGTCCCATCCACTCCATGTCGCGCCGGGCGAGGTAGTCGTTGACCGTGACGACGTGGACGTGCCCGGCCAGGGCGTTGAGATAGGTCGGCAACGTAGCCACCAGCGTCTTTCCCTCGCCCGTGACCATCTCCGCGATATTCCCGCGGTGCAGAACAATGCCCCCCATCAGTTGGACATCGTAGTGGCGCATTCCGATGGCTCGCCGCCCTGCCTCGCGGCAGGTGGCAAACGCCTCGATCAGCAAGTCGTCGAGCGTTTCCCCGGCCGCCAGACGTTTCCGGAATTTGGCCGTCTGCTCCCTCAGCTCCTCATCCGTCATTTCTTGGAGTTTGCGCTCCAGGGCATTGATCGCATCGACGGTCGGTTGCAGTCGCCTGAGAAATCGCGTATTCGCAGCGCCGAACAGCCCGGTAATGAGGCGCTCGATTCCCCGGGCAATTCCCCCGAAGAAATCACTAACGATTTCCCAGATACGTCCAAGCGTTTCTTCCATGACAATCCAACCGGCAGCCGGGAGGAATATGCGAAAAAGGAACGCACCGAGAAGCCCGACGGCACCTATCGGCGAATTCCGTGGCAGGCGCAGTTGTCCCCAAACCCGTAGTTTACCCCTACCTATACGCCGGGTCAAGAAGGGTTGTTTGTATCTTGCCCCCCTGTGGGCGTATCCCCCGGAGTACCTGTCGATCCGCACCGTTCCCTGTCGGTGGAGGTCTCGACGTATCCTTCTCAGCCAGGACGGTCGCAGCGAGAACCGCCCCCTTGGTTATTCGTCGTCGGCAGCCTATTATGGGAAAATTCTCCCCGCAAATATACCCGAGACTTGCTTTGTCCCGTTCACCAGTTACCCGCGACATCGCCGGTCAACTCCTGTTTCTCGGCACCGGCACCTCGCACGGCGTCCCGGTTGTCGGATGTGGTTGCCCGGTTTGTCGCAGCAAGGAACCCAAGAACCATCGCACCCGGTGCAGCGTCGTGCTGGGGTTGCCCGAGGGAAATCTCCTTGTCGACACCCCGCCGGACTTGCGGGCGCAGTTGCTCCGGGAGCAGATCGGTCTGATCCACGCCGTGGTCTACACGCACGAGCACGCCGATCATATTTTCGGTTTCGACGACCTGCGGATCTTTGCACACTACCTCGAGCGCGACATTCCCGTCTACTGCACCGGGCAGGTGGAACGTCACATTCGCCGCACGTTCGAATACGTGTTCGATCCGGCGTCACGAGCATATCCGGCCGGCGGCGTGCCGCGGATCGAATTTCAAAGAATCGACAAGAAACCGTTCGCAGTCCTGGGAACCGAGGTAACGCCGGTGCCGCTTAGGCACGGGCGTTACGACGTGCTCGGCTATCGCTTCGGCAACATCGCGTATTGCACCGATACGAACGGGATCCCGCCGCAAAGCGCTTCGAAGCTGCACGGCCTCGACGTATTGATTCTCGACGCCCTGCGCCGCCGGCCGCACGCTACTCATTTCAGCCTCGAAGAAGCGATCGACGCGGCCCGCGGCCTCGCTCCCGGACAGACCCTGTTCACGCACATCTGTCACGACCTCGACCATCTGCCGACCAATGCCGCGCTTCCACAGGGAATGGAACTGGCCTACGACGGATTGGTGGTTCCATTGAGCTGAGAGTCCAGAGTTGAGAGTCGAGGGTTGAGGGGGCCGCATTGGAGCAAAAGCCCCGGCACTGCGTGCCGGGGTTCTACGTCGCGTGCCGGGCTTCTGTTCACCCTACAAAGCCGCGACCAGTGGTCGCGGAAATGTTGGCAAGCCCCCAATTCCGCGATTTCTTGACTTCCACTCCTCGATCCGCCACAATCAATGGCGGAAAGACATACCTCAAAGGAGATCATCATGGCTGGTAAGACCCCCGTCACTCGGCGACGTTTTCTGAAGCGCACAGCAGCAACGGCCGCCGTTTGCACTGCCCCGGCGCTGGTGCCGGGTTCGGCCTTGGGCGCCGGGCAGCGGGCAGCGCCGAGCAACCGTATCACCGTCGGGCTCATCGGCACCGGGCGCCAGGCGATCATCAAGAGCATGCCCCAGTTCTACAAGATGCCCGACGTCCAGATCCTCGCGGCCTGCGACGTCGACGCCTGGCGGCTCGAAAACGCCAAGAATGCCGTCGAAAAGGCGTATGCCAAGGAGAAGGCTTCCGGCAAATACAAAGGTTGCGGCACGTGCGTCGATTTCAACGAAGTGCTCGATTACAGAGGCCTCGACGCGGTGTTGATTTCTACGCCCGACCACTGGCACGCCCCGATGGCCATCGCCGCCATGGAAGCCGGCATAGACGTGTCGCTGGAGAAACCCATCACGCGCACCATCGCCGAGGGACGCAAGCTCAGCAATCTTGCGGCAGAGAAGAAACGCATCTTTCGCGTCGATAGCGAACTGCGGTCGGTTCCCGGCGTGCATCGCGCCGCCGAGCTGGTCCGCAACGGCCGAATCGGCAAGATCCATACCGTTACCGTCGGAGTGCCGGGAAGCGACGTCGGCTGCCCGCCACAGCCGGACATGCCCGTGCCCAAGGAACTCGATTACGAGCGGTGGCAAGGCCCCGCGCCGCGGGCGACCTACACGCAGAAACGCGTCCACACGCCGAAGTCGTACGCCCGGCCCGGCTGGATGCGCCACCTCTTCTACTGCGACGGTATGATCACCAACTGGGGAACCCATCTGGACGACGGGGCCATGTGGTGTACCGGCCTGGAACGGACCGGGCCCGTCGAGATCGAGGGGACCGGCAAGTACCCGCCAGCGGACAGCTTTTGGAACGTCCTGCTGAGCTTCGAGGTCAAGTACAAGTTTGCCGGCGGCATCTGCTGGACCTACCGGACCGAGAGACCTTATTTCAAGATCGAGGGCGACAAGGGGTGGATCAAGGGCGGCTTTGGCAAGATCGAGGCCCAACCGGCGTCGATTCTCCAATCGAAGATCGGCCCCGACGAGATCCATTTCCGCATGAAAAGCGACAAGCGGGACTTTATCGACTCGGTCAAAACCCGCCAGGAAACGCTCGAGCCGGCCGAAGTCGGCCACCGCGTTACCTCGCTGTGCCACCTGGGGCACATTGCCATCCAGGTAGGCGAGAAACTCAAATGGAACCCCGAGAAAGAACGTTTTACCAACAACGACGCCGCCAACGCGTTTGTCGACAAACCGATCCACACGCCGAAACAGCCCGTTTAGCGGCCGCCGGCACGTCGGCCAGGGTTGCGCCGACCGGCTCGCAACCACGCCGTCGTGCCGACGGCGGCTAAACATGCACCAAAATCATCTGGAGCGAAACACATGAAACGATCGCCTTGTGTTCTAGCTTTGCTGGTGTTCTCTCTTTGCCCAGCAGCATTGCTGGCCGCCGAACCGGCCGGAAAACTGAAACTCGACAACGAATTCTTCGCCTTCGACAACGGCTGTGGAAGGCTCTCGCTCGACCAGCGGGCAGAACTCCTGAAGGAACTCGGCTACGACGGCGTCGGATACACCGGCGCCAAGAACCTGCCGGCTGCGCTGAAAGCTTACGGCGGCCAGGGCGTCAAGATCCACAGCATCTACGTCGGCGCCCGCGTCGGTCCGAAGGGAACTTCGTTCGACGCCGCACTGCCGCAGGCCATCAAAGACCTCAAAGGCCGGGAGACGATCATCTGGCTGACCATCCACGGCGGCAAACCATCGAGTCCCGACTTCGACGATCAGGCCGTCAAAGTGGTCCGCGAAGTGGCCGATCTGGCCAAAGAGTCGGGACTCCGGGTCGTGCTCTACCCGCACGTCGGGTTCTACATCGCCCGGGTCGAGGACGCCGTCCGCGTGGCCGACAAGGTCGACCGCGAGAACGTCGGCGTGGCATTCAACCTGTGCCACTGGCTCAAGGTGGGCGACGAGCCGAACATGGAGAAGCGGTTGAAACAAGCCCTGCCGCACTTGATGCTCGTAAGCATCAACGGCGCCGACCACGAAGGCAACTGGGACCGCCTGATCCAGACCCTCGACAGCGGCGAGTTTGATGTCTACAACTTCCTGAAAACCCTAAAAACCCTCGGCTACAACGGCCCGATCGGCCTCCAGTGCTACGCCATCAAAGGCGACCCCCGCAAAAATCTCGAACGATCGATCGGGGCGTGGAAGGAATTCGCCACACGAATGACAGCGGAGAAAAAGTAAGAACAACATCACCCCTTCGTCGTTTAGCCGCCGACGGCACGTCGGCAAACGTCACACAGTGTTCTCGCCGACGTGCCGTCGGCGGCTAAACGACGTGAATCGAGAGAATCGACGATGCGCATTATGACTTCCATGATCATCCTGCTACTCTTTGTACATTCCACGCTCGCCGGCGATAACTGGCCGCAGTTTCGGGGGCCGGATAATGGGCACTCGGATGCGACCGGGCTGCCCGTCACTTGGAGCGAAACCGAGAATGTCGTCTGGAAAACGCCGATCCACGGCCGGGCGTGGTCCTCGCCGGTCGTTTGGGGAGATCAGATCTGGCTGACCACCGCCACCGAGGACGGCCACGACCAGTTCGTCCTCTGCGTCGACCGCGAGTCCGGCAAAATCCTCCACGATTTCAAAATCTTTCACAACGACAAATTGCAGATCACCAATGCGCTGAACAGCTATGCCTCGCCGACCCCGGCAATCGAGGAAGGCCGCGTCTACGTCCATTTCGGCGCCTACGGCACCGCGTGCATCGACACGAAGACGGCCGAGGTCCTTTGGCAGCGCCGCGACATCCTGTGCGACCACTTCCGCGGGCCCGGCTCGTCGCCGATTATCTACGGCGACCTGCTGATCCTCTCGATGGACGGGATCGACGTGCAATTCGTGATTGCGCTGGACAAGAAGACCGGCAAAACCGTCTGGAAGACCTCGCGGTCGGAGGACCTCGCCAAGGTGGTGCCCGATCTGCGCAAGGCGTACAGCACGCCGCTGCCGATCGAGGTGGACGGCCGGCAGCAGCTCGTCTGCACCGGCGCGATGTACACGAACGCCTACGAGCCGGCGACCGGCAAGGAGATTTGGCGTGTGAAACACGGCGGGTTCTCGAACGCCTCGCGGCCGATGTTCGGCCACGGGATGGTCTTCGTCAACACCGGCTTCGGCCGGCCGACGGTCTGGGCCGTCCGCGCCGACGGAAAAGGCGACGTGACCGACAGCCACGTCGTCTGGAAGTGCAACAAGGGGATGTCGATGAAGCCGACGCCCGTGCTGGTCGGCGATCTGATCTTCGCCTCCGCCGACAGCGGCATCCTCACGTGTGTGGAAGCAAAGACGGGCGAGGTCGTCTGGCAGGAGCGGGTCGGCGGCCAGTTCTCCGCCTCGCCGATCTACGCCGACGGCCGGATCTACTTCTTCAACCACGACCCGAAAACCTTCGTGATCGAACCCGCCCGGGAGTACAAACCCATCGCCGTCAACAAACTGGAAACCGGCTTCATGGCCTCGCCCGCCGTCGCCGGCAAGGCAATCTACCTGCGCACCAAGAAGCATCTTTACCGCGTAGAGAAGCAGTGACGCCGCACTTGACGGCTATTGCGTCTACGCCTTTGCCGTCTTTGCGGCGTTGTGGCGCCGGACCTTGATCACGGCGCCGGTGGCCGCCAGGGCCAACCCGGCAAAGGGCAGCAGCGCGACGACGAAGCAAAGCAACCCGATGCAGATCATCACGGTCGTGGCCACCCGGCCGGCAAGCCAGTTGAACCGCCCGCGCCGGACGAGCAGCACCAGACACACCGCGAGGAGCACGACCGCCGCCAATATCCCCAACTGGACAAGCCGGTTGATCACGCCCACCGAAGCGGCCCGGCCGGTAACCTTCACCTCGCCCAGCGGCGTGGTGAAAAAGTAAACGCGGCACATGTCTCCCATCTCCGGCAGCCGCATTTCGAGGCTGGCCAGACCGGTCGGACCCATGCTGAACGGCCTGGCGATGCCGCCAGTGTACTCTACGCCATAGTCCGGGACATCGTAAGCTTCGGACGGTTCGGTTGGACATAATAACATCTTCATCGGAACATCCGCGTCGAAGTCAACCGGCGCCCTCACGACCGCTGGTCGGCCGCGTGGCGCGCTCCATTGTTGTTGCCCCTGTTGGCCACCCTGCTGCTGCGCCTCCTGTTGCACCTGGAGTCTCTGCTGATACCGGGTTCCGGCGGTCCGGTCCAAGTCGGCAACGGCCTTGCGCCGGGACGGGAAATTGAAGATGGGTAATTGCACGGTGCGGCCATATTCGAGTTGCTCCTTCACTTTTCCCTTGGCGACGGCGACGGCCCTGGGTTGTCGGGCCTGGGGTTGAGCGGCCGGTTGTCGCGACTTGTATTGCCATCCACCGGTCTTCTTGCCGGCGACTTTCTTGTCTTCCTTGTCGCGGTCCTTGGCCTCCGCCACCTCCGGATTGGCGAGTTTGTTCTTGTCGAGGAAATTGTAGTTGAACTTCGCCTCGCTTTGGGGTTGCGGTTGCGGTTCGCCGCGGGCCTTGCCCCAGTTGGGCGCAAGGTCCTTGACGATGTCGCGCGATCGGACGGTTTTCTGATGCTGGTATCGGGTGTTGAGCCGGTCCCAGTTGTCATAGGCGTCCGCCTCCTGGGGCGCCGCCTGCTGTTTGGTGATCTCCTGTTGCATATCCTGGAGGATACTCGTGTTTTGGTCAAAGGCGAGTTGCAGCTTGGGGCTTTGCATGAGGTTTTGCCTGACGTCGGCCGACGTTTGGTAAGCGCGGTTGGTCTCTTGGATCTGTCTGAGGTTTCCCAGCACGCGGGCCTGGGAGAACTTGCCGCCGTGGCGGAGCGTATCGAGCTGCTGTTTGGCTTCCTCGGTGAGATAATCGACCTGCATGGCCAGGTACTCGCCCTTGTCGTCGACCAGCCCCATGCTGCCGCCGAAGTCGAACCACCGGTGGGTTTTCGGCAGGCGCAGCTCCACGAGGCTGCGTGCAACGTCGATGTTCCTGGTGTGGACCAGGGGGAAGTCGGCGTGACGGAGGACCCCGAGCCGCTTGATCTTGCCGCCGTAGTAGAGCCGCACTTCGTAGTCGAGATCGCCCTCGGCCGTCTTCACCAGCGGGATCCGCACCATTTGCGGGTTATTCGCGCCGGGAACCTCGGTCGGTTTGACCGGCTGGTTCGCCACCCGGGCGGCCCAAAGCTTGCCGGTCGTCGGCAACTCGATTTCCAGGAACTGCTCGGTCTTGTTGTTCAGGTGATACGTTATCTCGGCGCGGTAGGCGCCGTTCGAGTCGAGCACGAGCACCGTCTCGGCCAATCCGATCTTGGCGCCGGCCATCTTGATCAGCTCGCGGAGCTTGGTGGTGAAGACGAGTTCCGGCGATTGTGCATCGGTATCGATGACAAAGGCATCGGTGTAGAAGGACTCTCGCTTGCGTTTTCCCGCGCCGGGCGGGTTGTTGGCGTCGTGCGGGGCTTCGAGCATCTGCTTGAGGATTTTCCATTCCCGCTGCTGGCGGCTGAGCGGCTCCATTTCCTTGACCGACTCGAAGACGATTTCATCGGCGCTTGCGTTCTCGATCGTGACAAACCGGCGGTTGGTCCGGCCGGTGTTGACCACGGGGATCGGGGCGGAGTGTTTTTCCGCGGTCAGCAGCCGGTCGTTCTCGACGAACACCAGGAACTCGCCCATCACCGCGTCCTGCAAGTCCAGGCGGACGGTGACCGGCCCGGGCGGGTCGGCGCCGCCCTTTTCGATCGTCTTCTGGCGGAGATCGGTGGCCTTGATCCGGGCGCCGGCCATGTCCGCGGGAAGCTGGAAGACGATCCGGCGGATGCCGGCCTGTTGAATGTTGAATTCCAGGACAATCGTCTCTTCGATTTCCCGCGGCGTGACCTTGAGGTTCGTGAGTGTCGTACAGGTGACGATCGGCTTTCGGGGGGAGAATTTCAGCGTTCCGGCATAGTCCGCGCTGCGATAGGCGATGGTCAGCCGCGTGGCCTCGCGCTGGTCGGGATTCAGCCAACTCTGGAACTGCCTCAGCAACACGGTCTTGCAGTTCTTCAAGTCCTCCGTCCGAACGTCGTACGAGGGGTCGATCTGGACGGCGATTTCACCCTCTTGCTGCTTGGCGCCGAGGATCGCCAGCCGCGGCAGCGGCATCCCGTCGATGCGTCCCGGCTTGCCGAGCGTTCCCTCCAACAGCACGATCACTTTGCCTTGCCGCCCGGCGGTCAGATACACGGAGAGCACCCGTTGCCCGTCGCGCTCCGTCACGACCCACTCGAAATTGCCGGGCGCGGGAAGGTTGTCGACGCTCAGGTTGTCGACCCTCAAGTCGTCGGGAATGGCGATCTCGACCCGGTAGAGCCGGCATTTCTCGACGTCGAGCACGGCGTGGCTCTCGAGCGTCCGCTTGTAATCGCTGACGCGGAGGATCGTCTGCACCTTGGCGGTCACCTCGGGCAGAATCGGCTCGGCGCCGAGCAGGAGCGTAAACGGCATCGTCGCGAACTTGAACGCCTGGTAGGGGCGGATCCCCAGCGGACTCTCCTCGTTGTCCTCGCCGCCGGCGAGCAGGTTGGCCTCGTTGGTCATATTGGTCCGCGACAGGCCCTTGCTCTCGACGGTCCGAAGGTCGAGCTGGGGACTGCGGCGGACCGTCAGCTCGCCGCTGTGCAGCACGGCGTCGGGCACGGTGACGACCGGGGCGCTGAACTCGGCCAGGTCGCCCAGCCCCACCGGGCCGCCGCGCAACAGGTGCAGCGTGAACTGCTCGCGGTTTTTCGCCGCGTTGAGCAGCGTGACCTCGACCGTCTGGCGTCCCTCTTCCTTGCGGGCTTCCCAGCCGCGGACGTTCGTGCCCTCGACCTTCTCGACCAGGTAATCGGCCGGCACTTCGACGGTGAACTGCTCGCGCTGGCTTCGGCGGAATTCCAGAACCAGGCGCCAGACGAGCCGGAGGCCGTCCTCCCGGACGTCGAGCACGGCGGTGCTCTTGGCGGTCAGGGTCCGGTCGACCTCCCCTTCGGCCACTTTGGGTCGCCAGCGGATGCTCACGTCCCCGCCGGACGACAGGGCCGTGTTGATTTTTTCGTTGGCCGCCTCGGTTTCGTAACTCCTGCGGTCGGCCACGTGGCCCAGCCGCAACTCGGTCTCGGCCTTGGGAACCGTGATGTCCAGGCCGGTGGCGGGTGCGGCGGGCAACACTCCGTCGGCCACTCGCCAGCCGCCCTGCCGCACCAGCTTCATCCGCACCGAGAGGTTGAGCACGTGCCGCCCCTTGCCCGAGACGTAGAGCATGACCATCGGGCCGGCCGGCGCGCCGGCTTGCTGCTCCGCCTGTTGCACGGCTTGTTGTTTTGCCTGCTGCGCGGCCTGCTGTGGCGGGGGATTGGGGGCGTTGGCCGCCGGCGGCACGGCATGGACCGCGCTGAGCTTCGCCGGCTTGCCGTCCAACTCGGCGACGCCGAGCACCCCGCCGCCCAAACGGAGCGGGATCGTCACGTACTCGTCCGTGAAGACGTCGATCCGCAGCTCGCCGGTCACCAGCAGGTAGTCGTCGCCCAGCAGCGTCGTCTGATAGGAGCCGCCCGCCAGGGCGTACGGCACCGGGGCCTTCGGCTCCTCGATCTTCTTGTCGGGGTGCGCGAGGTTCCACAACTCGACGTACCGGCCGTACGGCACCAGCAGCCGGTTCGCGTCCTTGACGCCCGTCTTCGAGTCGGGGTCGTAGGGCAAAATCAACGCGTCTTTGGGCACCCGAACCGGCGGCGACGGCTCGACCACCTGGATCACGTAAGGCGTGCCGCTCGTGCTCCTCTGCGAAGGCGCCGGAGGGGCCGGGGGGGCCGGAGGCGCCGCATCGGCCGCGGGGGCCAGACAGATCGCCAGCAGGAACGCGCCCGCAGCGGCAGCCGCCCGGGCGCGGCGCGACCGTGATTTGTACCATGCGCGCACAAGCAACCACGTCAGCCATCTCACGAGAGCGACCAGCAGGTAGTACGGCACCAGCAGGGCGACGCCGAAGAAGACCGCGTTGCACGTCTGCGCAAAGGTGACGCTGTTGCTCAAAAGCGGCGCGAGCGTGGCCAGCAGGGCGACGGTGATGACGAACTTCGCCCTGATCCGGACCGGCCGCCGGCCGATCGCCATCCCGATCAGCAGGACCGCCAGCCCCAGTCCCCAATCGAGGTAGCCGTAGCGCAGGTCGTTGGTCAGCGTCACGTTCAACTTGGGATTGACGCCGAGGCTGCGGAACACAACGGGCGGGCCGCCGTCCCTGCCCTGGTTGAGGTCGATCTTGAGACTGCGAACGCCGGCAAGCATAAGCCTGAAGCGCATATCGTCGGCGACCACGATGGAATCCGACGCGCCCGCCGCGACAGTCACATTAACCGGGCTCACCTTTGCCTGGTCGCGTGCGAGTCTCTCTCGCTCGATATCTGCCTCAAGTCCTGCCTTCTCCTTCTGAAGTTCTTCTTTTCTCTCTTCAAGAGTCTTGACTTCGTGCGTCAACCCCAACGGTTTTTCGGGACCGACCTCCTTCTCCGGACGGGCTAGCTTCGAAGCGGGTTCGTCAGGTGCAGGAGTCTCGGCCGGAGGTTCAGACTCGCTCAGATCGAGCGGAGGTTCAGGCTCGAACAGCATTTCATCCTCACCGGCCCCCTCGCCTTCGAAATCTGACGAATCCGTCCAATATTTTAACCCTCGCGAGCGGCCCGCATCGGGATAGTCTGTTTCCGTGGCCTTCTTAGCGTAGGGTCGTTTCATCGGTCTCGCTCTCGCGGACTCGCGGGCGGCCTGAACGGCGACGAACCAGCCCGGCTCGACGTGTCCGCCGGCCAGGTAGTACAACATGCCGAGGACCTGGACGGCCGCCGGCAAGGGTTTCTCGACCCGCTCGGTGGTCACAACGGTCCCCTTGCTCTTGGCAATCCGGTATCCGGCCGGAAGGTACAATTTCCAGACGAGTTCGTTCAGCGGGACTTCGACCGCTTCGGTCTTTTCGCTGGCCCGCAGCAGGAGCTTCGGTGCGGTCATGTTGACGTTGCCGCCGAGGTTCAGCGACCGGACGCCCCCGGCATAGACGATCTTCAGGGTTCGGGAGGCCCGGGCCGACTTGGCCGGCAGGCTGACCAGGAGGCTCTCGCCCTCCCGCTGCGGCTTGATTCCCACGCCGTCGAGTTCGGCCGACCAAAGTTGCGAATCGCCCGGGAGCCGGACTTCGAGGAACAGGGCCTTGGTCCGCAACTGGAACAGTGCCAGGGTCTGGGCGTCGCCGTTGGCCGAGACGTACGTATCGAGCGTCGCCCGTTCGACGATGGCCGAAAACAGCCCGTAGCCGGGGTGGCGAAAGACGTTGAGCTTCACGGCGGGCGGGTCGCCGACGAAGCTATAGGCCCCGAGCAACCGCCGTCCGGGCATGTAATCGGCGTCGACCAGCTCGCCGACGTCGATGCGCCGGGCCCCGCCGGGATCGATCCGCACGTCGAGTTCGGCATCGCCCTCGACGGCGATCATGCCCGACTGGTAGGCGACGCCCCGGGCAACCACGATCGGCAGCGGCAGGTCCTTAGTATCTTCGATGGCTGCCCGCTGTTGGAAATCGACGGCCAGCCGGAGGGTGCCGTTGCGGGGCTCGGCCAGCTCGACCGTCCAGTGTTGTTGGCCTTCAACTGTCTTGCGGGTGTATTCCTTGATCTTCAGGCCGTCGAGCCCCTTGATGGAAAGTGCCTCGGGCGTGTCTTCCGGCAGTGCGATCTCGAGCCGCCGCGTGCGGCCCTCGTCCACGTTGAAGATGATCTCGTAGTGTGCCAGCAGGGCGTCGGGCTTGACCCTCAGGAACGAGAACGTTCGCGCGGTCAGTTGGGCCCGGGTCCGCTCGACCCGAAAAGTGGCGGCATAATCGGGCGCCTCGCAGCGGTAGGCGAGGCTCGTGGCCTCGGTGCTCAACCCGAACTCCTCTTTTTCATCGTCGTCCAGCGGCGTGAGCTGCTCGAGTTGCTCGGGCCGCACGGTCATGTCGTCGCGGATTTCGACGGCGACGGCGCCCTGCTCGCGAGACACCCCCGCGACGGCGAAGATCGGGAACGCGACGGTCTTCGACTCCCAAGCGTCGAGCCAGCCCGCAGGCGTGTTGATCGCGAGGAAGTTCACCGGGAAGGGCTTGCCCACCGGGATCCCTTCCGGCACGCGGACGTGGATGCGCCCGGCTTCGTCTTCGGCCCCGTAACGCTCGAACGCCAGCGGTTGCTCGTCCGGGCCGGTGACGCTATCGATGTGCCATCCCTTGGGTACGGAGATGTCGAACCCGAACCGCTTTTCCTTATCGAGCAGGATGTTGATTCCGCCGAGCATTTCCTGGCCCTTGTCGGCAATGATCAGCAGCCGGCTCGAAGTGACGGCCACCACCGCCGGCGGCTTGACGAACTCGGCAGCCAGACCGAACCGGCCCTGCGGGGCATAGTAGGCCGCCACCGCCCGAAGCGGAGGCGTGCCCGGGGCCGGGTGGAAAATCGTCGACGGCAACGCCCGGCGGAGCACTTCGGTATTGATCGGGATCAGCCCCTCGGGCGCAACGTCTTCGGCCTGGAGCCGGTCTTCGACCAGCAGCCCGACAACGGCCACCTGGCCCGCCACGTCGAGCGGCTCGAGCCGCGGGAGGCGCCAGGATTGCAATGCACTCGGCGTCTTGATCGCCGAAAGGTCGAGCTTCACCGTGTCGGTTGTTTCCTCGCGGAGGTAGACGTTGAGGATTCTGCGCCCGCCGTCCGCTTTTACGTCCCAGCGGGCCAGCTTCGGCGAGTCGATCTCGGTGACCTCGAACCCCTCGGGCACGACGAATCGGAACCGGTCGACCGCCCGGTGCAAGATCACCATCGAAATCCTGGCATGGAGTTTCTCGTACGCCTGCGTGATCTCGTCGACGAACACGCTTCGGGCGATCAGCACCTGTTCGCGCCGCCGCAGACGGCTGTTCAGCGAGAGCATCAACGTAACGTCGCCGGCCTTCGGAAGCAGTTCAAACCGGGTGATCCGGGCGTCCTCGTCCAGTTCGCGGGAGACGACCTCCAGCCCGCTCTTGACCTCCACGTCGCCGGGGACGGTCAGGTGGAAACCGGCCGCCGGCGGACGCGGCAGGCGAAAGTGCAATGTCTGGCGGGCCGCCGTCGTCTCCAACGGGGCCACCATCTCGAGCGCCAGGACGTGGCGTCCGACGCCTTCGACCAGCAGCGAGAGCCGCCCGCCCGGATCGCGGCCGATGGCCGCATCCCGGCCGTCGAGCTTTGCGCCGGCCAGCCCGACGCCGCTGATATCCAGCGGCAACGCGTGCAGGCCGTCTTCGAGCACTTCGAGCGCCAGCTTGCCGGTGAGCACCGCTCGCTCGGTCTCGATTTCGGCGTCGTAGTCGGCCGACAGCAGCACGGCCGGGACGGGCAGGTGCTCCTCGGGCGACTTCTTCGCCTTCTTGACCAGTGCGTCGTATTCCTCGCGCGACAGCAGCACCCGGCGCGGCTGGTTTTGCAGCAGGACGTCGAGGTCCTCGAACGGGACGTAGATTTCGCGGACGGGCTTTTCCTTGGCCGGTTTTTTCGGGCCGAAGGCGCCGGCCGGATAAGCGGCCAACAGCAAGGCCGGGATGATGAACGATAGGCTACGCATTGGTCCGGCCTCCTTCCTCGTTGTCGTCTGCTTCGGCGTCCTTGTCGGCGTCCGCGTCCTTGTCGCCCGAGCCTGCATCCTCACCGCCCGATTCGTCCGTCGTTTTGTCCGTTTCTTCGAACACGGGTGCGTCTACGGGCTCTTCTTGCGGCGGTTCCGCGTCGGCAGTGACGGGCCTCATGAGCTGTCCCAGGCCGGGGAGGTGTTTTCGGAAGAAGAACGCCACGACCCAAATCACGAACACCAGGAAGATCGCCGCCGCGAGCACGCCGTTTAATATCTGCATCGAGAAATTCGGCGCGAACGTACCGCAGAGGACCAGCAGGACGATCAACGCACCGACCGCCAGCGCCCGAATCGACCGGTCGGCCGCCAACAGGAGCACTCCGCCGGCGATCACCACGAGGAACACGATCAGGCGGAGCGTCGTCGAGTTCATCGCCCTCAGCCGCAACGTCCCGCCGGGGGGCGCCTCGGGGCGCAACGTGTAGAAAAGGTATAGCCAACAACCCTCCGTGGCAAACTTCTCCCCCGACCCGCTGCCGGGCGCCCCCGATCGCACTTGGCGGACGAGGTTCTCGTCATGCCGCGATACCGGTCGCCATCGCCAGGGACTATCGAGATCCCAGGAGTAATCGGCAGTCCACGGGCCGGTTGCGCCGAGCAGGGCCCATTCCTTCGGCAAATACGCCGCGAGATAGACCTGCTGCGCCGACGGCTCGTCGACGAACACCGGCAGGTCGAACCGGCCCCGGTACTTTTCGATCACGTAGCGGAATTCCAGCACAAACGGCTCCTCGGAATTCGAGCCGACCAGCGGCACGAAACGGACCGTCTCGTCGTCCTTGCTTCCTTGGAGCATTACCGGCTGGCCGTTGATACGTGCTTCGGTCTGCTGACTGACCCCTTGGGGCAGTTTCACCTCGAGGCGCTGCCGCGCGCTTCTCATGCGGTAGATCGCCTGCACGGAAATCTGCTTGCTGCGGGTGGCGACCATCCGCACCACGCCGAGTTCGATGTTCGATCGCTTCACCTCCTCGAGCTGGTACCGCGTCACGGTGATTGCCAGTGCCCAATCGTCGTGGAACTCGAACGCCCTGGCGGCGCCGTCGACCGGGGCAATCAGGTCGGTCTGATGATCGATCCGGCGCAGGCCTTTCAGCGTATCCGACTCGCGGATGTCGAGCGTTTCGGCCTTGGCCAGGACGATCTGCCCCCACGCCCTGTCGACCCCGATCGGCTTGATCTGAGGGATTTCGATCTCTTCGCCCTTGCCGACCTCGAGTTCCTCCATCTTCTTTTCCCAAACGAGCTTGATCTCGCCGGCGCCGAGCAGTTCCGACTCGCCGATAAGGCTCCAGGCGACGTACCCTTCGGGCAGGTCTTCCGGTTTCGGCTCGACGACCTCGTCACGGATACCCGACGTCGTTACCCGCAACTCCGACGCCACGTCCTCCGGCACGGCAATCTTCAGCAATTTCACGCCGCTGTAGAGAATTTCGTAGAAGAGCGTCGACTCGTACTTGACCACGCCGTCTTCAATGCGGGCGACCAGAAGCTGCTTGATGGTCACCTGCGGCTTGCGGCGCTCGACGGCCAGCTCCAGGTCGACCGGCTCGGGCGTGTAGGCAAACGCCAGCACGGGGCGCAGGTCCGGCTTGCCGTCCCGGGCGGATTGCACCCCCTGGAATGCTTCGGCAAAGGGCACGCTGCGCAGCCCGTCCGACTTGGCCGGGTTGACGCGGAGACTCTCCGGGGCGTAGACGACCAGCCGCCCGACGGCACGCTCGACCCCCTCGGGGGCAATCCGCGGGATGGGCAGCGGAATGTCGACGATCTTCCCGGTCGGCGCTAGCAGGTCGGGCTCGTCGAGGTCCTTCTCCAGCGTCACGACCAGGCCGATTCTGCCCTCTGCCTTGCTCGCAAGGTCGACGACCAGGCGGGTCTTCTTTTCGCCTTCGACGTGATGGGCGTCGATCTGGGCGGCCTTCGCCCCGGCCAATGCCCGGCCGTGGACGTGACGGACGTCGAACCCTTCGGGCACGTCGAGTTCCAGGCGGAACACACCCGCCCGCTCGATTGTGTAGATCGCCGCCATCGTGACCGTGAGCTGTTGCGGCTCCAGATCGGCCTCGACCAGCGAGTCGACGAGTATCCGCGGCTCGATCTTCTCGACGCTCAAGGTCAACTCGAACGGCACGGAGCCGTAGCGATACGCGAAGTCCCAGTTTTCCCGCTTTAGCGTATCGGGGATCTCGCCCTTATCGACTTGCAGTAAACCGCTGCGGCGCACGGCTTCTGCGCGAAGGCCCGGCTCGATTTGAACGACGACGACGCCCTGTTGCCGGCTGATGCCGAGCGCCTCCACCAGGGGAACCGAAAGGGTCTGTTCCTTGCCGGGTTCCGCTTCACCAGTGAATTTCTCGATTTCGACCGTAACGCTCTGCTTTCCTTTGGCCGGCTCGAAAAGCTGGGCAGTGATGATCTGTGTTGCGGCTGCGGCGGCCGCATCCGCGTCGTCCTCGGCGGCCGGTTTTTCGACCGACCATTGCCGCACGTTGGCGTCGAAGACGTTGACCACTTTTTGATCGGCGGGGACTTCGATCTTCAACTCGGCCAACTCCGCCCGGCTGATCGTGTAAGCAAGATCGGTTCGCGTGCGGGTAACGCCCTCGTTGACCCGGACCTGTAGATCGGCCTGAACGCTCGCCAAGGCGGTCAGTCCGGTTGCCCCTTCCGCCTCGGGCGTCCACTCGATGCGAACCATCGGTGCGGCTCCGACGAAGGCCAACACGACGGTTTCCCCGGCGGCGGCGCCTTCGCGTGCCGCAGCCGGTTCTTTGGTGGCGGCAATGACCGGTTGAACCTCGACCTTTACGCCCGACTGCGGCACCCTCACCCGCCACCGGCTGACCGGGGCCAGCGGCGCCTCGAACGACACGCTATTGATGCCCGGCGACTTCTTGATCGCCTTGGCGTATTCGAGCTTCAGCTCGATCTGCTTCGTCTCCTTGCCCTTTTTCTCGACCAGCAGGCGGTAGTGCTGCTTGGGACCGCCGAGGATTCGGGCCGGTTTGTCGTCGATCACGGCGGCGGTGATGGCGGCGTCGGACAACCGCAACGGGATCTCGTTCCACCCCTCCGCCAGGATTTCGATCTTCAGGGTGGCCTTCACCTGGACGATGTCCTCGGCGACGGTTGCCTCGTTTGCGATCTCCGTGATCAGTGCCCCGACGGGCGGTTTCAACTCGGCCGGCTTGGCCGTCTTTTCCAGCCCCGCCTCCCACAAATTCCGGAACTCCTCGTACGGCAAAAATACACCGCGGCCGTGTTTCTCGAAAACCTCGCGGAGCTTCCCGTAAGGAATATAGATGTCCTGTTCCCGAAGCCTCTCCTCCGCAGGGGCATCGTCTTCGAGTGCGGCCGGTTCGGCTGCGGGGGCCTCCTGGCCAAACGACGATCGGGTGTGCAACAACAGGGCGACGCCGCAGAGGATCGTCGCCACGAGCAAGGAGCGCAACTGAAGATTCATGCTCAAGTCCTCATGGAAAAGGTCGGGCTGTTCGAGAAGCAATGGACTACACCAAAGCGTAGGTCATACCCCACTGTCCCGGTGTAGCCGCAATTGACTCTATACTAACACCGTTTTACGCAATTTACCCTATTCAGTACTTTCTAGGACTTTTGAAACGCCGAACAGCAAATCTACCGGGTTTCGCGATGCTAGCACCGGTTTTCGCATTTCAGGGAGCGTCGACCAGACTTCGAAAAACCTGTGCTAGCACCCCCAAAACGCTGCATACACGTGCCAAATCAGCCTCACAAAATCCTAGAAACTACTGCCTATTGTGGAACGTTTAATCGCCAAACTTACCCCGCAAGGGGGGTGGCTGCGGTGGGTCTCAAGAGTCCGCGCCACAAACCGCTCCGATTTCAGGCCCGTGCTCGGCGCGCACCCTATCGCCGATTGGACGGGAAACCTCGCCGAAAAGTTCCCCCTCGGCGGACGATCGCCGGCCAGGGCGTCGTGCAGGTTGCCGATGGGGATCCGGGGGGGGCTGGCGGTCGATCCATGGCGCACTCTGTTGGTGGCACTGGGGTGAGCGGATTCGGGATGGATTTCGACGGCAAGGCATGACGTGCCGTAGCGGGCGAACGATGGTTGCGCTGATTTTGGCTCACGCACTGGCGACGGGAGAAGAGGAGATGGTAACCTGGGCGGGCGGCACGATGATCGCCAGCCTCGATCGTCCAGAGGTCATGTTTCCACCGTCGTGGGAGTTCAATGCCTTGCCGGGTTTCATGGTCCAACTCTACGCCCTATACAAGCAGGAGCCGATCGACTTCTCGAAGTATGATACGGGAAACCTCGACGTGTACCAGGGCATTATTGACTGCTGGGACACTCCCGCCGCGCTTGCCGATGCGTTGCGCAAGGCATGCAACTATCATACTGAGCGAAGCCATGGCGAGGATCCCGGACTTGAATTCGTCTACAGCCCGTACACGGCATTCCCCGCCGAGATCCTCGCCATCTACCGCGTGCGGGCGGATCTCGGCCTCGAAACGCCGATGGTGGAACACCCGTTCCTTGGGACACCGCTGGTGCATCCCCCGGAACAGATGCCGCCGTACGAGGACGAGTTGCTCGATCGCGTCGTTCGTCAACTCCGGGCGGAAATCCCCGACATTTGAAGTTCTTCGTGCCAACCGTTGTCCACCCTCTGGTGCTGCAATGTCCAATCTGTCTTACCTGTGTGCAAGCGATTTCAATCGCATCTATCCGAGCTTCGAGAACCCCGAGTTCAAGCCCGAGCAGCATACGGTTGCGTGCTGTGTGGAAGGGGTGCCCCTGTTGTGGATTGCGATGTTCCGGCCCGACGATCTCCGCGAAGCCCAGTTTCAGGTGACGCGGGACGGCGGCGAGGTCGACACGTTGCGGGCATGGGCGCCGCTCGCGCCGAGGCAGAAGGCCCTCGACCAACTCAAAGCAGCGGTGCCGTTGTTAAACCGGCTTTTCGCAGACTGGGGCGCCCTGGACCAGCACGCCCAGTTTCTCGAAGAGACCGTCGACGACGCCAAGGGCGACCTGCTCACGATCGAGCTTGAAGAGATCGAGGTGCTGCACCGAGAGGGAGATTTCCGACGCCGATTCGAAAACGCGCTGCGCTATCTGGTGTCGCCGACGAACGACGATCCGGAAGTGCGGAAGGATTTCGTGGAGGTGGCGTGTCTTGAACGCGAAGGCGGCTTTCCGGCCGCCGACACATTGGTTGAAGATGCTGATCTGGACGAAGAGCAGGAATGGAATCTGAGCCACTTGCTGGGCGAAAGCCACATGCGTCCAGTGACATGGGATTGACGTCGCGCCCTGAAAGGGCTGAAGCGGTTCACCGAACCTGACATCTCCAAGAAGACTGACATGAGAACCCATTAGTAAAACGACATCTTCAGTGCAGATCGATGCGAGCTGTCTAGACCTAAAACAAGCGTGAGTTTTGCTGTTCAATAGTTTGCGCCAACGTGGTTGTGGCGGGCGTGGATTCTCTGGCCAAGCCGATCATTGCTGGGCTA
>CAZJRB010000001.1:0-161803 GCA_964547995.1 uncultured Planctomycetaceae bacterium | reverse complement strand
CTTTCATCCTCAACTCCAAGCCGGTTTATCCCGGCGCTTTCACTGTCCCCTATTTCCTTTATTTCCTTTATTTCCTTATTTCCTTTTCCAAGGGCGACGTCCGGCAGGGGGACGGAAGGATTATGTTGGGCCGGAAATTGGTGCTCCCAGTGGTGCCCACTGGTGCCCAAATTGGTGCCCAAGAGATGACACACCACCGGCATCGTTTGTCGTCAAATGGCGATGAAACAGCGAATTCTGGGGGCGCCGATGCGGCTAATACTCCGGCCGTAAGTGCTGACAACGAAGGTACTTCTGACGCCGATTGTCGTCCTTTGGCGGACGATGACACCGCTGAAGAGCCAAACACGCCCGACAGGACTCGAACCTGTAACCTGCGGATTAGAAGTCCACTGCTCTATCCGATTGAGCTACGGGCGCAAGCGACACCTTCTTGCCCAACTTGCCACTCGGATCTGCTATTGGGAAAGTCTAACGGAAAACGCCTTGCAGTGAAACCCAAGCGGAAGATTCACCGGTTGACGGCCGGAGCCACGGTCAACCGGGTGGCGGGGCTTTGGGCTCGCCTGTCCGGGTCGTAGTATTCATACGCTGCGGCCGGCTGCGCGGTTACCTTCACCGGCATGGTCGCCCTAAGACGGTAGCAACGTTGCAGCGGTTCCGTTGGCGGCAACCGGCGAAGATAGACCACGACGCTGCGGGCGGTAACCTGGTACTTCGCGATCTTTCCCTCTTCGACGAGCTTCGAGAAATCGTCCGCTTCGACTGCAAACCCGGCCGGGATCGGCAAGTCGAGAATCACCATCGGGGCAGCCGTCGCCATGTTGTTGGTGACGGTGGCCGTGGCGGTGATCGTCTCGCGCTGGGTCAATTCGGTGCGGTCGTAGCGGAGGTCGATGGCCAACGGCTGCTGTCCGGCCGGTTCCCCCTTGTCCGGCACGTAGTAGGCAAAGGCCACCTGGTAGCCGACGGCCGTGCCGGTCCGGTCGGTCAGTTTCAACCGGTGTTTTCCGCCGGCGACCTCTTTGGAGAGATTGATCTGCTGGACGACGTCGCCCTGGTCGGCCGGGATCGTCAGTTGGCGGACCTTCTTGCCGTCGAGCGCGACGTCGATCCGCCGGGGTTTCTGGCCGCCGAACGGTTTGCCGGTTCCGGCCAGCAGGGCTTTGAGCGCCAACACGGTTGCCTGGGTCGAGTGCCAGGTGCCCAAGGCGTCCTTCTGATCGGCGAGCCAGGCGAGTGCCCCTCGCGCCGTGGCCGGGGCGTGGCCGGTCCGGATCATTGCGAGTGCCGCCAGGGCGGTCGTCTCGATGTTGCCGCTTCGGCCCGCGCCGTAGAAGGTCGTCCGCCCGCGGTCCCGCAGTTCCCACCAGACGAGTTTTCCGTCGGGGGACATCCGCTTCACGGCCTCGAGTTGTTCGATATAGGGTCGCGCGGCGCGCCCGGTGGAATCGATCGCCGCCAGGGCGTTGGACACCAATGCGAGCACGTACGGGTTTTCGATCGAGGCCGCATCGTGGCTGAGCAGGAAATCGAGCGTTCGCCGCGCCATCGGATTTGAAGGATTGTTGGCGAATACGGCCCAGCCGATATAGGCAGTTGCGAGCAGGTTTTTGTGCCCGCCGCGATAGACGCTGCCCGCCAACCCGTCGTCGAGCATCCCTTTTTCATTCGACCACGATCCGTCGGCCCGTTGCTCCTCGAGCAGCCACTGCCGCGTCCGCTCGATCAGCGCCGGGTCGACGTCGTGTACCCGGGCCATGTCCTCGAACTCCATCAGCCCGTAGGCCGTGAGGGTCCGGTTGGCGGGCGGGCGGCCGAACCAGTCGAACCCGCCGCCGGCAACCTCGAAACCCAATAGCCGCTGGTAGCCGAGATGGATGTACTGCCGGGCGGCGGCCTCGACCGACGGGACGCTTTTATTCGTCCGACGCAGGTAGTCGAGCGCCAGCACGTTGGGATACGTCACTGAGCTGGTCTGCTCGAAACAGCCGTATGGCCGCTGGAAGATCGCGTCGAGCCCCTCGACCAACTGGCTGAAGCTCGACGGGTAGATTCTGACGATCGTCTTGACGCTGCCCTCGATGGCGTTGTCGGGCACGTCGAATTCCATTTCGGCCGGTTGCTGCAAGGTGCCGTTTTCGACCCGTTCGACCCGCCGCCCGTCGGGCAGGACTTCGATCTCGCGTTTGATCGCGTCGGCCACGTCTCCGCCGAGGGCATCGACCTGCAACTCGTATTTCCCCACCTTCTTCGCACGAATGCGATAGCTGACGGAGCGCACTTCATTGGGTTCCAGCTCGAGCTTCTGCACCGGCTCGCCGAGCCGTTTGAACCAGGGAGCGTCGGCCAGGGTCAGTTCGACCGTCTGCGGCCCGTCGAGGTAGTTGTAGACCACGACGGGCACGGCCACTTCGTCGCCGCGGGTCAGCGCGACCGGCAGGTTCAGATCGACGAAGAACGGCTGAAAGACGCGGATCGCCGCTTCGTCGGCGCCTAGGTTTCCTTCGGCCGTTACCGCGGAGGCCGACAGCCGCCAGGTGGTGATCGAATCGGCCAGGTCTACCTCGATGCTCGCCCGGCCGTCGTCGTCGGTAATCAACTCCGGCCGCCAGAGCAACGTCTCCGGGAACCACTGGCGAACCCGCGGAGCGGGAGCACCCGACTCGCTCTCCTGGCTGGTTTGCCCGGGGAATTCCCCGAGCACGGTTTGATAGTTCTGAAGAGCCAAGTCGAGCTGCTTCAGGTCATTCAACGCACTCGCCCTTCTTGCCGACTCGCGGGCGGCTTGCACGGCGGGCAGCATCAAGGCCGCGAGTAAGCCGATGATCGTAATCAGAACCAGGATCTCTACCATCTTGCGCATTAAGACCACAAGAATGACGATTCCAACGATTACGGCCGACACAATCCAAGTCACTTTGCAGAATCGCATCCCCGCTTTCCTGTGTGCAGCAATCGCCTGTGCCTTTGCTGGGAAGCTCGTCACACAGAGTGTATGAACCGAGGACTGGTTGCGCAGCAGCGACTTGATTTCCGCCGGTAGCTCCATATATTCCATGAGCCGGTCCAAGTCGGGGTGGTCGAGGACGCGAAGGAGCCGTTGGTCATTTTCGCCGAAGTCCCGGATCACTTCTGCCAAGATTGTCCTTGAGTCGCGTCCCTCTTCAGCCGTCATGGCGAACATTGCCTGTTCAAACCTCTCTTGCTCGTCGTCGGGCAGGCTCGTCTTCAGGTTCGGCGACCAGGGGTAGACCGCGTAGATCGGCTTGAGGATTTTCTCTTCGAGGGTGAAGAACGCCTGCTGCATGCCCGGTCTCTGCGGAAGGACGGAGAAGACGGCTTCGTCAACGGCCGCGAGACTGAGGGCGCCGGGCGCCGGCTTGCCACCCTTGCCGGTCAGCTTGAACGTGAGCTTCGCCTGCTCGCCCGGGCGATACTCCTTCTTGTCCAGAGCCGTTTCGATCTCCACCGAGCGTGCCTGGCGGACGTAGATCGCGCGCCGCTTGCCGACCGGCAGACCGGACTCGTTGTAGCGATAGGCGTAGAGTTCGACGGTGCCAAAAAGCCCAGGCGGCAGGTCGAACTGATACTCGCCCGGGCCGGATTTCATCTCGATCACGTCGGTCAGCATGGTCTGGCCGTCCTTAATCAGGTCGATGAAGACCGGCTCGACACCCGCGCCGAGCGCGAGCACGTGCATCGTTTCGCCGCCGTCGTAGACGGCCTTGTCGGTGCGGACGAGGAAATCGCCGGTGGGCGGGCCGCACCGCAGTGTCACTTCGCGGCGTCCGATCCGCCCCTCGTCGTCGGTCGCCCGAACAATCCACGCGACTTCGTCGCCCTCCGGCGTCAATTCGATCGACACAACGCCGTAATCGTTGGTCACCAGCTCCCGCTCGATGCCGGTGACGGCAATCCGCGTTTTGGCCGGCTGCCCGTCAGGGTAGCTCGTAAACAGGTAGACCGTGTTGGGCACGTCGCGGACCAGCGATCCGCCTTCGGGGATGACCTCGACGCGGATCGGCTGGGCCGTGACGATGCGGCGCACGGTTTTTGATTCCTTTTGGCCCGCCCCGTCGCGGACGGTCACTTTGACCGCAATCTCGGCATCCCCCTCGAGCTGTTCGCGTCCGAAGAGCGAATCGGGCACGCGGAACTGGAAATCGGCCGTGCCCTCGGCATCGGTTCGGGCCGTGATCTGTTCAAACTGAACCTTCCAGACGTCGGCCGTTTGCACGTCGACTTCGATTTCGCCATGCTCGACCGGCTTGCCGAAGAAGTAATCGGTCTGAACCGTGCCGCGGACCATTTGTCCCGGCTCGTAATAGGGCTCGTCGAGCTTAATGGCGATCTTGAATTTCGGCAGGACGTATTTCTTGACTTCAACGGTCACGGTCGTGGCCGTGTCGCCCAGCTTGCACTCGATCTGGTAGGGGCCGGTGAGGATTTCGGTCGCCAGGGGGCAGTCGGTCGAGGCGATGCCGAACCGGCTGGTCACCTCCCGGCGGCGGAAGATCACGTTGCCCTTTGGATCGGTGACCGAGAAGACGGCCTCGTGCCCCGCCACTGGTTTGAGGTCCGGCCGCCGCAGGCCGAGGCTCCGCACGCGGATTGTCTGCCCCGGCTGATAGACCGGCTTGTCGGTCGAGAGCATCAATTGCCACGAACGTTTCAGCGAGACGGTGCGGTGGATGACCTCGGCCGTCCGGCCCGGCTTTGCCCGAACTTGCAGCCGGTACTCGCCGTCTTTCCAGTCGGGCAACGTCAGTTGCGGTGTGCCGGAGCCGAACTGATCCGTGGTGAAGCTGGCCAGATGGATCCGCTTGCCGGAGTCGGTGCCTAGGAGTTCAATTTCGACGGGCACGCCTTCGACCGGGCGGTTGGTTTCATGATCGACCAGCAGAACGCGGAGCGAGGCCTCGCTGCCGGCGAGCAGCTCGTTTTGCCCCAGCACGCGGAGATCGTAGGGCGAGGGCGAGAGTGTCGCGTAGTAAATGTGGACGCAGGCAAGGATCAACGCGGCGGCCGCCGCAACGGCAAGACCGGCCGCCGCCCGCGTAAACACGAACTTCGGCGCCTCGGCAATCTTCCCCTGCGTGGCCGAGATCAACTCCTCCGGCGGTTCGAGCACCGGCAGTGCCCGCATTGCGGTGAAGCGTTTGCGGGCCTCCTCCATGGCGACCTTGCAGATCGGGCACTTTGCGCAGTGCCGCTCGACGGTAGCCGCCTCCGCCCGGGTCAACACGCCGTGCAGATATGCGTCGACGTGGTCCAGTACGTGATCGTTTATGGGAATCATGATTGGCGTTTCCCGAGCAGGTTGGTTCACCTTACCCCCGGCACGCAGTGCCGGGGCTTTTGTTTTGAGGCAACACCCACTATCCACTACCCTACTTCATTCGCGGTTCCAGGTATTTTCGCATCGCCCTCAAGGCGTGGAACATGTGCGAACGAACCGTGTTCTCCGTCCGGACGGTAATCTGGGCGATCTCGCGGTACGACAGCCCGTTGTACACCCGCAGCACCACCACGGCGCGTTGGGCGGCGGGCAATCGGGCCACGGCCGTGGCGACCATGGTGGCCGTCTCCGCGTCGATCACGGTCTCGGCCGGCGAAGGCTCGCCCGAGACGAGCACCTCCGCCGGACAATCCTCAACCGCGACCGGCGTGCGCCGCTGCTTGCGGAAGTCGGCCCGGCACTTGTTCATCGCGATCCCGAACAGCCAGGACCGGAACGGTCGGGGATACCGGTACGCACGGCGGGAATTCCATGCGGCCAGAAACACGTCCTGGAACAGCTCCTCGCTGCGGTGCCGGTCGCCGATCATCCGCTGAATGAAGGTCAACAGCGGCCCGGCATAACGGCAAACCAGACGATTCATCGAATCGCGGTTTCCTCGCGCCGCCGCGTTCATCAACCATTCATCCGCCAGTCGATCGTCCTTCATGGGAGCCTCGTTCGCGGCCTCTACCAGTCTATTTGCGCGGAGCAGGTGATTTGTTGAAGAAAATCCGTTATGCGGTCAATTGGGTCGAACACGGGGGTGTTGGCTCGTACGGTGATCCATACCCGGATTCTACCACGGCACAACGGGCGCGGGAAAAGACGGGGCGTAAATCTCGTTTTGTGTTAAACTGGTCAAGTTGCGGTGCTTCACAATCGTCTTGCATGCCGATTCGACCGGTCCGCTGCCGATCGGCCAACCGTTGCGGCCCTTGTGTACGACGGCCCCCCTTTGACACCCGCCCGCTCTTCAGGCATATTGTGGTAGGAATACACGATTATGACCCTCTTGTACGACGATCCCTGTTTTCTGGACCACGAGACGGGCAATCATCCGGAGCGGGGCGAACGGATCCGCAAAATCCCGGAAAAGTTGCTGGAAACCGGACTGGACGGGCTTTGCCGCCGCGTGGAATTCGAGCAAGTCGACCGCACGCGGCTTGCGCGGGTCCACTCGGCCAACTACATCGACGAGATCTGGGCGTATGCGAAGTCGGGCGGAGGATATGTCGAGCAGGATACGGTCGTCGGCCCCTCGTCGTACGACGTTGCCCTGCGCGCGGCCGGCGCGGTCTGCGACGCCGTCGAGAGAGTCGTCCGAGGCGAGGATACCCGGGCGCTATGCCTGGTCCGGCCGCCGGGGCACCACGCGCTGCCGAATCGGGCCATGGGCTTCTGCCTGTTCAACAACGTGGCCGTGGCCGCCAGGGCGGCAACCGACGATTTGGACCTCGACTCCGTGTTGATCGTCGATTGGGACGTCCACCACGGCAACGGCACGCAGGCCGTGTTTTGGGAGGACCCCGCGGTCGGTCTCCTCTCGATCCACCGCTGGCCGTTTTATCCCGGCACCGGCGACGACGACGAGACGGGCGGGGGGCCCGGACTCGGGACGACCGTCAACCTGCCCGTCGAGTTCGGCATCTCGCGAAAGGACTACGTCGACATGTTCCGCAACGCGGTCGAAAGGCTCGCCCCGAAAATAAGGCCGCAACTGATCCTCGTCAGCGCTGGCTTCGACGCGCATTGCAGGGACCCGATCGGCAACCTTGGCCTTGAGACCGAAGACTTTGTTACGATGACGAGCATCGTGCTCGATATCGCAGACGTCTTCGCCGGCGGAAGAGTCGTCGGTGCGCTCGAAGGCGGTTACGACCCCGACGTCATCGCCGAGTGCGTCGCCGGCCTCCTGCGCGAGATGGTCGACCGGTCGGAGGGTGGTGGGGTAGTGGATAGTGGATAATGGGTAGTGGATAGTAAGGGAGACCATGCTCACAATTCAAGCGGTTTCCGGCTTTTTGCAGGACTTTGCCCCGCTCGATCTGGCGGAAGACTGGGACAATGTCGGCCTGTTGGTCGGCGACCGCGATCGTCCCCTGCGGCGCGTGATGACGTGTCTGACCGTCACGTTCGCCAGCGCTGCCGAGGCGATCGACCGCGGGGCCGAACTGATCGTTTCACATCATCCGATGCCGTTCCATGCAATCAGGCGACTGACAACGGAGACGACGGCGGGGCGTTTGCTGTTGGATTTGATCGAGGCTCGCATTGCCGTCTACAGCCCCCACACTTCGTTCGATTCGACACGGGGCGGCATCAACCACCGCCTGGCCGACGGGCTCGGCCTAAGAGGCGTCTCTCCGCTGGTGCCCATCGACCGGGAACACGGCACGGGGCGCATCGGCTGGATGGAAGAGCCGTTGGAACTCGGGCGGCTCGCCGAACGGCTCAAGGCGTTTTTGGCAACCGACCGGGTGCAGATGGTCGGCAATCGGGCGCAACCGGTTCGCCTGGTCGCGGTTGCCTGCGGCGCGGGCGGTGAAATGCTCGGCGCCGCCCGGGACGCCGGCTGCGAAGCCATGGTCCTTGGCGAAACCCGGTTCCACACATATCTCGAGGCGGAAGCCGCCAACATCGGGCTCCTGTTGCCGGGACATTTCGCCAGCGAGCGATTCGCCGTCGAGTGCCTGGCCGGAATTCTCGCCGAGGAGTTCCCCGATCTGGAAGTCTGGGCCAGCGAACGGGAGAAAGACCCCGTAGAGTGGGTTTAGGAATTAAGAATAGCGAATTAAGAATAGCGAATTAAGAATAGCGAATTAAGAATAGCGAATTGGGAATAGCGAATTGGGAATTGCAAATGGCGAAAGAGCAGGATATATGCGAGAGAACCTTTGAATTTGCTGAACGGATTGTACGGCTTTGTGCAACGCTGAGTGAAAATCCCGGTGTGAGCCGGACACTCTCGAATCAATTGCTGCGGTCCGGAACGTCGATCGGCGCGAATGTAGAAGAAGCCCAGGGCGGACAAAGCCGGAAGGACTTTTTGTCGAAGATTGCCATCGCGAGAAAGGAGGCTCGCGAAACACACTATTGGCTGAGGCTTGTGGCCGCTGCCGAGATGATGAAGCCGGAACGCTTGACCGGTTTGACACAAGAATGCGACGAACTTGTTGCCATTCTAACTGCGATCGTCAAAAAAACCCGGGAGAATTTGGAATAGCGAATCAAGAATTGGGGATTTATATCGCTATTCGCTATTCTTAATTCGCTATTCAACCGTCAGCTTGGGCGTGTATTGCTTCCGCCCATACTCGGAACCCAGGATCTGCATCCGCGAGTACTGGCCGTCGTCGATCTTGCGGTCGACCTGCGGGGCGATCGCCATGCCGTGGTTGGGGCTCTTGCCGGTGAGCCAATCCCGGACCATCTCGGTCACGTCGAGTTGATACTCCAACGGCGGGTCGGCGGTATCGCCTCCGCGTTCCGGCGGAACGACAATGTGCGGGCTCGGCCGGCCGGTATCCTTGCCGAACGCGAAGGAGTCGCCGCCTTTCCATTGCTTCCCGTTGGCCGGCTTCTGCCACGTTGCGGTTCCTTCGTCCCACGCGGTCGTGAGCGGAAACGCCATGATCTTGGCGTTGCCCTTGCTGCTGGGGTCCCAGACGTAGAAGCTCAGCGTGGCCTTCTTTGGTTTGGCGCCGGGCGCCAAATCGAGTTTGTCCAAATCGAACCGGATCAGCATGGCGTTGCAGTCGTTGCGGCGCTTGACGCGATTGTCCCGCTGCGTGCTCCCGAAGTTCTTATCCGGGAATTCGGGATCGATGATCGTATCGCGGACGAACGCGCGTCCTTGGAGGGCCTTGGCCTTTGCCGGACTGCTCGGGGGTTTGACCGGCGGCGTCGGGCGTGCGACGGTCCCCGCGTCGGGCACGTACCCCTTTACGTAGGCCGGCGCCCCGGCCGCCGGATCGCGGGGCGGGGTCCGCAGATTGACCACCCAACGGCTCGGCTTCGGTTTCCGCTTCGACAATTCCTGGGCAACGCGGATCCGCAGGGCCCAGGCGTCTTGCGGCAGCAGGTCGGCGTAGCGGGTGGTGCCGGCGTCCTCGCCACCGGTGAAACCGGTCCCGCCGTGCCGCCCGGCCAGCTTCAACACCTTGCGGACCGATTGGCCGACGGCCCACCGCGGCTCGCCCGTCGCTTTGGCCAGCAGCACGAGATACTCGACGTCCTGCTGCCCGCGGCGGTAGGCCTTCAGCCGGATCGAGGGTACGGGCCCTTTCTGTCCGGCCGGGGCGCCGGGGTAGAAGATCGAGAGCTGGTCGGCCTGTTGCCAGGAGTTGTCGCGGCCGATCGTCTGCCAGGGCAGCACGCCGTCGCCGCCGCGGGTCCACGAATCGAGGCTCCACCCGACCGGCTGCATGTTGCTCGTCTCGATGGCGTTGGTGGTGCCGTAGGGCATAACGACCTGGCCGAAGAGCCGCTTGCGGTCGTAGACGATCCGGTGGTACTTCTGAAACGCGCGGCCGCCGACCACGTTGTAATCGAGCACGTGGTCCAGCGAGTTGCGCTGCCACTCGGGCCGGGAGATGTCGCAGCGGTACATGAGCTTTGCCTTGGTCGCCGCGTTGCCCGCCCGGCCGACGCCTTCGTGAAAGGCCTCGCCAAAGTATCGCAGGGCCCAGTAATCCTGGAAGTTGGCCGGCTCGTCCAGAAGCCAGGGCGAGGAACCGCGCGACCAGCCGTTGCGTTTGAAGTTGTTCTTGTTGTTCAGATAGCACTGGAAGATGGTGGCGCTCCAGCCCTTGTCGCGGAAATGTTCGGCCATCTGCTGCGAGACGCTGACGAACGCTTCGCGGTACCCGGGCTTGAAGGCCCGGTCGGCCCAGTAGTCGCCGTTGTAGTTGCCCTCCATGGTGCTGGGCCAGTTTTCGTGCAGGGGGAGGTAGAAGATTTCGATCGGCACGCCGCGCCGCGGCAGATCGTCGAACGCCGAGCCGTCGAAATACTGGCCGAACCGCCGGTCCCAGGCCGCGAAGTCGAGCCGCCGCCCGTCCCAGACCGGGGCACAGCCGTCGTCGATGTGCCCGCTCTGCGAATACGGCACGCGGTTGATCACCGTGCGATGCTTGTGGGCAAGCCGGTAATAGTCCCGCTCACCCGCCGGCAGGCCGTAGCAATTCATCTCGGGCAGAAAGCTCAAGTAGTCGGGCAGTTGGAAGCTCCAGACCCAGAGTGGCACGTCGAGTTCGAGCGCCCGGCCGCCGGCCCGAAGCGTCAGTTTGCCCGAATGGGCGCCGGCTTTGGCTTCGTGGGGGACGTAGACTTCGCAGAGCAGGCTGCCGTGGCGCTGGCCGGCGACCTTGCCGCCGGGTACGTTGAACGCCGAACCATAGGAGGGGGCACCTGCCCCCGGCCCATCTGCGTTCGCCCGTTTCGTCCGGGGGCGGGTGCCCCCTCCTATGTCCTCCGGGGACGTAGAAAGCGGCACGATCGGGTCGGGCAGCGGGCCTTGCTTCGAGTTGACGTACCGGTACTCCGAGAATTCCGCCCGGATCGGGCTCCCGGGGCCGAACGACAACGACGGCTGCACGCCGCGGGCCGGGCCGCGAAAGGCAATCTGAAACGCCACGAACTCGCCGCCGGCGGCCGCCAGCCGGACCTGCTTCTTTTCCGCGCTCCAGAGGTGGTTGGCCGAGAGATACTCGTCCGGCTGCTTCGGGATCATCGCCCCGGAGACCGGATGGACCTTGTCGAGGGGGTCGAGCACGGCGACTTCGGCGCCGGCCAATTTCGGTAGCGGGGCGGCGCCGCGAAACGGTTTCGGCGTTTGGCCGGGCAGGGGCTCCGCGCGTTTGCTGGAAAGCCGAACCGCCTGGCTAAGCGGCGATCCGACGTTCCCCGCGGCGTCGACCGCCCGGATCGATACGCGCACTCCGCTTCCCGCTCCACGAGCAGCGGTGGCCGGGTCCAGATCGGTCAACCGCATGGCGACCATCTTGCCCGGCTCGCAGGCCGGCGGAACCAAATACTGCGGCAGCCGCCGGCCCTCCACGTCGACGAGAAACCCGAGGGTCCCGGCCGGCCCGGCGTCGGCCGGCGTATCCCACCAGAGCCACGCCTCGCCCAGCGGAAAACCTTCGGTCCGCGAGATCAATTTCTTCGGCGCCGCCGGCGGCTGCTTGTCGGCCCCGCCCAAGGCGATTGTCAGATACGGGGCATTGGCCTCGCCCGACTGGCGGCTGTGGAAAAACCGGTTCGGGAACACCCGGTAGTTGAACTTCTCGCCTTGGCGGGTCCATTCGGAACCGGTGTCGTCGAACACGAGCAGACCCTCGCCGATCCCGGCTACCCGGGCGGCGATCACCAGCGGATCGACCGGCACCTGCTGCCAGCGGTTGGCGTCGGGCGGCGTGGCATCGGCCATGCGCCAGATCGTGCCGCCCTGGCTGAGCATCACGGCGGTCAGGTCGCTGCCGTGAAACGCCCAGGGGGTGTCCGGATGGCGGGCGTGGTTGAACGTCGAGCTGCCGGCCTGCGGCTGGTAGCTCGAAGCGGTCCCCTCGACCCACGGCGAACTGAAGCTGCTGACGGTCATGCGGTGCAGGACTTCCGAACCGGCCAGTCGCACATGCAGCGTCGCCCCGAGGATCACCCGGCCCCGCAGCGCGTCCGGATCGAAGTCCACCAGCGACATCTCCTGGATCGACTTGACCTTCAACCGGCTCGACCCGCCCGTGTTGCAGTCGGCCTCGTTGCCGACCGCGGAGAACCAGGTATCGCGGGTGATGGGCAGGCGGAGGGTCTTCTCGACGTTGGCCGTCGGCTGCGAAGCCGCAAGCGGCACTGCATCAGCCGCTTGCGGTTTCGCACCGGTGCTGTCATCCGGAGCCAGCGGCTTCCCATCGATCACGGCACGTTTCACTTCGGCGATCTTCTTAACCGAGAGCCATCCCCGGAGCAGATACCCGCTGTTGCGGAGATTTTCCGCCGTGGGCGCACTCGACGGCTTGGCCCCGCCGGCACTTGCCGTCGGATGGACGTCGCCCTTGCCCAGCAATGTGCCGTTCCAGTCGTTCGGCCGTCGCCGGAGGATCTCTTTTTCAAGATCGATAAGCGGCAACCCCCGGGCCTTCGCCAGGTCGCGCAGGGCATTGTTGTACGACGCGGCAAGCTCGCCACGGCCCGGATGGGGCGGGATGGTCGACAGAATACAGACGGCCCTGCGGCCGAGGATCAGATCGACGCACTTCTGCATGTCGGCGCGATAGGCGTCCAACGGCCGGCCGGCCGAGGCGTCGTTGGTGCCCAGCATCAGCACGACCATTTGCGGCTTGTACTTGTCGAGCAATCCGGCCAGCGACGGCATTCCGCGTTTTCCGCCGGCGAGCATTTCGTCGGCGCGGATGCCGCTGCAGGCGGTATGCGACCGCCCGCCGCCGGGGTGGTCGAAGCGGCAGAGCCACCACCCGTCGGTCTCGTCGTCGGCCCCGCAGTGCATCCACTTCAACGCGGCTTGATCCTCTGGGGTCTTCCCCTGCCCGAATCTCGCCCATTGTCCGTAGGGATTTGAGTAGGTGATTGAATCGCCCACATGGAGCACCACCCCGGGCCGGCCGCGGAACTTCGCGGCGACCTTCTTCATTGGTGCGACATAGTCCCATAATTCGCGAACCGGCGGTTGTTGAGCCGCCGCGCCGCTAGGGCAACACAGCAAGGAGAGAATGAGTAACCAGTAAGCTCGGTATTTCATGGCACGTATCCTGATTTACAAAACCGCGACCAGTACGCCGTCAATTCTCCAACATACCGGCTTCCCGAACGGCATCAAGAGGGCGTACCGATGGGGGTCCCATTATGGAAAGGGATTGGTTGCATCCGGGGGCGGTTTCCCGCATAATGGCCCCTGGATTGTTACCCATACCGTCAACCGTCTTCATCCCGACGATGGCAGAAGAGAGTCCGTTTGACCCCTACCGCAAATGGTTGGGGATTCCACCTCGCGAGCAGCCCCCCCACCACTACCGATTGCTGGGGCTCGATCTGTTCGAGCAGGACGCCGACGTGATCGGCACGGCGGCCGACGCCCGCATGGTCCACCTGAAGACCTTTGCGTCGGGAAAGCACTCGGAGGTGTCGCAACGGATTCTCAACGAGGTCGCCGCCGCGCAACTCTGTCTGCTGGATCCGGGAAGAAAGAAGTCTTACGACAAGGAGTTGCGGGAGCAGTTGGCGAAGCAAGGCGTTGCGGCGGGAGGTCCTCCGACCCCACCGCCGAAGCAGGCCCCGAAACCGCCGCCGTTGCCGTCGCAACGTCCGCCGGGCAGGTCCGCGCCGCCGCTATCCGGAGTGCCGCCCGAGCCGCCCCCGTTGTCCGGGCCCGTTCTCAATATCGACGTTGACACGGGATCGGAAGCCTCGACCATTGCTTCGTATGTCGCTCATCAGAAGAAGGAAAAGTGGATCGGCCGGGCGGTCCTCGTCGTCATCGTCTTGATTGTGGTGATCGTCTTGGTTGTGATGGCCTTGATGTAGGGAGACGACGGGCGAACCGGCATGGAGACGACCCGGCAACTCAATCGACGACCGGCCGGATCATCCGGCAGCCGATCCCGGACAGCTTCGCCCGAAGTTGTTTCAGCGTCGGCTCGTCGCCGCAGGTCCCGATAATCGCGCCGCCGGAACCGGCGAACTTGGCAGTGGCGCCGGCGGCCCGGGCGCATTCGACCATCTCGATCTGCTCGGCCGGAAGCCGGCAAATCGACCGGCGCAGGTCGAAATTCGCGTCGATCAGTTGACCGAGCCGGTCCCAATCGCCGTGGTCGATGGCCGTCCGGGCGTCGACCGTCAGTTCGGCGAACCGGCCCATGGCCTCAACAACGGCCGGCTCGCCGCTTTCGAACCGGGCACGCAGGTTGCTGTGGATCACCTCGGTCGGCTCGCTTGCGTCGGTGCGATAGGCGATAAAAAGCGGCGGCAACTGCGCGGTTTCCATCGGTTCGTAGACACCGCACTGCAAGCCCGCATGATCCCGCATCCGCTCCTTGGCAAAATCCATGTAGACCAGTCCCTCGTAGACCTGGACCACGCGGTCCTGCAACCCGGCGGTGATACCCAGCTCTTCCGTCTCGACCGAGAGGGCCAGCGACGGCTGGACGTCCTTGGGAATCTCGATCCCGTAGAATTCCATCAGGCAGCGAAGGGTGGCTACGATGATCGCGCTGGAGCCGGCCAATCCGACGCAGCGCGGGATGTCGCTCTCGTAACGGACGGAGAAGTTCTGCGAATGCAGCGGGAGGTCCCGGCGGCGGCAATAATCGACAAACTTCTTGATCGTCGCCTTGATCAGCCGAATCCCGCCGTAGTAGCCGTGCAACCGGACGTCACGGACCAACTCGTCGACCGAATCGAACCGGGTTTGATCGTTCTGGCTGAAAACCACTTCCACCTGATCCCACTCGTAAAGCGACACTTCCGCGCGGAAGTCGCGCACCGCAAGTGCCAGCGTCTTGCCGTGGTAACCGTCGGACGGATTGCCGATCAGCCCGGCGCGCGCGTAAGCTTTCTTGCGGATAATGAGCATGGGTGGATGGTGGGTGGTGAGTGGTGGATGGTGGATGGTGAGTGGTGGGTGGCGACAAAAAGCAGGGGGCACCTGCCCCCGGCCGTAGCTCGGGGCGATTGCTGTTGGGGTTTCCTTCCTGCTTCGTTCTTTCCTCTCGTGCTATTCTCTTCTTACTCGGTATCGGCAGGTTCATCCGCCGCAAGTGCCCGGCGAACACCCCAAATAATAACGCGATAGTCGGGACTCGCCGAAGCAAGAACGTCGCCCGACTTGTCGAAAGCAAACGACGTCGCGTATTTGCGATGCCCGACGAGTTCGGCTTTCACTCGGCCCGATCGCACGTCGCACAGAAAGATCGCTTCCGTTCCTGCCGATGCGGCGAGCGTCTTTCCGTCCGGCGAGAATGCGGCGCAACCGGTCGTGTGCCCCGACTGGGGACCGTCCTGCCGCAACGCGATTTCACGCGTCGGCCGGTCGTGGCCCAGGTCCCACAAGCGAACGACACCGTCGCGATGGATCGAGGCGATGCGGTTGCCGTCGGGCGAAACCGCGACCGAGTACGCCCACGGGGACCGTTTCTCGCGCGGTGCATGAAGTTCCTTTTCCAGCTTGCCGGTTTGCAGGTTGAAGACCCGCAAACCGTCGCCCTTGCCGTGCGCGTGGCACGCGACAATACGGTTGCCGTCGGGAAAGAACGCCACGGACGCCGACGCGTCGGCAAACGTGTGCAACAGCTTGCCGTCGCTGTCGACGACACGCACCGTGCTGTCGCGGCTGGTCGAGGCCATCTTGGTGCCGTCGGCCGAGATCGCCACCCCCATGATCGGCCACCGATGCCCGGCGATTTTCATCAGCCGCCGCCCGGAAGCCGTATCCCAGACGTTGACAACGTTGTGGGCGTTGTTGCTGCCGCCCACCAAGCGGCTGCCGTCTTTCGACATGGCCAGAAAATTGGGTCCCGGCCAAGGATCAAATCCGCCCCTGGCCCGCACGGGATTATCTTCCAAGTCGATCCGCTTGCGCGTCTTGAGGTTCCAAAGCTGCGCTCGTCCGCGCCTGTCGGCGACCGCAACAAAATCCATATCCGGGGAAACCGCAATGGCCTTCGGAGCACCGAACGACGGATTGGATCCCCCGTGTACCTCGAGGCCCGTTCGCACATCCCAAAAATGAATTCGGCCGGGACCCGCCCCCACCAGCATCTGATCGTCAGGCGAGAAGTTGACGGAACGGATGGATCCCTGCTTGGTCTCGATTCGCCGCAACAGCTTTTGCGTCGCCACGTCCCATAGACAAATCTCTCCCGAGTTTCCGCAAACGGCGAGCACCGAGAGGTCGCGGTTGACCGCTGCGCTAAACGCCGAGCCCCGGAACTTGACCGAGGCCGTCGTCTTACCGGTCGCAAAGTTGTGCAGGATGGCGTCATTGCCGACCGCCAGTATGTGGTCATCATCGCGCGTCGGCAACAACCGCCACTGGCCATTGAATCCCGGCAGCTCCATGGTCGAGATCGGCTCGCCGAGTTTTCCCTCATTGCTCAACGGAAAGAAGCGGACGTCGAGTTGATACTTGCCGTTTTGTTGTAAGGTGTGCGAGACGACCAATACCCGGCCGCCGCGGGCGAACCAAGCCCGCGGATTGTGTTGCGAGTTGCCCAGGATATGCTCCGGTCCCGGCACCCGATCCGTCGCTTGGCCGTTTTCAACGTTGACGATCTCAATACTCAGGTCGTCGTACTTCGTCTCGAGGATTGCCAAGAACTTGCCGTCGCCGCTCAGTGCCAGCGCCTGTTTTTTTTCCGGTTGTTTGATCTCGCGCCGCGGCTGTTTGAAAGACATGTCCCAGATTTCGACAACGCTTTCGTTTTTCTTCCACGTCGTTCCAAACACCCAACGATCGCCACCTCGCAGCAGGCAAGTCGGGCCGAGAAAGATGCCAGCGTCCGTTTGCAGGTCCTTCCGCCGTCCGGTTGCCGCTTCAAAGCGAGTTGCCGTCTTTCCGCAGACCGCCAAGACATGCTCGTCATCCTGATAGAAGACTTCACTGGCCGTACAGGTGAAACGGTCATCGCCCAACACGTCAATCGCGTGCCGGGGCAGCTCAACAGATGCAACGCGCGGCAAGTCGGCGGCAGCACGTCGCGGCACCATCGCCACACAAGACACAAACGCACAAATCGAAATCACGAGCAGCAATCTTGCCCTGCTCCACATGATTCATCTCCCTTTCCGGTTGGGCGTGATTCAGTCCGGAGACTTCTCGGTGTCCAGGGTTGGTTATGATAGCTATGGGCGGGTGCCCCCTCCTTTCGTTTCGGTTCCCTGCTTTCCTAATAGCTCCGCCATGCGCCATTGCAGGGCGGGCCCGTATTGCGGGTCGGCCATGGCGAATTCGGCGAAGGCGAGGAAGTAGCTTTCGAAGTTGCCGATGTCGAATCGCGGCTCGTCGGCCGGCAGGCGGACCCCGATCACTTTGCCGCCGTCGCGGAGCAAAAGGCGAATGGCGTCGGTCAGTTGGATTTCATCTCCTTTGCCGGGCGGCGTCTTTTCAAGATGGTCGAAAATGGCCGGGCAAAACACGTAGCGCGCGGCGACCGCCAGGCAGCTCGGGGCCTCGTCCACGCCCGGCTTCTCGATCAAGTCGGACAATTCAAACACGTCGTCCACTTCGCCGCGCGGTTGGGCTATGCCGTAGTGGACGACTTCCTCCAGCGGCACTTCCTCCAACGCAACGACCGCATCGGCGCCGGCCGAATCAAACTGCTCGATCATCGTGCGGACCACGGCCGACTCGGCGTGCAGTCCGATGACCGAATCGCCCAAGGCCACCACAAACGGCTGGTTTCCGACGACGGGCCTGGCACACAACACGGCATGGCCCAGGCCAAGCTGCCGGCGCTGCCGGGTGTAGAAGTATTCGAGATCGGCCCGTTCGAACGCCAGTTCCTCGAGCAATTCCTCCTTGCCCGTCTCCCGAATGTTCGCAATCAATTCCACGTCGATGTCGAAATGATTCTCGATGGCCGTCTTGCCCGGTCCGGTGACAAACAGCAACCGGCCGATCCCGCAACGGGCCAACTCCTCGACCACGTACTGGACCACCGGCTTGCGGCCCATCGGCAGCATCTCTTTAGGTTGGCTCTTGGTCAGCGGCAGCAGCCGGGTGCCACGGCCTGCCACCGGCACAACGGCAAGATCGACGGCCATCGGTAGCTCTCTAGGGGGGCGTCTCTAGTGACCAACTCATGCCTGCGTAGCTTAACACAGGGAACTCGAAAAGGGAAAGTCGATTCCAATAGCCTTAAGGAACAAATCCATGGTATAAGGGAGGCCTAAACCGATTTCGTGATCCCCCAGATTCCACATCATGCCTGAAGAAATGGCCCCATCAGGTGATGACGCCACCACTCCTGCGAGTGGTCTTTCGGTGGATCACCTCCGGCGGATCCTCGGCGAGGACGTCACCCGGCAGTTGGGCGTCTACCCGATCCCCGACGATTGGCGGCTCTCGGTCGTCGTGCCGGTCTACAATGAACGAGAGACCATTCGGGAGATCCTCCGCCGGATTCGCGATGTCCCCGTCCCGACCGAGATCATCGTCGTCGACGACGGCAGCACCGACGGCACCCGCGAGGTCCTTCGAGAGATGGAGTTCGACGGCGATCTGCAGGTTCTCTATCACGAACGGAACCGCGGCAAGGGCGCGTCGCTGAAGACCGGGTTCGCCCGGGCCACCGGCGATATCGTCATCATTCAAGACGCCGATCTCGAATACGACCCGGCCGAGTACCGGCGGCTGATCCAGCCGATCGTCGAGGGCGTGGCCGACGTGGTCTACGGCTCCCGTTTTCTGGCCGTCGGGCCGCATCGCGTGCTGTACTACTGGCATCGGGTTGCCAACCGGGTGTTGACCATCCTCTCGAATATGTTCACCGATCTGAACCTGACCGACATGGAGACCTGTTACAAGGTCTTCCGCCGCGAGGTGATCGAGGCAATCCTTCCGACACTCAAACAGAATCGCTTCGGCATCGATCCCGAACTGACGGCCAAAGTGGCCCGGCGGAAGTATCGGATCTACGAGTTGGGGATCACCTACTTCGGGCGGACGTACCAGGAAGGCAAGAAGATCGGATTTTGGGACGCCATGAGGGTGTTTTACTGCATTTTCCGCTACTGGATATGCGATTAAGAACGTGTTTTGAAATACAATACAGCCGGTACGATGGCCCTCCGAGGCCGTCGATTGCCAACGGTTTGACACGCGCGACGGCCTCGGAGGGCCATCGTACATGCTGAAATTCCTCGCCCCACACCTCCGAGTCGAACGCGTCGAGGAGCTTACCCTCGAACGGCTCCGCGAGATGGACATCGAGTTTTTGCTGCTCGACGTCGACTGCACGCTGAAGCGATACCGGGCAGCGGAGGTGACGCCGGAAGTGGACGCGTGGATGGACGAACTCCGCTCCGGCGGCATTCAGTTGTGCTTGGCCTCGAACGGGTTGGGAAAACGGATCGGGGAATTTGCCGGGAAGGTCGATCTCCCGTTCTTCGCGAAGGCACTCAAACCGTTTCCGTTTCGGATCCGCAAGGCGATGCGGCGAATGGGCTACGACCCCAAGAAGACGGCCATGGTCGGCGACCAGCTCTTTGCCGACGTAATAGCCGGGCGCCTGGCCGGGTTGACGAGCATCCTGGTCCGCCCGATTCACCCCGAGGAAGAGCACTGGTTCACCCGCGTAAAACGCCCCCCGGAACGCTTGTTGCTGCGGTTGATGGGAACGGCCGAGAAACGCAAGTAGGGTGGGACAAGCGCAGCGCCGGCCCACCATCACCCGGGTGGGCCGTCGCTGTGCTTGTCCCACCCTACAACAACTACTACAACTACTGGTGGGCCGGCGCTGCGCTTGTCCCACCCTACAGCATTTTCCGTGTACCCGGTCGCCGAGTTGCCAACTGCTTCTAGCCATGCCATAATGAGATCCTTCCCAGAATCCCCCGTTCCCTAAAGACGCTTCTTGGAGGAGAACTACGATGATTACAGATGTGACACGCCGCTCTCTGCTGGTTGCCTTGGTCCTTGCGACCGCCGTGATGTCGGCCGGGCCGCTTTTCGCTGCGGAAAAGGCCAAGCAGCCCAACGTGATTCTCGTGATGACCGACGACCAGGGCTACGGCGACATCCGCGCCCACGGCAACGACGTCATCATCACGCCCGCGCTCGACAAGATGCACGGCGAGAGCGTCCGGCTGACCAACTACCACGTCGATCCGACCTGCTCGCCGACGCGTTCGGCGCTGATGACCGGGCGATACTCCGACCGGGTCGGCGTGTGGCACACGATCATGGGCCGGTCGATCCTCTGGGCCGACGAGAAGACGATGGGCGACGTGTTCCAGGCCGGCGGCTACCGGACCGGCGTCTTCGGCAAGTGGCATCTCGGCGACACGTATCCCTTCCGTCCGCAGGACCGCGGATTCGACGAGGTCCTGGTCCACGGCGGTGGCGGCGTCTGCCAGACGCCCGACTACTGGGACAACAATTACTTCGACGATACCTACTACCACAACGGCAAGCCCGAGAAGCAGGAGGGCTACTGCACCGACGTCTGGTTCGACGCGGCGATCAAGTTCATCGAACAGAGCAAGAAGGAAGGCAAGCCGTTCCTGGCATACATCCCGACCAACGCCCCGCACGGCCCGCTGTTGGTCGCCGAGAAGTACGCCAAGATGTACGAGGGCAAGAAGGTCAACGCCAAGTTCTGCGGCATGATCACCAACATCGATGAAAACATGGCCAAGCTCCGCAAGAAACTCAAGGAACTTGGCCTTGAAAAGAACACGATCCTCATCTTCACGACCGACAACGGCACGGCCGGCGGGCGGTTCAACGCCGGAATGAAAGGCCACAAGGGAAGCGAGTACGACGGCGGCCACCGCGTGCCCTGCTTCTTCTACTGGCCCGACGGCGGGCTGACCGGCGGGCGCGACGTCGCCCGGCTCACCGCCCACATGGACATGCTGCCGACCTTGATCGACCTGTGCGGGCTGAAAAAGCCCAAGGGGGTGAAGTTCGACGGGATGAGCATTGCCCCGTTGCTTAGGGGCAACGACAAGAACTGGCCCGACCGCGAACTGATCGTCGAGTCGCAGCGGATCGACCACCCGACCAAGTGGCGCAAGTGCGCCGTCATGACCGACCGCTGGCGGCTGGTCAACGGCAAGGAGCTTTACGACATGCAGAGCGACCCCGGCCAGGCGAAGAACGTCGCGGCCGAACATCCCGACGTCGTCGAACGGCTGAGAAAGGTTTACGACAACTGGTGGGCCGACGTCTCGAAGAACCACGACAAATACGCCCACATCGTGATCGGCAACGACGCCGAGAATCCGGCCACGATCACCTGCCACGACTGGCACGGGCCCAAAGTCCCTTGGAACCACGGGCACATCAGGTCCGGCACCGCCGCAAACGGCTTTTGGGCGATCCGGGTCGACCGCGACGGCACGTACGAGTTCGAATTGCGCCGCTGGCCCAAAGAAAAGAACGCCCCAATCAACGAGGGTCCCGGCATCCAGGCCCAAAAGGCCCGGCTCGTGATCGGAGAGGTCGACGAAACGGTGCCGGTCAAGACCGGCGACATCGCCGCCAGGTTCAAGGTCAAGCTCAAGGCCGGCAAAACCCGCTTGCAAACCTACTTCATCGGCGAGGGGGACAAGTCCCGCGGGGCGTACTACGTATACGTGAAGCGGGTGGAGTAGTGGGTGGTGGGCGGCGAGTGGTGGGCTAACTGTGTTTCATCACCCGCAACCGCTCGATCTGGTCTTCGGTAAACGGCACGGCTGCACCGGGTGGCAGCGGTTGGGGGACGAGTCGCCGGACGATCTCCGCGGTCAAGGTCTCGATTCCCTCGCCGCGAAGCGCGCTGGTCGCCGTGCCGGGCGGTCGCCGCCCGCCGCCGGGCGCCAGATCGCTCTTGTTGTGAACGACCAGCGCTTCCGGCCATGCCCGTAACAGTGCGTCGTCCGCTTCCGACCACGGCTGCGATTCGTCAAAAACCAATACGACCAGGTCGGCCTCGCCGAGTTGCCGGTTCGCCCGTTCCACTGCGGCAACCTCCAGCGGATCGCCGCTGCTGCGAAGCCCCGCCGTGTCGCAGAGTTCCACCGGCCAGCCGTCCATGGCCGTGGTGACCGCAACGGCATCGCGCGTGGTGCCCGAAGCCGGATGAATGATCACCCGCTCGTATCCGACCAGGGCGTTCATAAGGCTGCTCTTGCCGACGTTCGGGCGCCCGCCGATGACGACCCGCCATGGTTTTTTCAGGTGCAACCCGAGATCCGCGCGCTGCAGCAGCTCATCAATCAACTTCACGGCCGCTTGCGGCTTCGCTCCTTGCAACTCCCGCTCGATTTCACCGAGTACGCGTCGCAGCGCCCCCTGATACTGATCCAGCAGGATCGCGGCAGTCCGCTCCGTCCGGGCTTCGGCCAGGGCAACCCGTGCGGCGGCGGCGATCGGATCTTCATATTGCCCGGCGGCCCAGTCTTGCCAGGCAGTCGACTGCCCGCCCTGTTGGACAAGTGTTTCCACAATGGCTTCCACGGCGGCGTGGCCTCCATGGCAATGCAATTCAACCGATTCCTGGGACCGGCATCGTACAACGATTTCCTCGCCGGGATCGCTGCCGAAGGTCCCGAAGACGAGTTGGCGGCCGGAATACTCGCTCAACGGCTGCCCGCTCTTGGGCTGAAAGTGAGTTGCCACCATCTCGACGGCCCCCGGCCCTTCGATCAATACGGTAGCAATGGCCCCGCGCCCCGGCGGCGTGAGTTGGACGATTCTTGGGCTGGGAGCAGGGGAGCAGGGGAGCAGGGGAGCAGGGGAAGAAACAAGGGAAGGCTTCCCCCTGCTCTCCCGCTTTCCTGCTCTTCCGCTCACTTCAGTATCCATTTGCCGGGATCCGTCATCATCCGTACGAGCCTACCCAAGATAGCATCATACTCCTTATACAACTCCGCAGCCGAGTCGCGGTCGAGATATCCGCATTCGACGCCAAATTGAATCCATACTTGCGTCTCTGCCGCTTCGGCGTCTGCATCGCTGAGCTTGCTGACGAACGAGCGTTCGTAGCGTTGCTTGCGCCACGCCTCCGCAACATTCGCACACACCGAACGTGAAGAGCGCCGCACTTGATCCGTCAATGAGTATCGTTCTTCCTTCGGGAAAGACTTTGTGACTTCAAAGACGCGCATCGCCAACGAGAATCCCTTCTTGTACACCTCCAGTTCCGTATGCTTCCGAATCAACTTACCGTCACCGGCCATCACCTGCTCCCCTGCTCTCCTGCTCTCCTGCTCCCCTGCTCTCTTCCGGCGTCCTATCCATCGCCCAGAAGATCGCGTTGACCAGCATCGTCCTGAACGGCTCCCTCTTGAAATCATCCGGGTGCCCCAGCGAGGAGTAAAACACCCGGCCGCCTTTGTACTTGCGTATCCACGTGACCGGTTCGGTCTTGCCGCCGGCGGAGCCGGTCATCAGGAGCGTGGCGTCTTGGTTGATCGGGGCCGTGTTGTAGAGGGAGCCTTTGCTGTGCCACTTGGCCGGTTCGACGCCCGTAAGGATCGGGTGGTCCTTCTTATCGGTGACGATGGCGATGTCGGAACCCGCGGTGTTCGAGCCGTGGCCGTGATAGTTGCCCCCCAACACATCGGCGTCGAAGGTTCGCCACTCTGCTTCACCTTCCTTTGCCTTGCCCTTGACATCGAATGCATGGCTTGCGGTCCTCAGGGCCACCAACGGCTTGCCCGAATCCAGGAATTTGCGGAACCGGTCGAGTTGCTCTTTCGGCAATGCCAGCCGCCGGATAAGGAGTATGGCAACGTCGGCCTTTTCGAGTTCCTCCGTGTCGGCGATGTTCGGCGTGCCCTCGCCGTGCAGCACCGTGCAGTAGCAACCGTACTTGTCTCGCAGCAGATCGGCGAAGACCGGCAGCGTCTTGTCGCCGTGGTAATGGTCGTCGCTGACGATGATCGCCACGTGCGGCCGCTTGTCCTCCTTGAACCGGAACGCCGGCTCGCCGAGCAAGTCCGTGCTCGTAATCGTCGGACACACGTACCGCTCGATGTACTCGACCACCAACTCGGTGCCGCGGACGTGGCTGACGTGCGGGCTCTTCTGCGGGTTGTACATGGCATCGGTCAGGTCGCGCACGAGCACGGTGTTCATTCCGAAGCGGACCATATTCCGCAGTCCGAACGGCCGCCCGATCACGCACATGTTCGTGTGGACGCCGACGAGCATGACGTTCTCGATGCCGCGCTGGCGGAAGAGGTTTCCGATTTCGACGCCGGAATCGCTGATCGCATCCGCACCGTCGATTCTCAGGGTGTCGATCTGACTCTTCCACGCCCGATGCGATTTGTCGCCGGGCGTGTCGCATCCGCCGTCCGATTGGTCGATCGGCCACGGGGCGTCTTTCTCCGAGTCGAGCTTCCGGTTCCAACCTTTCAGGAAATCGGGCAGTTCGGCCTTGGGGGCTTCCTGGGCACGTTTTCGCGCGGGATGGTCTTTGTAGGCACCCATGCAAGCGCTCGGGGCATGGACGATCAGGACACCCCGGCGTCGGGCGTCTTCGAGAAACCGGTTCATCCGCGGCGCCATTTCCCCCACCCGTCCGGTCGCCCCCCGGCACCAGTGCTTGTCCCACATGTCGCAGACGATAACGGCCGTCTTCTTCGGGTCCCACTGGACGGTCTTGTAGGTGAACTTCAACCCGTCGTCACCTTGCGCCTGGCTGCGGGTGTGCAGCGTGAGCTTCTCCGGCTCGGCCGCTTGGCTGAACAATCCAAGCAGCACCGTGGCAAACAGTACAGGCGTGAGAATCGTGTGCCTCATGACTTTGTCTCCCTGTTACTCTTCTTGTTGTGCAATTTAGCGGGCGGGCTTGCCCGCCGTTGCTTAACGGGAACACTTCGCGACATCAACGGCGGGCAAGCCCGCCCGCTAAACAGGCCCCTGATTGTAGCAGGTTGCCCGCATGCCGTACAGCAGGTAGACTCACGGAATGAAACCGCGACGCTGGATACTGTTCGGATCGTTGGTCGCGTTCGTCGTGCTGGGCGAAGCGGTGGCCATGTGGATTGAGCCTAGCTCGGATCCGGTCATGGTTGCGTTGTGTGCCGTGGCGCCCAGCCACGGAAGCCTGCTGGCACTGTGGGCGGCGCTCGCCGGCCGTGCGACCCCGTGGCGATTTGTGATTGCATTCATCGCCGGCCTGCTATGGATGTGGGTAATGCTGTTGTGCGATGCGGACGGTGCCGTTCTCTGGGGCTGCGTCGGCATCATCCAGATGGTCGTCTTGAGCGTGTTGCTTATGGCAGCACGATTGTTCGGGGCCGAGTTGGCCGGAACACTTGACGACGATGTACCCCTGACCGTCGAGGTCGATCGGCCGTGGGTGCAATTCTCCTTGCGATCAGTGTTCTCCTGGACAACCGCGGTCGCGGTCCTGCTGAGCACGCTCCACTACTTCCCGACCGAAGCCCTCGGCGAAGTGCTGGTGGAGCCGTTTGTCGGAGCAACGATCATCGGCGGCGGCGTGTTGATCGCATTGGGGGCGCTGTGGATCGCGCTGGGCGCGCGGTGGCCGGTGGCGCGATGGTTTGTCTTGGGCCTTGCTGCCGCAGTGGCCGGCATCGGGATCTTTGCGGCGCTGGGGTTCCACGAGGGGCCGGAACTCGTCGTCTTTCTCGGTTCCCAAATTGCGTTGGTCACCGGTTCCTTCTGGCTGATCCGCCTGGCCGGCTACCGGCTCGTCTGGCGACGCCGCGTCGGGCTGTGACGGGATTGGCTTGCACGGGGGAACCCTGGCACGCAGTGCCAGGGCTTTTGCTCTCAACTCTCAACTCTGGACTCTCGACTCTGGACTCTCAACTCCCAACTCATGGACTGCCTCGACCAGCGCGACGGCGTTTTCCGGCGGGGTCTGCGGCAGGACTCCGTGGCCGAGGTTGAAGATGTGGCCCGGCCGGTCGGCGGCCTGATCGAGAATCTCTTTCGCGCGGCGGCGGATTTCGGCCGGATTGCTCAGAAGCACGGCCGGATCGAGGTTTCCCTGGATTGCCCGGTCGTGGCCGATCACCGACCAAGCATCGTCGAGCCGGACGCGCCAGTCCACGCCGATCACCGACGAGCTGGCCTCGCGGATAAGTGGCAGCAGCGCGGGATTGCCCGCCGCAAAGTGGATTACCGGCACGCCGGGCGCGATCGCCTCGATGATCGAACGGCTGTATGGTAGCGCGAAGCGGCGGTAGTCGTCCGGCCCCAGGCAACCGGCCCAACTGTCGAAGAGTTGGACGATTTGTGCCCCCGCGTCGATTTGGGCGTTCAGATAGAGGGTGACCGCGCGCGCGAGTTTTTGCATCAGCGCGTCCCACGCCCCGAAATCGCCGTAGGCGAACGCCTTGGCCCGCCGGTAGTCGCGGCTGCCGCCGCCTTCGATCGCGTAGGCGGCCAAAGTGAACGGGGCGCCCGCAAATCCGATCAGCGGCAACTCATCGCCCAGACCGGCCCGCGTCCGGCGGACCGTTTCCAGGACGAAATCGAGTGAGTCCATGTCTTCCAACTCGGCGAGGCGATCCACATCGCCCGGCTCGCGGATCGGGTTGTGCAGGACAGGGCCCTCGCCGCTGAATTCCAGCTCAAGGCCCATCGACTCGAGGATCAGCAACAAGTCGGAGAAGATGATCGCCGCATCGACGCCCAACTGCTCGACGGTCGCGAGCATGACCTCGGCGCAGAGATCGGGTCGCTTGCAGAGTTCGAGGAAGCCGACCTTCTCCCGCAGCTTGCGATACTCGGGCATGTAGCGGCCGGCCTGGCGCATCAGCCAGACGGGCACGCGGCCGGCCGGCTCGCGCCGGGCGGCTTTCATCATCGGGCTGTCGTGCCAAGGGGGCATGAGATTTGGGATTGATGATTCGGGATTGATGATTCGGGCCTCGGGTGCGGACCGGAGCTTACGGAAATCATGGCAGATGGACGGCCCGCAGTCCAGGGGACCCTGCACCCAACAAGAAAAGAACAGGTCTGCCGGAGATTCGAGTCTCTGGCAGACCTGCGTTGTTTATCTAGTCGAATGTTCGACTCACTAGCGAAGGACCGAACGGCGCCGTGCTTCGGCATCGTTAGCCTTGGGGGCCGGCGGAAGCGGAGCGGCTTCGTCAGCCGGAGCGGCTTCCGGAGCGTCCGCAGCCTCGCCGCAGCAGCCATCGTCGCAGCACTTCGACTTGCAGCAACGTACGCGGCGGCTACGCTTCTTGCAGCACGAACCACATGCATCGTCGCAGCACGCGGGATCGCAGCACGCATTGTCGCAGCACGCATTGTCGCAGCACGCGGGCTTGCAGCACCGGTTGCAGTTGAACAGGCCGTCGATGCAATCCAGCAGGCCGACGCGGCAGCAACGCTTCTTGCAGCACGAACCGCATGCATCGTCGCAGCAAGCGGGATCGCAGCATGCCTTGTCGCAGCAGGCCTTGTCGCAGCATGCCTTGTCGCAGCATGCCTTGTCACAGCAGGCGGGCTTGCAGCAACGTACACGGCGGCAACGCTTCTTGCCGCAGCAGCCATCGTCGCAACCGTCGCAGCAGGCGGGCTCGCAGCAGGCCTTGCCGCAGCATGCCTTGTCGCAGCAGCCACGGCAAGCGTTTCGCAGTCCGCCGAACAGATCGCACCTCTTGCAGCAGGCCGGCTCGCAGCAGGCCTTGTCGCAGCAGGCCTTGTCGCAGCAGGCCTTGTCGCAGCAGGCCTTGTCGCAGCAGGCCTTGTCGCAGCAAGCGTTGTCGCAGCAGCCGCAACCTTTCACCCCGAGCAGATTGTCCAGAAGGTCCAGTCCGAACCCCTGGCTGCACAGGACTACGCTCACGAGGAGCGCTCCTAAAATGGTTTTGCCTCTCATTGAGCAACAACTCCTTTACAGTGAACTGGGGGGCAGTTCATTTCCCGATCCTTGAATCGCCGACCGGAGCGCCGCGATCACCCGGGGGATGGAGCAGCGCCTCCGTGGCACTGGTGGGTTCTCCCATGGGTTAGAACCGACTCATTGGTCGTCGCCGATTGTCAGGCGGGAAGCTGGGTCCCTACTCCTCAGTTCGGACGGTGAACTGCGCCAGGACCGTCGAGCCTTTCCTTTGGACTCGATAAAAAATTCCCGATCCGGTTCCCTGGCGCGCCCTTGGAGCGTGCCGTTACAGCACGCGCAATTCGCGAAGGGTCAAATACCGTATCGGCCTCCCCAGGAAGCCCCCTTGAACGTTCGGAAGTCATTTTCGCCAAAAGGTTTACAACCACGGATACGTAAACATTTCCGTATCCGGAGGGTTGGTAAGATGCAGCGACTTTTCCGGTGGTTTCTCCCGGCCAATACCCCGTACCAATCTCACGACCGACAAACCTCGCCAAGCTCTCCCTCCTTAACGGCCCAACCCAGGTCCCGGCCGTTTCCCCATCGCTCCCCGGTGCACAGTGGCCCCGCCCGAAAAGCTTTGCTAAGATGGCCTCTGTACGGGATACCTACCCAATGACCGTAACCCCCAAGCGCTACCGAATCGTCGATTTTGACCGGATCGCGGGCGCACCCTGCCCTTGTGGGGTATCCCGGAGGGCACTGGCCGACGAACCCGCCTTCCCGGGATCGATCCATCGCACCGAGATCGCCGCCGATGCCAAACTCCATTATCACCAGCGGCTTACGGAGACCTACTACGTGCTTAAATGCGGATCGGACGCCAAGATGCAACTCGACGACGAGATCGTGCCCATCAGGCCCGGGATGTGCATCGTGATCCCCCCGGGCGTCCGCCATCGGGCAATCGGCGCCATGACCGTCCTGATCGTCGTCATCCCGGCGTTTGACCCGAAGGACGAGGTGATTGTTGAAGGCTAGCGGACAGTGGACAGTGGGAAGAACCGTGGTGCCAAGGACAAAAGCCCCGGCACTGCTGTGCCGGGGTCCAGCCCGGCACCACCCCCCGGACAACAAAAAGAGATATCACACCATGAAACACCATCGGATCTTCTCGGCAATTCTCGCATTGGCTCCTGCGGTTTTGGCTCAGGCCGCCGATTCGCCGCAATGGGGGGGCTCGCCTGCACGCAACAACGTGTCCGACGCCAAGGGGATCCCCGCCAAATGGAACGTCGGCAAGTTCGAGCACCGTACCGAGCGGTGGATCGGCGACGAGGCCGAGAACATCCTGTGGGTTGCCAGGCTCGGCTCGACCACCTACGGCACGCCGGTCATCTCGGCGGGGAAGATCTTCTGCGCAACCAATAACGGGGCCGGCTACCTGCCGCGATATCCGGCCAAGGTCGATCTCGGCTGCCTGCTCTGCTTCCGCCAAAGCGACGGCCGCTTCGGGTGGCAGCTCTCGCGCGAGAAGCTCGCCGCGGGCAGGGCCGTCGATTGGCCCGACCAGGGAATCTGCTGCGCACCGCTCGTCGAAGGCGATCGCGCCTGGATCGTCACCAACCGCGGCGAGGTCGCTTGCCTCGACACGATGGGCTTCTACGACGGCAAAAACGACGGGCCGTACACTTCCGAGCCGAGCACGGACAATAAGGAGGCCGACATCGTCTGGCTGTTCGATATGATGGGTGAACTCGGCGTCGTGCAGCACAACATGGCCGCTTGCTCGGTCACCGCGGTCGGCGACCTGCTGCTGCTGGGTACCTCCAACGGCGTCGACGAATCGCACAAGAACATCCCCGCCCCCGACGCACCGAGCTTTATCGCGCTCAATAAGAAGACGGGTAAATTGATCTGGGCCGACAACTCGCCGGGGCGAAACATCCTCCATGGCCAATGGGCATCACCGGCCGCCGCTACTCTCGGCGGCGTGCCCCAGGCGATCTTTCCCGGCGGCGACGGCTGGCTCTACAGCTTCCGCGCCGAGCCGACCGACCACGGCAAACCGGAACTGCTCTGGAAGTTCGACTGCAATCCCAAGACGTCGGTCTGGAAGAGCGGCGGCACCGGCGACCGGAACAACATCATCGCCACGCCCGTTATCTACAACAACCGAGTCTTCATCGCCACCGGCCAGGACCCCGAGTATGGCGAGGGCCAAGGCCGGCTCTGGTGCATCGACCCCACCAAGCGCGGCGACGTGAGCCGGGAGATCGTCGTCGACCGGCAGGGCAAGCCGGTCCCGCCGCGGCGGATTTGTGCCGTCGACAAGGACGCCGGCGAGAAGGTCAAGCCGAACCCCAACTCCGCCGCCGTCTGGGAATACGCAACAAACGACGCCAACGCCGACGGAGAGTTCGAGTTCGAGGAAATCATGCACCGAACGCTCGGCATGGCCGCCATCAAGGACGACATCCTGGTGATCGCCGACCTGTCCGGGCTGATCCATTGCCTCGACGCGAAGACCGGCAAGGTCCACTGGACGCACGACACGCTGGCCTCGATCTGGGGCTCCCCATTGATCGTCGACGGCAAAATCTACATCGGCGACGAGGACGGCGACATGTGCGTCTTCGAACTGTCGCCGAAAAAGAAGCTGCTGGCCGAAAACGCAATGGTGGGCAGCGTCTACAGCGGCGCGGTCGCCGTCGACGGAGTGCTCTATGTCTCCACCCGGAGTCATCTGATTGCGATCAAAGCGGAGGAGCCGTGAAGTCGTACCCGTTCAGTCCGCAAGTATGAAAAGCCGCGACCAGTGGTCGCGGCTTTGCAACACGAAATCACGCATCACAGCGGAAATGATCGCGTCGATCGCCGAATGCCTGAAGATCATCGTACTGGCCGTCTTGGCGGCGGTGGTGTACGGCATTTTGCACGACCAGGTAACCGCGCGGGTGTGCGTGGCGTATTTCACGATCGCGCATCCGCCGGTTTTCGCGACTGACTCGCCGACGCTGCTGGCGCTGGGCTGGGGAATCCTTGGAACATGGTGGGTAGGTTTTGTGCTGGGCATTCCGGCGGCGGCTTTGGCGCAATTCGGCAGGGCCCCGAAGCTTCGAGCCGGGCAACTGATCCGGCCGTTGGGGCTGCTGTTTGCCGCGATGGCCTGCACGGCACTGCTGGCCGGCGTCGCCGGGTATCTCTTGGCAGGGTCCGGCTGCATCGTGCCGTTCGAACCGATGGCGTCGCGCATTCCGCCAGCAAAGCACGGCGCCTTCGTCGCCGTCGCCGCTGCCCATCTCACATCATACGGCACGGGCATTCTCGGCGGGCTGATCCTTTGCATCTGGATCTGGTGGCAGCGCAGACTGGCGGCCACCGGTGCGGGCAAGCATCCCTGCTGCTAGCAGCCGGGATGCTGGAATGACTCCCAAGAAAATGCAAACCGCCCGGCGAAACGTGGGGCCTCGCCAGGCGGTTGGGGGGTCTTGCCCGCTTCTTGAATCAGAAGCAAGGCATGGTCCAGATCGTGATCTTGTATTGCTCGTTGGCGGGGTGGTGATTCGGGTCCCATTCCTTCGTCTCATCCGTGACCTTGTAGGGGATTCCGTTGTAATAGTAGTCGGCCGTTTGGAGGGCCTTGCACCTGGCCGCGTCCCAACTGGTGCCCCACTTGGTGAACGTCTTGGTGGTGGGGTTGAGTTCTCCGGCGGTTGCCAGCGGTGCTGCAAAGGCGAGGAACATGGCGGCGATCAAAACGATTGTCAGGGGGAGGGTCAGGCTTTTCATTGGTTTTCCCTTTCAGAAAGATGGTTGTGCGTTCGCTTCTACTTCCCTTATGGCAAGCCGGGACGGAGATGCGACAAATCTTCTGAAAAGGCTGAAAATGGGGTTTCCTGGGGCGTTCTTGTACGAACAGCACCCCACTTTAGAGGGTTGCGCAAAATAATGGAGCCCCTCCGGTCGTTTACGCTCTTAGCAGGGAATCCCGGCAAACTTGAACTGCCAAATTGGCACTTCAAAGGCTGTTCATATTTTCGCTTCCGACAGGCTCAGGGAGTTTCAGGAACTACTTTCTAGGTTATGATTTACACTGGGTCTGCTAACCATTACAATACCCGCCTGTTGGGGCTCGGAATCGTGTCTAATTCACGTAGACTCTCCTCTGACAGTGAGTACCAGTATGGCTGAACACAAATCGACTGAGGAGGATAAGAAGCGGTGCGTAGTGCTTTTCAGATATAAGAAGATCAACGAGACAAGCCTGGACCGGAAAGCGAAATACTTTCCGGAAGACACGCCGTTTGTCGAAATACAGGTTGGTTGGAAAGGGGACGATTTCTCCAAGCAGTACGAGACCCCCAACATACAGGAAGTTCGAGGGATTATAGAAGTGCGTGTTTACGACGAAATGGCCGTTGATATCAGGCAGGTCCCCGGCGACCTTCTTGGCGATTACTCACAAGCGCAAGACAGGTGTGAAGGCGCTTTGAAAGAAGCTGGCTACAAGATCATTCAAAAAGGTTGATGTGGTACGGGATCAGAATCTCGACCAGTCATGAGGCTTTGGACTTCTTTCTAGTGCTAAGTTAAGTAGTTGGCAATGAGCTTACACCACTTTCGCAAGTCGGTTTCCTCAACGTCCCCTTTCATCCTGTTGATGTCCTTGTGTACCCATTGAATGTTATGGGCAGAATACCCCTTACTGCTATCGATCCTGTCAATAGACGCGGAACCCAAATAATACTTGTGGCGTTTCTTACTACCGATAAACTTGTCAAAATCGAGGGGCAAGCCGGTCAACGCGCACCTGCCACATTGCTCTACGAAAATCTGCCAAGCCGTTTCGATCAATTCATCCGGAAGGACGAACTTGCGCCCGGCGCATTCTGCGTTTTGCAGGTTATGCCAGTAGCTTAGACCGATATTTCCACAACCTTTGAAATTCCCGTGCTTCTTGCCAACAAGACAAGACGGAGCGGCTTCCTCCGAGGAAATGGGCGTCGCGACCAATTCACATAGGTACTTAAACCTCTCTTGATCGAGATTTTGCTTGAGCTTGTTGACAGTTTTGTGAACCCACTGCACGTTTCCAAGAATGTAGGGTTTACGACCTCGACTGTCTATTCTATCCAGACTGGCTGTGGTCTCGTCCTTTTGGCGGATTCCAAAACGCAATTGAACCCCCGAAAGATCGCACTTTTGGTTTTGCTTCAAGAATAATTCCCAGCATTCTTCAATGGATATTTTCATTGGGATTTTGCGTTTTCTCGCACTGACTCGGATACCTGCCCAGAAAGCACCGGAAATGCCCCCAAAACCTTTCCAAAGGGGGCTTTCGCGGCCAGTTCTCTTGAGCAGACAACCACAGGATTTGTACGCTTTGAACTGGGAAACGGTCCGCAAGACAGTCCTTCCACAATCGCACATACACTCCCACACCACCTTGTCATGCCTTCTTGCTTCGGTAGGTTTGACTGCCAATAGACGACCGTTGCGCATCCCCGTGATGTCTTCGCGGCGTCTCTCCCCAAGTTGTTCTCGGTTAAGGCATCCGCATGATTTGGTATGGCCGGAAAAGATACACCACGGAATCGCCTTGAACGGTGTGCCGCACCGCGGGCATATTGTGTCCACAGGTTTGTCGTTGCCCTGGTAATTTGTTGGGGGTGGGAACCCTTTGGCAACGAAGCGCTTGCGGACTTCATCTATTGGCAATCGTCGGCACTGGCTAGCCCTCTGTCTCTGGTAGCATCCGCAAGATTTGCTCCTCCCAGTGAAAACGGAGTTCGGTCTTACCGGTTTGACCCTACCGCACATCGGGCACTTCATTGGCACTGGAGTCTTGCTATCTACGTACCTTCCTTTGGGAATCCATCCTCGTTCCTCGCATCGTTGCCGAAATTCGGCTTGCGTCAGTTTTCTGGCCACGAGACCGCGTTTGGGATAAGGGGGCGGTGCAAAACCTAAACGATGGCCGCAATTGGGGGCTACGTATTCTCCCTCCGTTACTTCGAACACTCCCGCGTTATTCTTCTTTCGAAAGTTTCTGCTTCTCCATTTCCAAGAACATCGCCAGCGTCTTTCCGCATATTGACACTTGCTGCACGCGTCGTGCTGGTTGCGTTACGAGGTGATTCGCTAGAACTTTTACCAGCTTCCAGTGGGTGTTGTCGTCAAACAGTTTTCTGACGTCAAAAAATGCTGTGATCAGGGTTCCCGTATAAAGAGGGACCCTGCTCTTCTTCAAACGAGCAATGTCGTCAGAAAAATTGACGGCAAACTTCTCCTCGCTCTTGTCAGACACAAATGACACTTGATGTTCTATCTCATCCCGGTCATTCCAAGCAACAATATCGGACGCCAATGACGACATGTTATCGCGAATCGCGAATTTGACATCATCGTTCATTCGGCAAGTTGCCATGAACTTTGCTTCGGCAAGGGGGCCGGCAATTCCTATCGGGATGCTGACCTCGGGATTCGCCAACGCACGATCGATACGAAGCGCACCGTTCCACGAGCTGTCTATTTCATCCCGTTCCATCCTTATTCCGTCCGTCCAAACTCGGTAATAATCCGCTATTACCGCATGGCCAGCCTCGTGATATGCTGTCGTTGCGCGTTGACACATTTCACTTCCCATTGCGTCTGCCTTATCGTTGCAAGAAGAATTAGTAACTCTTTTCCCTCTACCGCCCGACGCCGGTCTTTCGGGCCTTCAGCACCGGATCTTTGGCCAGCGGGAGCTTGACGGCGCGGCCCGTCTCGGCCGACTTGTAGATGCCCAGGATGATCTCGACCGAGCGGCGGCCTTCGGGGCCGTCGATCGCCGGGGGGGTCCCTTTCTTGATTGCCTTCAAGACGTCCTGGAACTGGCGGGCGTGGCCGTGGTGGCCGATGGCGGCGGGGTCGGCCGCTCCGCCGCCGCCGCTTACCTGCTCGGCCATCTTGGCGTGGATTGCCTCGTCGTGCTTCTGCTTCTTGGCGAAGTCCCACTTGATGATGTCCTCTTCTTCCATGACGGCCGAGCCGGCGGTTCCGTGGATTTCGATCCGCTTGAGATATCCGGGATAGACGGCCGTGCTGGCCTCGATGATCCCCAGGGCCCCGTTCTCGAATTCCAGCGTGGCCATGGCGACGTCCTCGACCTCGATCCGCTTGTGGGCGAGCATGGCCGTCCGTGCGCGGATTTCGGCGACCGGGCCCATCAGCCACGCGAGCAGATCGACGCTGTGGATGGCCTGGTTCATCAGTGCCCCGCCGCCGTCGAGTTTCCAGGTGCCGCGCCACGCCCCGGAGTCGTAATACTCTTGGGTGCGATACCACTTGACAATGGCATCGCCAACGGTCAGGCGTCCGAAACGGCCCCGGTCGATTGCCCGTTTGATCTCCCGGCTCGGGCCGTGGAACCGCGAGGGGAAGATCGACGAGAGTGTAACGCCGGCCTTGTCACACTCTTCGATGATCTTGTCGCAGCGGCGCAGCGTAACCTCGAGCGGTTTCTCGACGATGACGTGCTTTCCCGCCCGGGCGGCGGCCACCGCTGGCTCCATGTGGGCCCCGCTGGGGGTCCCGATGGTGACCACGTCGATTTCGGGATCGGCCAGGAACTTTCGCAGGTTGCGGTAGGCCCTGCAGCCGGTCGATACGGCGAACCGGTCGGCGGCCGCCGGCACGGTGTCGAACCCGGCCACGACTTTCGCCCCGCGGATGTCCCCGATCGCCTTGGCATGAAAATCCGCGATCATCCCGCAGCCGATAATGCCGAATCCCGTCGCCATGGTTCGTCTCCTCGATTTGCTTCGTGTTTTCAAGTACCGTCAGCCCGGATTATAGCGGAGAGTGGGGGGAGAGTCCAGAGTCCGGAGTTGAGAGTCCAGGGTCGAGCGTGCGAACCCCCGCACGCAGTGCGGGGGCTTTTCACTTCGGGCTCTCAACTCTCAACTCTCAACCCGTCGCCAGCCATGCCAAAAAAACCGTCGTGCCGTTGAACGCCGCGTGAGTCACAATGCTCGGGACAATCCGGTGCGTGCGGAAATACAAGAACCCCAGGGCAATCGCAAAGAAAAACAGCGGGAAAGGATCGACCACCCAGGTCTCCGGGGCAACGCTCTTCACGAGAAACATCAAGAGATAGACCGGCGGGCAGACCGCAACATACGCGACCAAACCGAGCCGGACATCCGGGAGCAGCTTGCCGGGCACGATCCCGAAATCCTTCAGGGTCGCGCCCGAACGGAATCGCAACAGCCCCGCTGCCAATATGAAGACGAGTAGGCTCGACACCTGCCACATGACGAGCAAAAACACCAGTTGTTCGAGCGGCTGGGCCGGTTCGGAAGGACGAAAGTGCAACGCGGCGAACAACAAGGAACTAATGAAGATGGGCAGGACGCCGATCGGCAACACCCTGCGGCGGGTCCTGACCGCGTGCGCGAAACCCCGCGGCGCCTCGGCGGCGACCTCGCCCGCCGGCGAAACGTACGGGTTGGCCGGATCGACCGGCTCCGCAGGCGGCCCGGGCGGAACCGCTGTGGCCCGGCGACCGGACGTCCGCGGTCGCCGCCCGCGCTCGACCGCCTCCAGCCAGCCCTGGAAAACCAGCCGGAACAGGAACTCTTCGACGAGCGGGGCTACGACCACCGCGGCAAGCGCGCACAGGGCAAAAACCCAACCGCCCTGATCCCCCATCAGCAACCGGCCGATCGGGTGCCCGGTGTCGGGCGCCCCTTCGTCAACCGCCGCCGGTACGCCGTCTTCTATCCCAAAACACTTTCGGCCGGCGGCCGCCGTCAGAACCGGCACGGCAATCGCCAAGAGCGCTACCGCAAACAAGTCGATGCCAAACCACGGCACCGGCCGGCGCGGTTCGTAACGCACCACCGGCGCCCCCCGCACCAGCCGAACCACCACTACGGACCACACCAACCCACACGCCCAAATGCCCAGCAACAGCACGATGCTTATCGGGAGGAGGAGTTGGTTCGATGAATCCATGGCGGCGGGCAGTGGATGGTGGGTAAGTGGGTAGTGGATGGTGGATAGTGGATAGAAAAGGCCCACAATACCAGGCTTTTCACCACCCCTTTTCAACTCTCAACTCTCAATTACTTGAGGCCGTCCGGGAATTCGACCCTGTAGGGAACGCCCTCTGTGGCGTTCCGCAGATGGATCGTTGCCCAAAAGGAACGGCACAGAGGCCGTTCCCCTACAGTGATTTCGGTCTGCAATTCCCGGACACTCTCAATTACTTCTTCACCATCTTGACTGCTACGACAACATACATCAAGCCGGAGTAGATGGTCAGCAGCACGGCCGCCCAGACCGAACCGCCCAGCAGCCAGCGGCACCACTCGGGGGCGCCGACCACCGGTGTCCCCTCAACAACCGTAGTGGGATAGGAAAGGTAGAACAAGGCCACGGCAGCTGCAATACATTGTAGCAGCATTTTCAGCTTGCCGGCCATTTTTGCCGAGAAATCGCCGCCCTGCTCCTCGAGAAAACTCCGTAGCGCCGTGACCAGCAACTCGCGAGCGATGATCACCACGACCATCCACGCCTTGACGCCGAACGGATCAGCCGCCATCGCCGGGACCGCCGCCAGGAAAATGAACGCCCCGCAGACGATCACCTTGTCGGCGAACGGGTCGAGAATCCGCCCCAAGGTCGTCACTTGCCCGTACTTCCGGGCGTACCAGCCGTCGAGCCAATCCGTGCCCGCCGCCACCAGGAACAGGATCATGCTCGTCAGGTAGAACTCCCAGGCGAGAAAACCGAACATGACCACCGCCAGAACCAGCCGCAGGATCGTCAACTGGTTCGGCACGTTAAAGACGGTGGCCATCGTGTGGTTGCTTTTTGCATGGGTGCTCATCGGCAGGTTCTCATCGGCGTTTCAAGAAACGTAGCAGGCACACTCCGTGTGCCGTCCGCGAAGTAGGACCATTGAAACTGTGGGTGCCATGCCCACGCTTGCCGTGGGCATGTTCTGCAACGTCCACAAACATGCGCACGGCAAGCGTGGGCATGGCACCCGACAACCCACAATCTCAGTTGTCACAAGGTCCCACAATAAAACCACAACCTGTTATTCTAAAGGGTCACAAGCGACGCCTACTAAATCATACCCCCGCGCGGCCACGATTTCACTCGGAATAATCTGACCAGGAGCAAGATTCTCGCCCGTGACGTACACCGCGCCGTCGATTTCGGGCGCGTCGGCGTAGCTCCTGCCCACATAGGCGTCCTCTTCGCCCGGTATATCACGATCGATCAGGATATCCAGCCGCCGGCCGATCTGCAACTCGTTCCACCCAAACGCAATTTCCTGCTGGACACTCAACAGCCGGTCACGCCGTGCCTGTATTTCCCGCTCGGACAGCTTTCCATCCAGTCCCATGGCGGGGGTCCCCGGCTCGTCGCTGTAGGCGAACACCCCCAGCCGCTCGAACCGCCGGGCGCGGACGAATTCGAGCAACTCCTCGAATTGCCGCTCCGTCTCGCCGGGAAAGCCGGCAATCAACGTCGTCCGCAGCACCAGCCCGTCGATCCGCCCGCGGAGCCTATCGAGCAGCCGCTCGATCTCCGCCCGGGTAACGCCGCGCCGCATCCGCCGCAATACCTCGTCGCTTATGTGCTGGAGCGGCAGGTCCAAGTATGGCACGACCTTCTCGGCCAACGCGATCATCTCGACCAACTCGTCGGTGATGTAGAGCGGATACAGATACATCACGCGGATCCGCGCCAGCCCGTCGATCCCGTCGAGCTGGCGGAGCAACTCGGCCAACTGCGGTTCGCCCCCGAGATCGATCCCGTAATAACTCGTATCCTGGGCAATCAGGATCAGCTCGCGAACCCCGTCGGCCGCCAGCTCCTCGGCCTCGACCACGACCCGCTCGATCGGCTTGCTCACGTACGGGCCGCGAATCGAAGGGATCGTGCAAAAGCTGCACAACCGGTTGCAGCCCTCGGCAATTTTCAAGTAAGCCAAATGTGGCAGCGTGATCCGCAGCCGGCCGTCATCCGAAAGCGCTTCGGCCGGGGCCGCCGGAAGGATCGTGCTCCGATCAGCCCGGCTACTCTCAGTAGCAGCCGGGCTGGTGACCGCCCCCAGCCCCCAACCCCCAATCCCTAGCCTCCCGGCCGCCGCGGCAATCTCATCCCGGCCGAACACCCCGACGAGTTGATCGATTTCCGGAAACCGTGTGAGCAACTCCTCCTTGTCCCGCTGGGCCAGGCAGCCGGCCACGATGACCCCGCGCAACCGCCTTTGGGTCTTCAGTTCGATCATCTCGCGGATCACCCCGTACGATTCCTCCCGGGCGTCGCGGATGAACCCGCACGTATTGACGACTACAAAATCGGCCCCTTCCGGCTCCACAACCATCCGGTATCCGCCCGCCCGCAACAAACCTGCCATCCGCTCACTGTCCACAACATTCTTCGGACAGCCAAGGCTGATCAGGGCGTAGGTGGTCTCTCGGGGCGTGGAGGGCATGGTGTGGTTGGGCTAGTGGTATGGGTTGCAGTTTGGCAATGCCCGCTGGAGTTTGTCAACACCATCGTCGCTGACTTCCGTGTCGTCGGGAAGCGGAAAAAAGCGGAAAAGAAAGCGGAAAAGGGACCGGGCGACCGGGCCCCTATTTGGCACTATTTGGTATTATAGGCAATGTTCGTTCCAGTACCCCACACATTCGGAGGGGAATTCGGGACCCGATTTGCACAATTGTTTGAGGTCTGCCCCGTCCCGAGTTTGACATTGACCCAGCGACGTCTTCCACTACAATGTCGCGGCTTTTCTCTACCCCATGACTTGCCCAGCATGAGTAAACCCAACAAAGACCCGCTGGAAACCGCCCGCAGGGAGAAACTGCGCAGAATAGAAGAACTGGGCATCGACCCGTGGGGTGCCCGCTTCGACGGCCATGTCCCCATCGGCGAGATCCGCCGGCGGGAAAGCGAAATCGTCGTCCACCCCCTCAAGGAAGGTCAACGCTCGCCCGACCAGGAAGGCCCCAAGGTCCGAGCCGCAGGGCGGATCGTCCTCCAACGCCCGACGGGAAAGCTGATCTTCGCCGACATCAGTGATTGGACGGGCAAGGTCCAGTTGTTCATCGGCAAGAAGCAGGTGGGCGAAGAAGACTGGGCGCTGGCACAGTGCCTCGATCTGGGCGACATTATCGGCGTCGACGGCCAGTTGAAACGAACCAAGACCGGCGAGCTGACGATCTTCGTCGAGGACCTGCACTTCCTCTGCAAATCGCTGGAGCCGCCGCCCGAGAAATTCCATGGGCTGACCGATCCGGAATTGCGGCAGCGGATGCGCTACCTCGACTTGATCCACGGCGACGGCGTGCTCGAGCGGTTCCTGCGCCGGACGAAGATCGTCCAGTCGATCCGCGGCACGCTTGCCGGCGAGCGGTTCGTCGAGGTCGAAGGCCCCACGCTACACGCGATCCCCGGCGGGGCGGCCGCCCGGCCCTTCGTTACCCATCACAACGCACTGGACATCGATCTCTACATGCGGATCGCCTTGGAGCTGCACCTGAAGCGGCTCATGGTCGGGGGGATCGAACGCGTCTACGAACTCGGCCGCGTCTACCGAAACGAAGGGATCAGCCCGCGACACAACCCCGAGTTCACCATGCTCGAGGCCTACCAGGCCTACGGCAACTACGAAACCATGATGGAACTGACCGAGAAGCTGATCGTCGAGGCGATCCGGGCAACCGGCCGGGACCTGAAGCTGCCGTGGGGCGGGACCGAGATCGACTTCACGCCGCCGTTTCCCCGGAAGACATACCACGAAGTCTTCGCCGAGCAGACCGGGGTCGATCCGAACGACCCGGCGGCCGTGAAAGCGCTGGCCGACGAGATCGGCTTCGAGACGGCCGGCAAGCACCCCGACGTGATCAAGAACGAAGTGTTCGAGGAGAAGGTCGAAGGCGCGCTGGCCGGCCCGGTTTTCGTGCTCGACTACCCGGCGAGCATCTGTCCCTTGACGAAGCGGAAGGCCGGCAATCCCGCGATCGCCGAGCGGTTCGAGCTGTTCATCCGGGGCATGGAAGTGGCCAACGCGTATACCGAATTGAACGACCCCGACTTGCAGGAAAAACTCTTCAGCGAGCAATTGGAAGGTCTCGCGGAAGAGAATTCCATGGCGAAAATGGACCGCGACTTCCTCCGCGCACTGCGGCACGGAATGCCCCCGGCCGGAGGTCTGGGAATCGGCATCGACCGCCTGATCATGCTGCTGACCGACGCGCAGACGATTCGCGAGGTTATCTTGTTCCCGTTGCTTCGACCGGAGGCGGAGGAAGCAGGAAAGCTGAAAGCTGAAAGCTGAAAGCTGGAAGCCAAGCAAGAAACCAGAACCCCCGGCACGCAGTGCCGGGGCTTTTGACAACACTATCCACCATCCACTATCCACTATCCACCGACTACTCACCACTCACTACTCACCATGTACAAGCTCCTTCTCTGCTGGCGGTATCTCCGCACGCGGTACATTGCCCTGGCGTCGATCATTAGCGTAATGCTGGGCGTGGCCACAATGATCGTGGTCAACAGCGTGATGGCTGGGTTCACGACCGAGATGCAGAACCGCATCCACGGCATCCTCGCCGACGTGGTCCTCGATTCGCGCACCATGGAAGGCATGCGCGACGCCGAGTGGCACATGGAACAAATCCGCCAGGTTGCCGGCGACCAGATCGAGGGCATGACCGCCACGGTCGTCGTCCCGGCGATGCTCAGCTTCCAGTACGGCGGCCAGTGGATCACGCGCCAGGTGCAAATCGTCGCGATCGATGCGAAGACCCAGAGCCGGGTGAGCGATTTCGGCAAGTATCTCCAGCACCCGGCCAATCGGAAGCAGATGAGCTTCGACTTGCGTGAAGGGGGCTACGATATCCGCGATCACCAGGCCGGGCCGGAAGCACCACCGCGCAAACAGATGAAAGGCGCCGGCTGGCCGCACCGGCGCCGCGTCGCCGACCTGGAGGCCTTTCGGCGGCGCCTCGCGAAAGCGCAACCGGCGGCCGAGATTCCGGCCGACGACGCCGAGGGCCCGGCTGAAGAGCAACTCGCGGATCCCTTCGCACGGAAACAGACGCCATCAAACCTGTTCGACAAGGCCAACGAACAACACGCCGGCGTGGTCCTCGGCATCGGGCTGGTCAGCTTCCGCACGCCGGAGGGCGAGGACCGGTTTCTGACCCTGCCGGGCGACGACGTGAAGCTCACCTTCCCCACCGCCGGCACGCCGCCGAAAGCGGTCAGCGACAACTTCACGATCGTCGATCTGTACGAGAGCAAAATGAGCGAGTACGACTCGAGCTTTGTTTTCGTGCCGATCGAGACGTTGCAGGAGTTGCGGGGGATGATCGATCCCACGACCGGTGTCGGGATGGTCAGCTCGATTCAGATCAAGCTGAAACCGGGGGCCGACGGCGCGGAAGTCCGCGACAAACTGCAAAGGGCCTTTCCGGCGGAGCTGTACTGTGTGCAGACGTGGCGCGACCGGCAAGGGGCCCTGCTGGCCGCCGTCCGGATGGAAACCACCATCCTAAACGTCCTGCTGTTTTTGATTATCGCCGTGGCCGGGTTCGGCATCCTGGCCATCTTCCTGATGATCGTCGTCGAGAAGACGCGCGACATCGGCATCCTCAAATCGCTCGGCGCATCGCGCGCCGGCGTGATGGGAATCTTCTTAGGCTACGGGCTCTCGCTCGGCATCGTCGGCTCCGGCGTGGGAATGGTCATCGGGCTCTTGTTTGTGAAATACATCAACGAAATCGCCGCCCTGTTGGGATGGTTGACCGGCCGCCCGGTCTTCGATCCCAGTATCTACTACTTCTACAAAATCCCCACGATCGTCAGCCCCTTTACCATCGGCTGGATCGTGGCCGGTGCGGTGCTGATCGCCGTCCTGGCAAGTGTCCTGCCGGCGCTTCGGGCAGCCACACTGCACCCGGTGGAGGCGTTGCGCTATGAATGAGAATTGTGCCATGAATGAAGACGTGCAAGCAGTCGTGACCTCCTTGTCCGGGCAGATGCGCCCGGCGCCCGGCGCCTCGGCGGTGCCTGCGCCATACTTGGCCGTCCCTCGGGACGCTACAACCGTGCGCGAGTGCCATCTTGCCGCGGTCGATCTCGTCAAGAGCTTCCGCAAGGGGCCGGTCGAGATATCCGTCTTGCGGGGGGTCGGCTTAGAGGTCAATAAAGGGGAATTCCTCGCGATCGTCGGCCAGAGCGGCTCGGGCAAGAGCACGCTGCTTCACCTGTTGGGCACTCTCGACGCGCCCGACTCGGGCGAGATCCATTTCAACCGCCGGCGGATCGACAATTTGCCGTCCCGGCGCCGCGATATCCTGCGAAACCGCCGTTTCGGGATGATTTTCCAGTTCTACCACCTCCTGCCCGAGCTGACCACGCTCGAAAACGTGCTCGCCCCGCTAATGATCGCCCAGGCTACCCTGCCCTACTTGTGCAACCGCCGCCGGCACCGGGCCACGGCAACCGAAATCCTCGAAATGGTCGGCCTCGACCACCGCTTGAAGCACAAGCCCCGCGAGCTTTCCGGCGGCGAGATGCAGCGGGCGGCCATCGCCAGGGCGCTGATCGCCAGGCCCGATCTACTCTTGGCCGACGAGCCCACCGGAAACCTCGATCACGAGACCGGCAGAGATATCATCAAGATTCTGCGCACCTTGAACCGCCGGCAGAACCTCACTATAGTAATGGTGACCCACGATCTGGAGATCGCCGGGCAGGCCGACCGCGTGGTGCGGCTGACCGACGGCCGGATCGAGCAGTAATTCGTCGAATCGAGGAATCCGTTTCATCAAAAGCCCCGGCACTGCGCGCAGGGGTTCGCACACCTTCAACAAGCAACCAACCCCGCAAGTGCCATGGCCCTGAAAGTCTACATCAACGGCAAGCTCTACGACAAGGAAGACGCCAAAATCAGCATCTTCGATCACGGACTCCTCTACGGCGACGGCGTCTTCGAGGGCATCCGCAGCTACGGCGGCCGCGTCTTCCGCTTGAAGGAACACATCGACCGGCTCTGGAATTCGGCCAAGGCCATTGTGCTCAAAATCCCCATGACCAAGAACGAAATGGCTAAAGCCATCGAAGATACGCTGGCCGAAAACGGTATCCGCGACGGCTACATCCGCGCCATCGTCACCCGGGGATGCGGCAACTTGGGCCTCGGCCCGGACGAGTGCAACGATCCGCAGGTCATCATCATCACCGACCGCATTGCGCTCTATCCCGACGAGTACTACAAGAAGGGGCTGGAGATTATCACCGTCAGCACGGCCCGTAACCACCCGGCCGCGCTGAGCCCGCGGATCAAATCCCTCAACTACCTGAACAACATCCTGGCCAAGATCGAGGGGCTCCAGGCCGGCTGCATCGAGGCGCTGATGCTCAACCACAAGGGCGAAGTAGCCGAGTGTACCGGCGACAATATCTTTCTGGTCCGCAACGGGCGGATCCTGACCCCGCCCAACACCGCCGGCATCCTCGAAGGGATCACCCGCAACGCCGTGATCGGACTTGCACGGGAGAAGGGGATCGAAGTCGCGGAAATCCCGCTCACCAAGCACGACGTCTACATCGCCGACGAGTGTTTCCTGACCGGCACGGCGGCCGAAGTGATCCCGGTCGTCAAGGTCGACAGCCGCACCATCGGCGACGGCGCCCCGGGCCCGATCACCCGAGACCTGATGAAGCGGTTTTCGAAGCTCGCTCGGAGTTGAACATCCTCGCATAGTAAACAGCAACGAATCAGAACACACAGACCGGACATGACTACGAGCTGACCAGAGACAAAAAATTTCGCGCATACCGCGAATGGCGAGGAATGAATGCACGTGCCCCGAGAAAACACCCCAAGACGTTGTCCCCGCTCCTCACCAGCCCTGTGACATGCGCTGGACCGTAGGACTTTCCCCATCACAGCACTGGCGAGATGCCGGTACCACCCAGCCGCCTCAGCGTTGGGAATCTACACTCTTCCGGAGACTGCGGCGGGCCTCGATCAACTCGCGCGCCGTTGGACCGCTGCCCGGTCCTCGGCGAGCCGGGCCTCGGCTTCGGCGAGGTGTCGATGGCGTGATTCGAGAATGGCGGCCGCCTGCCGGATCATTTTTCTCCGGTGCAGATGGTCCTTGATCTTCTTGCGTTCCGCTTCGATTCTGCGGCGGTCGGATTCAATCTCCTCACGGGCCTTTTTTACGGCAGCTTGCTGTCCGGCGAGTTCTCCTCGCTCCCGGTCGAGTCGCTGTTGCTGCGCAAGCAACTCACGATGTTGTTTCTCAAGCTCGTCGCGCCGTCGCTGGAGTTCCCTTTCCGTCTCGTTGAGCTTTCCATGGCGGTCGTCGAGTTCACCCGCTTGCTGATCGAGCCAGAGCCGGGCCGTTTGGGCATCGTTCTGCAACTGAACGGACTGGTCACGGATTTGCGCCTCGCGGCGATCGAGATCGTTCTGCCACGCGTGGAGGTGCGACCGGAGTTGTTCCGCCTGAGTGCGGATCTGCTGCGAGAGAGTCGCCGAAACCACCTCGTTCTGCACCGGGGTCGTCGCGATCGGATCTCCGTCCGCTACCGGTTGGGTGTTCGTCGAGTGGGCCGGGTCGACTCGCGTGTCGTTCGACACCTTGGTCACCGGCCGTCGTGACGAGTGCGCACGATTCCCATCTACCTTGGGCATGTCAGGAGCCTTCGCGTCGGAGAAGATGAGTGCGGCGGCGTTCGTCGTCGCTACACCCGGCAATTGCCGAGAATCGCCTATTTTCCTTGATCGGCACGTGCGGGCGCCAAGTTCAAGGGAACTGGCTGATTCCGGGTGTCTCTCAAGCGATTGCCTGGTCGATGGCCTCTTGCAGGCGGCCTTTCGGCTGGAACCCGATATAACGGTCGACCACTTCCCCATTCTTGAAGATCATGAACGTGGGAATGCCCGTAATCCCGTAGCCGGCGGCGATGTCTGTTCCTTCGGAAACGTTGAGTTTTACGACCTTGATTGAGCCGGCGTTCTCGGCAGCCAGTTCTTCCACCACCGGCGCCATTTGCAGGCAGGGGGGGCAGCCGGGCCCCCAAAAATCGACCAGCACAGGTTCCGATGTCTGGAGCACCTCTGCCTCGAAAGTCGCGTCGGTTACGTCAACTACGTTGCCCATGGAATAAGTCTCCTTCCGTCTTGGTTTGACCCCAAATGGACCCAAGGCACGCCGATTTCGGAATACCAGCGAGGCAATTTGGGGGGCATCTGGCACCTACAGGCGAGGGTTACGGGCTCCCGCGTTGCGACTTGCTGATTATAGGAAGATTGGAGCACGTGTCAAAGGGGTTGCGTTCCGGCCATGTGTTCGCTACAAGAAAAACGTGGTGACTCATGTTACCTACACGAAATTTGCCGAAGTGGCGGAATTGGCAGACGCGCTAGGTTCAGGACCTAGTGGGCTTTTAGCCCGTGGAGGTTCAAGTCCTCTCTTCGGCACTCGTGACCAGATAAGGGTTTACGTCAATTCGGCGTAACCCTTTTCTCTTTTCTTGTATCTTCTCAGTATCTACTCTCGTATCTATTTTAGCTAAAGTGGGGTTGCACTATACCCCCTGATGGTGTATAATAGGTGTAGTTGCTGGTGTTAGTGCACATGTGTACATGACTCTAGGAATCCTCCGCTATGCAGGCTCCGCCGGAACAACCTCTCACCATACTTGAACTACTTGCGGGTTTGGATGGTTCGGCCCCCGCTCCCCGGCCAGAGCAAGACCGCCTATTCAAGTTGCTTTACGGACTACAGGAAGAGGGGGAGATGGAGATTGAACGGAGGAAGCGAACAATCAAGAGAATACTTCCCACGGAAGAAGAGCTAGAGGCGATCATTGCACGGGAAGCGAACACCCCTCCCCCACCCCGGCCGGTCAAACCTGAGAAGACTCGCAAGTGGCAGAGAACGCGGGGGTGTAGTGTGAAGGCTTGGAGCGTGATTGTCGGGGAAACGGAAGAGGACAAGGCGGCAAGGCGGAAACGGCTACTCAAGGCGGCCCTCAGGATTATGGGCAGAGAGCAACCCGACAACGGCAACGGGAGCAAGAGCAACGGAAGGAAGGGAAGCAATGAGTAGAATCACGTTTGCCTTGACAAAGGAAACGGAGTGGTTGCGAGAGGCGATTGAAACGGTTCGCCAAAACAACCTGCGGGAGCATCCCGGGGTAACTCAGTCTGAGATTATTCGAGAGTTGCTAGTTCGGGGCTTGAGACACCACAAACCTGAGAAAACCCCGGAAGAGCTTGAACGGGAACGCAAGACAGCAAACGGGTTTGACGACACTCCTCAGAGAATAGCTGCCTTTATGGGATGGTAACGGCGGGAGTGAGCTATGCAAGTCTATCGTTCAAGACTCTCTATGGCTGATTGGAGTAGGGAGGTGTTTGTTCTAGGGGAGTCGCCCGCCGATGCCAGGAACAAGATAGAAACGGAGTGTAAGCGAATTGGATTGCTACCCCGCTCAATTCGCGGAATCCAAGATTACATGGCAGTAGACTTCCGAGAGATTGTAGCAAGTAGAGTATTCGAGAGAATGCCGGTTGGGGATAGGGTCTTCCTCTTGATTGAACAAGTAAAGACCGTGCGAAGGAATGTAGACTACGTTGCCTTACAATTCTTGATTGAAACCCTTGAAAGGTAAATACAATGTCTAATCGTGTCGAGGTCATAGAGACTGCCGGTAGAGTCGAGGTAGTCAAGTCGCCTATTGTGGGGCTTCCTGGCTCGTTGGGGCCTATCCAGGGTATTCGCCCGTTGAATGTTCAAGAGCGACGGATGATTGAGAAGGGCGATCCTAACGCCGATCACAATGCAATGTTTGATAGTCTGTTCGCGTGGCTACCCGCTGAGAAAGTCGAGCAAGAGAAACGGGCAGACTTGGAGGAGGTAGACGAATGCCCTGAGAATGCTTGCTTGGATTCGTGCTTTCCTTTCGTAGGGTAATGCCATGCGAAACCACGAAAGGGAATACAGGAAAGCTTCCCGCAGGCAAGCCAGACTGCGAAAGAAGCAAGCCAAACAAAACCGCAGGAACCGAAAGAACATGCCCGGCAAGCCACTCTGGAAAGGGTAGCTGTCGGAGAGGATAACCACGGAGGAAGCAATGCTGTATGCATACAAGTTCACCTATAAGGCCAGGCTCCCACTAACTCAGGTTACTCGCTCGGGTAGTGATAGAGCGTTCGTCAACAGGGAGGGGATTGTTCTTGCTCGGGATGATCTTGAGGCGGAAAGGAAGCTTGCGGAGTGGTTGGAGGCGAGGGGCTACGCCCCTGACAACTACCGGAAGCTAGAAAGGTTCTGTGAGGCAACGGTTCCCTCTCTGAGGGCTCACAATCTCTGGCCGATCCCTAGATCAAGAGACGGGGCAGTGTTTACCCAAGGAATAAACAGAGGTAGGCTCTCAGCACAACAAATGATCGAAGTAATCCAATTCGAGAACGAACGCACCGCCAAGTTGCTTCTTGAGGTAAATAAGATGGTGGAAGCCAAGAAGTATGCGGATTCGCACGACATACCTTTCCGGTGTCACGACCATTTGGACGAGTCTCTTGCAGTTTCAATTGATAGAGCATTCTCAGACTCGCCCCCGCCCACAACTGACCCTAACGCCTGTATGGATGGCGTGTTTCCATTCTAACTACTAACGGAGTTACCGTAATGAAAAGACTGTTCTGTTTCCAGGTTGAACCTAGCGGTTGTTATCGGGCAAGGGCCCTCTGGGTGTATGCCACTCATCACAATGAAGCCCGCAACAAACTAGTTGCCCGAATGGAAGAGGATTACCCGAAAGGGTTCAAGATACTGCCGAACCGGGTGAAGGTTTATGCCGATCCAAGGCACGCGAACAACAATGCAAACGGTGGTCTACTCTCGCAATTGAGTCCGGGTGATAAAGCAGACTTCGTAAACGACTTTGTAGACTTCTGTGACAGTCAAGGAAAGAGAACAAAAGAGGAAATCCGGAGGGATGCGTTCTACAACCAATGTCGATCTACTCTCAACCTCATGCACGGTAGGTTGAGGGAACTGAATCTCTGTGAAACCACTTAACCAGTGGTTGCTCTGAAAGGGTGAGGCGGGGTTTCTGCCATTTCCTCGCCTCACCCACTCTTTCTTTTTCTCGGGGAGGTAGTCTGTTCTCTTCGGGCTTTCGCTTCTCTACTCTGGGGGTTGCTATGTCAAGGTTTCACGATGACTTACCTGATATTGTGCCTTTGTCAGAGTTTTCTAGTTCTAGTCGGCCGCCCCCGCCCCGTCGCTTGACTAAGGAAGAGAAGGAAAGGCAACGATTCCTGGAGCAATGGGACCGTGAAAGGAAGCTGCGGGAGGAGCAAAGCCTTAGGGTCATGGTGGAAGCGATAGAGGAAGGCAAGAGGCGTGCCCAAATGGTGGCCGATGATTTCATTGCAAGGGGAATCGTGATAGAGGAGAAAGACCCTGAGACAATCAGGAGGGAGCGAGACATAGCAAGGGCGGCAAGGTTAGCCAGGGAAAGCGAACTCGTAGAGACAATGATGGAAGGTAGCGAGTCACTTCCCCCCGCTAATAACCTTCCTACGTTAGGTTCTCAGGATTCAGGTTCTCGCCCCGCCGATCGGCCTGCCCTGGATAGAATGCGGGAGGCGGCGAAGCGAAATGCGGACAGAGAGCGAGAGGAGCCCCGAGGGGCAGATGGGGAGAAGCCCGCCCGGCCAGGGTCTTGAGGCTACTTCGGAAGTGAGTTTGCCCGCTCTCGCCCCGCCCTTGTCCTACCTCTTGTGGTTTCCGTGCGGTGTGCTACAATGATGGTGACAATCTGGATTCAGCCTAGCTGAAACGTTGCCTTGGGGGAAACTGCGACACTCTCAATGCAAGCCAACGTAACGGCGGGCTCCCGATATGGGAGCCGTCGGACGTTACTTGCTTGCATTGCCTGTCGCAGGGCAACCCCAAGGGAGTACGCCGGCGTGCTCCCTTTTTCGTGGGCACGCCCCAACCTTCAACGGGGGCAAAAATGAACAAGCGATTCATTCCTTTGTATGTCATAGGTGGTACTGCCGCGTTGGTGGTTCTTGCTGGATTGGTTGCGTTCCTAGCAAGTGGACCTCCGGACGAACAACTGACAGCACAACCGTCAAACGAACAACCGTCAAACGAACACCAAGCAACGCAAGCCCAATCCGTCGGCACAGAGAGATTCGGCCTGACAGAAGCAGAACGCAAGCAGTTCTTCCGGGAAATTCCCCAGATTTACGAAGCCGATCTCGCCGAATGGGACAACAGATGGAAAGAGCTTCGGGCCAAGTACGGCATTAACGAAGAGCAACATAAAGAGATTGTGAAAGAAGCGGACGAGAAAAACTGGTCCATGCACAATTGGGGGGCAGCAGAGAAAACCGTAATCACTGGCCCCTTACTCACAAAGTATCTTCAGATTGAGTATGGAATGGATCGGCAAGAAGTCAAAAGGATTATGGGCAGCCCTGGGGACCCGAAGGCGAGATACGGCGTGGACTGCCTCAACTGGGAATTAGAGTGGCAGAGCATACCGATGTGGGTTACGGTGTTCTTCAGGGACGACAAAGTATATGATAAGTGCCAAGATGCTTCGGATGAGGAGCACATGAAGTTTCTTATCAGCAGCTACGATGGTCGTGACTGGAGTAACTTCACAGAGGAAAGAAAGCTAGAGGTCTGCGACCAACTAGCCTGGATATACAAGAAGCACAACGGAAGAATCTACTACAATTTCATTGAGTCCTTTTACGGTGGAGCTGACCGCCGCGTCGGCAATACCACGCACACCGATTTCAACATTCTCCGTCAAAGGGTTGTTGATTTAGGCGAGGTCGCGTCATCCATGAATCTGATTGAGTAGCGTGGGCTTTCTCCGCTGGCAAGCGATGTCATAAGACGCAGGGCAGAGACACGCGAGGGGTGGGAGTCCTTGAACGCGAAGGAGCGAAGGACGTATCTTGAAAACAACGAGGACGTTAAGCGATTGCAATTCCTTATGGATACTGAGTAATAATATGCACACGTGTGCATATATCCACTATGCCGTTTTCGAGGCTCGGGCGGGGCCGACTCACCAATACAGTAGATAGTGGTATAGCCGCAGTAGCAGAGAGTGCCCTTTTTGTTTTTTCCTTCCTGAATACTTCTTCTCTGTATTCGTGCTTCTGTGTCTATCCCTTCTGTGTATTCGTCTCTTCTGTGTTTATACTACTACTCCATACCTTTTTGATACACCTTACCTTAGGGTCCTTTGAACGGCCCCTAGACTGCACCCGACGGTTTCCGCGATTTCTCTGTAAGAGTATCCTTGCTCTCGGCGTAGTATAATCTCTAGCTCTTGCTGTTTCGTCAATCCTCTCGGCCTACCGCCCGCCCTTCCTTCTCGCAAGCCCCGCCTTGTCTCTGCCGATCTAATTAGCGATTGGTCAAAGCCTTGAATGGTAGCGAAGATAACTCCATAGCTTAGTAGCTCTTCTGTTTGTTCCTGAGTGGCCGGCATCGTTCTACTTTTCGCCGGGCAGTACCGTTCATGTCGAACGAACCTGTTGATGTCAGGAGCTACTATTACCGCTTCGGTTGCTTCTGCGTAGGCAGTGCAAGCCTGAAACTGCGGGCGATCAAACGTAGTGCCTGAGTGAATCTCTGAGAATATCTGCCCCTCCCATCTAAGTCCTATACACAACTCCCAAGCTATATCGCCCCGCAGTTGTTCGATCTGGTGGGGTAGTCGCCACGCCTGTTCTGTTGTGGAAACTCTACAGTACCCAATAATTTGGGGGCGACTCTCTAGAAAGAACGTGCTATTGACAAACTCGGGAAAATAGTGTACAATTGTATTCATCGAACTTGCCTGACTCCCTTTGGAGTCTAGCCCCGAGGGTTCGCCCCCCTCGGGGTTTTCTATTGGTTGCATTGTAATACCCTGACATAGCGGTTTCCTTTCAAGTAAGTAAGTCTAAATCGTACTCTCTACTCGATACGTTCTACCTGCCAAGTCGCTTTACAATTCTGTGAACGGTCGCCGCTACGAAGTCTCTTCCCTCCCTCGTGGTTTCGCCGTTTGCGTTTAGTCGGTTAGCAATGTATTCGTAGGTGCAATCTTTCTCTCTCAGCTTGAGAATGAATGGGACTAGATGGGCGTAGGCTTCGATTGCTCTCTGCCTACGCTCTTGTCTGACCTGGTGCGTTACCTCACTACAGGTTGGGCAAAGCCCGCTACCGCTCTTGCAAGTGCAAGTTCTGCGGGCTCGAATCTCGGTAGTGGCAGACATAGAGAGACCTTTCAAGAAAAGGATGCAGGTGTACAGGTATGTACATAATTATATCACATTCTGGCTTCAGTGTCAAGTGCACCTATCACGTGCAACGAATCGACCGCTCGGCAGGCTGCATTTCCCCAGAGACAAAACAAACAAGCGATTGGAGTTCCGGCCCCTCTCGGGTGGCATTTGGGCACCACTCGCCATTACGGAGTCCTCTGTCAGGATGGATAAGCGGGGCAAAGGGGTACTGCACACGTGTGCATCACTGCCTGCGGGTCGAGCCACTCTCAATAATGCCCTCTAGTGAGACAGAGTAGCCAGTTAGTGAGACTGACTATTGAGACTAGATACAACGCTACTACTGACAATGGCTAAGTCGATACAAATTAACCAGTTAGATCGGCCATGCACTTGTTGGCGAGTATAGTGTACTTAGATACGAGAATGCCCCACTAGGTAGGGGGCTAGATTCTAGGTTTAGTTGGTAGAATGGAGAAGGCAGGTAGGAGTTTGGGCGGTTTCGGGCACACAAGCGGGGCTACCCAACTCGCTGAGGAGAAGGGTAATTATGTACAGTAGATTGCCTTGAGTAAGGGTGAATGGGTGTACAGTAGTCTAGTTGCGCAAATGGATTTGTTGCATGTATTCGCATATACATGTTCTATGGCATTTCCCTAAGTCTTTATGTATCAAGGGGTTACGTCAATACACTTCTCTAGTCTTGTTTGATTATGTAGTGTTTCCCCTTCTTAGATATGTTTGGCTTTGATCGGCCCGCCGAGTCTCGGGGAGGGTTTGAGGTTTCTTGCCCCGCCGATCCTGGGGAGTATGCACATCGGAAAACCACCTGAGAGCCCCACACGGCCCCGCAGACTCCCTTGTACGTTGGCTCGGGGAGTCATTGCGGGGCCATAGAAGGCCGTTGCGGGGATTCCAGGGGCTACCCTGCACAGCAAGCTTCCAATGCCCCCTCTCGCTCTACTTCCTCTCTCTCTTCTCCGACTTTCTCCAGGGCTTCGCTCAAGACTTCCTCAAGATCGGCCCCGTATTCCAGGTAGACAACCACCGTTCCCCCTGTTGTCTCGATTGTCTCTGAGGGCTCTCTCTCGGCTGGCCCTCCCCCTGGCTCTTCCTTCGGTTCACTCTCCGATTCGTGGGGAGACTTGCAGGAAAGCTTGCAGGTTGCCCTGCCCTTGCGAACACAGACTGAGGGATCGACGCCACGGATTATTAGCCGTTCTGCCATTCCTCGGGTGACTTTCTCGCCCGACTCGGCAAGCTTGACAGCCTCTTGAACAGCCTTAGGGTGTTTCAAGACATACTCACCATCCTGCTTGACGGTGGTTCCGAGTTTATAGAGGGCTGACTTCTGAAACCGTTTCAGAACCTCAAAAGGTATGTCGGCCGCAACTCGGTAGAGTGCCATGAGATTGTAGGCAGTACGGGGCTCAAATGGAAATTGCTCCCCAACCCAAGCTTCAAATCCCTTCTTGTCTCTGCCTAGTTCTTCCTGCCCTTGAACGAGCAATTCTCCAATGTCTCGTTCTATGGAATTGTGTTCGCCACACTTCTCTTGAATCTCGTTAGTGATTCGTTTCAGTTTCCTTGTCATTCGGTAGAGTGACATAATACTCTCCTTTATCTACTCTTTCGTGGTTACTGTAATGAGGGCTTTGTTTGTTTGACCCTCACTCTCCTCTCATACTGTTAGGGGTTTCTCCTGTTGGCTAGGGAGCTACACGTTCCCGACTCCAACAGTTAGCCAATGTTACACTCGCCCCTTTCTACCTTTCTGTCTGGCGTATACTGGTGTATTGTCAAATGTCCACTATTGTACAGTTACTACATAATCTCTGTCAAATAGTCGCGGAGTTCCTTTGCTTCGTTCGGCCTAAACCCAAGATAGATCGGGAAACCTTTCCCTTCTCGCACGACACTCAGACACAACCCACCCTCATTGCAAGTCACGATCACTTTCGCCAAGTTGGGCGTACCCTTGTCACTTGGCTTGACCGTACACGCGAATCCTGCCCTTTTCTCTTGCAGTTTCCGCCTCACTCTCCTCCTGATTTCTTTCTTGTCCATTGCTACTTGCCCTGCATCTTGAGCTTCAATTTGCCTTCCAACCACTCCAAGGCTTCATGCAATAGCCTGTAGTCGGTTTGTACGTAATGCTTCTTGACGCCTCCCTCTGAGTGAGCTAGGTACTGACTTGCTAGCCAATGCTGTTTGGGATATTGCTTGTCTATCATCGTGGCTCCCGTCTTCCGAAATACCTTAAACCCTCTCTTGTCAGTCTCGAAACCCGCCTTGCCTTTCAGGGTTTTGAACGAGTGGCCTATGGTGTCTGTCTTGGTTGGGTTGCCTCGTTCACTTGTCCGTTCGATTATCAAGGGCTTCTTGCTCGGGGAGAGTAGAACTAGCTTGCTTTTGTTGAGGTCGGTTGCTTCTCGTTTCAGTAGTTCAAGAGTTACCTTCCATAGCTTGTGGCAACTCTTGATGCCGGTCTTGTTTCGGGGGCGAGTTATGGTTCCTTCCTTCCAATTGATATGGGAGTGTTCGAGGGTGGCGATGTCAACCTGAGTGTACCCGCAATTGAGAGCAAGGGCTACATAGAGTCTGGTTCGTTGGTTCGCTGCCTTCCATAACTTTCTCACCTCTGTAACGGTGAAGGTCTGCGGGGTCGGGTCATCAAGGCGTATGTCGCTAGTGTATTTCCGGAGTTTGCGGGGTAGCTCCTTAATCAATTCCTCGTCGTAGGCCCATTCCGCAAATCTCTTAACGGTACTAAGGCATTGCTTAGCGGTGACTTTGGACCAGTCCGCCCTTGAAAGCAATTCCCGCTTGCAATCCCCCAGGAAGGCAGAGGTGAGCACCCTGGAAGCAAGGCTAGTGCCTCTTGTATTGCAGTAACTCAGGAAGGCAGCAAGGTGGTATTTCTCAGTAGAATAGCTGTTCTTGCTAATTCCCTGTAGCTCTCTGTCGGTTAGGTATCGGTTCACTAGCCCTTGGATTGTGTGGACCGTCGGTTTCTCTCGCCGCTCGTATTGCTCCCGATCAAAGGCAAGGGTTTGGTCTACGGTCGAACCGTTCAAGAGGGTTTCTTGTGGTAGTGATCCTGGAATCTCGCCCGCCCTCACTCGCCTGTAATACTCTTCGATTGCTTCCCTGTAGCTTGTTTGGTCATTTGGCCCCAGGGCAGTGCCGAGAGCAAAGTAGTATCTCTTGCCCTCGATGGTCTTACTCCAACCCCGCTTAGGCTTGTAGTAGTTGAGTCTGATTTCTCTTGGCATTGGCTCGCCCTCTAATACTGTACAAGGTAGTGAACGTATCTACTAACCTAGTGTAATGGGAGGTTTCGGTTTCTGTCAAGGTGTATCCATATAGATACCCAAGAGTATCTACGCACACGTGTGCAACTGCCGCCAATGAGGTATGGCCGCATACCACCACCGGAATTGCTTTAACCGACTGTACAGTAGCTACTTAGGTCCATACTTGGAGGGCTGGAAACGCCCATAGAATTGATGGTCTGTAGCTAGATGGTAGGTTCAGGACCTAGTGGGCTTTTAGCCCGTGGAGGTTCAAGTCCTCTCTTCGGCACTCACCAAGTTGTTTACGCGTAACATTTCAGCCGTCTGCCGAACGGGTCCTTTATTCTTGTGGTGATGTAATGCCCGGGAATCTTTTGGCGTAAGACGCCCGAAGAAACACTGACCGCCATGATACCACAAATGCACCATATCTACGACACGCCGAACGCAAACACATCCTTTGTTTCCGTGTCCCAGCCGTCCCACAGGTAGGCTTCTTCTTTGCCGTCGGCAATCAGCCGAAAGGCATACCGGACCTGCTCCTCGTAGAACTCGCAGAACGCGCCGGTACGGTCCATGCCGCCGTTCATCTCGTGGGCTTCGGCCGGGCACGGCGACCCGCAGAAATGGCGGATTGCACACCGGTTGCACGGCTCGATGCCTTCCACCTTGCGCCCGGTGACCAGGCGGAACGCACCGGTCTGCAGCACGTCCTCGATGTCGTGCTCGAACAGGTTGCCGCCCTTGAACTTTTTGATGCCGATGAACTCGCTGCAGGGGAACAGGTCGCCGTTGGTTGCCAGGGCAAAGAAACATCGCCCGCCGCCGCACGGGGAGATGTCGCACATCAGCCGCCGGGCCGTCGGGGCAACGATCGCCAAAAGGATATTGGCAAAATTCGCCACCGGAAGCTTCCGCCCGGTCTCCTCGTACAACTCGTACGTGCGATCCAGCGCGGCCAGGAAAGACTTCGCGGCCGGGACGTCCTTCGGCTTGATCGTCTTTGCGCCGGGCAACGTGCAGCGAATGATGTTCATCAAACAGGTGGGTACTTCCCTCGCATGGAAAAACTCGACCAGCTTCGTCAGGTGGCGGAGGTTCTCGCCGGTGACCGTGCAGATCACACTCCAGCCGTCGTAGCCGCGCAGGCGGTCCATGGCTTCGAGCACCTGCTTGTAGACGCCCTGCCCGGCCCAGTTTTTTCGGGTGCGATTGGCGACCGCCGCCGTCGGGGCGTCGAGCGAGATGCCGACGCTCACTTGCCGCGCAGTCAGGAACTCGACCGCCGTGTCGTCCAGCAGCGTCGCGTTCGTCTGGACTCCGAAGCGGAAATCGTCGCCGAACTCTTCAATGCCGGCGAAGACCGCATCGCGATTCAGAAGCGGCTCCGCTCCATGGAAGATGATTTGCGGTATTGCGTCCTTGGGAAGCGTTCGGCGGAAGTAATCCCGCAGCCGCCCGAGCGCGTCGAGCAGGCGCTTCGCCGACATGTGGCGTCCGCTGCTGCGCATCTTCTCCGGAATGTAGCAATACGTGCAATTGAGATTGCACCGTTCGGTGGGGTTGAAGTAGACGGCCGAGGGTTTCAGCCCGAATCGCAACATCTCCATTTCGGCCGCGAACTTCTCGGCCTTCTTGCGATAGGCCGAAAGCAATTCGCCTTCCTCGAAGACGCCGGCCAGCCCGGCGCGCGGGACCAGCGACCAGAACGCCGTATTCGGCTCGACGACGGCGACGTAATCCGGGTGGCCGATATCGAGCGGTTGGAAGGTGGGGCCGTTTCCAGAATTAACGCAACGGCCCCGCGAGGGGGCCGTTGCGCTGGTGTTTGCCGCCGCCATCACTTGGACTTCCTGTCCATCAGGATGTAATGCGAAAGGCCGGTGCCCTCCGCCTTGCAACTCTTGCGATAGGCGATCACGTCCTTCTTCTTGGGCTTGTTCTTCTTCATCAAAGAGTCCCTGTTGTAAAAAGGTTACAGCAAACAAAAAAGGGTTTCAGCGCACGCCGAAGCGCCGCCGAAACCCTTTACCGTCAAGTTTCGTGGTCGCAAAGTCTCAGCAGGTCTTCTGGCTCGCGAGTCAACAGCGTGTAAGACAGGTTTGCAACCCGTCCCTTTGCAACCTTCCCGCCGGGGTGGGCCCGGCAGTGGTGGGCGGAAAACGCCCGAGCAAGCGCCTCGTCGATGACAGCGGCGGGTCCGCCACGGATTCGCACCGTGTTCCGGGATGCTGAAACCAAATGGAAGTTTATGGAAAACGCCCGGAATGGTCAACGGGGGGGCACTGGTTGACGTCCTCTATCCTCTTTGGTACAAGGGTATACTCCCCATTGGGGAGTTGGGAAGCTGGTGCAAGTCCAGCGCGGCCCCGCCACTGTGACCGGGTACGAACCCCGCCTTTGGTTGCCACTGTTCCACTACAAGGATGGGAAGGCGGCGGGAAGTAGGACGATCCGGAAGCCAGGATACCAGACACGCGCGTCAGCGTGCCTTCGAGGGAAGGTTTCAGGACCTCCTGTTCCCTCCGCTCGGTGGACGCTTTTTGACAGGATTAGTCCATGGCTTGCCGTCTCATTCTCGCCCGGCACCCGATGGCGGCTTCGCAGCACCCCGGCAGGTTTCTCGGCAGCACCGATCTGCCGTTGGGCAACGAAGGGAAACACAAAGCGGAGGCAATGGCCCCGGTCGTTGGCGAGATCCCCTTCGGACGTGCCTTCGTCAGCCCGCTCCGCCGCACGGTCGAAACGGCCGAGATTCTTGGCGTCGAGGCCGAGATCGACCCGGGGCTTCGCGAGGTCGATTTCGGCCGGTGGGAGGGGCTTTCGTTCGAGGAGATCACGGCTTCGGATCCCGAGCTGGTCGACCGCTGGGCGCAGTTCGACCCGGACTTCTCATTCCCCGGCGGCGAGAACCTCGGCGCCTTCGTCGACCGCGTGGCAGCCACCGCAGATCGGCTGGCCGGCGACCCGGGCACAACGGTGCTCGCAATCACCCACGGCGGCGTGATCCGCGCGATGATCTGCCATCTGTTGGGATTGGATCCAAAACACTACCTTCGCTTCGAGGTCGCCCCGGCATCGCTGACAACGATCGATCTGTCGAACGGTCGCGGCGTGCTGGTGGGGCTGAACGATACATGTTATTTGACGAAATGCTGCAACGAATCTGTGCCATGAGAAGATTCCACAGACTTCACCGCCAAAAGCCCCCGCACTGCGTGCGGGGGCTCGCACTGAGTCCCACAGTTTCCCACTCAAAACGTACGGCATAACCCATGGCCAAAGTCATCCTCATCACCGGCGGTTGTCGAAGCGGCAAGAGCGCCCATGCGCAGCGCCTCGCAGAGTCGGCGCCCGGCCGCCGGGCGTTCGTGGCGACTGCCCCGGCCCTGGACGACGAAATGCGGCAGCGCATCGCCCGGCACCGGGAACAGCGCCGCCGGCGCGGTTGGGATACGATTGAGGAAACGGTAGAGCTGGCGCCGGTCCTCGACGCAAACAGCGAGTACGACGTGCTGCTGGTTGACTGCCTGACGCTTTGGATCAACAACCTGATGTACGACGCCGAGCAACAAGGACGAGACATCGAGGAAGAGGAAATTGCACGGGCCGCCCGACAGGTCGTCGAGTCGTCTCGTCGCCGCACGGGCACGGTGATCTTTGTGACCAACGAAGTCGGCATGGGCATCATACCCGACAATCCCCCGGCTCGGCGATACGGCGATTTGGTCGGACGTTGCAATCAGGTCATCGCCGCGGGGGCCGATGAAGTGACGCTCGTCGTATCGGGAATCGCGACAACGCTGAAGGCAAGAACAAAGGAGGGGGCACCCGCCCCCGGCCCATAGCCAACACACGCTCATCCGGGGGCAGGTGCCCCCTGCTTTGCCCTTGATGCAACAATCCTATGAAATCAGAAACCCTTGACAAAACGATCCAAGCCATCGAGCCGCAAGATCCTGCGTGGCGGGAGAGAGCCAAACAGCGGCTGGACCTGTTGACGATGCCCCACTGGGCCCTGGGCCGGTTGATGGATCTGGCGATGGACCTTGCCGGGATGTGCCGCTCGACCAATCCGCCGGTCGCCCGAAAAACGATTGTGACAATGGCCGGCGATCACGGCGTGGCCGCCGAGGGCGTCAGTGCCTATCCGCAGGAAGTGACCGGCCAGATGGTCCGCAATTTTGTCCACGGTGGGGCCGGGATCAATGCGCTCGCGCGCCTGGCCGGGGCGGAGGTCGTTGTGGTCGACATGGGCGTGGCGGCCGACCTGAACGACCTGGCCGATGCCGGCAAGATCGTTTCGAAACGGATCGCCCCCGGCACGGCGAACATTGCCGAGGGACCGGCCATGACCACCGAGCAAGCCGTTGCCGCCGTCGAAGCCGGCATCGACGTGGCCGAGCAACTGGCCCCGTCGGTCGACGTGTTCGGCACCGGCGACATGGGAATCGGCAACACGACGCCCAGCACCGCAATCGCGGCGGCCATCACCCAAAAACCGGCCGCCGAGCTGACCGGCCGCGGAACCGGTATCGACGACGCGAAGCTGCAGAATAAAATCGAAATCGTTGAGCGGATCTTGGAGGTCAACCAGCCCGACGCATCCGACGGCATCGACCTGGTCGCCAAGGTCGGCGGTTTCGAGATCGCCGGAATCGCCGGAGTCATCCTCGGAGCGGCCGCCCGGCGAAAGCCCGTCGTCGTCGACGGGTTCATCTCGACGGCCGCCGCACTGATCGCCCAGTTGTCGGCGCCCCACGCAGCCGACTACATCATCGCCGCCCACCGGAGCATGGAACCGGGACATCGGGCCATGCAGGAGTCGCTAGGCAAGACGCCGCTGTTGGACCTCGACCTGCGGCTGGGTGAAGGGACGGGGGCGGCACTGGCGATGAACCTGGTCGAGGCGGCCGTCCGCGTGTTGACCGAAGTGGCCACGTTCGAGGAAGCACACGTTGCCGAGGCACAACAGTGAAACGATTGTTTGCGTCCATCCGGTTCCTGACGATTGTGCCCTTGCCCGGCGGCGGTGACTGTACGGCCGAGAATCTTGCGCAGACGACCGCTTGGTTTCCGATTGTCGGGGCGATGATCGGCGGGGTCGTGGCGGCAGCGGCGTTCGGCCTTTGGACGGTGCTTACGCCCGGACTGGCCGCGGTGATTGTCACTGTCATGCTGCTGGGGGCTTCGGGCGGCTTTCACATGGACGGTTTTTCCGACACGGCCGACGGGTTCTTCAGCTCCCGGCCGAAGGATCGAATCCTCGAAATCATGAAGGACAGCCACGTCGGGACCATGGGCGTGATGGCCGTCGTGAGTCTGATCCTGCTGAAAGTCGCTGCCCTGGGATCGCTCGATCGGGCGGCCGCGTGGCCGACCGTGCTGCTGATGGCGCTGGCCGGGCGGTGTACGATGGTCCTCTCGATGCGGATTCTCCCGCCGGCCAGCCCTGGCACGGGTTTGAGGAGTCTCTTCTGCGAGAAGTGCTCTTTGCTGAGCGTTCTTTGGGCCGTCGCCGCGTTGTTCGCGGCCGCCTGGTATCTGCTCGAGTGGACCGGCGTTATCGCGGCCGCCGTGGCTGTCGGCGTGGCACTGGTCTTCTCGGCACAGTGCTATCGCAAGATTCGCGGCGCGACCGGCGACACCCTCGGGGCGACGTGCGAACTTGCCGAGACCGCGGTAGCCATCAGTATGGCCGCGGCCCTGTTTGCATCCACTCAGACCACCGGAGCATGACAAGAGTGTAGGACGGGTCTCCAGACCCGTCCTTAACAGTGTATAATGGTCCTCTTGCTGCTGTTTGCACATCTCACACTTCTTGAGTCTTACATACATAGGATCAAACATGGTCTTGCACTTGAACGGACGGGTCTGGAGACCCATCCTACATCTTCTTTTGCAGCGTTGGGGTTTGTTCGGACCGGGCCTATGAGTTTTCCACACGGCGGACATCTTCGGCAACTGGCGTCCCTGTCGGGCCGAAACCCGGAGGAGATCCTCGATTTCTCGGCCAGCATCAACCCGCTGGGGCCTCCGGAGTCGCTCCGCGCTGTAATCAGCCGGGCACTGGAAGCGATCGTTCACTACCCCGATCCGGACAGCGCCGAGCTGGTCGCGGCGTTGGCGAAGTCTTATGGTGTCTGCCCGGAAGAAGTTCTGGTCGGTAACGGTTCCACAGAAATCCTCTACGCACTGGCGCGATGTTTGGACCGCGGCCGGGCGGTCGTGCCGGTGCCGAGCTACAGCGATTACGTGACCGCGGCGGAACTGGCTTCGCTGAGCGTGGACAAGGTCGTTCTCAAAGAATCCCGTGGATTCAAAATCGATTGGGACGAACTTCACGGGCGGCTTCGCGGCGACGAGATCGTCTTTCTCGGCCGACCGAACAACCCGACGGGAATCGGGTTCGACGCCGAAGCGTTTCGACGGTTTGCTGCCGAGCATCCCGATACGGTGTTTGTCGTCGACGAAGCGTTCATCGAGTTTGTGATATCGAAAGACGTAGGGTGGGACAATCGCAACGCCGGCCCACCAACTCGGGACACTGGTGGGCCGGCGCTGCGCTTGTCCCACCCTACAAGGCAGCCGAACGTCATTGTCCTTCGGTCGCTAACAAAATTCTACGCAATCCCTGGGCTGCGTTTGGGAACCGCAATCGCCGGGGTTGATTTGGCCGGCCGAATCCGCGGGCAACTTCTGCCATGGTCCGTGAACGCCTTGGCCCAGGCGGTTGGAATCGCCGGGCTCGAGGACACCGAATATGCGGAAGCCACTCGGGAGTTCGTCGCCCGGCAGCGGGAGAATCTCACGCAGCGGCTCTCGGAGTTGCCCGGGCCGCACGTCTTCCCCGGCGAGGCCAACTTCCTGCTGGTCCGTCTCGATCGTGACGACATCGATGCGCGGTCGCTGGCCGCGCGTTTGTTGCAAGACGGGATCGCGATCCGCGTTTGCGAGAATTTTGACGGTCTCGACGCCCGATACTTTCGTCTCGCCGTGCGGACCGAGGAAGAAAACGATACTTTGCTGGCATCTCTGGCCCGTGTTCTTGCCCCGAAGCGGAAGGCCGTTCCAAAAAAGCGGCGAACCCCGGCATTGATGTTCCAAGGCACGGGTTCCAATGCCGGCAAGAGCGTGCTCACGGCGGCGCTGTGCCGCATCTTGCTCCAGGACGGCGTCCGGGTGGCCCCGTTCAAGTCGCAGAACATGTCGCTGAATTCGTTCGTCACTCGCGACGGCAAGGAGATGGGGCGGGCCCAGGTCGTTCAGGCCCGGGCGTGCCGCCTGGAGCCCGACGTGCGGATGAACCCGATTCTCTTGAAACCCAATTCCGACACCGGGTGCCAGGTGATCGTCCGCGGCCGGCCGGTCGGGAACATGGGCGTCGGCACGTACATCGGCCACAAGCCCGACGCGTTTGATGCGGCCCGCGAGTGCTACGACTCGTTGGCCGACGAGTTCGATGCCGTGGTGCTCGAAGGCGCCGGGAGCCCGGCCGAAGTCAACCTGAAGCATCACGACATCGTCAACATGCAGATGGCCCGGCACGCAAACTCGCCGGTCCTGCTGGTCGGCGACATCGACCGCGGCGGCGTGTTCGCATCGTTTATCGGGACGATGGACACACTTTGCCCGTGGGAGCGGGCGCTAGTTGCCGGGTTTGTGATCAACCGGTTCCGGGGCGACGCCTCGCTGCTGGGGCCGGCCGTGGACTACACGCTCGTCTACACAGGCAAGCCGACGTTTGGCATCGTGCCGTTCGTGAGGGATCTCGGGCTGCCGCAGGAGGATTCGGTCGAGTTCAAGAGCGGCGCCCTGGATCAGTCGCGCACGAGCAGCGAGGCGGTCGAGGTGGCAGTCGTCGACTTGCCCCACATTTCGAACTTTACCGATTTCGATGCCCTGCGGATTGAGAAGGATGTGTACTTGCGGGTGGTTCGCCGTGCAGAAGAGCTTGGCTCGCCCGACGCGGTCGTCCTGCCCGGCAGCAAGAACGTGCTGGGCGATCTGCAATACCTTCGCGAAAGCGGGCTGGCCGCGAGGTTGGCCGATCTTGCCCATGCCGGAAAGACCCAAATCGTCGGCATCTGCGGCGGATTCCAGATCCTGGGCCGCGTGATTCTCGATCCGGATCGAATCGAGTCGTCGGCCGGCGAAGACGCGGGGCTGGGGTTGTTGGAGATGGCCACCACGCTCGCACGGGAGAAGACGCTCGCACGGACCCGGGCCGAACATCTCCCTTCCGGACACGAGGTCTACGGCTACGAGATCCACCACGGCAAAACGGATGCGCCCACCGTGCAACGTGTTTTCCAGAACGGCGATGCAGAAGTGCTCGGCGCCGCGGCGGCGGATCATGGTGTCTGGGGAACGTACCTTCACGGCATCTTCGACGCCGATGCGTTTCGCCGTTGGTTCATCGACCGGCTGCGCGAACGGCGCGGGCTGGAGCCGGTCGGCGGAATTCGTGCGACTTACGACATTGAACCGGCGCTGGATCGGCTGGCCGACATCGTGCGGCAGTCGCTGGACGTGAACGAAATCTACCGGCGGATGGGGCTATGATCGCACTACCATACCAAATCATGGCGGCGGTCCTGCTCGATTTGTTGATCGGCGATCCGCGGTGGTTCCCGCACCCGGTGCGACTGATCGGACGGTTCGCGATGGTGCTCGAACGGCCGGCGAGGGCGATCTTTCGGTGGCCTCGGTTGGCCGGCTTCCTGACGGCGCTGGTCGTGATCGCGGCTGCCGGGTTCGCCGCCTATGGTCTGATCTATTTGGCCGGGATGTGGAATCCCCGGGCGGCGGACGTTGTCTCGATCCTGTTGATGTATACGTGTTTTGCCGCCCGCGATCTGGCAGGCCATGCCGCAGCGGTTTTTCGAGCATTGGCGGACGACGACCTCGCCGAAGCCCGTCGGCGCGTGGGCATGATGGTCGGGCGCGACACCCAGGGCCTCGATAAGGCAGGCATTACCCGGGCGACGGTCGAATCGGTGGCCGAAAACATCGTCGACGGCGTCACCGCGCCGTTGCTGTATGCCGCCGTGTTCGGGCCGGTCGGCGCGATCGTCTACAAGGCGATCAACACGTTGGACTCGACGTTCGGATACAAGAACTCGCCATACCCCGAGTTCGGCTGGGCGTCGGCCCGGATCGACGATGTGGCCAATTACCTTCCTGCCCGGTTGACGGCTCCGCTGATTGCCATTGCAGCGTTTCTGCTGCGGCAGCGCCCCGGCGGCGCGGTGCGGATTCTCGTGCGCGACCGCCGCAAGCACGACAGCCCCAACGCCGGATATCCCGAAGCGGCCGTCGCCGGCGCCCTGGGAGTGCAACTCGGCGGAACCAGCTCCTACTTCGACGGCCGGGTAACTGTCGAGAAACCGAGGATCGGCGATCCGGCGGCCCCCTTGAACCGGACCCATATTCGAAACGCCAACAGGTTGATGTACCTTACCGCCGCCTTGTTTCTGATCGCGTGCGTCGCGGGGCGTGTGGCCGGTGAGCGGACGTGGATGTGGCTGGCCCAATCGGACGCGCCGATTCAGGACTCTCACGTCAAGCAGAACGGCGAAGAGGGCGTCCCTGCCCGACCACTTGCGGCTTCGCACCCTGTGCATAAAGGAGGGGCGCCTTGAGCAGCACGTGCGGCAGGCTGGTGATTGCCGGGGCTGCAAGCGGCGTTGGGAAAACGTCGCTTTCGCTCGGCCTGATCCGCGCGCTGCGCCGCCGGTCGCTCCGAGTTCAGCCGCTGAAAGTCGGCCCGGATTTTCTGGACCCGACGTACCTTTCAAAGGCGGCAAACCGAACCTGTTACAATCTGGACGGTTGGATGACCGACCGTAAGTATGTAGAGCGGCTCTTCGACCGCACGACGGCCGGTGCCGACGTCGCGGTGATTGAAGGTGTGATGGGCGTGTTCGACGGGGCCGATCCGACGTCGCTGGCCGGTTCGACCGCGGAGATCGCCGCGTGGCTCGATGCACCGGTGCTGTTGATCGTCAACGTCCACGGGCTCGCCCGGACCTTGGCGGCGATTGTCAAGGGGTTTGTGGAATTCGAACCGTCGGTCCGAATCGCCGGTGTGCTGGCCAACCAGGCCGGCTCGGTACGACATGGCGAATACTTGAGCGAAGCTCTCGAGACAGCCGGGTTGCCGCCGCTGGTCGGGACCATACCGCAGGGGGCGCTGCCAACCCTGCAAAATCGTCACCTGGGACTGGTTACGGCCGATCGACACGTGTTGCCGGAGGAGCAGATCGGCGCGCTGGCTGACGCTTGCCAACAGCATCTCGATCTCGACGCGATCCTGTTGCTGGCGCGATCAACCAGTCCCCGCAGTGCTATCGAACCCGAAGCCGCCGCAACAACTGCCGGCGAAAAGGTCCGCATCGGCGTTGCCAAAGACGAGGCGTTTCATTTCTGCTATCCCGACAACCTCGAGGCGTGGCAACGCCAAGGGGCCGAAATGGTGCCGCTCTCGCCGCTTGCCGACGCAACGCTGCCGGAGAGCTTGCACGGGCTCTACCTGCCGGGCGGATATCCGGAAGAACATCTCGATCGATTGTCATCGAACCGGTCCATGCGCGACGACATCCGACAATTCGCCCGATCGGGAAAACCCGTTTACGCCGAGTGCGGCGGCTTGATGTATCTCGGCCGTGCCATTGAGTCGACCGGAGGGCAACGCTTGCCGACCGCCGGCGTCCTGCCCATCGTCACCCGGATGCTCCGGCGCTGTAAGTCGCTCGGATACGTCGAAGCTTCGCTCTCCCAGGATTCGCTTTGGGGGCCCGCCGGAGCGATACTCCGCGGGCACGAGTTTCATTACTCCGAAATCATCGAGGACGATTCGGCGGGTAACGGCTGGCACAACGCCTACACCGTTTGCGGAAGCCGCCGTGGCAATGCAGAGACCGAAGGGTTTCAGAAGGGAAACATCCTGGCCGGTTATGTCCACTTGCACTGGGCATCCAACCCCGAGTTGGCGGCCCACTTCATCGCACGCTGCAAGGAGTCATGAAATCATCGACGAGAAGATCGACGGACGAGGTCCTCGGCCACGAAGTAAGTGCCCGGTGTACCCAAAATCCTTTAGTGTTTGCTTTGGCGGCGAATTCGTTTGCGGACGTGAACATCCTAGTGATCGGTTCGACGCATTCGTTTTCGGAGGATGAGGCGGACGGTGCCCCCTTTCATGTGGAAGCGGTTGCCGATCGACTACGCGATATTGTTGCCAAGGACGCGAAGATTTCGGGAACGAAGAACGTCGTATTCGAGGACATCTACCGAAAGAAATCGCTCGAGACGGCGATCGGCGGCGGGGGCAAGATGATGGACATGGAATATCGGTGTTACACACTTGCCCGATGTTTTGTGTGGCCGGAAGAGCGGGCGGAGCGGCTACGCAACCTGCGCGGAGAAGGGAAGACGAAGTGGGATTGCCAAAAGTACTTGCTGACAACATGGTGATTCAGCGTGGCGAGAAGATCAATGTATGGGTTGGGTTGAAGCAGGTGAAAGAGTAATGGTTTCATTTGCCGGAGAAAAGAGCTCGGTTACTGCAGATTGCCCGGACCGATGAGAGCGCGAAAATGCGGGTTGAGCAGTTCCGGCACCGACCCCAGCACGAGCTCTATGATTTAGCCAAAGACCCGTTTGAAAAGGAGAATATCGCCGATCGTCCGGAAAACGCCGAACTGCTGAAAGCACTGCAGATACGACTGTTGGACTGGCGAACAGAGCAGGGCGACAAGGTCCCCGTGTACCTCGAGAAGCAGTATGTGGCTCCGGATGTTAGGGGAGGTGGTTGATGAGACCGTGAACAAAATAGTCGAGCATACCGGCTAAAGCTGTCTACTCACCACTCGCGGCGAGCCGGTCGCCCGGGTATCTTGAACTCTGTCCGGGCCTTGAATCCGTGGTCGTCCTGAATCCGTGGGGGAGCACGCTTCCAACGCTTCCCCTACCGATTCAGGACAACCACGGATTGGGGGAAAGCTGCAAGGCACGGTTGCAGTTCACGGCCATTTGCCAAACGAAGGAGCCACTATCATGAGGACAAATCGCAAGAGTTTGCTCGGCGCTATTGTTGTTGAGCTGTTATTGGCGGGCATTCTGCCGGCAGCCGACAAAACCGGCCCACTCGCCACGTTGCGCAGTGAACACCCGCGGCTGCTGTTTACCGCTGAGGATCAGAAACGGGTTGAGAAACTGGCGAAAACCGAGCCGTTGCTGGCGCGGCTGATCGAGCAGAACCACGTGAACGCGACGCGGATGCTCTCGCAGTCGCCGGTCCGGTACGAAATCCCCGACGGAAAGCGACTGCTGGGGCAGAGCCGCAAGTGTATCGAACGGGTGGCGGCCATGGCGATGGCGTATCGGCTTTCGGGCGAGCGGAAATTCGCCGACGCGGCCGTCCGCGAAATGCTCATCACGACGAAGTTCAAGGACTTCAACCCGCGGCACTTTCTGGACACAGCCGAAATGACGACCGCCTTGGCGATCGGCTATGATTGGCTCTACGACGTGATCTCGCCGGAAGACCGCAAGACGATCCGCGAGGCGATCGTGCGGCTGGGGCTCCAGCCGGGTGTGAACTGCTACAAGAAGGGCGGCTGGTGGGTGCGCGGCCACAGCAACTGGAACCAGGTCTGCAACGGCGGCATGATCCTCGGGGCACTGGCCGTCGCCGAAGATGAAAAGGAGCTGGCCGAGAAGATCGTCGCCGCAGCAAGGAGAAGCATTCCCAACGCGTTGCGTTCCTATGCGCCCGACGGGGCGTATCCCGAAGGGCCCGGCTACTGGCAGTACGGCACCTCCTACACCGCGCTGACGATCATGGGGCTCAACTCGGCGCTGGGCACCGATTTCGATATCTCGAAAACGCCCGCCCTCGACAAGACCGGGCTTTTCCGCATCCACACGCTCGGGCCAAACGGCCGGTATTTCAACTACGCCGATTGCGGCAAGTGGTTCCGCCCGGCGTCGGCCATGTTTGCGCTGTCGCGGACCTGCGACCGGCCGCTTTATGCCTGGTGGCACCGCCGGCAATTGGCCGAGCAGGTTCCCTTGAAAGGAAAGATCAAACCGCAGCACCTGGACCGCTTCTTCCCGCTGGAGATCGCGTGGTACGATGCCCGCGGCGAGAAGCCAACCCTCGGGCAACTCCCCCGCGAGGCCCTGTTTCACGGCGTCCAGGACATTGTCACCATGCGAAGCGATTGGGGCGACAGAGATGCCGTTTTCGTCGGCTTCAAAGGCGGCAACAACCGCGCCAGCCACGGCCATCTCGACATCGGCTCGTTTGTGCTCGACGCCGGCGGCGTCCGCTGGGGCGTCGATCTCGGCAGCGACAACTACAACATGCCCGGCTATTTCGGAGGGCGGCGATGGGAATACTACCGGCTGAACAACCGCAGCCACAACACCCTGGTGATCGACGACAAATTGCAGAACCCGGCCGCCGTGGCCAAGATCGTCGACTTCGGTGCAACCGCCAATCGCGTTCATGCGACCGCCGACATGACCGATGCCTACAAGGGACAGGCAACCTCGGTGGTACGGACGATCGAGTTGCTCGACCGGCGGATCGTTCGCGTGGTAGATGAAATCACCGATCCCAAGGGCGAAGTCCGTTGGGGGATGGTAACGGAGGCCGACGTCCAACCGGCCGGCAACAAGGCGGTTCTCACGCAGGGTGGCAAAAAGCTCGAAGCCGAGATCGTCGCGCCCGCCGGCGCCAAGTTCGAAACCGTCGCGACCAGGCCGCCTACACCGAAGGAAAACCAGAATCGGGGCGCCCGGATGCTCGCGGTCCGACTCCCACCCACCGAGGGCAAAATGCGGATAGAAGTCCTGCTCAGGCCGCCTACGGCGGGCAACCCCGATTCCCCCGACTAAAACCCAATTCCTATCGAGAAGTTCCGGTCGGAGTAGCCGATGCCCGGCCGCGAATAGTAGTACGGTTGCGGACCATAATACCGAGGTTGCACAATCACCGGCGGTGGGACCAGCGGACGAATCACTACCGGCGGACGGTAGTACGGGTAGTGATTGTAGCGGTAACGCGGGTGATGCCCGTGGTGGCCGTGGTGGGAATAACGGCTCGAGTGGCCGGCATGGTGACTCGCCATGCGATAGGCGCTTTTGTGGCCGCTCGCGTGGCGCGCCGCGTCGCGATAGAGCGTCACCTCGCTGCCACGTGTATTGGCGCCGTGTATGTCTTTCCCATAACGAGTGGTCCCGCGCTGAGCCAAGGCGCTACTTGCCAACAGGCAAATCGCCCCAATGGCCGCCGGCATCAAATTGATCCATTTCATGATACGTTCCTTTCAAGTCCAGGGGATACTTCCACCTTCTCGACCCGCATCTTCTATGCCGCCGAAGATGGAATTATGCATAAACCATTGTCGTTCAATGACTTACGCAATATTCTCTTCCGACCAGGAGCCACCAAGCCATTCACAAGGCGTTGTCATTCTGATGGCACGGTGCATCATTTTGATGACAGGCTCGTCCGTCAAGTCGCGGCAGCCGACCCGGCGTCCTGAGGGAAGCCTTCTGCTACACTGTATCGACACCAAGAGAACCAGGACTGTCTGCAATGGCCGCTTTTACCGGATATGACTACGCCGTTCTCGCGATCTTCCTGGTCGCCATGGTGGGCGTGGGTGTCTGGGCGGGACGGCGCGTCCGGTCGACCGACGAGTTCTTCCTGGCCGACCGCAAGCTGAAGTGGCCGGTGCTGGGGCTGAGCTTCGCCCTGTTCGGCACGGCTGCGCTGTTCTATTGTTCGGCGCCCAACGAGGCCTATTGGCAAGGCGTGAAGTTCATGCTCGTGCCGATCACGGTTTGGGCCACGCTGCCGGTCGTGCTGTGGTGCGTCGTTCCGCTGTACCACAACCTGGAACTCGATTCGGTCTACGAGTACCTTGAACTCCGCTTCGACCCGAGGACCCGGGCGACCGTGGGCGCCGTGTATGTCTTCTGGCAATTGCTCTGGCTCGGCGGGCTCTTGGTGCTGCCGTGCCGGGCCCTGCAAATGGGGACCGGGTTGAACGTGCCGATTCTGCTTCTGGTTGCGGGGGTCGGTTTGGCCGTTCTGCTTTACACCTTCGCCGGCGGCATGAAGGCGAGCGTCTGGACCGACGCCGCGCAGTTCGGCGTGATGGCGGTCGTCTTGCTCGCGCTGATCGTCGCGCTCGGCCGCCAGTTCGACGCCGGCTATCCGCGTATATGGGAAATCGCCAAGGAACTGCACCGCGACGTGATTTTCGACGACCACCCGCGGGTAACCTCGGAGTTCTCGACGCCGGGCAGTTGGGGTGCGTGGACCTGGTGGAAGCAGGACGCGAAATCCTTGCCCGGGGGCGTGCCGCCAACGGCCGATACGCCTAAGAAGCCCGACGACGCGGAAAAGAAACCCGACGACGTGGAGAAGAAGTCCGGCCGGGGCGGGAAGAAGCGGGTACGTTTGGGAAGGTCCGGCGAGTCCAAGTCGCCGCGCAACCACGTGGAGTTGGGACGGCCCGTCGCGGCCAAGAAAACGAGCCTGTGGACCTACAAGTGGTCGGTCATTCCCACGGGTCTTTTCCTGGTGCTCGTGTCGATCTACTTTACGGTGGCCGACCAGGCGACGGTGCAGCGATGGTTCTCGGCCGAGGACGACCGGGACATGCGGGTTTCGTACCTGATGGGACTGGCCTTGTTTTCCGTGATGGCCGTTGGGGCCATGTACGTCGGCATGGGCCTGCTGGCGGTCTATCAGGACGACGCCACGTACCGGGACGAGCTTCGGCCGAGCTGGGTCGCCAACAGCGCGATCGATCCGGACACCGGCAAGCCGTTTATCGATTCCGGGATGGAGATCACGGCCGAAAACGTCGTCCTGTTGGCTGAAGAGGAAGAGATTCTCGACCCGAACACGGGCAGGCCGTACGACGATCTTTCCGAGCTGGTCGACGAGAACGGCAACCTTGTCGTCGGCCGGTTGATTACCCGCGACACGTATTGGAACCGGGGCGAGCGGTGGGTCCGCCGCGGACACAACGAATTGCTCTCCCGCTTTGTGACCCGTCACTTGAAGTGGGGATTCGCCGGGTTGTTTGTCGCGGCGCTGATGGGGGCGGCGATGGGAGCGGTCGACTCGGGTATTACGGGGCTGGCCACGCTGGTGGTCATCGACTTCCATCGCCGCTTCGGCTGGGCCGAAACCTGGCTCAGCGAGCACTGCGAGAAAGACCCGAAGCACCTGGACCAGACCGACGAGATGAAGCTTGCCCGACTGGTTGTTTGGGGGCTGGGCGTCGCAGTAGTCGTAGTCGCGTTGGCGGTCGGGGCGTTCGGCCGGCCGGTCGGGTTCCTTATCGGGGTGCTCGGGATTTTCGCGGGTCCGATGCTGGTGGTTTTCCTGCTGGGGCTTTTCACGAAACGGGCGACCGGTCCCGCCGCGTTGATCGGCATGTTCGCCGGGATGCTCGCGGCCGCCGCGACGACGCTCTGGCCGTTCGAAAAACCCTTCGGCCCCTTCTGGCCGATATCGTTCGGCGTGGTTACTTCGCTCGTGGTCGGCTACGCGTTCAGTTTTGCGGTCGGCCGCCGGAAGTCGAAGCGGGAACTCAGCGGCCTGGTGGTGGCGCACGGCGATCTGGGCGTGCTATTGGAGTTGGAGGAAGAGGCGTTGAAGAAAGAACGGAAGTCGATTCCCCCGCCGGCGCCCGGTAGCCGGCCGCCATCGTTGAGATGAGCAGGGGAGCGGGAGAGGCTTGCCTCTCAGTCTTACAACTCGTCTCGGCGGGTTCCGCTGCCCTCGCCGTCTTGGGCGGGCGTTTCTTGGCAACGCCGGGCGCGACCAACGAGGCTGTGACTTTTTGTAGGGAACGCCCTCTGTGGCGTTCCGAAACCCGGAAAACACGCTCGTTGCTGCTTCCCGGAACGCCACAGAGGGCGTTCCCTACAGACTGAACGTGTCAAACGCCAAAAAGTCACAGCCTCAACGGTCGCGGCTTTATGGGCACAATGCCGAAGTTGTTCTCGAGCGCAAAGGTTTTCTGATGCTCATTTCTCCCGCTCCCCTGCTCCCCCGCTCTCCTGCTCCCCCGCTCTCTTCCTCAACCTCCGCCGTAGTCGCCGCAACTGGAGCATGATTCTCGGCAACTCCCGAACCGGGTTCAAATTCCCGCCGGGGATGTCGGACCAGTTGACCGGCACTTCGACGACCTTCAGACCGAACCGGTCGGCCAACACGAGCAACTCCAGGTCGAACAGGTATCCGGTCTCCTCGGCGGCGGAGAAGAGTTTCCGGCCGGCGTCGCGGCGGAACATTTTGAAGCCGCACTGGGTATCGCGGACGGAGATTCCGAGTAAGCGCCGGGCGAAGGCGGCGAACGTCCGCCCGGCCAGCCCGCGGCTGAACGTCCGGCGGCGGGTGACGTCCGTTTCGCGGACATAGCGTGAGCCGATTGCCACGTCGGCACCGTCTCGAACCGCTTTGCAGAGGATTTCTTCCTCGTCGATGGGCGTGGCGCCGTCGGCGTCGGCGAACAGGAGCAACTCGCCGCGTGCCGCAAGCATTCCGGTCCGCACGGCCGCCCCTTTGCCCCGATTCGTCGCGTGCTCGATCACGTTCAGCCCAGGCCAATCGGCCGCCAAGGGCTCCAGGACGTCCCGCAGCCCATCGCTGCTCCCGTCGTTGACAACGACGACCTCATACGCATCCGGGTATCGCCGATCCAGATGCTCGCGCACCACCCCCAAGTACGGCGGCAGCCGCCCCGCCTCGTTATACGCCGGTATGATCAGCGAGAGTGAAATGTCCATGCACGGCCTCCCGCGGCAAGCTTATCACACCGACGGTCCAACGTCCACCGGCGATCGTCTTACTTCTCACTCCCGTTTACGGAAGGGGTCTTGCCGCTTGCGGCTTCGCAACGGCCATGCGGACGGCACACGGAGTGTGCCTGCTACTTTTCTTACCGAACCATCTTGCGGGGCCGGTTGTCATGGTGGAAAATGGCGCCACAACGATCGCCGAACGACAGGTGCAAGATGGGCCACATCGCTTTGAAAGAATGCATATCGAAGACGGGCGAGCCGTTTACGCTTCGCACGGCCGAGCCGGACGATGCGCTGCGGATGCTGGCGTACGTCCGGGCGGTCGCCAAAAGAACCTCGTTCTTCATCATCGAGCCCGATGAGTTCGACATGACCGAGGAGGAAGAGCGGGAATGGATTCAGGACCACTGTGACGGCCGTGGTAAGCTCCTGATTGTGGCCGAGGCCGACGGCCGCGTGATCGGCAGCCTGGGTTTCGACAACGGCGAGCGGCGGCGGCTTGCCCATCGGGGCACCTTCGGCCTGTCGGTGGTCGACGAGTGGCGAGGCAAGGGCGTCGGAACGGCGATGCTCCGGGCCCTGATCGACTGGGCCGAAGAGAATCCCCTGATCGAAAAGCTCAACCTGAACGTCTTCGCAACGAACACGAAGGCCCTGGGGTTGTACAAGAAGCTCGGCTTCGTCGAATACGGGCGCTCGCCGAAGGAAGTGAAGATCGGCCCGGGGGAGTACGTCGATACGATCCTGATGCACCGGTATGTGTGAAGCTAAGGATCGTCCGCCGGTTTTGTTTCTTGCTTTGGCACGCCGTCCGGGTAGAACTTCCGGCGGTAGGGTTCGACTTCGATCATCGGCGGCCGCTCTACTTCTTCGATGGTGAATTCCTTTTGCAGATAGTTTCCTTCGTTGATTTCGGCCTGCCGCATTATCGCCGGGAGCTCTTCCTGGAGGCGGACGATATCATGGCGCTTCAGTCGCGAGATGAACGTCCGCAAGACGCCGAAGGCCATACGGCCCAGGGCGATGGTTTCCTGGTTGCGGTGGATTCGTCTGTCGAGATCGGTTTGAGCGAATGCGCCCATGCCGAGGCGGGTATAGATATCGATCAGCATGGCGGTTTCGACGCCGTAGCCGACGGGAAAGGGGATCTTGTCGAGGATCGACCGCCGGCCGGCATATTCACCCGAAAGCGGTTGCAGGATGGCGGCCAGCTCGGGATAGAACAAGCTGAAGAGGGGTCGAATGAGGATTTCGGTGACGCGTCCGCCCCCGGTTGGCCGCAACCCCCCGGAAAAGGCCAGCGGTCGATCGTAAAACGCCTTGACGTAATGCACTTCCGGGTCCTGGATCAACGGGCCGACGAGTCCGTAGACGAATCTCGGGTGGATGTTCTTGATGTCGGCATCGACGTAAACGATGATGTCGCCGCGGAGCAGATAGAGCCCTTTCCAGAGGTTTTCCCCCTTGCCGGGCTGATTGCCGCACTGGGCGAGGTGTTCCGAGGCGATATAGACATCGGCCCCGAAGCTGGCGGCGATTTCGCAGGTGCGGTCGGTGCTTCCCGAGTCGATTACCGCGATTTCATCGAGCAGTGGATAGCGGTCGGCCAGTTCCGCCTTGAGAATCACGATTTCCTGCCCGATGGTCTTCTCTTCGTTGAGCGTGGGCAGGCAGAGCGAGATCGAGAGGCCCTGCCGCTCTTTCTCTTCGACCAGCCACTTGATATTCCAGAAGTTGGAGTGGTGGAACGTTCGATCGGTGAGCCATTGTTCAGACTTCATCGCACGCTCCGCTGTCGATTGCCAGGATAGTGCCCAACAACTGGGCCACGCCGAGGAGGATCGGACCGATCACGACGTAGTCGGGACTTTTTCGGCCGCGGACCCCCCAACTGATTCCCAAGGTGACCGCGGGGATTCTCCTCGCGATGAACTCCGAAAGCTCCGAGGGGCTGTGGCCTTGATCCGGTTCGATGTCCAGCTCCGTCATCACGTGCAACACGCTTTTCACCAGGGGATGCGCGAACGGGATCCCGCCGGCCTGGGTCTTGAAGAACATGTCGAGCTGGGCATCGACGGCGTGGCGGGCCGACATTTCCGAAACGATGTCCTCGATCTGCTGCCGGATCTGCTCGATCATGTCGTCGCTGTGACTGACGATCTCCAACCCCAGTTCCGCGTGGTCCGGTTCCATGTCGTACGCATAACCGGCCCGCAGCTTTCCCAACCGGACCACCGTATAAGGGCGTGCGGGCGTGGCAATCCCCAAAACCCGGTTGATGATGTGGTTGATCACGACCAGAGCGCTTTCCGAGCCGTAACTCCGCGAGGGCTCGGGCCGGACGTCGCAGGTGATGTCGGCCCGGGCCGTTCCGATCGAGAAGTAGTTCAAGCGTCCCAGTTGCATGCCCTCGACGCAGATCCCGAAATCGACTTGCTTCGGCACGTGATCGAGGAAGAAACGGATGCCCGAGTGGTTGCCGCGCCCGAGCGAACCGGTCGAGCCCAGCAAGATCAGGTTCGAGCGGAGCCTGATACCGAGGTGTTCCAGCACGGCGGGAATCATCGAGACGATAGCCGCCCCCAAAGCGTTGTCGCTGACGCCGTGGCCGATGATCCGATCGGCCTCGACCGTAACGGTATAGTCGCCTCCGGTAGGAACAATCGAGTCGAGGTGGGAAACCAGCAGGATATCGCGGCTTTCGGTCGAGTCGGCGGTTCCCTGGAGTCGGCCGACGGCGTTGCCGGCCTCGTCGGCCGCGGCGTCGGCCATCCCCACTTCGGCAAAGCGGTCCAACAGGAAACGAACGCGGGCTTCTTCTTCCCCAGTGGGAGCAGGGATTTGGGCAATCATCACCAGATTTGCCAACAGGCGCTCGCGCATCGGCAGCAGCGCCTCCGGGAAACGGCGAACTTGCTCGGCGGTTTCGGTCTCAACGTCCATGGGCACCCTTCTTCCTGGTGGAAACCATTATATCGGGGCGGGTCGGGGTTTTCCAGTACCCGCGGCATTTTCCGTAATGAAGCCGCGACCGGTGGTCGCGCCGAATTACCGGCCGTAGCGGTTTTGGGGGTGACGCCCGGCGCGACCACCGGTCGCGGCTTTATAAGTCAACGATCCTTGCCGAGGGGATCTCGCGATCGACTACCTCCCGCGCCAGATTGAACCAGGCTTTGCACCGGTCGAGGATCGCGCTGTCGGCGGTCGCCACCACGTGTTCCGCTTCGGCGAGCACCGGATCGGGATCGGGAACCAGCTCCACGCGCCATTGCCGGCCGTGCTCGGCGGCCAGATCTTCGAGAATCGTCTTCAGGCGGCCGCTGTTGGAGACCGGGCGGTCGAGATACCAGACCGACTCCTCGACCCGCAGCGAGGCCGTCACCTTTGCGATCAATTCGATGGCGGGTCGGGTTTCTTCCACCTTGCGGAAACTGCCGTGCATGCTGGCCATGTCGCGGTATGCGCCGTCGCAGCCGGGGAGAATCACGCCGCCGGCCAGGGCGGCCTCGATCGTCGTCAGGACATTGTAGCCGTCCAGCCAGAGGGGGCGGCCGATCAAGGCCTCCGCCCCGACGCGACGTTCTTGCCGCGACGCGCGATCGGCGTCGCTGCACGTACATCGTCCCACGGCGGTCCGCTGCCGCGAGACCAGACCGTAACGGTCGCCTACGAGTTTGAGAGAAGAGCCGTGCGCATAGCCGTGTGAGAGCAACCAGCCGTAGTCGGCAACCGCTCCGCGAAGGACCGGCCATTCGTTGCGGGCGAACAGGGACTCATCATCCGGGTGGGGGCCGCGGTGGTTTCTCCGGTCTGGCAACGCTCACCTCTCGTAGGTTCCGACCAATTCCGTCTCGGCCATGACTTGCGCATCAATTCCTTGCAGGACCACGTCCTTATCCATGCCGGGTTCCGCGATGAGCTTGGCCGGTATCGCATAAGCGGTGAAGTGGTAGTGATGTAGTCCGCTGCCGGACGGCGGCGCCGGGCCGCGGTAACCGATGGTCTGGCCGATCTTCCACGAATTCTTCCCCTGCAATACGCCCGGGATGTCTTGCACCCGGGCCTCACGGGGGATCCCTTCGGGCAGACTCCCAAGGCCGGCCGGAATATTGTAGATGACCCAGTGGACCCATGGCTCTTCGGTCGGTGCGTCCGGATCGTCGCAGATGACGACCAGTTCCTTCGTCCCCTCCGGCAACCCCGACCAAGAAAGGGGCGGCGAAATATCCCTGCCGTCGCTGGTGTATTCGCTGGGAATCGGATCGCCGTCGGCGAAGGCCGGGCTGGTGAGCAGGAATGTCATAAATACCCCCTTGGAGAACTCTCCCAAATCAGTTTTGGCACTCGACCGGGCTACGCACCGTTCATGGGACCCGAAACGCCACATGATCGTATTGCAGCCCTACCCATTTTTATATCTCATTCCTGAAAACTAGACAACACCCCCCCCCGATTCGTGGGTCGCGGGCCGCTCAGAAATGACTTCGGCACTTTCCTTATAAAGCCGCGACCGGTGGTCGCGCCGAATCACCGGCCGTAGCGGTTTTGGGTAACGTCCGGCGCGACCACCGGTCGCGGCTTTATAGTAATCGCCATCCGAACAGGACTACCTTTTGTAGGTGCCCAGGAGTTCCGCCTGGGCGATGACTTTTCCGTCGATGGCTGCCAAGACGGCCTTTTTGTCCAGTCCCGGTTTCGAGAAGAGCCCCGCCGGGACGGCATAAGCCTTGAAGAAGTAGCGGTGTGTGCCCGACGGCGGTGCGGGGCCGCGGTAGCCGATCGTCGGCCAGGTGTTGTTGCCCTGCAACGCGCCGGGGACGTCCTTCGGTTCCTCGTCGGCGGGAATGCCTTCGGGAAGGCCGCCCAACTCGGCCGGGATGTTGTAGATCACCCAATGGACCCAGGGCTCTTTGGTCGGGGCATCGGGGTCGTCGCAGATGATGACCAACTGCTTGGCCTCCTCGGGCACATCCGACCACGAGAGGGGCGGCGAGACGTCTTCGCCGTCGCCGGTGTACTTCTTGGGGATCGGGGCTCCGTTGTCAAATGCCGCGCTGGTGAGTGTGAATGTCATGGTAGTGTCCTCGGAAGAACTGGGGTCAGCGTTCGGCCGGCAACCCGCCAGACCGGCCAGGCCGACAAGTGCGAAAATGGCTAGAGACATGGTAAACGCAGAACGCCGCTTCATAGTCTGGCTCTTTTCATCATTCATCATTCTTATACTCCATTACGGGCAAGGAATCAATCCCCCGCCTTCTTGCAGTGGACGATAGCCCGTTGCTCGCGACATGTGGCGCAAAGAGGCATGTCACCGCCGACTTCGCACGGTAATCGGATGCGCACTGATTGAATTCACGTTGGAGAGCGGGCCAGGGGCATCTTCCTGATCGCAGCAGGATATCATGGCACCCAATCTGGTCTTCGCCTTGGAAAGGTCGTGTTTCGCAGCGAGCGGGAAGAGGCTCTGCCATGCATACGTAACCGAGAAATCCAGTTCTTGCCCGGTGCCGAGAGAAAACGATGTGCCCTGCTCGGGAACAAGTGGAAAGGCCCCCCGGCCACCCTTGGGATTCACCTCGACGCGGTTCGGCAGAAAGAGCCTTGCTTCGATCTTTTCCCCAAGCGACAACACGTCGTCCCCCACGTTCTTCACACAGAACCGTATGGTCACATCCTCTTCGTGGCGGAATTTCGCTTTCTTGGGACGAATCACGAACTCCACGTTCCTCTCTCGCCACTTGAGCCCGAACATGTCTCGAACCAGGATTCTCATGCCGCGGCCGTCTGCGTCCATCACGCACAGGTCCTTCCGGTCGTATCCCTGGCAGGTCTCGAAGAAGATCATGGTCCCGTCTGCCGAGAATCTCGGGTTGACGCATTGAATTTGGCTATCCGTCAATTGGACAAGCCCTTCACCGTCGAAATCCACGGTGTAAATCTCCCAATCGCCGTTCCGGTTTGAGTCAAAGGCAACCTTCGTGCCATCGGGCGAGATGGCGGGCGAGCCGTCACACGCCTTGTGGCGGCTCACATTTCGTTTGCCCGTACCGTCGCTGTTGGCGACCCAGATGTCCCAGTCGGGGTAGTTGCCCGACATGAAGGCGATTCTCTTCCCGTCGCGCGATAGCGTGGGACAGATGTCGCGTACATCCCGGCCGCTCGCGGTTATGCAAGTCAAGTTCGATCCGTCCGAGTCCACGACGAAAAGTTCGTCCATCGGTTGGGACGATTGACGCTTCTTGTGCTCCCGCAGGCAAACGGTATCGAATGCAACCTTCCGTCCGTTCCCCGAGATCGCCACGCCGTAGAAACCGGCGGACGGAAACCCCTCGCTTAAGAATACATGGGCCGTGCTTTTCGGCCGCGTGGCGAAGACCTTACAGTGATCGCGCAAGTACACGACCACTTTGCCATTGTCCGCAATCTGAGGATTCGTGACGCTACTGCCCGTCTCGACCTCTGCCAAGGTCCGAGTCTTTCCGGACTTCATATTGCGGACGTTGATTGCGCGAAGATTCGACCCGGCGTAAACCAGGATGCGCCCGTTGGCCGAAAGCATGGGTTCATAGTCTCCCGGACCGTCAGAGAGCTTGCTCAGTCCGGTTCCGTCGCTGAAGATCGCGAAAATGCACGCGTTTCCCTTGCGTCGCAGAGGAAAGACGGTCTGCTGCCTTCGGCAACTCGTTGGATATTCGAACGGAGGGATACCTTCATCGGTGGCAAATTCCGCGAGTGCGCTTGCGGCAGCCCATCTTACGGCGGCGTTTGTGTCGTACGTTGTCTTGCTAAGCGCAGGGATAGCGTCGGGATCGCCGATCGTACCCAACACCCTGGCAGCTTCTGCCCGCGTTGCGGGATCCTTGTCCGCCAGCGCGGCAACATACTTCGCGGTCTCCGGATCGAGCGAAGAAGCCTGCGGGGGTGCCGCAAAACACGGGCAAAGCATCCCCAAAGTGATGACAGAAACGGCTGCGTGGCGAATTCTTGGTTTACCAGCCATAGGAATCATTGTAACCCAAGCCTGCCCAGCCGGCTACCCCTTGACGACCCCAATGGGGCGCAGGCGGGCGACTTTTTTTGCCAGGCCGGCGCGGTGGACGATGTCGACGACCACGCTCACGTCCTTGTAGGCATTGGGTTGCTCTTCGGCCAGTCCCTTCCAATTGCGGCACTTGGCGATGATGCCCTTTTCGGCCAGTTCGCTGTCGATCCGCCGGCCTTGGGCTTGTCGGATGGCGGCCTTTCGGCTCATCACCCGGCCGGCACCGTGGCAGGTGCTGCCGAACGACCGCTCCATGCTCCCTTCTTGCCCGATCAACAGCCAGCTCGCGCGGCCCATGTCGCCGGGGATGATCACCGGCTGGCCGATCGCGCGGTACACGTCGGGCACGTCGGGATGCCCGGGCGGGAATGCCCGGGTGGCGCCTTTGCGATGGACGCAGAGGGTCTTCGTCTTGCCCTCGACCGTGTGCTCCTCCATCTTGGCGATGTTGTGGGCGACGTCGTAAATGAGGTTCATCTGGAGCGACTCCCACGAGCGGCCGAAAAACCGGGCGAAGGCCTCGCGGGCCTGCACCATCAGCAACTGGCGGTTGGCCCAGGCGTAGTTCGCCGCGCATCGCATGGCGGCCAGGTAGTCTTCGCCTTCGGGGCTGTCGACCGGGGCACAGGCGAGCTGGCGGTCGGGCAACTCGATGCCGTACTTCTTCGGCACTCCGCGGAGTTGCACGAGCGAGTCGTCGCAGATCTGGTAGCCCAGCCCGCGGGAGCCGCTGTGGATCATGACACAGATTTGGTCCTTTTCGATGCCCATGATCGCGGCAGCCTTTTCGTCCGAGATCTCGTCGACCACCTGGACTTCGATGAAATGGTTGCCCGAGCCGAGCGTGCCGCACTGGTCTTTGCCTCGATCGAGCGCCTTGTAGCTGACCAGGTCGGGGTCGGCGTCGTAGAGGCGGCCGCCGGCCTCGGTGTGGTCGATATCGCCGTCGGTGGCGAGGCCCTTTTTCTTGATGTGTTTGCAGCCGCGGCGGAGCAGTTGCTTCAGCTCCTTCTGCTGGAACCGGTACGGCCCGCTCTTGCCGACCCCGGCGGGGATCTTGCGAAAGAGGCTTTCGGTGAGCGGCTCGATCTTCGGCCGGACGTCGTCTTGCGTCAGATTGGTCCGCACCAGCCGCACGCCGCAGTTGATGTCGTATCCGACCCCCCCGGGCGAGACGACGCCGCCCTGCTCGGGATCGGTCGCGCAGACGCCGCCGATGCAGAAGCCGTAGCCCCAATGGATGTCGGGCATGGCAAGGCTCGCCATTTGGATGCCCGGCAGATGGGCCACGTTGACCACCTGTTCCGGGGCCTGGTCGGCGCGGATCTGCTCCATCAAGTTCTCATCGGCGAAGATGCGGCCCTCGACCTTCATGCCGGGATGATAGTCTTTGGGGATCCGCCAGCAACACTCGTCGATCTGTTCGAGCGGGCCTTCGTAACCGGGTTTGGCCATCGGAGTCCTCGCAGCTTGTTTTCTATCGGAAGCATAGATGCGTTACGTTCTACTTATTCGAATTGTTAACCTATCACTCCTTGATCTCGGTAACCGTGTTCTTTGCGAAGTCATACTCCCATCTTCTTTTTCCATACCGGACGGTCACGATATCGCTGCTCACTTTGTTTTCCATGTAGGGGCTGCGGTAGTTATACTCCAGATTCAGATCGAGTTCCGTGCCGTCGATCTTCGGAAGACTCTCGGGATAGGGATCGTCGTCCGAATCCTTCGCCAGAAAGAACTCTATTCTCGATGAATTCGGGCCGGTGTAGTCCAGCTTGTCGTCAGTCAGTGTGAGCGGCGCGTTGAGGATGCCGTCCTGGAAGGCCGCGAACGAACCGTAGACAGCTTTGCGACCTGTTTGGACGATGATCGGCGAAAACCAATCATTCAGGTAGAGGCGATGACGGGCGGGCTCGTTCCAGTAGTAACCGCCTCGAACGACCCTGACCGCGGCGTGCGCGTCGTGATTATTGACGAACACCCAGCCGTCTTTCTCGACCATCTCCATGATCGAGGCGAAATCGACTCTGGGATGACCCGGGTATCTCGCGTCCTTGAAGATTTGAGCGATCAACACGTCTTTGCTCTGCACGTACCATTTGTCAGTCGTGTAGGCTTCGAGGTATACGGCGCCGCGATTGCGAAAGATGACTCCGCTCCAGCGGCCCATGGTCCCGTATTTCAACGACTTCTCTTTGCCCTCACCCCTCCACAACCGCACGTCAAACATGGCGCATCCGGTGACGTAATCAGGAGTGCAATAAGCGTAGTTGATCGATCTGGACGGCAGTTTGAATACGCGTTTGTATTGCGGGACGTACTTTTCTTCCAGGGATTCGTTCTCACTCACGTGGCGGTTGACAATTTCATAAACCGGCTTGGTGGGACCGAGCCGGCGAAGGAGAACCGCCGGCACGGGCGGCTGATAGGAATGCTTGAATCCGGGCGGTTCAAGAATGAAGCCATGATGTTCTCCGTGCAACATCGCCCGTGTCCTGTTGAATCGCCCGGTTAGCCCGCCGTCCTTGGCACGGGTCTTGCTTCCCCCGCGAAGCCCGCTGAGCGAGATCTGCTCGACCTCGACCATGGCCAGATCCATGAACATCCTCGCACGTGCGGCCACGATCGGATCGGTCGCGTAATCGAGCAGGGCCAACAGCCCCCGATAGGTCTTGTGTTCATAGTTGGAGCTGCCCAGCTCAGCCCACATTCCGTGCAGCGCCAACGACTTTAAGCCCCTTTTGATGAATTTGGTGAAGGCGTCGTATCGCTGCGACACCGTGTCACCCGTCTTGAATGTTCTGTCTTTGTATGCCGGATCATCCTTGAGCACCTGCAAAATCAGATACTGATTTGCGTCGTTCCGCATCGGCCCATTGGACATCTCCAGGATCGAAAGCGAGTCATCCAGAGCAAGAAGCTTGTCAAGGACGTCGGTGGATTTCGGCAGGTATCGGGGTTTGTTTGCAATCCGCGTGATGTCGAGGGCCTTGAAACAGATTTCCTTAAACGCCTTTTCCACATCGGGCTCGAGTCGACCGGGATAGTGCCGGCTCCCGGATCCGAACAAGAGGAGAAACGTGTGCGCTTCGGAGCCGAGAACATGACCGGTCAGACTCGGGAAGACAGGGGGCAGATTGGCGAGCTTGTCGGCGGCGTACTCACGCAACCACTGATTCTGTGCCTTCAGATTCTGTCCCGTGGCAAGATCGTACAAAGGCTTTTCGAACTCGGTCGTTAGGTTGTAGAGCGCCAGTTGGCGCGCGGCGGTTGTTTCGGGATCGGCAGCGAAGTGCTGCTGCCACAGCTCAGGACTTTGCGACGCCTCCCGGTTCCTTCGCGACAGCTCGACGATCCTGCGTTGAACATCAGGAATGCGTTCACAAAGCTTAGACCCGTCGATGCCCTTGATGTCGGCAATCGCCCGGGCGGAGGCCACACGGACGCCGATATCCTCGTCCTTGTCGGTAAACGTGTTTTCAAGTGCGGGGAGAGCCGCTTTCATATCCGGACCGATCATCGCCAGAATGGTCGCGGCTGCCCAGCGTATTCTCGGATTCTCATCTTCCAAGAGATTGGCCAACGGCAGCGCAGGCGACTGCCCCATGCCGCTCAACAGCATTCCCGTCAAGCGGACGCCTCGGCCGTAGTATCTCCCCATCAATCCGTCGTTCTTGATGAGGTCGAGAAAAGCGGGGATGTGTTTCGGATCGGGTTTGGCGTGGGCCAACGGCCAGAAGCCGGCGTGGTAGTGAATCCAGAAGCGTTTATCCGCCCACGTCGTGTCGTTGTAATGCTCAGGGATGATCGCGTCGACGGCGTCGCCGATCTCGGGGCCAATTGCCCCGGCCACCTGACGCACGCCGGAGGCATCGCGTTCGGCTTCTCGTTTGAGCACCGGCACGGACTTGGCGCCCAGCAAGGCGAGCAGGTCAATTATGGCGTTTCGGTTAAACCCGCGCTTTCCGTAAACGAGGTTGCCCTTGGATGCCCGCAGGTCTCTCTGGAGAGCCGACGCGAGCGGATCAACGAACCCGCGTCTAGACAGTTCCAAGAACAAATCCCGGACCATCAACTCGCGAGCTTCTTTGGCCTGCTTGGCTCGGCTCGCAGCCTTTGCCTGCTGCTTCTGCAACGACTTAGTCGTGGCGGGATCGGCGTTCTTCGGGATATTTATGCTCTTTTGCGCGGCCTGCGGTTTCAAAAGGCTCAGGATCGCCGGCACGGCGGGTTCACCGATTCGAATGAGCACATCAATGGTTGCCTGTTTTAGCGCTGTGTTTCTTTGGGCCGTTCTTACATAGAATTCCTCGGAGAGAAGGAACGGAAGTGCCGGGGCTGCATCGGGCCCGAGTTCGCCCAATGCAGCGAGAAGTTTGATTTTATCTTGTTCGTTGATCTTCTTTGATTTTAGTTTTTGGATTGTTTCCACAACCATTTTCTGCGCCTGAGGATCGATCTGTTTCTGCAAACCATCAGCCGCATACGCACCGACCGCCGGACTCATCACGACAATCGCTATTCCCGCCGCTCTCGCAAATTCCATATTCATATCGTCTCTTCTCGTCTTGGGCTCATTTCTCAGTTTCTTCAATTACTACCAGAGCCTTCGATTCCAACAACTTCAGTCCCGGATTTCTCAGATGTCAACAATGACTTCCGCCAGCCAGCCGTCGGTTTGTCTCTCGACTTTCAAGCCGTGGTACGTAATTGCCTTGATCTCGGCGTCGAGTTCGTGTCTGGTTTCGTCTATTTTTTCGCCCCCGGCGGTGGCGGTCAACTTGTCGTCGGCAAGGTGGACTTCAAACTGCGAAAACACCCGGTGCTCGGTGTGGAACGTGTAGAGCAGTTCTGCCAGCCAATCGTGGAGCAAATTCTCATGGTCGTCGCCCTCGATTTCGAACGTCTTTTGTTCGACAGTTTTCACGGTCTCCAGGTTCGCGACGATGATGGAGAACAGTGCCCCGGCGGCTTCGGAGAACAACTCGTCGAGGTCATTGGCCCGAATGCGCAGGCCGATGTCGGCCGTGTGATCGAAGAACTCGTACATAATTCTTGCGTCTCACTGTTCGCGGCTCTATATTTTCGTCGGGTGTCTGGGGCATAGCGGGGCGGTGCCCCAGAGTGCCGCCGACTGGGGCGCGCTTCGCTATGCCCCAGCCACCCATCGCACTACATTTCTTCGAGCACGTCTTCCCCGCCGATTTTTACGACGACCCGGCCGGTGATTTCGCCGGCGAGGATTTTGTCGAATTGTCCGGGCAACTCGGCCATGGGGATTTCGGTTGCCATCGATTCCAGGTTATCGGGTTTCCAGTCGCCGGCAAGCCGCTGCCAGGTTTCGTGGCGAACGGGCAACGGGCACCAAGCGGCGTCGATCCCCGTTAATGTTATCGCGCGGAGGATAAACGGGTAGACGGTCATCGACAATTCGTTGCCGGCGGCCAGCCCGCACGCGGCAACGCATCCGTCGTGGCGGGTGGACCGCAAGATCGTAGTCAGGATATTTCCGCCGCACGTATCGACGGCGCCGGCCCAGCGCCCCTTGAGCATCGGCTTGCCGCTGGTGTCGTCCACTTCAGACCGCCCGATGATCTGCCGCGCACCAAGACGGGTCAGATAATCGCGGGCGGAGTCCTTCCCGGTGACGGCCACAACGTCGTAGCCCAGTTTGGCGAGGATCGCGACGGCCATGCTTCCGACGCCGCCGCTGGCACCCGTCACAACGACTTCGCCGCCGCCGGGTTCGACCCCGTGCTTTTGCAGGGCGTCGATACACAGGCCCGCCGTCAATCCGGCAGAGCCGTAAATCATGCTCTCGCGGAGCGAGAGCCCTTCGGGCAACGGCACGATCCAATCGAGCGGCACGCTGACGTATTCGGCGAACCCACCCCAGCGGTTCGACCCCATATCAAATCCGGTGACGAAAACCAGATCCCCTTCGACCATCTCGTACACGCCCGTATCCGCGACCACGCCGGCGGCATCAACGCCGGGGATGTGCGGGAAGACCTTGTTGACGCCGGGGTGTCCCGTGGCGGCCAAAGCGTCTTTGTAGTTCAGCGACGAGTAGGCCACGCGAATGACGGCCTCGCCGTCGGGCAGTTCATCCGATCGCCGCTCGGTAATCTTGCCCGTGACGTTGCCGTCGGCATCCTTGTCGACGAGATAGCATTGGAATTTTTCTGGAAGCATGGCGTAAGGACTGTCCTCTCTATCCACTATCCACTATCCACTATCCACTATCCACTATCCACTCATTTCTTCTCGACCGGCAATCCCATTTCCGTCATTAGCAACTGGATATCTTCCCACGTCGTTTTCTTGGCGGCGGGGTTTCTCAGCAGATAGGCGGGGTGATAAGTACACACGACTTTAATTCCCCGGTAGTCATGAACTCGCCCCCGCAGTTTGCCGATCGACGAAGTCGTATCGAGCAGGTTCTGAGCGGCAACGGCTCCGAGGCAACAGATGCACTCGGGCCGGATGATATCGAGTTGCCGGTCGAGGAACTCGCGGCAGTTGGCCGCTTCGGCGGGGAGCGGGTTGCGGTTGCCCGGCGGGCGGCAGCGGAGGATGTTGAGGATATAAACGTCCTGCCGGAGAAGTTTCATGCCCTTTTGGATGATGTCGGTCAGCAGTTTTCCCGCCCGGCCAACGAACGGCTTGCCCTGGCGGTCTTCGTCGGCGCCGGGTGCTTCGCCGCAGAAGACAAGCCTGGCACAGGGGTTGCCGGCCCCGAAGACGGTTTGTGTCCGGGTTCGAGCCAGTTCGGCGCATCGTTTGCAAGCCGCCACTTCCCGGGCAACGGCTGCCAAAGCGGCGGCACGGTCGTCGGCCTGTGCGTTGGGGGGGGGCGATGTGATTGAGGGATCGGCTCCACCGAGCCGGTTCTCCTGGGGGGATTTATGCCCTCCCCTAGGAATCTTGCTCATGTGCGTTACTCCCGCCCGGTTCAGACTTTCCAACCTTTGCACGACGGCCCGGGCGGCAATGCTGTCCGATATCCCTTTTTTCCCGGCCATGGTGGTTCCTTATCCGGCTTTTTGCACGGCTTTTTGCATTTGGTTTTCCGACAGCATCGGAAGCTTACCGATAGTATAATGCCTGTTTGTCGGCAGGGAATGGGTGTTTGCCGATAGCCTCGGTGCCCCCCGATTTACTGTCAAACCCGGCCAACTACCCCCCCGCGCGCTCTGGCAAACTTTCCTAAATCGCAATATGATAGAAAAGGGATGATTTTGGGATCGGAGATTCGATGGGAGTGCCACAGATTGCCATTGTCGGTAGGCCCAACGTCGGCAAGTCGAGCATTTTCAATTGGCTGGCCGGTCGCCGGATCGCGATTGTCGACCAGCAACAGGGGGTGACTCGCGATCGTTTGACGCACCTGCTCCATCTCCAGGACCGCTTCATCGAGTTGGTCGACACGGGCGGGCTGGGGGGTCTGGACGACCTCCGGCTGAAGGTACAAATCGAAGAGCAGATTCAGGCGGCCATCGATTCTTCCGCCATGATCCTCTTCGTGGTTGACACCCGCGACGGCGTGCTGCCGCTGGATAAGGAAGTGGCCAAGAAGCTTCGCTACGTCCGCGTGCCGGTGCTGTGCGTGGCCAACAAGACCGACGAGAAAGAACTCCAGTCGGATGCGAACGAGTTCTATCGTTTGGGCCGGAAGGTGATCTGTGTCAGCGTTCTCCACAACATCGGCAAGGAAAGACTGCTCAACGAGATTGCCGATCACCTGCCGGAGCCGTCGGAGGATGAAGAGCCCGATGAAGAGCCGGTCATGAAGGTGGCGGTTGTCGGGCGGCGGAACACGGGCAAGAGCACGCTGATAAACACGTTGGCCGACAACGAGCGGATGATCACCAGCGAGATCCCCGGTACCACGCGGGACAGCGTCGATGTCCGATTTGAGATGGACGGTCAGACGTTCGTCGCCATCGACACGGCGGGGTTCCGGCGGAAGGTGAGAGGCGGTTCCGAGATCGGGACCTACAGCACCCATCGGGCTCAGCGAAGCATCCGCCGGGCCGACGTCGTCTTGCTCTTCTTCGACGCCGTTAGTCGAGTCGGCAAGGTCGACAAGCAGTTGTCCGACTATATTGCTCACCAGTTCAAGCCCTGCATGTTCGTGATCAACAAGTGGGACATGGTGGCCAAGACCATGCCGACCGAAAAATGGGTCCGCTACCTGCGCGATACCTTCCGCAACATGTGGCACGTGCCGATCGCGTTTATTACGGGTCAGACGGGCAAGAACGTCAAGGCGATGCTCAATCACGCGCAGATGTTGTTCACGCAATCGCGGATTCGAGTGGGGACGTCGCAGTTGAATAAATTGCTTCGCGCGGCGGTGGAACACAATCCGCCGCCGATGTTCCACAACCGCCGTCCGAAGATCTACTACGCCACGCAAGTCGGCACGCAGCCGCCGACCATCGTGATGTTTTCCAACAACCCTAAAGCCTTTTCCGCGCAGTACAAGCGGTATATCTTGGGTGTCTTCCGCGACCAGCTCGATTTCGGCGAAGTCCCCATCAAGATTTACCTCCGCAAGCGCGAGGGCGGCGACCATCGCGACGAGATCAATGCGGAGTCGGATACGGGCGAGGACGACCAGAAAGAAGACGCGGAGGGAGTATTGGGTTGATCGCCCGCGTTTTCTGCTACCGCCGCTCTCGCGGCATCCGCGACTCCCGTCTGCAAATTATGGTGTATCCTTATAATAACAGACCATGTGCGATGTGGCCCCGTCAAGCGAAACGGCCCCCGTTCGAGAGGAGCAAACCGTGATTGTCGGAGTACCCAAGGAAATCAAGCAGGACGAATATCGCGTGGGATTGTTGCCGGTCGGGGTCGAGGAATTGATCCGGGCGGGGCACCAGGTGCTGGTCGAAGCGGGCGCCGGGCTCGGCTCCGGCCTGCCCGACCACGACTATCTCCGCCACGAGGCAGAACTCGCGGCCGACCCCGAGGAACTCTTCGGCCAGGCCGATATGATCATCAAGGTCAAGGAGCCGCAGAAAAACGAGTGCAAAATGCTCCGCGACGGCCAGATCGTGTTTACCTACTTCCACTTCGCCGCCGACCGGCAGCTTACCGAGGAGGTGCGCGATAGCGGCTGCACGGCCGTCGCCTACGAGACCTTGCGGGTCAACGGCCACTTGCCGCTGTTGACCCCCATGAGCGAAGTGGCCGGCCGGATGAGCATCCAGGAAGGGGCCAAGTACCTCGAACGGCCGCAGATGGGGCGCGGTATCCTGCTGGCCGGCGTGCCGGGCGTCGAACCCGCACAAGTGACCATCCTCGGCGGCGGGGTCGTCGGCGCCAACGCGGCCAAAATCGCCGCCGGGTTCGGCGCACACGTCGTCGTGCTCGATATCGACATGAACCGGCTGCGGTACCTCGACGACGTCATGTCCCGCAACGTCACCGTGCTGTTCAGCGACCGTCACATCGTCCGCGAGCAACTCAAGCGTGCCGATCTGGTGATCGGGTCGGTCCTGGTTCCCGGCGCCAAGGCCCCGCAACTCGTCGAAAAAGAAGACCTGAAGCTGATGAGGCCCGGCAGCGTGATCATCGACGTGGCGATCGACCAGGGCGGCTGCGTGGCGACAAGCCGGCCCACCACGCACAGCGAGCCCACCTTCATTGTCGACGAGGTCGTTCACTACTGTGTGACGAACATGCCGGGCGCGGTCGGCCGCACCAGCACGTTTGCACTGTGCAACGTCACGCTTCCCTGGGCCCTGCAAATTGCCAACCGCGGCCTTCTGGCCGCCGCCGAAGCCTTACCCCCCATCGCCCGTGCCGTCAACACCTACCAGGGCGAAATCACCAACCGGGCGGTTGCCGAAACCTTCGACTTGCCGTACAATAAGCGGTTCGAGTGTTAGGAACGGGGGACGGGGAATTCGCATCGCAGGGAATCGTTTAGCCGCCGCCGGCACGGCGGCGTACATTAGGAAATCGTTTAGCCGCCGCCGGCACGGCGGCGTGTGTTGCAGCCGCATGGAGAATCAACATGGCCGAAAAGACGCCCCTGGTCGGAATCGTCATGGGAAGCGACAGCGATTGGCCGAAGATCAAAGCCGTCGCCGGCGCCCTGGATGAATTCGACGTGCCGCACGAGATCCGGGTGATGAGCGCTCATCGCACGCCCGAGGTCGTCATGGAATACGCAACCACGGCGATCGATCGCGGCGTGAAGGTCATCATTGCGGCCGCCGGCGGGGCGGCCCATCTCGCCGGCGTCGTCGCCTCGCACACGACCTTGCCGGTGATCGGCATCCCCGTGCCCACCGATCTGCAAGGCGGGCTCGACTCGCTGCTATCGGTCGTCCAGATGCCCGGCGACGTGCCGGTGGCCGCCGTCGGCGTCGGCACGGGCGGCCCCCGCAACGCCGGACTGCTGGCCGTCGAAATCCTCGCCCTGGCCGATCCCGGCCTGCGAGAGAAACTCGTGGACTTCAAGAAACGCCTCGTCAAAAAAGTCGCCGGGAAGAACGAAGCCTTGCAGGCGAAGATCCAGGAAGAACGCAGCTAGTGCAACTTCAGCAGCCGGAATACTCGCAGCAGCCCGGCTGCTTACCCGGAATCGCAAACGATGAAAGACATACTACCTCTCTACTGGGTCGGCGGCGCCGACGGGCATTTGCAGATGATCGACCAGACCCTGCTGCCGGTCGAGTTCAAGGAAATCGACTGTTGCGATGTCGAAACAGTCTGGGAAGCGATCAAGATGCTCCGTGTCCGCGGGGCCCCGGCGATCGGCATTGCGGCGGCCTACGGCGTTTGCCTGGGATTGCAGACCGTCGCCGGTGGGGATGAAGCCGCGCTGTTCGCCCGGCTGGAGGAAGTCGCCAAGTACCTGGCCACCAGCCGGCCGACCGCTGTGAACCTCTTCTGGGCACTCGAACGCATGACGCGAAAAGCGGCGGAAATGCGGGGTAAGCCGCCGGCCGAAATCGCCGAGGTCCTGCTGGCCGAAGCAATCGCCATTCACGAGGAAGACCGCCGGATGTGCCGCGATATCGGACGCCACGGGGCCGGACTTCTCCGGGACGGGCAAGGGGTGCTGACCCACTGCAACGCCGGCGGCCTGGCCACCGGCGACTACGGGACCGCGCTGGCCGTCTTCTTCGCCGCCGCCGAAGCGGGCAAAACGCTCCACGTCTACGCCGACGAAACACGCCCGCTGCTTCAGGGCGCCCGATTGACCACGTGGGAACTCCAGCAGCGCGGCATCGACGTGACACTCATCTGCGACTCGATGGCGGCCCAGGTGATGCGCGAAGGCCGCATCCAGTCGGTCGTCACCGGCGCCGACCGGATCGCCGCCAACGGCGACGCGGCCAACAAGATCGGCACTTACAGTCTCGCAGTCAACGCCAAGGCCCACAACGTCCCGTTCTATGTGGCCGCCCCGAGCAGCACGTTCGATCTTTCGCTTCCAAGCGGCGACGAGATCCCGATCGAGGAACGCGACCCGAAGGAAATCACCCACGGCTTCGGCCGCCGGACGGCCCCCGACGGGATCAACGTCTACAACCCCGCGTTCGACGTCACCCCGGCCGGATTGATCGAAGCCCTGATCTGCGAGCGCGGCGTCATCCGCCCGGTCACCACGGAGCGAATTGCGGAAGTCCTGGGAGACCGCGGCTCGTAGGAGAACGCGATGGCTGACAACAAGAACGAATCCCAAGTTCCTTCCGAGCCCGAAGCGGAGTTTGTGCAAGCCGAGGTGGTCCCACCCAGGGCAAGTCCTGCGGCGGCACCGCCGACAGCCGCAAGCAAGATGTGGATCCTCTGGATTGTCATTCCGTTGGGTGTCTTGCTGCTGGTGTGTGGTGGGGTTCTCGTGTTGATTGTTGTGCCCGCCGTGCAAGCCGCCGGCGAGGCGGCGCAACGGGAACAGTGTCGGAGCAACTTGCACCAGATTGGGCAGGCAATGCAGAGCCATTGCGAAGCGTACAACCACTTTCCGCAAGTCTACGTCCCCGACGAGAACGGCAAGCCGAAACACAGTTGGCGGGTGATGCTCCTGCCGTACCTGGGTGAACACAATCTGTACAAGAAGTACAACCTGGATGAACCTTGGGACAGCCCGGCCAACCAGAAGTTGGCCGGCATGATGCCCAAGATCTACCACTGCCCAAGCGATACGTTGGCGGACGCGAGCAGCGAAACCTCGTATCTGATGGTGGCCGGTCCGGGCACGATGGGCCCAGGAGGAAAAGCTAGGGTAGCAATGTGGGACATTCGCGACGGCTCCTGGGTCACGATTCTGCTGGTCGAAGTTGCCGGAAGCGGCGTCAATTGGCTCGAACCCCGAGATTGGGACACCTCGGTGGGTGATTTCTCGATCAACCAAGGAACAGGGGCGGGCATCGGGAGCGAGCACCCCGGGGCCGCCAACGTGCTTTTCTGCGACGGCAAGGTTCGCACGATCGATGAATCGACCGATCCCAACGATCTGAAGACATACACGACGCGAGCCGGGTTCGAGCAGCCGCCGCCGTTGCCGCACCGTCTGGCCGGGCGCGTCGCAGGCCCTGAGGGACGAAGGGCGTGGTTGGTGTGACGCAGCGCGAGTGACCTCGGGCTGGCGCGCCCGAGAAATGCTTGCGATTATCTCGCGAACCGGATATGCTGAAAACTGCGGCAAACCCTTTGGAGATCGGTTCATGGCAAGGTTTTGGCTCTTCATCGTTGTACTGACGGGCGGTTTCTGCGCGGTGGGGACGGCTGACGGGGCACCGAACGCGCGGTATATCGCCGTCTTCACCAACGGCACGCGGATCGAAGGCGAGACCATTTCCGGCTGGCACGACAACAGTGCGACGCCGCAGCTCGACGGGACCAGCCTCGCCGACCCGGGGCGGCCGCTGCGCTGGTTGCGCGACACGACGCTGAGTGCGTGGCAGCCGACGGCCACCGCCGGAAGCTATGTCGAACTGTTCGGCGGCGACCGTCTCCCCGGCAAGGTGGTCGGAATCGTGCCCGGCAAGTCGAGCGATTGGACCAGCACGCCGGCAATCTTGATCGTCCACCCGGCGGTTACTCTGGGGGCTTCGCCGCAGAGCGGACAGCGGCCGATCCGGGTGTTGGCCGAGGAAGTCCGCCGGGTGGTTTTCGAGACGACTGTTCCCCGGCGATTGAAGCCCGGTACGCTGTTTTACCGCAACGGCCGCACGGTGGCGTATCGCAGTCTGCGATGGGGCGAGGATGCCGTTACGCTGCTGACCCTGGAAGGGGTGTGCCGGGTGCCATTGGAGGAGATCGCGGAAGTTCATCTCCCGCAACGCGATCCTTGGCGCCGGTATTACCGGCGGGTAGCGATGCTCAGCCCCGACGGCACCGCGCGGCTGATCCGATTGGAAACCGGCGACGGCCTGATCACGACCGGTTCGACCGATTGTTTTCGGGCAATCGCCCAGCACGGGACGAGCAACCCGTCCCATTGGTATCACATGATTCAGCCGGTTTGGAGCCTTGACCCGCTTTGGGTGCGATTCACGTCGATTCGGACGCGCTGGAACTTCGCACCGCACGAAGTGCCGCTATCGCAGTTTCAGCCGGTCGAGTCGGTCCAGCGCTCGCGGCTGGGAAACAGTTGGGTGTGGCAGGCCGATCGCAACGTCCAAGGCGGCGATCTGCAAAGTGGGGGTTGGCCCTACGGCTGGGGTTTCGGCGTCCATGCCAACTGCGAGCTGTTCTTCGAGATTCCCGATTGCGCGCAGTCGTTTCAAAGCCGCATCGGCATGGATCAGATCGCCGGCAAGGGAGGGTGTGCCCGGGCGATGGTCTACCTGGACGACACGAAAGGGCCCCCGCTGTTTCAGAGCAAGCATCTGATCGGCTCGGACAACGTGGAGGATACGCGAGTCCTGAAAATCACCGGCCGCGGCGGCAAACCGCGCAGGCTCGTACTCGTGGCCGACTCGGCACAGAAGGACCGCCCTGCGGGGGCCGATCCGTTCGATGTCCGCGACCACGTCGACTGGCTCGAGCCTCTGGTGCTGCTCGATCGGCGGAAGCTGCAAGCGGAAATCCGCAAACACGCACCCGAACTGATTCCGGCATGGCACGGTTGGACGGTTTCGGTCCCGGGCGGCGGGCCGGTTCCTGTGCAACTCCAGTGGGACGAATCCGACCGATACGTTCCGGTCGTTGCGGCAGGCAACCGGACGATCACGTTCTCGACCGAACGACAGATCGGCGAGTCCGATCGCTGGCTGCGAATACACCTCCGCCAGATCGACGAGTGGACGGACCCCGGCAACGTGGAAGTACGCGTCGACGGCAAGCCGGTTGCCCGCATGAAGGTTGTCCGCAGCGGACACGATCGCCCGTGGTTGGTTCCGTTGCAGCCCTTTCAGGGTCGGCAGGTGAAGCTCGAGGTCGTCTTCACGCCCGGCAACGAGCAGGAACTGATCGATTGGCGCACGCTCGCGATCACCAAGGGCAAGACCCAAACGAAGTGGGAACCGCTTGAGGTCGTGGGTGCCCGGTCCCTGGGCGGCGCAACGCTAACGGAACAACCCGACGGTTCGTTTCTTGCCGGCGGCAAGAATCCGCCCCTCGACACCTACGAGCTTCACGTCAAGACCGGCCTGCCGCAGATCACGGCGTTTCGCCTGGAAGTGCTGCCCGACGAATCGTTACCGGGCTACGGTCCCGGGCGGAGTTTCTACGGCAACTTCGTCCTGTCGCAGTTCCGCGTCATGCAACCGGTCCGGGGCCCAAAGCCGATCCGCGGGCGCTACGTCCGGGTCGAAATCCCCGGAAAAGGCAAAATTCTCAACCTTGCCGAAGTCCAGGTTTTCGCCGGCGACAAGAACCTTGCCACCGCCGGCAAGGCTTCGCAATCGACGACGGAAGAAGACTGCGCGGCCGCAAAGGCCATTGATGGGAACACCGGCGGCGACTACGACAAGCAGGAGGTCTCGCGCACCCAGGACAACCAAGACCATACCTGGTGGGAAGTCGATCTCGGCAAGACCCACAACATCGATCGCATCGTGGTTTGGAATCGCACGGACAAGATATTCGGACAGCGCACGACGGGCTTTCGGGTAGCCGTCTTGGACAAGAAGCGGAAAGTCGCTTGGAAGCAAGAGGGGATTTTGGACCCGCCCGCCCCGGCGACGGAATTTTCCGGCTCGATCGTCGAGCCGGTTCCGATCAAGGGGGCGATAACCGACTTTTCTCGCGGGAAGGACCCCCGCCTGGCACTCGACTCGACCCTGGGCGGCTGGGAAACGGCCCCCGACACCGGAAAACCTCACGTGGCGATCTTCACCCCGGCGACTCCGCTAGACGCGACGGAAAGTGGTCTGGTCATCCTGATGCGACAGGCCTTGAGCCATCACAACCTGGGGCGATTCCGGCTGACGGCCACTGCCGATCCGCCGCCGATTCCCGCCGAGCCCGTGGCCATCGAACTGCCGCCGTGGACCGACGGGGGGCCGGTTTCCCAACCGCCCGACCAGGAGTTGCCGCCCATGCCGGAACTCATTGCCAAGGGGATGGCTGCCACGGTGCTGGTCGAAGTCGAGGGCCGCCGGGCGTCGGGGGTGCTGGTGGGCAACGAAGGGTACGTGCTGACCGCCGGGCACGTCATGGTCGGGAAAGGAAAAGACGCCACCATCACGTTGACCGACGGCCGCAAACTGAAGGCAAAAACGGCCGGCATCGACCGCGACTACGACCTCGGCCTGGTCAAGATCGAGGACAAAGCCGAGCGGACCGGCCTGGAAATCGCCGATGCTGCGACGATTGACATTTACAACCGCTACGCCGGATTCTCCATCTACTTCGACATCAGCGATCCTCCCACGGCAATTTTTTACATCGGCACCGTTTGGGAGATGGGAGAAAAGACGTACCGGGCCGATTGTCAGGGTATGGGCGTGCTCCACGGCGGGCCAATGCTCGACATCGAGGGCCGCATCGGCGGACTGCACACAGTTTACAGTTCGCGGGGGCTGTTGCAGTTCTCGAAGACGCAATCGGCCCGGGAAAATTGGGCTCGCCTCGCCCGCGGCGACGTCTGGGGGCGATGGCTGCCCGGCTCGGGACCCATGATCGGCGTGATTACCAGTGGCAACCGCATCATCTACATCTTCCCCGACTCGCCCGCCGAAAAGGCCGGAATCCAGTTGAACGACAGGCTCGAGAAGATCAACGGCACCAAAGTGGCAAGCTATACCGAGAGCGAACAAGTGCTGGCCGACAAGAGCGTGGGCGATGAAGTCACGGTCGATATCTGCCGCGGCAAGGAAAAACCGTTTCAGAAGAAGATCAGGTTGATGCCGCGAACGCAGAGGAAGGAGTAATGCGCGTTTGCAGACGACCGACGCCGGTTGCCGAGGCCGTCACATGTCGCTCAGCGTCGCGACGTAGGTCTTGCAGTGAGGACAGACATGGGCTTCGCTCGGGATCTCTTTCAGACACTTGCTGCACATCTTCGTGGCGGTTTGAGCGCCCTCGCCAGACCACCGATCGGCAGGTTCGTTGTCGAAATCCGGCGTCTCCAGCGCGATCCCCGACAGCCCCGATTCCTGGGGTTGGAGAATATCCATGATCGAACCTTCTTCCAACACGTCCTCTTTTGGGTCGGGTACTTGGATCCGCGATTTGCAGATCGGACACAACCCGACCTGACCGGCAAAGCGGTCCTTGATTTTCAGCTTGTGCCCGTTGGGGCAAATGACGCGTATGGACATCGCAAGATACCCGTACTTCGGCTCCGGCGTGGGTCAAGCGACACGACGAGACTAGTACCCCATTGCATTTGATTTTGTACGTTGGCCCTCCGAGGCCGACGCGGTTTGTCGACGGCTTCGGAGAGCCATCGTACTGACAGTTTCAAGTGACATGGGGTACTAGGATACACCACGATTACTATACTCATTATACTATGCTAGTCCGAATTGCCATGGGACACAACCGGCAATTACCCTCTGGTGGGGGGGCCGTTTTCTTGACCAATACGATTCTCTGTGCAGAACGTCAAACGCCGGAAATCCCGTTGCTGCTTCTTAAAGTGAGAAAATGAAGGTTCAAGTTCGGCCGATTTGCGGTTTTCTGGTCCTGATGGCCATGACCGTATCGATTGTGCCTGAAGCGCGGCCGGCGGAAAAAACTACGGCTACCGGCCTTGCGCCCGGCCTTTCCGTGACCCGGCATCGCCGACGGTCGCCCGAACTCGATATGTTGCTGATCGACGGCACGTTGACCAACGACGGTGGGAAGACGGCTCGCGCTTCGGGTGTTTCTCTCGGCGATTGGACGCTTCCGGCCGCCGGCGACCGGGATGACACGCGATACGGGGCACTGGCCTATCGCAACGACCATTGGTACGGCTCGACTTACTGGGCCGGTCCCGATTGGACGCGGGTGGGTAGGGATTGGCATCACCCCGGGATCAATACGACGGCCGTGCGGCGTTTCACCGCGCCGCGGGACGGCCGCGTTGCGATTACCGGCCGCGTCTACAAGGCCCATCTCGACGGCGACGGGATCGTGGCAACCATCCGCCACGGCCGGCGGGCGCTCTGGACGGCCGAACTCGAGGGCAAAGACGCCAAGGGCCGCGAACCGGCCTTGAAAATCGACGTCCGCAAGGGCGACGCCATCCGCTTCATCGTCCACAAGCGGGGCCGGATCTTCTGCGATACCACCCGCTGGGACCCGGCCGTTACTTATGAGGATGGCGAAAAGTTCCAAGCCTCCGTCGCGTTCTCGACCAAACAACAAGGAGAACACGGCTGGTCGTACGAGATGGAGGTCGATCCCAAGGCCACGAAGGATCTGCCGCGGGTGTACGCCTTCACGCCGGACCTGGCCGTGCGGAGCGAAATCCTCAATGCCGGTACGCCGCTCGAACTGAGCAACCGCGATGTGCTGCCGCTTCTTGTCGTGGCCGGCCGGGGCAACGACGGCGGGATCGTGCTGGCGCTGAACTCGGCGGGGCCGTGGCGACTGAAGGCCACACTCGGCGACGGCGGGCCACTCCACGTGACGGCATCGGCCGGGGACGAAAAGACGCCACTGGTATTGAAGCCCGGCGAATCGGTGCGGTTGCCGCGCGTCGCCATGGCAGAATATCGCGGCCGCTGGCAGGTTGGAATCACCAAAATCCAGCGACTTCTCGACCCAAAATCCGGCGACTCGGGCATGGATGCGTTTCGAAAGTGCTTCGCGGCAGCGAAGTACACCGATTTGAACCTCGTAACCATGGTTCACGCCGATTGGCGACAGCAGGACAAACTCACCGAGACGGTGGAATCGTACACGGCCGCCGTCCGGCGGCACGTCGAGAAGGCACGGTTGCTGCTGGCCGACTTGCGCGAGGGCCGGACACACGATTTCCTCGCTGCCGAAGCCCGGCAACTCGAGCAGCTTTCCGCGGAAGCGCGGCGCCCGGGACTTGACCTCGAAGATTGGCGGTCGCTCTATCGCCGCGTCCGCTGGTTGAAGCGCGAGATTGCCCTGGCCAATCCCTTGATGGATTTCGGCAAGCTGCTGTTCTGCAAGCGGGTGCCGACGTCGTACAGCCACCTGGTGATGCAGTATTACGGTTGGCGGGCGCGGGCCGGCGGCGGGCTCTTCGTGCTCGAAGCCCCCGGCCGCTCGCTCCGCTGCCGCGACATCACCGGCGGCAGGCTCGACGACGGCTGCGTGCTCGAGCCGTGCCTGTCGTACGATGGGAAGCGGATCGTCTTCTCGTACGTCGAGTGTAAGGGAAAGAGCTACAACCCGGCCCACGTGACGAACACCAGCGACGGCGGTTACTACCACGTCTGGGAAGTACACGCCGACGGCACGGGGCTTCGGCAGTTGACGGACGGGCCTTACGACGACCTGATGCCGGCGTATCTGCCCGACGGCGGGATCGCGCTGAGTTCGACCCGCCGCCGCGGCTACGCCCGGTGTTTCGGCGGCCAGTTCAGCGCCCGGTGGGATATCTACACGTTGCACCGCATCGACGGCGACGGCCGCAACATCCGCATGCTTTCGTGCTACGACACGAACGAATGGTTCCCGGCGGTCGCGAACGACGGGCGGATCGTCTTCGCACGGTGGGACTACATCGACCGCGACGCGGTGACGCACCAGAACCTCTGGGCGACTCGCCCCGACGGCACCAACCCGACGACCGTCTGGGGCAACGCCACGGCGAGCCCCCATTGTTCGTTCCAGGCGAAACCGATCCCCGGCAGCGACAAGTTCGTCTTCACGGCCTCGGCGCACCATTCGATCACCGGCGGTTCGATCGCGATCGTCGACCCGTCGGTCGATTTCGACGGGCACCGGGCGATTACGCGGATCACGCCCGAGATTCCATTCCCCGAAGCCGAATCGAGGAACATCCGCGAGTATTACACGTCGCCATGGCCGCTGTCGGAGAAGTATTTCCTGGTCGGCTACAGTGCGATGCCGCTGGTTTGGGAGCCCGGGGCGAACCCGCCGGGGGCCTTGGGGATTTACCTGCTTGACAAGTTCGGCAACCGGGAGCTGATCTATCGCGATCCGGCCATCGGCAGCACCAACCCGATCCCGCTCGTATCCCGGCCGGCGCCGCCGGTGATTCCGAGCGATTTGCCGACCGAGGCACCGCCGGCCGGCGAGATGTCGCTGGCGGATGTCTATCAAGGCCTGGGCAAAATCCCGCGCGGCAGCATCAAGCGGCTCCGCATCGTCCAGATCTTTCCGAAGACAACGCCGATTGCCAACCGGCCGGCGGTCGGATTGGCCGGCGAGGAGAACGGCAGGGCGATCCTCGGCACCGTGCCGGTCGAGCCGGACGGTTCGGCGCGTTTTACGGTACCGGCGCTAAAACCGATCTTGTTCCAGGCCCTGGATGAAAACGGCTTTGCGTACCAGACGATGCGGTCGGCGACTTACGTTCAGCCGGGCGAGAAGGTGTCGTGCGTCGGGTGCCACGAGAACCGTTTAACGGCGCCGGTATCGGCCAGGCCGATGGCGATGCAACGTCCGCCTTCGAAGATCGAGCCCGGACGGCTGGGCGGCCGCCCGTTCTCCTATGTCGAGATGGTCCAGCCGGTGTGGGATAAGCACTGTGTGGCGTGTCACGCCCCGGGCAAGAAGCAGAGTGGCGGGATTGATCTTACGGGCACGCCGTTGCGGGGGTTCTCGCAATCGTATTGGTCTCTTTGCGGGCGGGACAATTTCAACGGCGGCGGCACCAATCCGCAAAACGCCGCCAAGGCCCTCGTCCCCCGATTCGGCGCGAGGAACCAGGTCCAGGTGACCCTGCCCGGCGGCATGTACGGCGCCCGCGGCAGCCGCTTGATGAAGCTGCTACGAGACGGCCATGAGAACGTGAAGCTCAGCGCGGACGAACTCCGCCGCGTGGCCGCGTGGATCGACTGCAACGCCATCTTCTACGGCGTCAATCTCCCCGAAGATCAGGCCCGCCAACTCCGCGGCGAACCGGTTCCCATGCCGGCGATTCAGTGAAAGCAGCAGGCATCTGGCAATTCGCCGGTCGATCCGCTAGACTGGACGGAGATTCCTTCTTTGCGGAACACGGCGATGCGCGCGCATGTGGTACCAACGTCGGTGGCGGCAGTTCTGATCGTGTGGACGGCGGTTGCGATTGCCGCCGGCGAGGAGGATGAACATCGCTACTGGGCGCTGATGCGTCATGGGAGGCAAATAACCGGCGACGTGCTCCGTTTCGAGATCGACGGGCGGATCACGCTTGACGACCGGGAGTTGACCGATAAGCAGAATCCCGTTCGGGTGCTGTGCGACACGGTGTTGGCTTCACGGCTGAAAGTGCCGTTTATCGAACTGACCAACGGCGACATCCTGCCCGGCCGCGTGGAAAGTTGGGTCGCGGCCGACGAAGCGGCGGCCACGCCCGAATGTCTCCTCGTCGTACCGACGGAACCGGTGCAAAGCCGGGCACTCCGGACGGCAAGGATACGGGCGCGGGTGAACGCCGTCGAGCGGATCGTCTTCTGCGGCCCGGCCGGCCGGCGGCTGTCGCCGGGGCGGATTGCCTTCAAGAATGGCCGGCACGCCACGGCCCGGTCCATCCGCTGGTCGGCCCACGGCATCAAGGCATTGACCAAGAGCGGAATCGTCTCGGCCCATTTCGATGAGTTGGCCGAGATCTGCTTGCCCGGCCGCGACCGCATGGCCGGCGTGTTGCACGACGCGATACTCGCGAACAACTCGACCGACGACGGCATCGTCCGAATCCGCACCGTCGAGGGCGCCCAACTCACATTTCCCCGGGCAATGGTTGCCGGCCGCCAACGCGAACCGGGCACAGGATTCCCTTTTGTGCAACCCGGTTGGGCGATGAACGCGATCACCGTGATCTCCGATCGGATCGTCTTCCATACGTACCGGCAGGCCGGCGAAATACCGCTTTCGCTTCTTCCGGTCGACGAGGTGCGGGAAAAATCAGGCGTACACGCCTGGCATTGGCAACGCAACAGGAACGTGCTCGGTACGAAGTTGCACAGCGGCCGGATGGCAACCGACCTCGGCTTCGGGACCCACTCCTACAGTGAGATTGCGTTCGATCTGCCGCCGGGTGCGAAGGCGTTTGACACATTTGTCGGTCTAGATCGTTCCGTCGACGACGGCGGGTGTGTCGAGTGCAAAATCTTTCGCGACGAAATCACCGGTTCCCCCCTTTGGAAGAGCGGCTTCCTGCAGGGTTCCCGGGAGCCGGTCCGCGTCGGATCGTTCGGGATCGCCGGGGCGAAGCGGCTCGTGCTGGTAACCGATTTCGGACACAAGGGCCGCCCGGCCGAGGCCGATCCCTTCGACATCCGCGACCACGTCGACTGGCTGCTGCCGCAGGTGAATGTGAACCTCGGCAACGCCGCGCCGGAATTGGCCGAGCTGATCCCGGCGCTTCGCGGGTGGGATTTTTCGGACGCCGTGCGGCGGCGGGTCCGAGTCCGCCCGTTCTGGAACGAACACCGGCGCCGCTGGCAATGGGCGTTGGTCGCCAAAGGCTCCGAACCGATCGAGTTCTTCCGGAAGCAACGGGTGACGCTCACCAACGCGTGGCTGGCTATCGACGCTTCGCGCGACCGCGATCGCGACGGGCACATCATCAGCGTCGACATCAACGGCAAGAAGCACGAAACGACCATGAATGGCGATCTGCCCACCGGCAGCGAGAGACCGGGGCTGCCGGGTTCGCGTATCTGGATCTTCAGCGACCTCCCCGGCAAGGAAGTAACCATTACCGTCGTCGTCAAACCGACCCGTGGCAGCGACGATCCGACCGGCGTGCTGTTGGATCGCGTGCTGATCCGGCCGCTCGTCAGCGGTCTGCCGGCGGACGGGCAACCGATTAAGCCGGAGGTGCTGCTCACGTCGCTTGTGCCGGAGGCAGTGTCGATCTCGCGTGGGGAGAGGAAGGAGATCGAGCCGGGCAAGCTCACCGACGGGCGGCCGCTCAGCATCCTCGGGTGGCGGTTCGACACCGGGTTCGGTGTGCCGACGGGAAGCGAGATCACGTACAAGCTCGATCCGAGTTGGCGGCGGTTTGTTGCCCTGATCGGGCTGGCCGACGGCTGGCACGCGGTCGGCCCCTACGAAATACTGCTCGACGGTCAGCCGCACTGGCAAACCAAAGACCCGGAAACCTTCGACCGCAACTCCCCGGGGCAGCAGATCGACGTGGAAATCCCCAAGGGCCGCAAGACGATCACGCTGCGGGTACACGGGGACGACAGCGCCGGGGCCTGGGCCGCGGCGGGGTTCTTGCGAGAGTCACATCGGGTGGCACAGTGACACCGCGCATGCCCGAACCAAGTACTCTACAGGATATCAAAGAACGCTGCTTCCCCAGTTTCATTGTTTACGAGCACAATCGTCGTATCGTCGGGAAAGACGATATCCGCCATTCGGTTGACCAGCGACTCGGACGGCTTATAGGAGAGCCACCAATGCTCACCGTTTCCCCACCCGTAGTAAAACGGCACGTCCTCAACTCGGACTCTCTCAAGGATACACGGCCACATGTCCTGCTGAATAAGGAACTCACGAGCTATGCGGATTGCTTCTTCTTCTTGCATGTCACTGTCTCCGTTTCTACCACACTTTCCCGCACGGGTCGCGATCAACGCCGCTAACCCTTTTCGAGGAGAAAATCCCGTGTGGGTAGGGCATGAGTCGGCACGGGCAGACAAGCTGCCCGTGGCACCCGGCGAGCAGTCGTGGAAGGAACAATAAGAAATGGTGGCCGTTCGTCGAGGTAGTCCCACGACCGTAAGCCCGGGTTTACAGGTCGAGGATTTCTTCCGTAAACGTATCCCAAAGCATATCATCTTCGAGGACGAGGGCAATGGGGTCGCAACCATCCGTGGTGCCCGGCAGGAACTCCATGACTGCGGACGGCACACGGAGCGTGCCTGCTACCTTCTAGGGGAGTTCGCGCGGCCGGACGGATTTGGTATGCTGTGCGTTATGGCACGACAAGTCACAACGCCGCCGAACGAACCTCCCCTGCCCGACGGGGCCAAGCCCGGGGGGTGGTGGCATGAATCGGACGATGGGAAGCACGTGATCTGCGATGTTTGCCCCAGGGCGTGCAAGCTGCTGCCCGGCAAGCGGGGGTTTTGCTTCGTCCGGCAGAACCGGGACGGGCGGATGGTCTCGACCACCTACGGCCGGAGCACCGGTTTCTGCATCGACCCGATCGAGAAGAAGCCGCTGAGCCAGTTTTACCCGGGCACGCCGGTCCTTTCCTTCGGCACGGCCGGCTGCAACCTCGGGTGCCTGTTCTGCCAGAACTGGACCTCCTCGCGGTCGCGCGACGTGGATGCCGGCTGCGAAGTGGCCGATCCGGAAACGGTTGCCCGGGCCGCCGCCGAGCTGGGCTGCCGCAGCGTCGCCTATACCTACAACGACCCGATCGTCTGGATCGAGTACGCGATCGACACGGCCAGGGCGTGCCGCGAAGCCGGTGTGAAGAACGTGGCCGTCACGTCCGGCTACATGCAACCGGCCGCCCGCGAGGCCTTTTATGAAAACATGGACGCCGCCAACGTCGATCTGAAGGGGTTCTCCGAGGAGTTCTATCGCGAGTATACCGGCGGGCAGCTCGAACCGGTGCTCGATACCCTGCGATGGTTGGCCCGCGAGACGGACGTCTGGGTCGAGATCACCAACCTGGTCGTGCCGCAAGCGAACGATTCGCCGGAGGAAATCGAGCGGATGTGCGATTGGATCGTCGAGGAGCTGGGGCCCGACGTGCCGCTGCACTTCTCGGCGTTTCATCCTGATTTCAAGGTGACCGACCGCGGGCCGACCCCGCTGGGGGCCCTTTTGCAGGCCCACCATCTTGCACGACGCGCCGGTTTACACTACGTTTATACGGGTAACGTCCACGACCGCGAGCATCAGTGTACTTATTGCCCCGGGTGCGAGCGGATGGTGATCGAGCGCGACGGATACGTGCTGGGGGCGGTCGATTTGGAAGGGGGGCATTGCCGGTACTGCGGCCGGCCGATTGCTGGCCGGTACGACGAGAGGCCGGGCGACTGGGGCGGTCGGCGGACGCCGGTCCGGATCGCCGCCTATGCAACGGAAACACGCAAAACAAAACAACCCACCTCCGCGGAGGAACCGAACGTGAGTAGTCAAGATACCCCGCAAGGCGACAGCACCGCCGAGCCCGTGTTGACCGAGGAACAAGAGGCACGCATCTTCCGCGCGGCGGGGCGTCGCGTGGCAGCCGCCGTGACTTCCGTGCAACCCGACGACATGAGGGAGGCCCTTGCCGACGCGGCGGGGGTGCCGCTCTACGGCACGTTCGTCAGCCTCAAACGCGGTGAGCAGTTGCGGAGTTGTTGCGGCTATATGGGCGATTCGATACCGCTGGCCGAGGCGATCGACCGTTCGTCGGTTCGGGCGGCGAAGGAGGACCCTCGCTTTCCCCCCATCTCACCCAGCGAACTGGGACACCTCGACATGGAGGTCTGGCTTCTGTGGGGGCTGAAACCGATGACCGCCCGCGGCGAGGATCGCGTTGGGGAGATCACCATTGGCCGCCACGGGCTGCAAATCTCTCGGGGGATGCAACGCGGGCTGCTGCTGCCGGGCGTGGCGGTGGACCACAACTTCGACGCCCGCGAGTTCCTTGGCCAGGTCTGCCGCAAAGCCGGTTTGCCGAACGATGCCTGGCTGGCCGACGACACCCAGGTGTGGACGTTCGAGGGCCGCGCAATTTCCGGGCGGCTCGATCCGGGAGACGTGGCGGAGGCCAACCGGCAAGCGTACGGCGGGGCCGCGATTCCCGGCGCCCCCACGCGCGGTGAAGTTGCCGCGTTGGCCGACTTCTGCCGCAGCAACCTCGTTGCACTGCTACAGGGAGCTACGCCGAATTTCTACATGCCCGGAGGATTCGACGGCGGAGTCAACGGTGTTGCCCTGACCGCCGGCGAGCCGGGAACTCCGGTTCGGGTGGAAGAGAGCCAAATCTCCACGCGCCCGGAAATCCCGTTGCAGGCGACGCTCTTCAATCTGATCCAGTCGGCGGCCCGGGGATTGCGGTCGCGTGACGTCGAGGCGGAGGCCCTCCAATCGGCCCCGATCGGCCTGACCGTGTTCTTGGATCCGGCGATGCACGGTGACGCGGCAAACGCCGATCTGGGGGGCGTCGATCCGCGGCAGCGGGCAATCGTCCTGATGGCAGGTCCCCGATCGGCCTGGGTGTATGATCCCGATAAGGACGCCAAGGGGTTGTTGGACCAGGCGATCAAGGACGCCGGGGTGGTCGACCTTCAACAAAGCCGGGTTTTCAGCGTGGCTGTGGTCACGACCGAAGAGCGTGCCGCGATGGCGAGCGCGCCGCAACCGCAGTCCGGTGCGTCGGTGCGGCCGGCCGCCGTCGCCGGGGCGTTCTATCCCGCGTCGCCGAACGATATCGACAGCGCGTTGGACGACATGTTGCCCAAGCGGCGGAAGCGAGCCAAAGCGTGGCCCGCCGTGATGGTACCCCACGCCGGATGGACCTACTCGGGCAAGCTGGCCGCGGAAACACTCGGCCGGGTAAAGATTCCCGGGCAGGTGATCATCCTCAGTCCGAAGCATCGCCCGGGCGGTCTGGAATGGGCCGTCGCGCCGCACGACCGCTGGACCTTGCCGTCCGGCGAAGTCGAGTCCGATCCCGATCTGGCCCGGCGCCTGGCCGATTCCATCGCCGGACTGCAACTCGACGCCGCTGCCCACCAGCAGGAACACTCGATCGAGGTCCTGCTGCCGATCATATCGAGGCTGGCGCCCAAGACCAAGGTCGTCGGCATTACCGTCGGCGCGGGCGATTTGCCTGCGCTTCTGCGCTTCGGCGACGAGTTGGGCGATGTCGTCCGCAACGTGTCCCCGCGCCCGCTGCTGGTGGTCTCGAGCGACATGAACCATTTTGCCGACGAGGCAACCACGCAACGGGTCGACCGCATGGTGCTCGACGCCATGGAGACGCTCGATCCGGCAAGGCTCTTCGAGACGGTCCGCGGCAACCGGATCAGCATGTGCGGGGTCTGCGCCGCCGTGATCGTGATGCAAGCTCTCCGGCGCCTCAAGAAGCTGAAGCGATGCGAGCTGGTCGGCTATGCCACGAGCGCCGAGACCAGCGGCGACACAAGCCGCGTCGTCGGCTACGCCGGAATGTTGTTGGGCTAAGCGGAGATGCCGGTGGGGCCGCAACTCTCCTGTAGGGAACGCTACAGAGGGCGTTCCCTACAGACCGTTGCCCCCTACCCGAACCTCCCTCGCAACAGAACTGTTACAAACTCGTTACACTCAACTTGCCCCGGATTTATTACACTCTTCCACGGGGATATCGGTTTCTGTTAGCAGGAAATCCCGTGCCGCTTCGCTTGGAAACCGGAAAGGAACAACACAATGCGAACGACGAAAACAACGCCGCTGGCCCTGATCCTATGCTTGGTTGTGGGATTCTGCGTCGATTCAACCCTCGCCGACGACGTTCCCTCGGCGAAGAATCCCAAGCGTGGCCTGGCGGGTAAAGGAATGGAACTCTACTCGTGGAAACTAGTCGGAGAAGACTGGCACTTCCGTGTTCTGCGGGGCACCAACCGGCAGAAGCCCCTCTCGATGATCATGGCTCGAGAGACGATCATGGCTCGAGAGACCACAATCGTCGGCGTGAACGACCTCAAGCAGCACCTGTCGGGGTTGGCGAAAGGGGAGAGCCTATTCTGGCGCAACCTGGCGAAAGAGCCGGTACCCCAAGAAACCGTTCGGAAGCTGAAAAAAACCTGTGCGGAACTCGGCATCAAACTGGTCGTCGTACAAAAAGTCGATGCTCGCAGCCAACACAAACGCGAGCAGCTCGCAAAACTCACCAAGCAACTCGAAAGCTCCGACTCGAACGAGCGGGAAAAGGCGATCCACTTGATCGGGAATCTCGGCTCCGACGCCAAACCGGCGGTGCCTGCCTTGGTGCGGATGATGAAGGATCCACACTACCAGGTCCGTACCGCAGCCGCAGCTTCCTTCAACCCGATCGTGCCGCCGCAGGTCGACCTCTCCAAGGTGTTTCCCAAATGGACGCTCTGTAACAAAAACGGCCCGGTCGAATCGTGGTCGCCGGAAGAACAGGCGAGGTACGCAAAGGCTTCCAAGCTGGCCGACCAAGAAACGGCCAAAGCAGCCGCACTTGCCGTGCCCGCCCTGATACGGGCACTCCAAGACGAGGGCAACTATCTACGACAATACGCCGCACTGTCGCTGGGCGCATGCGGACCCTATGCCAAGGATGCCGTCCCGGCGCTGATCAAGGCGCTCGAAGATCCCTGGGAGGGGGTGAGATTTCGGGCGGTCGAGGCGCTCGGAAGAGTTGGGCCCGATGCCAAGACGGCGGTTCCCGCCCTGATCGAATATATCAAGAAGTACAAAGAATATACTGTTCGTACTCCTGCCATAAGGGCCTTGGGCGAGATCGGCCCGGCAGCCAAGCCCGGGATACCGCTGTTGATCCGTCTGCTTCGAGACCCGCGTGAAGCGCGTTATCCCGCCGCCGAGGCACTGGGAAATATCGGCCCGGCCGCCGAGGAGGCCATTCCCGCCTTGATAACCGCACTGCAAGACAAAGAATCCTCGGTGAGGGCCACCGCAGCGGAGGCCTTGGGAAAAATCGGGAAACCCTCGCCACCCGTAGTCGAGGCGCTCAAGAAAGCCGCCAAAGACCCCGAATCTTATGTAAGCAGAAACGCTGAGGAGGCCCTCAAGAAGATCCTCGCGCAGCGAGACAAACAACCTCGATGATGAAGGAGGGCACGCTAGTACCTTGTGACAACCGAGATTGTGGGTTGTCGGGTGCCATGCCCACGCTTGCCGTGGGCATGTTTGCGGGCGTTGCAAAACATGCCCACGGCAAGCGTGGGCATGGCACCCACAGTTTCAATGATCGTACGGTACTAGGCTTTGTCGGAAAACGGTAGCCACGCTCCCCAGAGTGTGGTTGGCAAGTGCCAATCTCTCGCAAAAGGAGGGTCTCCACCGTCTGGCGACGGTGGCAGCTAGCCTGGATTATTCATGAACTCGTAGGGTGGGACAAGGAAACGGCTCGTTGGTGGACCGGCGCGTGCGATCGATCGTTCCGCGACGTTGGCACGTTGATTTAGGGAAGATCGCCGTTTCCACCGGCCCACCAAGGGCCCACGCACGCTTGTCCCACCCTACGTGAATAATCCGGGCTATGCATACCAAGGTCGCTTGCGGCTGCTGATCTTCCTCAACAGGTCGTTGGCAAGTTTGACGTTGCCGGCGATCTGGAAATCGAACATGCCGACGATGATGAAATCGGCACCGCGCCTGAAGGCATACGAGAACCCGAACCGGGGGTGAATCGCCCCGGCCGCCAACACCTTGAACGCCACCCAGGGTTTTTTGACGGTTGCCATGAACGCCTCGGTCTTCTCCGCGTCGAGGCAGAAGATGTTGTCGTGGTACTTGTTGTGGTCGATGCTCTGTCCCTTGTGCCAACACCATTCTTCGCGATGTTCCTTGGGGATGGCGGACCAATACCTGTCGAAGTGGAACGTCTTGACGTAGTAGTCGGGATTCAAGTTGTTTTTTTCAGAGGCGATCGGCGTCTGGAGCGAATGGCTCCCGATCCCGGCCTTCACACCCTCCTGCTTGATGAGGTCGACCGCCCGTCCGACGGCATCGATCTCGTTGAGTCTGACCCGGGTGTCGGTGACGGCGCCGTGGGTGTAGAGGGTCGTCGCGCCCTTGTCGACGAGCCGCTTGATTTCTTCCTGCACCGCTTTTTTGTCGTTGGTAGGGTGCATGCAGAGCATGGTCTGGATTTTTCCACCGCACTGCTTCTTGTATTTTTCCACCACGCCTTGACAGACGGGATCGATTTGGATGGTATTGATCCCCTGCTGCTCGGCGAGTTGGAGGGTTTCGAGGATTTTGGGTTCCGTGTTATAGGCCTTGAAGAGTTGCGAGACGTAGAGCAGATCGCGACTATGCGCCCAGCCGCCGATGAGATTGCCGCCGAGGAGCATTCGGCTCATTTTCAAGTCGCCGATCTTTCCACACGGCATGGTTTCACCCTCGGCGTCGTCCTGCTTCGGGCCGTCGCTCTCCCCATCCTGCATGGCGGCCAGGAGGATTCGCTCCTCGAGGCTTATCGCGGCCCCCGCTCCCGCAGCAGCCATCAACGCCCGATTCAGGAAACTGCGACGATCCGTCCCTTCTGAAACGTCAGACAATTCACACATAGATACTGCTTTCGAAAAAGAGGCTTTCCTGTAACCTTTGGACCCCTGATTGGCCGCGGCGATCCGCGACATCACGTCGAGGTCATGATACCGCAAATTCGGGAAATATTCAACTTTGGCCGGGTTGATCGATTCGGCTAATCCGGCGTCGAGACTTGCAGCATCGCCCGTTTCGGCAATAATAGGAGGCGGCGACCGCCGGCCGCGGCTTTCCAGCAGGAAATCAAGGAGAATTGCGCAATGAAGACAAAAACACTAACGGGTGGCTTTGGGAACCGTGGGGGGGTGTGCGTTCTGGTCCTGTTCGTACTGGCGGGCGTCTCGAACGCCGCCGAGACAAGTGCCAAGGCGGCTGCCCGAAAAATCCTCGATGCGACGGGCGTCCAAGGCGGCCTGATCGTCCAGCTCGGCTGCGGCGACGGCAAGCTGACCGCGGCACTCCGGGCAAACGACAGTTATCTGGTCCATGGACTCGACACCGATGCGAAGAACATCGCACAGGCCCGCAAGTATATCGCGTCGCTCGGGCTCACCGGCAAGGTGTCGGTCGCCCGGCTAAGCGGCCCGCGGCTGCCGTACGTCGACAATCTCGTTGACTTGGTCGTGTCGGAAGACCTCGGTGCAGTCTCGATGAAAGAAGTAGTGCGGGTGTTGTGCCCGAACGGGGTCGCGTACATCAAGACCGATGGCAAGTGGGCGAAGACGGTCAAGCCCCGGCCGAAGGAGATCGACGAGTGGACGCATTACCTGCACGACGCCGACGGCAACGCGGTTGCCTACGATACGATCGTGGGCCCGCCTCGCCACATCCAGTGGATGGCGGCGCCGACCTGGAGCCGCAACCATCACAAGCTGGCCAGCATCAGCTCGGTCGTCTCGGCGGCCGGGCGGGTCTTCTACATCATGGACGAGGCGCCGGCCGCCTCGATGAAAGTGCCGGGCAAATGGTTCCTTGTCGGCCGGGATGCCTTCAACGGTGTCCTTCTATGGAGACGGCCCATGTCGTCGTGGGCGTGGCACGGGCACGGATTCCGGGCCGGGCCGGCCCAGCTTCCGCGAACGCTTGTGGCCAAGGGAGACCGGGTCTACGCCCCGCTCGGGATGGATGAGCCGGTATCGGCCCTGGATGCGGTGACGGGCGAAATCATCAAGACGTATAAGGAGACCAAGAGCGCAGAAGAGATCATCCTCAGCGACGGCGTTCTGTTGGTCGTGACCGGCTTGCCCGCCGCCGAGCAAATCAAGGTCGATCCGACGCGGCGGGGGGAGTTCAAGTTTCCCAACGAGAAATCCGTCGTCGCCGTCCGTCCCGAGACGGGCGACACGATGTGGAAATGGACCGAATCGCCGGGGCTCGTCCCTTTGACGCTCGCCGCCACCGACGGACGCGTCTTCTTTCAGGCCGGCGGCGGCGTTGTGTGCCTGAAACTCGACAGCGGCAAACCACTTTGGAACACCGCGGCGGCGGAAAAACCAAAAACGACCGCGCAAGCATCCGCGCCGGCCGGAAAGAAAAAGTCCGGCAGACCGTCGAAACCCGCTAAGAAGAAAAAATCCAAGTCCGCCAGCAGCACCGGCAATGCAACACTGGTCGTCCGCGACGGGGTCGTGCTCTCGGCCACAGGCAGCAATCTCAACGCACTGTCGGCCGAGGACGGCAAACCGCTCTGGGACTGCCCGGCCCGGTTGGGGCTTTGCCGCTCGCCGGGCGACGTTTTCGTCATCGACGGCCTCGTTTGGCTCGGTCCCGACTTCGACAAAGGACGCGATCTGCACACCGGCGAGGTCAAAAAAACCAACAACGCGGTGCAGGAGATTTGGACCGCCGGGCACCACCACCGATGCTATCGCGAAAAGGCGACCGATCGGTACATCCTGACCGCCAAGCGGGGAACCGAGTTCCTCGACCTCCTCGGCAACAACCACACCCGAAACAACTGGATCCGCGGCACGTGCCAATACGGGGTCATGCCGTGCAACGGGCTTCTCTACGCCCCCTCGCACGCCTGCGGCTGCTTCATGGAGGCAAAACTCTGGGGATTCTGGGCAGTCGCGCCGGAGAAGTCGAGAGTCGAGAGTCGAGAGTCGAGAGCCAATGACCGGCTTGAGCGCGGCCCGGCATTTGGACAAGTCCGAAATCCGAAATCCGAAACCCGAAATGGCGACCAATGGTCCACACATCGCCACGATCCGTTGCGGAGCGGGTCGACGAAAACGAAACTCCCGGCCGAGTTGGACGACGTTTGGGAAACGGACCTCGGCGGCCGGATCAGCGCCCCGGTTGTGGCCGGCGGCAACGTCATCGTTTCGGCCATCGACACGCACCAGATCATCGCCATGAATGCCGCCGACGGCAAGAGGCGGTGGACCTTCACCGCCGGCGGGCGCGTCGATTCGCCACCGACCGTCTACCAGGGTATGGCGATCTTCGGATGTGCCGACGGATACGTCTACTGCCTCCGGTTGTCCGACGGCGAGCTGGTCTGGCGATTCCGGGCGGCGCCGGAGGACTTGAACACTGTGGCGCTCGACCAGGTCGAATCGGTCTGGCCGGTCCATGGAAACGTGCTCATCCACGACGGCGTGGCGTACGCCGCCGCAGGCAGGTCTTCCTGGCTCGACGGCGGGATCTATCTCTACGGGCTCGACCCGGCGACCGGCAAAGTCCTCTGCCACGCGAACGTCCGCAACTCGCATCCGAAGCCGAGCGACGGAAAGGACAAGGCCGGCGAGATCCCGCGCAAGGGCTTCTCTCAGAACGCCACCGACTACAAGACCTTTGCCGCCCCCGACCGGAGCGACGCCTTTTCGATGGCCGGGTCGACGAACGACATCCTCGTCAGCGACGGGATGTCGGTCTACCTGCGGACCTTGCGGTTCGATCCGAAGCTCGTCCAGCAGGAAAAGAAGGGCCGCCACCTGTTCTCCACCACGGGGTTGCTGGACGGGGCGGAGGTACACCGGTCGCACTGGGCGCTGGGCACGGGCGACTTCAGCCGCACGCCCGTCGCCTATTCGTGGATCGCCAACAGGATGGGCGGTGCGTTCGGCTCGCGTCTGTCCGTTCCGTACGGCTTGCTCCTCTCCTTCGATGATGAGACCGTCTGGGGCGTCCGGCGGAAGTCGCGGGAGTACAGCTACCAACTCTTCGCCGAAAATTGCAAGTCGTTTTCGGCCGACGAGCCGGCCCTGCCCGACTTCCGCAAGCCGGACGACCCCGTGAAGTTCCGCTGGCTGGTCGATCTGCCGATGCGTCCGCGGGCGATGGTGCGGGCGGGCGGATTGCTGCTGCTGGGGGGGATGCCGATGTCGGCCGATCCGGTGGAACTGGCCGCCTCGTACGAAGGCCGCAAGGGCGGGTTGCTGTGGACCATGTCGACCGAAAACGGCAGCAAGGTGGCCGAACGCCCGTTGGCATCCCCGCCCGTCTGGGACGGCATGGCCGCCGCCGGCGGACGTCTCTATATGACAACCCGCGACGGCAACGTGTTGTGCCTGGGAAAAGGCAAGTAGCAGGCGCCGGGTTACCCATAACGCGATGATCTGAAAGGTGAGAAACGAACATGCTGAGCAGGAGCTTGAACGGGCGTGATTTCTTGAAGGCTTTTGTGCTTCTCGCCGTGGCGCCGGCCGCGCCGGCGGCCTGCCGTTCCGCGGAAAGCGATGCCGGGCAGCGGCCGAATATTGTGATCCTGTTCGTCGACGACATGGGTTACTCCGACATCGGCTGCTTCGGCGGCGAGATCGAAACGCCGAATCTCGACCGCCTGGCCGCCGGCGGCGTGCGGTTCACGCAGTTCTACAACACGTGCCGGTGTTGCCCCTCGCGGGCGGCCTTGCTGACCGGGCTCTATTCCCACCAGGCCGGCATCGGGATGATGGTCTATCGCAACCGCGGCGAAGGTTACGAGGGCAACATCAACGACCAATGCGTCACCTTCGGCGAGGTCCTCCGCCCGGCCGGTTATCAAACGATGCTGGTCGGCAAGTGGCACGCGGGCCACGAGCCACACGCGCGTCCGGAGGTCCGCGGGTTCGACCGCTTCACCGGAATCTATCCGCACATCGACAGTTACTGGAAGGTGCTCCGCGCGTGCGATATCTACCGCGACCGGAAGATGCTCATCCCTGCGGGTGAAAACCCGGTCAACCCGTACCGGCCCGACGAGGAGTTTTACACGACCGATTTCTTCACCGACGCGGCGATCGACTACATCGACCGGGCGCTCGAAGACAAATCGAAGCCGTTTCTGCTGCACGTCTGCTACAACGTACCGCACTTTCCGCTGGAGACGCCGGACGGCCTGATCGACAAATACCGCGGCCGGTACATGAAGGGCTGGGACAAACTCCGCGAAGAGAAGTTCGAGCGGATGAAACGGATGGGTATCGTGCCGAAGACGCAAAAGCTGCCCCGGGTACGCGGGTTCGTCAACAAAAAGGTGCCCGGGTTCACACAGACGGGTGTTGACACCGACTTCTTACCCCGGTGGGATTCGCTCAGCGAAAAGGACCGGAAGGAACTCGATTTCCGCCGCGCGATGTACGCGGGCCAGATCGACCGGTTCGACCGGAACGTCGGACGGATCGTCGCACGTCTCAAGCGCCGCGGGATTCTCGACAATACCTTGATCCTCTTCTTCTCCGACAACGGATGCTCGGGGGAACTGGGCCTTTTCGGGATGAACTGGGGCAAATACACCGCCGCGAACTACAAGGACTGGCGAAAGAAGGGCGGGTGGAGCATCTCGCAAGGCCAGTGCTGGGCCGCCTACTCGAACACGCCGTTCCGCAAGTACAAGAAATTCACCCACGAGGGCGGCATCGCTTCGCCGTTTATTGCCCATTGGCCCGACGGGATCCGCAAGCCCGGACGCATTTGCAGCCAACCGCCGTTCCACCTGATCGACGTGATGCCGACGCTCTGCGAAGTAGCCGGGGCCAAATACCCCGAGACGTTCAACGGCCGCAAAATCACGCCGGCCGAAGGTGTCAGCATGGTTCCCTGTTTCCTCGACGAGTGTAAGGCCGAACCCCGGACGCTCTACTGGCAGCACGAGACCCACGCCGCCGTGCGCGACGGCGATTGGAAACTGGTCACCAACAACGACCGCGACCAGCGGGCCTGGGAACTCTACAACCTGGCCGAAGACCGCAGCGAATCCGAGGACCTGGCCGAAAAACATCCCGAGATCGTCGAACGCCTCGATAAAAAATGGCGCCGCTGGGCGAAGAAAGTGGGCGCCGTTCCCTTCCCCGAGACCCGCGGGAAGTCCAAGCCGGTCCCCTGGCCGCCGCGGCCGTGGCCGGCGCTACCCAATGGCACTATGTAACGTTTAGCGGGCGGGCTTGCCCGCTGTTGCCATAATGTCACCGATTGGTAGCCAGTTGCAACGGCGGGCAAGCCCGCCCGCTAAACAATCCCACGAACAATCCGGGCTAACACACCTCATGCCCTCTGAAAAAGCCGACGCCATCGTTCTTCGGACGGTCGATTTTAGCGAGACCAGCCTCGTGGTGACCCTGTTCACGCGAGAATTCGGCAAGATAGGCACTTTAGCAAAGGGGGGCAGGCGATTAAAGGGCCCGTTCGAGTCTGCCCTTGACGTGCTGGCCCGTTGTCGAATAGTGTTCCTCCACAAATCGTCCGAGGCACTGGACTTGCTAACCGAGGCGAAGCTCCAGCGGCGGTTCCGGCCGGCCGGCCGCGACCTGTTCGGGTTGTATGCCGGCTACTACGTGGCCGAACTGCTTGCCGGCTTGACGCACGAAGACGATCCTCATCCGGAGCTTTTCGATCTGGCCGACGAAACCCTGGAGGCCCTCTCCAGCGGCGAACTGGTCGCGCGGTGCGTGATCCGTTTTGAACTCGGCGCTTTGCGGTTGCTCGGGCACGCGCCGTCGCTGGGCGCGTGTGTCGAGTGCAGCAAACCGGTGAAGAGTTCCGCCCGGATCGCCTTCGGGTTGCTCGACGGCGGGGTGCTTTGCGACAAGTGTCGGGTGGGAAAGAGACAGATCATTTCAGTCAGCGCGGAGGCGCTGCGGACCATGGCACAACTGGCTGACGCACAAAACACATCCTGGCAACGTATGGAGACCGGTCCCCGGTCCCTCGGCGAGATCCGCGGGGTCCTCAACCGGTACGTTTCCCACCAGTTGGGCAGGAAACCGCGCATGCAAGAGCATCTCGGCATGATGTGGAAGTGACTTTCCTATGGACGACAACGAAGGACAAGGACGTCCCATGTCAATTCAGGGTTTGAAGCGATTTGCGATCCTGGCTGTTGTGTCCGGCTCGACCGCCGGTTGTGCTGCCTTTCCGTGGACTTCCGGACAAGCAAATAAGCCCGTCCCGCCGCAGGGCGTGGTGGGCGCCTCGGGCGTGGTGGCCGCCTCTGCCACCGAGCCGATCAACTTGCCGCCGGGCAGATCGCCGAACGTGGTGCCGGCAACCGGCCCGGATGCCGATCCCTTCGCACCGAACAAGGACGACGGCTTTCAATGGGAGGACCTCGCTCCGGAAAACATCGAGAAAACCGCAAAAAAATTGATCGGCTTCGGGCCGGACGAACGGATTGCCCAAGAACTGATGAGCAAAGGCAAACAGCTCTTCACCGAGCAAAAATACCCGGAAGCAGCGAAGCAGTTCAAAGGGGCGGCCTCGCGATGGCCCGACTCGGCATTGGAAGAAGACGCCATGTTCCTCGAGGGAGAGTGCTACTTCTTCTCCGACGAATATCCCAAGGCACAAGACGCCTACGATAATACCCTGAAAAAATACGAGAATTCCCGGCATCTCGATACGATGTGCAAGCGGCTGTTTGCGATCGGACAATATTGGGAAAACGTCCAGGAAAAGTCGCCGCACTGGCCGATCACCCCAAATCTGACCGACAAGAAGCGGCCCCGTTTCGACACGTTCGGCAACGCAATCAAGGCGTACGAAACGATCCGGATGAAAGACCCGATCGGTCCTCTGGCCGACGATGCCGTGATGGCCACCGCCAACGCCTATTTCCGAAAGAAGCGCTGGGAGGACGCCGCACGTCAATACGACGACTTGCGCAAGGGATTTCCCCGAAGCGAACACCAGGCGCAGGCCTGCCTGCTGGGGCTCCAGGCCGCGCGGCGGATGTATCAAGGCGAGATCTACGACGGCACGGCCCTGGACGAAGCCGACGAAATCGCCGAACAGGCGCTGACGCAGTTTTCCCATGTGTTGGAGTCGTCCGAGCGGCAGCGGGTCGAGAAGACCCGCAGAGAAATTGTCGAGCAGCAGGCCGCGCGCGATTGGGCCATGGCCCGGTATTACGATAAGAAGAAATGCTACGGCGCAGCCCGCCACTACTACCAGGGTGTCCTCAAGGAATACCCGCAGACGTCGTTTGCCAAACGGGCCGCCGAACGCCTCGAGGAAATCCGCGGCAGACCGGCCGTACCGCCCAACCGGTTCAAATGGCTGACGGATCTCTTCCCAACGAATGATTGAACCGTGGGGCGAAGGTAATGACGGCAATGATGTGGACGAGAACCGGGGGCTTGCTGATCTTCGCGGCTTGCACAGCCGGCTGCGCGGGGTGGCAGGTCGGAAGCCGGTCGCTCTATCCCGCACACATCCGTACCGTCTACGTGCCCGTCTTCGATTCCGGCAGCTTCCGCCGCGGGCTCGGCGAGCAGCTTACCGAAGCGGTCTGCAAGGAAATCGAATTGAAAACACCCTACCGGGTCACCGGAAACCCCGACGCCGACAGCGTTCTCACCGGCCGCATCGCCTACGACCGCAAGCGCGTCCTGATCCAGAGCGGCGCCAGCGAACCGCGGGAATACCAGGTCAATATCTGCGTCGACGTGAGCTGGATCGACAACCGCGGCAAGGCGATCCGCAATACCCGCTCCGTTGCCCTGCCGCCGGATGTAGTCAAGCTGGTGGGCGTCGGCAACGTGATCCCTCAAACCGGCCAGTCCACGGTCGTCGGCCAGCAGGACGCGATCAAACAGGTGGCCGAGCAGATCGTCTCCTTGATGGAAGCCCCGTGGTAGGAGACTGCTGCGAGAGGCTTTTCAACGGATTTTCCTCTCACCCGGGGGTGACGGCACGTGTCCTATTTGTTACACTACCGGCCATGTATGGCTCGATCAACCGGTGGAAGCTCCGTACCCAAACGCTCACTGCGGGAAGAATCCCGCTGCTGATGGGCATCATTAACGTTACACCCGACAGCTTTTCCGACGGGGGTAAGTTCCTCGACCCGGCCGCCGCCGTGGACCACGGATTGCAACTGGCCGACGAGGGGGCCGATCTGCTCGATATCGGCGGGCAGAGCACGCGGCCGGGAGCCGAACCGGTCGACGCCGACGAAGAGCTCCGCCGCGTCGTCCCGGTCGTCCACACACTGGCCGAACAGTCCTTCGTGCCGATCTCCGTCGACACCGACAAGGTGACGGTCGCCCGCGAGGCCCTTGCCGCCGGGGCCGAAGTGATCAACGACGTTACCGGACTGCAGGGTGGACCGGCGATGGTTTCCCTGGCCGCCGAGAGCAACTGCGGCGTATGTGTCATGCACATGCAGGGTACCCCGCAAACCATGCAGCACGCCCCGGTCTACGACAACGTCGTGGAAGAGATCTTCTCATACCTGAAAGATCGCCGCGATGCGCTGATCGAGGCCGGGGTCGAGCAGTCACGCATCACGCTGGACCCCGGGATCGGGTTCGGCAAAACTGCCGAACACAACTTGGCGCTCCTTTCCAACGTGGCACGGTTCCATGACCTGGGGTGCCCCATCTTGATCGGCCACTCCCGGAAACGATTCATCGGTGAAGTGCTCGACGACAACGAGGCAGATCGCGGGGCCGGCACTATCGGCGTCGCGCTCTCGCTTGCCCGGCAAGGAGTGCAGATCGTCCGCGTCCACGACGTCGGCGCCGTCCGCCAGGCGCTGCTCCTCTACGAGGCAACCGGCGGGCTGCTGTAGAACCGCGCCGGACGGCCAAATGTCCGTTGACTTCCGGTAGTCTTTGAACCATACTTACCTGACGATTCCGTTATTACAACGATGACTCCGCCATGACGACGAGAAAGCAGAACGACTTGCAGGCATATTGCCTGGACGTGGCCCGGCGAGCGAACCGGGCCGCGGCCCGGCTGGCATGTGTCACCGGCGCCCAAAAACAGGATTGGCTCCGACGAAGTGCCCGGCTCTTGCAACTGCGGTCGGACGCACTGACCAGCGCGAACGAAAAAGACATCGCCGCGGCGCCCGGCTTCAACCTGACCGACGCGCAGATCGACCGGTTGCGGCTGACACCGGCGAGAATCGATTCGTTGACTGCGGCGCTTGACGAAGTCGCCGCGCTGCCGGAACCGATCGGCGAGGTCATCTCGTCGTCGGTTCGCCCCAACGGTCTCGAAGTGCAAAAGATCCGCGTGCCGCTCGGCGTGATATTCTTCATCTACGAGTCGCGGCCGAACGTCACCGCGGACGCCGCCGCCATCTGCGTGAAAAGCGGAAACGCCGTGATCCTCCGCGGGGGCAAGGAAGCCGCGCACAGCAACGCCGCGATTGCCGCGATCCTTGCTGAAGCCGCCGACGAAGCCGGGTTGCCGGCCGACGCCGTTCAGCTCGTCTCGACGACCGACCGCGAGGCCGTGGGATGCTTCCTCCGGATGCCCGAGTCTATCAACGTGACGATCCCCCGCGGCGGCGAAGGACTCATTCGACGGGTCAGCGAGGAAGCCCGAATGCCGGTCATCAAGCACTACGCCGGCAACTGCCACGTTTACATCGACCGCGCGGCCGACCCCGAGCTTGCCGTACGGCTCGCGGTCAACTCGAAATGCCAGCGGCTGGGTGTCTGCAATGCGGCCGAATCGCTGGTCGTCCACTCGCAAGCGGCCGAGGAACTGTTGCCGCCGATCGGCAAGGCACTCGCTGCCCGCCGCGTGGAACTGAGGGCCGACGACCGGGCACGAGAACTCCTGCCCGGTGCGATCCCCGCAACGGAAGAGGACTTCGGAGCCGAATACCTCGCCGCGGTTATGTCGGTCAAGATCGTCGATTCGCTCGATGAGGCGATCGAGCACATCAACCGCTACAGCTCGCAGCACACCGAAGCGATCATCACAACCGATCTCGGTGCAGCCCGCCAATTCGCCGCGAGGATCGACAGCTCGGCGGTGATGGTCAACGCGAGCACGCGGTTCAACGACGGCGGCGAGTTCGGCCTCGGCGCGGAAATCGGCATCAGCACCGACAAGTTCCATGCCCGGGGCCCGTGTGGAATCAACGAACTGACAAGCTACAAATACGTCGTTTACGGAAGCGGACAAGTGCGGGAATAGATCCCATGAAAAGCGACGCGCTGAGCCAATCGGAAGTGGAAAGCTTGTTGAACGACGCGACGGACGGTCAGGAGCCGGAGGGCGAACCGGCCGGGCTCGTCGAAGACCGCACACCGGTGCCGCAATCGATGTACGAAGACCTCGGGGGGAATCTCGGCGCCGCGTTGTCGGCCATGCTGCGGACCGAGGTCGGAGTCCGCCCCGCCGGCGCCGACCGGCTTGCCTGTGGCAAGTTTCTCCGCAACCTGGAAAATCCTACGTACATCAATCTTATCAAGGCCGAACCGCTCGAAGGAAACCTCTCGCTGGAGATCACCCCCTCGATTCTGTACCCGATGATCGATCGCCTGCTCGGCGGCGGCCGCGAAACGGATCAGCCAACCGGGCGGCCCCTGACGGAAATCGAATGCCGCCTGGCCGCGAGGATTGCCGGCGCGTTCCTTGACGGACTCCGCCGTGCCTGGGAAAAAACGCTTCCGCTGCGGCCCGAAGTGATCCAGGTGGAAAGCGATCCGAAAAAGGTGCAACTCGCAATGCCGGACGAAACGCTCGTCGTGATCCGTTTCGAACTGACGGTCGACCAGGCACGCGGGCCGGCGAGCCTCGGTGTTCCGTGCAAGGCGATCGAGCAAATCGGCGACGGGACGGCCGTCGCACCGGAGAGCTTTCCCTCGATCAGCGATTCGCTGGTGGAGATCGAAGTACCGTTGGCCCAAACCCAGATCAGCACGAGCGACCTGGCGGATCTCCGCGTCGGCGACATCGTGACCACCGAGCATCGCATCGACAGCCCGTTGACCGTCACCGTCGACGGCGTTCCCAAGTACCACGCCCGCCCCGGCGCGCTTCAAGGGCAGAAGGCGGTCTGCATCGAGGGCCCTATCGGGGAACCGGAAGAGGACCGAGGACCGTCGGCAGAGGACAACGAGAAGTGAGTAATGGGCCGTGGAGAGTGGACAGCTACCCACTGTTCACGATTGCTATCTATCAACATGATCCTTGACGTCGAAAACCTGATCGTGCAATTCAAGACCGACGAAGGCATTGTCCGGGCGGTTGACGGGGTGTCGTTTTCGGTTTCCGCGGGCGAAACGCTCGGCATCGTCGGGGAGTCGGGCTCGGGCAAGTCGGTTACGAACCTGGCGGTGATGGGGCTTGTGCCGCGGCCGCCGGGCCGTGTCGTCGACGGCACAGCCGTCTTTCGCGGCGACGACCTGCTGAAAATGGACCAGCGGCAATTGGCGAAAATCCGCGGCCACCACGTCGCCATGATCTTCCAGGACCCGATGACCTCGCTCAACCCGTTCCTGACAATCGCCCAGCAGATGACCGAGGTTACCCGGTTACACCTCGGCCACTCCTATCAGCAGGCCCTGCAACATGCAATCAAGATGCTCAAACGGGTCGGCATGCCCTCGCCCGAACGGCGCATACACGACTATCCGCACCAGCTCTCCGGCGGGATGCGACAGCGGGTGATGATCGCCATGGCGCTCTCGTGCAAGCCGGCCCTGCTGATCGCCGACGAACCGACGACGGCGCTCGACGTGACGATCCAGGCGCAAATCCTCGACCTGATGAAGCAGCTTCAACAGGAGGAGCAGACGGCGATTATCCTGATCACCCACGACCTGGGAGTGATCGCCGGGACGTGTCATCGCGTGGTGGTGATGTACGCCGGGCGGTTTGTCGAGGAGGCCGGCGCCGACGAGCTTTTCCGCCGGCCGCTCCACCCGTACACGCTCGGTCTGCTCGAATCGATTCCGCGGCTCGACGAACACAAAGGCGCCCGCCTGACCCCGATCGCCGGCCAGCCGCCCCACCTGGTCGACCTGCCGGCGGGTTGCCCGTTCCGGCCGCGGTGCCCGTTCGCAATGGAACGATGCGCCGTCGAGAACCCGCCGCTTGAAGGCGAAGGCGAACACCGCAAGGCCTGTTTCGTCGACGTCGAAGAAGCAACCCCGCACAAACCGCTTGCCTCGAATTCCTGATTGTAACCATGAATCAACTTGCGGTTTACAATTTGAGACACGCTTGGGAGTCTTGCTGCAGAACCCCCGCACGCAGTGCGGGGGCTTTTGGCAGCCACCAGTCCCCAGTCCCCAGCCCCTAGCCCCCAATCCCTGACGACGATGCCGCAACTCGCTGTTCACGACCTGAGAGTCTACTTCCCGTTCTCGCGAGGAAGTATCTTCAACCGCACCCGCGGCGCGGTGCGGGCAGTCGACGGCGTCAGCTTCACGGTCGGCGAAGGTGAAACGTTCGGACTGGTCGGCGAGTCGGGCTGCGGCAAATCGACCACCGCCCGGGCGATCCTGAATCTCATCCCGCGGACCGCGCCGATCAGCGGCGAAGTCCGTTGGGAGGACCAGCGGATCGACGGCCTCGACGAGGGTGCCATGCGGCCCTGGCGGCGGCAGTTACAGATGGTCTTTCAGGACCCGTTCGCGTCGTTGAACCCGCGGATGACCGTCGGGCGGATCGTCGCCGAACCGATGAAGATATTCAATCTACACCCGGCACGGCAACGGAAGCTCGAAGTCATGCGGTTGCTCGACCTGGTTGGTCTGAACCCGCGCTATCTGAACCGCTATCCCCACGAATTCTCCGGCGGCCAGCGACAGCGAATCGGCATCGCCCGGGCACTGGCCGTCCAGCCGAAACTGATCTTCTGCGACGAGCCGGTCTCGGCCCTGGACGTTTCGATCCAGGCCCAGGTGATCAACCTCCTGATGGACCTCAAAGAGCAACTCGGGTTGTCGTACGTGTTCATCGCCCACGACCTGTCGGTCGTTCGTCACATTTCGACCCGGATCGGCGTGATGTATCTCGGCCGGTTGGTCGAGGTGGCGGATGCCGAGACGCTCTATCGCCATCCCAAACACCCGTATACGAAAGCGTTGCTTTCGGCGGTGCCGATTCCCGATCCGGTAAAGGAACGACAACGTGAGCAGACGGTCCTTGGCGGGGAAGTTCCATCGCCCGAACGTGAGTATCCCGGCTGCCCGTTTGCTGATCGCTGCCCGATCGCCGAAGGCGTTTGCCGCGAGCGCCCGCCGAAGCTCGAGGGCAACGGCCATCAGGTCTCGTGTTTCCTGGCGTAGCTCCGGCGATTCTTCCCTTTCCTCAATGCGTCATTGCCATTTGGACCAGTTTGGCGACGGAGCCGGCTTCCATCTTCTTCATGAGCCGTGCACGGCGGTCTTCCACGGTCCGGACGCTGAGGTTGAGGATTTCGGCGATCTCCTTGTTGAACTTGCCCTCGAGAATCAAATCGAAGACCTCGCGTTCGCCGCGGGTCAACTGGGCGATCCGCTCGTCGATGCTCTGGCGCCGGGCCTTGCGGCGTCGATTGCACCCGTCGCGGTCGACGGCCTTGCGGATGCTTTCCCAGAGTTCCTGCTCGCGGAAGGGTTTTTCGAGGAAGTCGACGGCCCCGGCCTGCATCGCGCCGACCGCCATCTGCACATTGCCGTGGGCGGTGAGAAACACAATCGGCAAGTCGACCTTGTCCTCGGACAGTCTGCGTTGCAGCTCCAATCCGCTCATTCCCGGCATGGCAACGTCGAGCACCAGGCAACCGGACCGTTGGGAATCAAACGCCTCGATAAATTCGGTCGCGGAGGCGAACGTTTCGACGCGCGGGAACATAACCTTCACCAATGCGCCGAGGGATCGGAGCACGGCCTGATCGTCGTCGACGATGAATATGGTCGGCTCCCCGTTTACTGCCGCTTTGTCGTCCATCACTTGATCTGCCTCCTTCTCTGTGGATCGGAAGGATGAGACTGAAGACCGATCCTCCGTGATTGCATGCTGCGGCGGTCCACACCCCATAGTCATAAGGCGGCATAGGGAGTGCCTCTGGTGGGGGTAAAATGCACCACCTCACGTTGCCCGAATTTACCACAATTGATTTCCAAATAAAACCCCCTCTTGGCGGAGGACTGCGGATACCCACATGTCAAGTGTGGCTGGTACGCTTTTAGGGGTTCGCCGGATTGGTCAAAGGCGGCGATTCTCGCCGGAGTTCTGTCAGATCAAAACCTGGACAAGGCAACATGCTTTGGCGATGATGCCTGTTGTGCCGTCCGCCGAAATTCCGTCTCCTCGATATCAGGGAGGTGTGCGATGACCTGCCGCTCCTATCTGCCGGCCGCAATCATGTTTGTCGCTTCATCGGTTGCCGTCGGCTCGGCCGATGACGCGTCCGACTTGCGGTTGGTGCCGTTTCCCAAGCGCGTTGAATTGCAGGAGGGAACGTTTCCGCTCGAGGGGAAGCTAGTTCTGGAAGTGCCGGCCGGCGCCGCCGCTGTCGTCTCACAGTTGATCGGTGAAGAGCTAAAGCGGTGCGGGGTTGCAATGCCGGAAGTCCGCCGGTTGAAGGATCATCCGCATTCGTTGCGGCTTTCGGCCAAGCCGGGCGGAACGATGCCGAAACTTCCGATTCGTGATCGTTCTTCGCCGGAAGACAAGTCCACGCCGGAGGATTATCGGTTGTCTGTCACTGCCGACGAGATCGTTTGCCGCGGCGCCGGCGACGCGGGACTGTTCTACGCCGTGCAGACGTTGTGTCAGCTCATCCGGGCCAACCGCCACGGCAAGGCCCTGCCGTGCCTGACGATCCGCGACTGGCCCTCGCTCCGCTGGCGGTGTTTCCAGGACGACCTTACCCGCGGCCCCAGCTCCACGCTCGATACGCTCAAGCTCCACGTCGATCTGGGGGCGGGGCTGAAAATGAACCTGCTGACCTATTACATGGAGTACCAGTACGCCTTCAAGAAACACCCGGTGATCGGCCCGAAGGACGGGTCGCTAACGCCGGAAGACCTCGCCGCGCTGGTCAAGTACGCCAAGCCGCAGTACGTCGACATCCTGGGCAACCAGCAGTCGTTCGGCCACTTCGAGGACATACTGCGGCACCCGCAATACGCGCATCTGGGCGAGCGGGGGTATGTGCTCACGCCGGCCAACGAGGAGAGCTACGAACTCCTGGACGACCTCTACAGCGAGGTCTGCCCGCTCCTGCCCTTCGAGATGTTCAACGTCTGCTGCGACGAGACCTGGGGCCTGGGCACGGGGCCGTCGAAGCAACTGGCCGAGAAGATCGGCGTCGGCGGCGTCTACGTCCAGCACATCCGCCGCGTCCACGATCTGCTCAAGGACAAGCACGGTAAGCGGATGATGATGTGGGGCGACATCATCTTGAAACATCCCGACAAGCTGGACCAGATTCCTAAGGATACGGTCATGCTCACGTGGGGTTACGGGGGCCGGGAGAGCTTCGAGGACCAAATCATCCCGTTCGCCAAATCCGGTTACGAGTTTTTCGTCTGCCCGGGCATCAGCAACTGGAGCCGGATCCTGCCCGACTTCGGCACCACTACCACGAACATCCAAAACTTCGTCCGCGACGGGGCCAAGCACGGCACGATCGGCATGCTCAACACGGCCTGGGAGGACGACGGCGAGGCGCTCCAGGGCTACAAGTGGCACGGTTACGCCTGGGGGGCCGAGTGCGCGTGGAACGCGTCGACCACGAAGCCGGAGGATTTCAACCGCCGCGTCGGGGCCGTGCTGTTCGGCGAAAAGGGGGATCACTTCGGCCGGGCGATCGAGCTGCTCGCTAAGACACATCGTCTGCCCGGCATGCACGGCATGAACAACCGGCGGTTTTGGCAGGACGACTTCAAGCCGGCGGGCAAGGCCGCAAGCGTCAAGGCGTCGGCCGAGCGGCTCCTTGCCATCGTTCAGCCGGCGATCGAGCACCTCGAAACGTGCAAGAAGGAAGCCGCCGTCAACGCCGAACTGCTCGATTCGTTCCTGCTGGGGGCGCGGCGGATGGAGCTGATCGGGCAGCGAATGCTCGACGGGCTGGAGGTGGCCGGGCTCTATACCAAGGCGTATGACACGGGCGGAAAAGGGGCCCTGCCGCTGTTGGACAAGGCCGAAGCCCTGGTCCGCAAGGACCGCGACGCCCTCGAAGCCCTCGGCAAGGAGTTTCAGCGGTTGTGGCTTGCCGAGAGCAAACCCTACGCGCTCGATCGGACCGTGAAGCGTTACGCCGCCGCCGTGAAACGCTACGATGATCTTGCCAAGCAGTTGGCCGACGCTCGAAAGCAGGCGGAAGCGGGCAAGCCGTTGCCGCCGCCGGAGAAGCTGGGGCTGGCGCTGCCCGAAAGCTGTTCTCGCCGCACGCGGCCGCCGGCCATTTCGTCACCTACGCCGGTTTGTTGGAAGCCAAACCGGCCTCGATTTCAAGCGACAACCCGCTTCTCCGCAACCACTGGTTGCGGCTTTATATTCTCGCCGCTTCGTCTACCGGTATTTCAGCTCACCCGGGAATAATCTCAGCACCACGCCCCGAATGGTGGGTTGGAAATCCGATCGTCGAGAAGCGCATTCGCCGCTGAGCCCGCTCCGAGCCTGTGAAAAAATCAGTGTGGTACGGCACTCCATACCGTGATTCACGACACGGAGCGTCGTGCCACACTTCCCGCTCGTCAGCGGGGGGGACTGCCCTGCCGGTGGGGCGATCGCGTCCCACGCTCATCACGCCTGTTTCGGTTCTGGCATTCTTGATCCTTTCTAGGAGGAATTTGCCATGGCTACTCGATTCACGCGTGTTGATCTGGGCGACGACGGGCGGGATTTCCGCCCCCTGGCCCTGGAGCCGGGGGTTCCCCTGCTCGATGAATCCGGTGCGAATGCGAAGATACTGTTCCGCTGGCTTGGCCGCCTGGCTGCCGAGCCGGTCTGGGAAGGCGAATCGGTGAGCTTCTTTGCCCGCGACGACCGTGGCGGGCGGCTCGAAGAGGTCACTTGCGAACCGGCCACCGCGGAGGAACTCGAAAAGCTTTTGCAGGAAGACATAGCAACGCTCCGCGAGCGCATCGACAAGGCACAGCCGGAAACGACCACCGAACGGGCGCTGAAGAAGATCATCCGCCGGCACTTTCAAGAGGTCTTCGAGGGCACCGACCGCTCGAACACCGGAAGCTACGTGTTCCGCTACCGGGACGCCAACGGCAACTGGCGGCTGGTCTGGTGTTGGGGATACCAGCGGATCGATCGGGCACCGGCGACGGCCGTTGTCTGCGCCGAGGACGAGTGTAACCTGCTTTACGTCCGCCGGCCGGGTGAGAGCCCTAAGTGCCCCGCGTGCGAGGCGCTGCTCGTCACCCGGCAAAAAAGGAAACAACGGAGGCGACGGCGCCTTGCGGCGGCGATTGTTCTGCTGCCCTTGTTGTTGCTCGCCTTGTGGTGGTGGTATCCGTCGCACCTGACGGCGACGCCCGAACAGTATACGGGTGTCGTCGGCAGCCGGGTTCCCGTAAAGGTCGAAAAGCGGTGGCTGTTCTGGTCCGCCGACGTCACCGACCGGGTCGTTAGCACCGCGTCGGATCCTGCGGTTGCGGAGTTCGATCCGCCAGGCAGGTTCGTTGCCCTGGTCGGTCCGGGGAGCACCAACGTCCGGTTCCGTCTGGGCGACCTGCTGGCGGACGTCGCGATCACGGCAGAGCCCTTGGGGAACGGGACGGGTGATACGCCCAACGGATCCAACGTACCCGGGGACACACCATTAGACCCCCGGCGCAAACCGCCCAAACCCAAAGAGGGCCCGGTCGCCGTCTACATCCTCAGCGATCAGGGCACGTCGGTCCAGTTCGGAGTGGGTGCGGTGTTCGACGATTTTCGGATCGAGGCCCACTACGCCGACGGTTTCGTCCGGATGGTCACGCGCAAGGCTATCATCCACACGACCGAACCGGTCCTGTCGCCGCGGGATGGCCGTTTGCACGGTCTTCGGCCCGGGACGGTGTTGGTTCGTGCCGAGTTCGACGGCGTCGCTACGAAAGACCCGTTGGAGTGCATCGTTACAGAAGACATCCGTGTTACACATCTGGGAATCACCCCGTCGCCGGTCAACGTCGAGCAGCGCGAATCGCTCCCGATCACAGTGACGGGCTACCTCGACGGGAAATCGGTCGGGATCCTCTCCGGCATCGCTGGCATTACGTTTCGGTCGGCGAATCCTTCGATCGCCGCAGTCAGCGGGCCTCACGTAACCGGCGTGCTAGAAGGCGACACGAAGATTATGGCCGAATTCGCCGGCGTGCGAAGCGAGCCGGTCGACGTCCACGTTGGGCCGATTTCCGATGTCCTGGCGCTCACTCCGCAGGAAGCAACGATCTACATCGGCCAGAGTTTGAGAGTCGGCAGCGACGTCTCGGTCTACCGCGGCGACATGGACGTCAGTCGGCTTTGCAGTGTCGTTCCCGGCGCTTCCGAGATGATCCGTTATGTACCCCACAACGGTTCGCTCGTCGGAGTCTCGCGCGGCACGACGCAGGTCACGTTTCTCTACCGCGGCAAGATGGTCAATATGACGCTCAACGTCCTTGGCGGTTCGCCGCCCCCGGGTGAGGTTGTCGTCGAACCGAGGGACAGCATTTTGTCGCCCGGCCAGAGAATTCCGCTGCGGGTGTTCGTGCGGACGGCGACGGGTGAGAAGATCGACCGGACCGGTGCGGCGACTCTCGAACTCGTGAAACCGGGTGCAGCCGAGTGTGTTCAGCTTCAAGGGAATCGTGTGTGTGCGTTGGCGCCGACTCTTGAGCCGGTCGAAGTGGCGGTCTCCGTACCAGGCTCGAAACCGGGCAAAGCGCGAATCAGCGTGAGGACTGTTGACGACGGGCCCACGGAACTGGTTTGCGAGCCGTCGCCGATCGTGATGGCCCCCGGCCAACGACAATGGTTGACCGTCCTCGGCCGATCGTCCCTTGGGACGTACGAGCTGTTCAACGTGAAGCTGTCGGTCGGCGGCGAAGACCCCGATGCCGTCAAGCTTGTCGGCAACGGGATCGAGGCCCTTCGGCCGGGCAATGCCACGATCAACGTCCGCTGGGCCGATCTCCGAGCGGTAGCCCCAGTCACGGTCACTGGCGGTCCGCCAAGGGATTTGCGGATCGATCCACAGGTTGCCGCGATTACGCGAAACGAGTCGTTGCCCTACACGGTCACGGCCCTTCGCGGCGGCATCCGCACGGTATTGACCGGCGCCGACGTGCAATTAACGGTTTCGGATCCCAACGTGGCTCGCGTCGTCGGCAACGAATTGGCCGTCGTCGGGATCGCGCAAGGAACCACGTTGGTCGTTGCCCGTGCAAACAACCAGACCGCCACGGCGAGTCTGACGGTTGGCGGCACGCCTCCCCCGCTGGATTTGCAAATCCATCCGCGGAACATCGTCCTTCGGAGAGTCGGCGAGACCTCTCCACGGATTACCGTCACGATCAACGGTCCTCACGGTCGGGAGCCGATTTCGGCCGTGTTGCGGACCTTGGATCCGGCCGTCGTGATCCCGGAAGAGCCCTTCCGGGGGCGCCTCGTTGCCCGAGGCCCCGGCCGAACCCAGATTCTCGCGGAATATGGCGGTAAGACAGCGACGGCGCATGTGACCGTCGAGGGTCGGCATCCATGGCCGGTAGTCGTTTTGGAAGACGATCCGGACAACAATGCTTTTCGCGTACGACTCGACGTGGTCGCGCCCGCTTCATCAGGCCCGCTCGAGTACCGCATCTACGAGGCTTCGGCGGCGCCGTCGGACCATTGGGTCGCCGGCCAACTGGAAGGGGAGTATCGACGAACGGTCCTCCGCACGGAGTCGTTGCCCTACCGTTCCGGTTCCGTCTACAGAATTGTGGCGGAAGTACGAGACAAGTCGGGCAAGGTTGAGCGATATCCGGTCAGCTTCAAAGTCACACGTACGATCGGCATCGAGATGCTCGATGACTCCGATTCATCGACGCCGTCAAGCGTACGGTTCTGACAGGACGGTTCCGATGACGGCCAGCGGAAGCCATACTCATGGCTAACGTGCCGCTTCACAGTTTCACCGACTTGAGCTATCATGCCACAAGGGTAAAACATCGGGGCCGATGATACTCACCTTCACAACGGCCGATTTGCGGCGGGTGGCTTAGCCTTGCTACGGGCGGCGGCCGGCTAGTAGTATATCTCGCAGTTCGGCAATGCCTCCTGGAGTTTCTTGACACCCTCGTCGGTGACTTGGGTGTGGTAAAACTCCAGTCTTCCCAACTTGGTCAGATTCTTGAGATGCTCCAGTCCAGCGTCGGTTACTTGTGTCCCCCGAAGGTCCAGCCTTTGAAGCTTGGTAAGTCCCTTCAGGTGCTGCAATCCATTGTCGGTGATTTGGAGGTTCCCAAGCTCCAGCGTTGTAAGTTGAGTCATCTGCTTGAGATGTTCCAGTCCGGCATCAGTAACTTGAGTGTTGCTCAGGTGTAGCACTTCCACACTCGTTACCTCCTTTAGGTGTTTCAGTCCAGCGTTGGTAATCGGGAGGCCTTTAAGGGCGAGAATTGTGAGGTTACTGAACCCTTTCAAATGTATCAATGCAGCGTCCGTGACTTGGGTGTTCTCAAGGTTCAGCATTTCAAGATTGGGCAGTCCACTCAGACCCTTCAGTCCGATTCCACTGATTTGTGTGTTGTAGACAGAGACCGATCGAAGGTTCGTCAGCCCCTGAAGATGCTGCAACCCGGTATCTGTGATTTGGGTATTGTGAAGAGTTAGCCATTTGAGATCGGACAAACCTTTCAGGTGTATCAACCCCGCGTCGGTGATCTGTGTGTGATCGAGGAATAGGGCCACAAGGTTAGGCAAACTCTCCAAATGCTCCTGGAGTTCCTTCAGATTAGCATCCTTGCATGACCTATGGGAGAGTATGACAACCTCGACAGCCTCAGCACCGTATCCTCGGCTCTTGGTTTGACCACCCAACCCGCTGATTCGCCCTCCCATCTTCTCAATAGGAGCGACTGCCTTGCGGTATTCGAGTCTAGGACGCAAATACCAAGTCAGACATCCCAGAATAACGCTCACACCAGCCACGAAGATCAGCAACGACAACAGGCTGTACTGATACCAGCGGAGTTTGGGTTTCTCGGCGAGTTGGGGCTTGTCGCTCATACGCGGATTCTACCACGGCGGGGCGGGCGGAGGCAAGAAAGGTGAATGTCCTACGGGTATTCCGAGGATTGTCCAAGCGTGTTAGATTGTGGTATCATAGCACCATGGCTGATAGAAGCACAGGAGAACACCGGCGGCCCCCAACCAGGCGGGTTGCTGGGAGTTTAGGCGGGGTGGCGGGTATTTTGATCCTGCTCGCGTGGGTGGCAGGCTGTTCATCCGATCAAAGCCCCGACAGTCATCCCTCATCCGCTTTCAGCGACTATCCCGAAGCTGAACGGGAAATCACGTTTGATTTGGGAAACAACATCAAGATGGAGCTCGTCCTCATCCCGCCGGGGTCATTCCGGATGGGCGACAGGAAAGGACAGGACGACGAAAAGCCCGTTCACCGGGTCACGATCACGAAGCCCTTCTACCTTGGGAAATACGAAGTGACGCAAGAACAGTGGGAAGCCGTCATGGGGACGAATCCGAGCCATTTCAAGGGAGCCAAGAATCCGGTCGAATGTGTGAGCTGGCACGATTGCCGGAGTTTTCTCGATAAGCTCAACCACAAGTTCAAGGACTCGGAAGTCACGTTCCGTTTGCCGACGGAAGCGGAATGGGAATATGCATGTCGTGCGGGGTCGACAACCCGGTGGAGTTTCGGCGACGATCCGGAGAGTATGACCGAATATGGATGGTTTCGAGCCAACTGCGATAGCAGCACTCATCCCGCGGGTCAGAAGAAGCCCAATCCTTGGGGGCTCTACGACATGTACGGCAACGTCTACGAGTGGTGCAGCGACTGGTATGCGGACGACTACTACAGACAGTCTCCGAAGAAGGACCCCGCCGGGCCACAGTCGGGCTCCCAGAAGGTGATTCGGGGGGGGTGTTGGTGCCACGATCCGATGCCTTGCCGATCGGCGGTCCGTTGCGGGCTGGAACCCTCCCACGGTTGCGTCGACGAAGGCCTGCGCGTCGTGGTTCCGCGATAGCCATCGGCGGGGGATCTGATGCTCGTAGTTTTTGTGGTTTCCGATGCGACGGGCGAGACGGCCCAGCGGATGGTCCGCTCTGCGCTGACTCAGTTTGAGGACGCGCCTGTGGAGTTGGTGCGGCGCGGGAACGTTCGCACGCCCGGGCAGGTCCGCGCCGTGGTGCAGGAAGCCGCCGGGCAACATTCCATCATTCTTCACACGCTGGTCTCCGACGAGCTGCGGCGCCTGATGCTGGCCGAAGCCCGAACGCACGGGGTGGATTCGCTCGACATGATGGGGCCGATGCTCGATCGCTTTGCCACGCGCCTGAAGCTTACGCCCCAAGAAAAACCCGGACTCTTCAAGCAGTTGGCAGAAGCCAAGTCGAGGCAAATCGAGGCCGTCGATTTCGCTTTTCGCCACGACGACGGGCAGAACGCGGACGAGCTGGACGGCGCGGAGGTCGTGCTGGTCGGCGTGTCGCGCTCGATGAAGACGCCCACGATGCTCTACCTGGCCTACCAGGGTTGGTTTGCCGCGAACGTGCCGATCGTTCTCGAGGTTGCGCCTCCCCCGGCGTTGCTCTCGCTGCCGCATCCGCGGGTTTTCTGCCTGCACATGAACGCGGGCCGGTTGCAGGAACTCCGCCGCGCCCGGGCAATCGAAGCGGGAATTCCCGAGGAGCCGTACGCCTCGCTGGAACAAATCCGCAAGGAGCTGTCCTATGCCGACGAGTTGTGCCGCGAGCACGGCTGGCGGAGAATCGAGGTCACCGGCAAGTCGGTCGAGGAGGTCAGCCGGGAAATCATCGTTTTGCTCTCCAGCGAGCGGAAGTAGCAGGCACACTCCGTGTGCCGTCCGCGGTGCCCCCATGCAAGTTGTAGGGTGGGATCAGCGGCTCTCAGGCCGCGCCGGCCCACCATATTTGCTTGACAGAAACGGCTCTATACCCATTCCCAATCGCGGAGCCACTTGTAGTCGGGCGGGAGCCGGTCCCAGAAGTTCTTGGTGATTTGCTCATATTCTTCCGCCTCCGCCCGGCTGAACTCGCGGGGTTCGGTCACCGCCTTCGCGGCGTTTTTCACCTGATCGACCGTGACCAGGCCAGGGATCGGCGCCGTGAGCTGCTTGCAGCAGAGGACGTAACGGAGAACCATTCGGGCGATCTTGTCGTCTTCCTCCTTAGTGTTCGAGTCCGGCTGGCCGCGGGACTTGAAGACCGAGCCGCTGGCGAACGGCTTGATGCCGAACATACCGACGTCGTGCTTCTCGAAGGCGTCGAACATGCTGCCCTCCGGGGCCTTCGCCGTCTTGGCCGTGTAGGGCGTGACGATCACTTCGAGCTGCGGGTACTTGGCCACCGCTTCGGCGATCCACGGGCGGTCGTGGCTCGAGACGCCGGTAAACCGGGCCTTGCCCGACTTCTTCGCCCAATCGAGCGCTTGCATCGCGATCTCGATCTGCTTGGGCGTGTTCCGCTTGCTGGTCTGCTCGTGCATGGTGATCCGCCAGAGGTCTACATGCTCCAGCTTGCACTCCTTCAGCCCCTGCTCGAAGCCTTCCTTCATTTTGTCCAGCGAGTTCTGCCAGCCGCCGAAGCGGGATTCACGCTGGTACCACGAGTAGCCCATGAACATCTTGTCGCGGCGGCCTTCTAGCGCCTTCGAGTAAGCCATGCACTCCTGGCCGACGCAGGCATCGACGTAGTTGATGCCGTGGTCGATGCAGGCGCTGAGGGTCTCGCGGCGGTTCTTGTCGAACTCGGGGGTGTTGTACTTCGACTGGATTTTCTTCCAGTGTCCGCCAATGCAGATCGCGGAGATCATCAGGTTGGTCCGCCCGAGGCGGCGGTATTCCATTTTCTCGTTATAGCTTCGCGTCTTCTTCGGATCGGGTTTGTCGGCGGCAGCCGCGCCGCCGGCCAGCGACGCGCCGGCCGCCGCACCGGCCGCCACCGTCGCGCTGTTCTGGACAAACTTGCGCCGGGAAATCTGGTCTTGGCTCATGGTTTTTCTCCTTGATCGAAGCCGGCAACCGCCAGCAAGGGGTGGAAAGTAAGGGGGAAAATCGGATTGTGGTTGCAAAGGGCGCCGAATCGCTGGAAAATATTGTAATGGCCCGGACTCCGTTGTCAAGCTTCTCCCGGCGGTGAGGCATAACCTGTTAGTGGGTAAGCCTGATGTGCCCCGCACCAAGCCGCGATCGTTGACCGCGCCCTGCTTCTTCGCGACCACCGGTCGCGGCTTTATATGCGTGAGCCGCCCCGCTAGACCCATTCCCAGTCGCGGAGCCACTTGTAGTCCTGCGGGAGGTTGTCCCACAGGTCCTTGGTGATCTGCTCGTATTTTTCGGTCTCGGCCTGGGTGAACTCGCGGCGTTCGGTCACCGCCTTCGCGGCGTTTTTCACCTGGTCGATGGTGACCAGCCCGGGAATCGAGGCGGTCAACTGCGGGCAGGCGAGGACGTAGCGGAGAATCATCCGGGCAATCTCGTCGTCTTCCTTCTTGGTGTCCGAGTCGGGCTTGCCGCGCGACTTGAAGACCGAACCGCTGGCGAACGGCTTGATCCCGATCATCCCCACGTCGTGCTTTACCAGCGAGTCGAACATGCTGCCTTCGGGCGCCTTTTTCGTTTTGGCCGTGTAGGGCGTGACGATCACTTCGAGCTGCGGATACTTGCCGACCGCTTCGGCGATCCAGGGGCGGTCGTGGCTCGAGACGCCGGTGAAGCGGGCCTTGCCCGACTTCTTCGCCCAATCGAGCACCTCCATGGCGATTTCGATTTCCGCCTGGGTGTTCCGTTTGGCGGTTTGCTCGTGCATGGTGATGCGCCAGAGGTCGGCGTGGTCGAGTTTTGCGTCTCTGAGCCCGCCTTCAAACCCCTGTTTCATGGTCTTCACCGAGCCGGCCCATTTCTTGAAGCGGCTTTCGTGGGCGCCGTACGAGAAGCCGAAGTAGATGTCGTCGCGCCGGTCCCGGACGGCCTCGGCGTACGTGGTCACTTCCTGGTTCCAGCAGGCGTCGATGTAGTTGATGCCGTGGTCCATGCAGGCGGCCAGCACCTCGCGGCGGTTTTTCTTGAACTCGGGGGAGCCGTAGCCGTACTTGATTTTCTTCCAGTGCCCGCCGATGCTGACCGCCGAGATCATCAGGTTGGTGCGTCCGAGGCGACGGTACTCCATGTTTTCGTTGTAGCTCCGGGTTTTCTTGGGATCGGGCGTCTCCTTCTTGTCGGCGGCGCCGGCCAGCGACGCGCCGACGGCCGCGCCGGCCGCCGCGGTAGCACTGTCGCGGACAAACTTGCGTCGGGAAACTTCCTCTTGGCTCATGGTTCTTCTCCTTGATGAAAAGGCCTTTGGAGTGCGGTGAGGTTACTGCTTCTTGGGGTCGGTTTTTGGTTCCTTGGTGAGGTCGTCGGCCGGCTCGGTCCGCTCGCCCTTCTCGCGGATGATCAGCTTGCGGGTTTTCTTGTCCCACCAGACGGTGCGGAGCTTCAGCCGGTGCTGCCCGTGGCAGTCGGTGCAGACGATCGTCTTGGGATCGGTCTTGGCGGGGCATCGCTCCTGCCACCGGGCAATCAGCTCGCCCGGCGGTGAAAGGTGCGTTTTGTGGCACTTCACGCAGCTCGGCTCGATTTTCTCGGGCGGATACATGATGTCGGGCGGGGTGATGTTGTCTTCATCGTCGCGGTGCTCCAGCGATTCGCCGTGACACTTCACGCACCCGACGTTCACCTTGGCGTGGTCGGCGGCCATCGGCTCTTCCTTGTAGTTCTCGTGGCAGACGAAGCAGGCCTGGTTATCGGCCACGGGCCCCTCGGGCGCCGCCCAGGGATCGTCTGGCTCCGCCGGCTTCGGTTCCTCCAGCAAGAGGGGCTTATCCTTGTTGATAATCAAGGGAGGTGGAGCCGCTTCGGCGGCGCCCGTCAGTAAAACGCTCGTCGGCCCAACGCCCGGAATCACGCAAGACACCGCGGCGGAAAACGACAAAACCAGAAACGCCGCGTAAACGCCGTGCTTCATCAGAAGCTCCTCTGTTTCGGGACCAAGATTACGCAAGGTCGTTTGGTTGGTTACACGTATTCCCAGTCTTTCAACCAGCGGTAGTGGTAGGGCAGGTTGGCCCACGCCCGGTCGGTCGCCTCCTCCAGCTCGGCTTTTTCCTTCTCATCCAATTCGCGTCGTTCCTTGACGGCCATGGCGGCGTTGTCGACCTGCTCGGGGCAAATCATGCCGGGGATCGGGGCCGTAATCGCCGGGTTGCAGAGGATGTAGCGGATGGTCCGCCGGGCCATCTTGTTGTCCTCTTCCCACTGGGGATTGCCCGGCAGGCCGTTGCCCTTGAACAGCTTGCCGCTCGAGTAGGGCTTGATGCCGAACCAGCCGACGTCGTGTTTCTTCATCGCCGCCCAAAGGCCGTGCTCGTCGGCAACCAGCTTGGTTTTGGAAGTGTAGGGCGTGACGACGGCGTCGAGGGTGTCGGGGTACTTTTCGATCATTTTCTTGATGTGGGGCCGGTCGTGGGAGGAGATCCCGGTGAAACGTGCCTTGCCGCTCTTCTTCGCCCAATCGAGCGCCTTCATCGTCTCCTCGACCTCGGCCTCGGTGTGCTTGCTGCTTTGCGAGATCATGGTGATCCGCCACAGGTCGACGTACTCCTGCCCGCAGATTTTCATCCACTTGTCGAGGCTTTCCTGCAGCTTCTTGAACGGTCGCCATTCCTTCCGTCGGACCTCGTTCTGGTAGGGGGAGAAGCCGAGGTACATCTTGTCGCGCCGGCCCTTCAGCGCCTTGGAGTACATCTGTATCTCTTCGCAGGTGCAGGCGTCGATGTAGTTGATGCCGCGCTCGATGAGCCGGGTAACGACGTCGTAGCGGTTCTTCTCGAAGTCTTTGTTTTTCAGGTCGGCGCTCAGCCAGCCTTTGCCCTTGAACAAACCGGGTATCAGCTCGTTCATCCGCTTCCAGTGCCCGCCCTGGCAGACGGCCGAGACCATCAGGTTGGTCTTGCCGCAGCGGCGGTACTCCATGTCGGGGTTGTAGTTGAGGATTTTGCCGGTGTCGACTTTCTTGGGATTTCCGGCCGCGACGGTCAATGTGGGCGTCAACCCGGCCGCAACGCCCGCGGCCGCCGCCGTACCCGTCCGCACAAAATCTCGTCGTGTTAGTTTCTCTGCCATGCGAAGAATCCTCCATTGATTGAGGGGGAGAATAAGGTGTGTGCCTTAAACGGCATCTTAGGCGGGGAAGCGTAGCTGCCTAATATCTCGATGCTAACGGTTGGATTGCAGCGTTGTCAAGGTATCGCAAGGAGGCGGGAAAGGGGCGGGGTGTTACAGGCCGCAAAAGTGTATTACACAATCGCCCGAACAACCCGTTTGGCCAATAAGCGCCAGCCCATAAGAAGTTACCACGGTTGCAGGGCGAGCCAACGTAACCTATTGTTGACAGTAACCTTACGGTGTATTGATTAACCGTGCCCCCCGATCGGGCCGGAACCGCCCAATTCGCCCCTTTTTCCGTTATATCGTGCGCGGCCGCGAGCCCTATGTTGGTGTAACCGGCGATTTGGCGGGCGAGCCTCACTGTGTGAGCGAAATCGGCCATGGAACCACTCTTCACAGCCCTCTTCGTCCTCTTCGTCATCCTCGCGGTGATCACCGTAGTCGGCCATGGGATTTGGGTCCTGCTTTCGCTGATCTTCACGGGCGGACGGAAGCGGCTCGCGGAACAACAGAAACGCCTTTGCCCCTTTTGCACTCACGCCACGTCGAGAGCGCGGACCCGTTGCGATTGGTGCGGTCGTGACCTGCAGGGCCTTCTGGCCCGGGAACTGGAGGACCTGGACGCACTCCAGCGCCAACTACGCCGCTTTGGCAACAAAGGGGCCCTGAAAGAACAGGTGGTCGAGAACCTGCTGGCGCGGGTTCAGCGGTATCGTCAACAGTTGTTCCGGCCAGCGGAGGACGTGGTTACCGCCGAATTAGTGGAGGAGCGGAAAGAGGTCGAGCCGCCGCCGGTCCGCCCGGCCGCTCATGACGGCGCCGGGCGAATATCCGAGGCAATGAAACGCCTTGTCGAAGGTGCGGAAGAGCGCGAGGAGACCCGGCCGACGGCTATGCCCGTTGCGAAGCCGCAAGCGGCGGCAATGGAAGCTGCGAAGCCGGAAGTTGTGACACCACGAGTCGCGAAGCCGCCAGAGCCGCCCGTCCCGCGCAAATCGTTCGGCGAGATGCTGGCCGCCTTTATGGAAGAGCGGAACATCCGGTGGGGCGAGCTGGTCGGCGGATTGTTGATCGTCGGGTCGTCGATCGCGTTGGTGTTGAGTCTCTGGTCGAAGATCGAGGCCATCCCCTATTCCCCGTTCCTGATTTTCGCCACGAGCACGTCGGCCATTTTCGGCGTGGGGCTGTATGCCCATCACCGGTGGAAGCTGGAGGCGACCAGCCACGTTTTGCTGATCATCGCCATCATCATGGTACCGCTGAACTTCCTGGTGATGGCCGGATTCCGCCGGGAGGGATGGACGCTTTTTACGTTATTCCTGGAGGTGGTATCGCTGGCGGTTTTTGCCTGGCTGGTGAATCTCGCGGCCAGGGTGGTGGTACCCAACGGGCGCCGGGCGGCCGCGTTGGTGGTGTTGGCCGTGTTGGGCAACTCCGCCATGGTGTTGCTGGCGCCACGGTTGGTCGTCGACGGATCGTCACCCGGGTGGGTGGTTTTCTCGGGGTGCCTGCCCGCGGCGGTTTTTGTGACAGCGGTCTGGGGCTATCTGCTGACGGTTTCTCCCAAGAAGGAACTCGATACGGGTGATGCCGCTGCCATGCTGACACACGTTGGAACGGCCTTCTTTGCACTGGCAACGGCATTCGGGTTGGTGGTGTGGCTGGCGGCCAAGGAGGCCGGCCTGGAAGCCGCCCTGGACTGCTTGTCGGCGCCGCTTGCGTTGACGGCCTTTCCGCTGGCCGTCTCGGGTTTGCGGATCTCGCGCGGGATGACCGACGACGACACCGTGGCGGGCTACTGCACGACGGGAACGACCATCGCTCTGATCGGGATGTCGTTGCAAGTCGTGGCCCTGGGATTGGCGTGGCCGCAGCCGCTGGGAATCCTCGTAGTCGGGGCCGTCAACGCGGCCGGGCTCGTCTATCTGGCCTTCCGCTATCGCTTCCCGCCGGCGCACGCCGGGGCCATGGCCTCCGCGGCAATCGCCTATCTGGCCGCGTTCCATTTTACCTTCGATCCGTCGTTGCGATCGCTGATTTCGTCGGGAGAGGGGCTGCACCGCTACATGCTGGGCTTGACCGTCAGCGCCCGAAGCGGCACCGCGCTTGCCGGAATGTTCGTTCTGTTCGGGCTGGTTTCCGAGTGGCTGGCGCGACGCGACCGTCGCGAAGACGGCAAGCTTTACGCGGCCGGCGCCGGCGTGGTGGCCGTGCTCGGGTTGATGCTGGTCACCATGCACGGGCTGTTTCCGGGCGCCGGCCGTGCAGATGTCCTGCAAGCCGCAATTCTGTTCGGCATCTACGGCGCCGGCAGCCTGGCGCTGGTGGCCCGGTGGCAAAGGGCCGAGCTGAGCTACTTCGGGCTCGGCCTGCTGGCGGCAGCCTCGTTGTGGCTCCTGTGGTATTTCGAGAGACCGTTCGACCCGCTTTGGGCAACGATCCTCGGCGCCGAAGCACTGGCGATGGGCGCGGTCGCCGCCGTCTTGTATCGGCTCTACCCGTCGGAAGATCCCGACGCATGGAAGGTGGAAGTCCGGCCGCCGGACTCGGGCCCCTTGGTCGACTTCTATCGGGTTCCGTTGTTGCAAGCGGCCGACGTGCTGGCGACGTTGACAATCGGGCTGGCCGTGATTGCCCAGGCATGGCACGTTTTCCACGCCGCACCGGCGGACTATCTCGCGTGGTTGTACTCGGCGTTGACGGCGGCCTGCATCGCGGCGCTCTACCTGCTCCTGGCGTGTGGGCAGCGAAGCCCGCAGCGATTTACACTGCACCAGGTGATGCTCGCGGCGGCCGCGCTGCTGGGCACGACCGCCTGGCTCATCTATCGCCAGTGGCAATTGCCGGGCAACCTGTTGAATCCCCATTGTCTGCACGTGTACGGTATCGTCTTGGGGGTCTTCGCGTTGACTTACACAATTGCGAGGATCGTACTTCGGGGTCACTCGGGAGCAACTTCGGCAGTTCGGGGCTCGGCCATAAAGCCGCGACCGTTGGTCGCGCCGAACCCCGGTGGCGGTGGTTTTTGGCAACGCTTGGCGCGACCAACGGTCGCGGCTTTATGGGCAAACAGCGAAGCTGCTTCTCAGCGACTCCCTCGCGAAGACAAAGTGTTTTCGAGGTTACTCGATCCCGATTGGCTGCCGGTCGACTGGATCGTCCGCCACGTCGTGATCTGGCTGATGTTGACGGTGGTGGTCTCGGCGTGTCTTCTGCCGGGTGTCTGGCAGGAGTTGTTGCCCCGGCCCGGTACGGTGCAACTTTCGCAGCTTGCGGCCGGCGGCCCAAACGCCTGGATCCTGCTCGCCGTGCTGGCCGCTGCGATGATCGTCGCCTTATGGGAACACTGGGGCCGGGAGGAGCTTATCGGCACGCTGCTCCTGGCCGCGGTGCTGGCGTGCCTGATCGCCGGGCAATTCGCCGGTTCGCTGGCGGTTGCCTCCGCCGCCCGATGGGGGCTGGCGGCCGTGTTCGCGCTCGGTTCGATCGCCGTTTGGAATCGAAAATACCTGCTTGCCTGGTGCCGGCAGACGCAGACCCGGGTCGACGCCGGGCCGCACGGGGCACGCGCCGCAAGGATCACGCTCCTGGCCACCACCGCCGGGCCCGTGTTGGGACTGACGCTGTTGGCCGCATTGCTTCAACTCACCGGCACTTCGCCGAGCGGCCCGCAAACCGGTACGCTGTTCGATCGTCTCGGCCCGAACATCTCTTATATCGTGCCGCTGCTGCTGGTCATGCTCGCGATGGTCGGCCATGCGATTCGCGAGCGTTCCGGCGGCTACGCCTTCGCCGGCGGGTTGGTCGCCGAGATAATCGTCATCCTGGGTTACGCTCTCAGAGTCACACTGGATCCGACGAAATCGTTCGGCGCACCGGAGTTTGCGACCCTGTTCCAGCTTGCCACGATTACCGCGGCAGTCTGGGCCGCTGCCTGGCTGGTCGTCCGCCGCCGGCTGAACATCTGGCGCGAGGAGCCCGCCGCACGCTCGGCGCGCATTATGATGAACGTCCAGATCGGAATGGGCGCCGCCGGAAACCTGGTGTTGATCGGCATCGCCCTGCTGGCACTGACACTGACTCATCCTTTCGCCGGAGAAGAGTGGATTACCACGGCGGGAAATCCGTTAGGCTGGATTGCCTTGATCCTTGTCGTGGCCGCCGCGACCTATCGCCGGATTCAAGCCGGCAAGGCCCTGCGTCCGCAGATGGTCGGGCTGGTCGGCATGACGGCGATCGGGCTGTTGGCCTGCTCGGTCACTGCCTGTGCCGATGCGTTCGGCTACGAAGCGGCCTGGGGGTATCGCACGCTGATGCTCGGCTGGGCCATGTACGCACTGTTGATTGTCTCGGCCACGTGGTGGGTGGCCTCTCAGCGGACGCTGCCGGAGGCCCAGGGCCCGCCGCAGGCGCTCATCCGGTTGGCCGCCGTGTGGGTTCGCATTGCCGGGATTCTCGCGGTGTTGCTGGGGCTGAAGGCGGCGCTGCTGCACGCACCGCTGGGCGGCAATTGGGAAGACATGCTCTGGGCGGCGGTGGCGATTTCGATCGCGAGCCTGGCCGGGGCGGCCATGGCCGTCTGGCGACGTCGCGAGGGGTGGGCCTTTTCGGCCGCACTCGGGGGCAACGTGGCCGCTTCGTTACTGGTCTGGTATGTGCGCCGTGCGGACTACTTTGAAGACTGGTGGTTGCAACTGCTGCAAGCAAACGTGATCGCGTCGGCCGCCGTCGCGTTGGTCTGGCTCGCCGTGCGAAAGCGGCTCTACGAACTCCGCGAATTACGGCTCGGCGAAAGCCCGCTGCTGGCAATTCAAGCAGCCCTGCCGGTCCTCGGAAACATCGTGGTCCTGATGGTGCCGGTGATCTGGTTGTTAGGGCAGCCGCAATACATGGAGAAGTGGATGGTCGATCTGGCCCAAGGCCCCGGTTGGATCGCGTTGCTGCTGGCCACCGCGGCCGCCGCGTGGTACATGCGGCAGACACTGCCGGGCAACCTGGTCCATGTGCTCGCCGGCTTGGGACTCGGCGCAGGCGTGTTGATTGCGTGCCACACGGGCAACTTCACGAAGCCGTGGGACGGCCGATGGCTCGAATACAACACGCTTATCGCCGCCTGGACGGCCGTTGCCGGCATCCTGCTTGCTCTGGGCATTCTCGGCCGGAGACTCCGGCTGGCATCGCAGGACGCCACACCCGGATCGAGCCTCTTCCTTTGGAAGGCATCTTCGACGGCGACCGGGCCGCTGCTCTTGCCGGGCGTTACGATTCAAGCGTGGGTTACCGTGATCGGCGCGGCGGTGCTGTGGTTGTCGGTGACCTACGCCCACGCCGACTTTTCCGGCCTGGCGTGGCACTTCGGGGCCATGGTAGCCTTGAGTCTGATGGCCGGCGTCATAGCGGTCTGGGGTCGCCGGCCGGCATACGTCTTCGTCTCGGGATTGCTGCTCAACATCATCGGGACCGTTGCCTGGTGGCACTGCCGGCAGTCCTTGCCCGTCCCGCTCGTTTCTCTGGTGCAGGTGAACGCGATCTGCTTGGCGGTTGCGTCGATCGCATGGTCCTTGCTGGACTTTTTGCCTTCGGTGCGCGTGCCGCACGCCCGGTTTGGCGGTCGCCCGGCGGCGTTTGCGCACCTTGCGGTGCAAGCCGGCCTGGCCCTGCTGTTCGGCCTGGCGGCCGTATTGGTGTTGAACGAACTGGCCGACATGCCGCACCTGACCGTAGGGCGACTCGGGTGGATTGCCCTGCTGGCAACGGCGGCCGCGTTGGCAATCGGTCTTTGGGACCGCCGGGCGGACTTCACCTGGGCGGGGTTCTACTTTCTCGGCCTGGCAACGCTGGGAACGGAGTGGGTTTACCGCGATTTCCTGTCGGGTAAGTTTCTCGCTTGGGCCTCCGCAAACGAGGTTGCCGGTTTCGTGCTGGCAGCCGGAGCGCTCGGTTGGGCCCTGCCGAAGATGCGGCGGACCCGGACGCTACTGCGGATTCCCGGCGAGGAGGGCCGCTGGCTGGTCGAATGGTTTGCGTATGCGCAGGCGTTTCTGGCTGCCGTGGCCGCCGGATTGGCGATTTGGATATCGATCGACTACTCGTTGGACGGGACGGGCTCGCATCGTGCCCTATTCGATCTGACGGAGCGGCTCGAACCGGTTGCCCTGTTCGGCGTGACGGGGCGGCGAGCCGGACCTTCCGCCGCGCTGATGCTCGTGGGGGCTGCGATTGTTATGGCGTGGCAAACGAGGGGCCGATGGCGGGCCGGCTGGCAATATGCCGCCCTGGCCGCCGGCGTCCTGCTGAGCAGCTCGCTCGGTTGGATGTCGCTCGATGCAACGGAAGGCACGCCGACCGGCGACTTCCCGTGGCTCCATCGCAGTGTGAACCTGATGGTCTCGGCCGCCATGGTTACCTTGCTCGCGGGGTTCGGGCTGGCAAAGATATTTCCCGCGGCGGCCGATTGGATCGTCCGCGGCCGGCGCGCGGTGCCATGGCTGGGCGGTTTGGCGCTGGCAATGCTCGCCGTAATCCTTGTTCAGGAAATATCCTTCGTTGTCGGCTACGGCGAAGTGAGGATGACCCATTGGGCCGTGCTGATCGTTGCCGCCGCACTGGCAGGACTGGCCGCCGGTTGCATCGCTTTTGCCGTGACGCCGCGCTGGGACCCGCTCAGCCTCAGCGATCGGGGGCGGACCGCGTACGTCTACGTGGCCGAGGCGCTGGTGGCCTTGACGTGCCTGCACCTCGGGCTGACCCGGTGGTACTGGTTCGATTTCGGGATTATCCGGGAATACTGGATGCTGATCGTCATGGCGGCGGCGTTCGGCGGCGTGGGCCTGAGCGAGTGGTTCCACCGCCGCAGTCTGCCGGTGCTGAGCGAGCCGCTCGAGCGGACCGCCCTGCTCTTGCCGCTCGTTCCGGCAACCGGTTTTTGGTTCGAGTGCTGGCTTGCGCCTTCCCAGCCGATATTCAGTCTGTGCTACGACAGCCCGGCGATGTGGCTTGTCGTCGGGATGTTTTACGGATGGATGGCGGTTCGCAGGCAGTCGATCGTGCTGGCCGGCACCGGCATCCTCGCCGCGAACATGGGGTTTTGGGTCCTGTGGCACCGGCTGGACTGGCATTTCACCGAGCACCCGCAGCTTTGGCTGATACCGGTTGCCCTGATCACACTCGTGGCCGAGCAGCTCGACCGTCGCCGGCTGGGCGCGTCACAACGTGTGGGAATCCGCTATGTCGCCATGAGCGTCATCTATGTTTCGTCGACGTTCGAGTTCATGCAGTGGATCGGCGAGTCGATCCTCCCGACGCTGATCACCGTCGCCCTGGCGGTGCTCGGGGTCCTGGCCGGTATTTTCCTGCGAGTCCGCTCGTTCCTCTACCTCGGCTTCGCGTGCCTCTCGGTGGTCATTGTTCGCTTGATCTATTACGGGGCGATCCAGCAAGGCCAGATGTGGCTCCTGTGGAGTTGCCTGATTATTCTGGGCCTCGCGATTATCGCAATGTTCGCCGTCTTCGAGAAGCGCCGCAACGACGTGCTGGCTGCGGTCGAACGATTCAAACAGTGGGAGGAGTAAGCCGCTTGCGGCTTCGCAGAGAACAACAGACAACTCAAAATAACCATGGAACGTGACGATCAACACAAACGCCCCCCGACTGCGCAGCGTAACGATCAGCACGAACGCCTCCCGACTGCGTCGGGGGGTTCCGATCAAGAGCGGGCGGCGCCGCCCGAACCGCCCGACAATCGCCCCCCGCTGCAATTCGGCATCAAGACGCTGTTGGGCATCACGTTCGCGTTGGCCTTGTTGCTCGGCACGCTCCGTTGGCTCGAGGTGCCGTCGCAGTCGCTCGCCATCGTCATGGTAATCCTCGTTGCGAGTGTGATCGCCGCCCTGGGGTTGGTAATCGCAATCGCGTATACAATCGACGACAGCCAGTAGGGGGTGTCACAACCTCAACCAGAAAGGACGCCGCTATGGACTCTCCGAAATGCCTCACGACCGCCAAGCTGATCGCCATCCTCGGCTTTTTCGTGCTGCTTTGCAGCACGTATTTTCTGCGCACCGAGGTGCTGAAGCTCAACTCGATCCGTTTTTCCGCCGACGAGGCCCGGGCGAAGTACCAGTTGAAGCAGCTTGAGGAGAACTGCCCCTACGAGTTGGAACGCTTCAAGGCGCAACAGGAGAATCAAGCGGCGAAGTTCAAGCGGGACCAGGAGCAATACAAAATCGCCTTGAAAAACCATGCATTGACGCTTGCGAAGAACCAGACCCGCTACGAAGTCGCGCAGAAGAATTACGAGTTGCAGGAGAAGCACTACCGGAAGATGCTGGAAATGTACCTGAACGACTACGACGCGTACGTCACGGCGATTTGGGACAAGTACAGCCCGCCCAGGCTGCCCGACGAACCGTCGATGCCGAAGCTTCCCAAGGAGCCGGCCCCGCCGCAGATGCCGGTCAAGCCGCAGCCGCCCCGTTCGCCCGAGTACACGAAGCAGCTCTCGGAGATCGACGCCGAATTCCGCGCCCGGAAGCACCACTATTTCGCCGTGACCAGCGTGATGAACTGGCTCGCCATGGCCGGGGCCATGTGCCTGGTCGGGGGGCTGCTCTACCTGATCCTGTTCGACACGGCAACCGGGCGCTTGATGTATTTCCTAACGCTGGTCCTCAGTTTCGTCTTCCTGATCGGCCCGTCGTTCCATTCAATCATGAGTGCGATCGTCGGATTTCTGGAGGCCCCCGGGGTGTACTAGGAGGTCGTTGAGAGGCGGAGCCGGCTGGGACGCACCCGCTTGCGGGGCGGAATCTGCGTTGATCCGCGCGATCTCCGCAAGGCGCCGGTCGAGTTTCACCTGGACCAGGCCGGGCCGGATCATCTGCCGGGCAATCCGGTACCAGTCGCCGGCTCGAACGAGCATGGCGACCCTGTCCGCACCCTGGTAATTCTCGGCGGCTTGCCACCAGGCGTCGGCCAGCCGGACCTGGTCGGCCGCGTCGTAGGGCGAATCGAGATCCTGCCTGGCAAGGTATGCCAACACGGGATCGCGGCCCTTTACCAGATGCGGCAGGCCGCGCCGCCAATCGTCCCGATCGAAGCAGTACAGGCGGCCGAGTGCGAGGTTCGCCTCCGGGTTGGCCGGATCGGATTCCAGCACGTCCGCGGCTTCTTGGAGCTTCTGCCGGCGGTCGAGGAGTTCCCGGACCTCCCGGCGGCGGTCAAACATGTCTTTGCGGAATGCCCTGCCCGGCGATCGTTGACAGGCCTCGTACGTTGTGGCAATCACCGTCCACGCGAGGTCGTATCGCCGTCGGGCCAGCGCCTCGTCGATGTAGGATTGGACAACGGTGACCAGCGATTCGATCTCACCGGAACCGGTAGCTTCCCGGGCGAAGTTTTTTAGCATCCTTGCTTTGACCGTCATCGCGTCGATTTCGAACTCGGTATCGACGGCATCGACGATTTCGATCATCAAGTCCGCGTTTCCGCCGTCCCCGGCGAGTTCCGCTGCCGTTCGCAACAGGACGAATTTTTCCGCCTGGTCGCCCTGCCACTGCTTTGTCAGCTTGAACAGCTCCTTGGCCAGCCGGAGTTTCTGCGGGGGTTCTTTCGCCTTCGGAAGCTCGTAGATGTCGTCGAGTTGTCCGGCTATTTCCCCCTGCACGTCGGCGGAAGGGATGGCAAGTTTCTGCGGCCCAAGCGGCAATTCAGGTGCTTCATCCAGCAGTGTTTCAATCGCTGACGTTGAGGCCTTCACCCACACCGGACGAGCCGCTTTGGCAACGGCGGTTTCGGTTTCGTCAAGTTTGGGCGGAGATTCCCGATCTACGGACGCCGTTCGCTCGATGCGGCGGTCACCGATCCTGCTTTGGCTTGGTCGGCGCGGATTTTCCGGGGAGCGGATCGCCAGCGGGACCTCTTCCCTCGCTTTCCCATCCCATGTATATGCCAAGACGCCGAAGGTCATCAGCAAGAGGAAACCGACCCCGATCGTTGAGACGATGGTAAGCGTGCGCTCTTGTCGATTCTGGTCCGTCACACGGCGATTTGATGCAAGACGAGTGATAGATGTCCTCGCGGCAGTCTCCGAAGCAAGGTCGATGACTTGGGGATCGAGATCGATCCACTCGTCCGAGTCCGACGGTGCCTTCCGGGCCGTTGCGCGCACCCGGGCCTTCGTACCGGACTTTGACCGCGCCGAAGTTGCAGTGAACCTAATCACGCGTTGCCTTGGAAGGATGAGAAGGGATGGGTATTGCCCAGCCTAACGGGTGGTAAGCTTACACCAAGAATAGTGTTAATCCCGGGGACTTGGGGGGTTATTGGAAAAGCGCGTCTACACGTACGTCCCCGGTATGGGAAAGGGGTGCCGACAGTATCATCGGCATCCTGTCGGGTCAAGATGAATCCGAGAAAAAGGAGTGGTGAATGAGTGGTTCTGCGGGGTTTTCGGGGGTGTCTGCCAAGCTGCCAAGCTGCCAGCACTGCTTGCTTTGCGGGATCTTGTGAATTGGCAGCGGCTCGGGTAGGTTCGTACTATTGCCTTTTCGTTGTCGGTTTCCCTGTAACCGAGCCGCCGCCATGGCCACGACCGGAATTTGCGCCATGCTCGAGATACTCGCCGCCTACGGCGTGCGGTATGTCTTCGGCAACCCCGGCACGACGGAGCTGCCGCTGAACGACGCGCTGACCGGCGAGCCGCGGATCAAGTACATCTTCGGCTTGCAGGAAGTGCCGGTGGTGGCGATGGCCGACGGGTTCGCCCAGGCCTCCTGGTCGCCCGGCGTGGCAAACGTCCATATCTGCTGCGGGCTGGGTAACGCGATGGGAATGCTCTACAACGCCTATCGATCCGCAACGCCGCTGATCCTGACCGCCGGACAGCAGGACCGACGGCTGGCCTTCGAGGAGCCGATCCTCTGGGGCGACATGGTCGCCGTCACCCGGCCGTGGACCAAGTGGTCGGCCGAAGTGCAGCGGGTGGAAGATATGCCGTCGGCCGTCCGCCGCGCGGTGCAGACGGCCATGGCGCCGCCGACCGGGCCCGTCTTCCTCTCGCTTCCGCTCGATGTGCAGATGGAGGAGGCCGAGTTGGACCTCACGGCGCCGCCGCTGCCGGACTGCGAAATCCGACCGCCGCTGGCGGCCATGCGCCGGGCGGCCGCCGTGCTGGCCGGGGCCGAGCGGCCCGCGGTGCTCGTCGGCAACCGCATTACCGAGGCCGGCGCCGTCGACGAACTGGTCGCCGTGGCCGAGCGGCTCGCCGCGCCGGTGATCCACGAGGCGTTCACCACCCACGGCCGCTGTAGCTTCCCCTCGGACCACCCGCTGGCCTGCGACATTCTTCCGCCATGGTCGTCGGCCGTCCGCGAGCGGCTCGCCGAGTTCGACGTGATCCTCATCGCCGGCATGAAGATCATGCAGTTGTACATTCACCACGAGCCGGCCCGCGCGATTCCCGAGCACGTCCGGCTCGTGCAGATCGACGACGATCCTTGGGAGCTGAACAAGAACTACCCGCTCGAGGTCGGCGTAACAGGACACCCCCGGCCGGCACTTGCGGAACTGGCGGCGTGCCTCGATCAAGTGATGACACCGGGCCAAATCGAGGCGGCCCGGGCCCGGGCGGCCGCGCACGGCGAGCGGCGGGCCCTGGTGCGCGAGGCGGCCCGGCGCGAAGCCGAAAAACTCCGCCAGCGGCGGCCACTAGCGCCGCCCACGCTGATGGAAAGCCTCGCAAGGGTCCTGCCCGACGATGTCGCGGTGATCGAGGAAGCACCTACCACGACCGGCGCGTATCTCGAACGGACCGGGGCATTGAAGAATACCAGCGGCTATTTCGCCCAGCGCGGCTGGGCCCTGGGCTGGGGGCTGAATTGCGCCATCGGCGTGAAGCTGGCGTGGCCCGATCGGCCCGTCCTGGCGATCATCGGCGACGGCTCGGCCATGTACGGCATCCAGGGCCTCTGGACCGCCGCCCATGACAACATCCCCGTCACGTTCGTCATCTGCAACAATCGGGAGTACAAAATCCTCAAAGACTGTGCGGGCACATTAAAACTGCCGGGCGCCGGGGCAGGGCAATTCCTGGGACTTGATATCGACAACCCGCCGCTCGATTTCGTCGCCATGGCCCAATCAATGGGCGTCGCCGCACGGCACGTCACCGAACCCGACGAACTCAGCGACGCGGTCCGCGAGTCGCTCGCCGGCGACAAGCCACAACTAATTGAAGTAGCCGTACGGCAGCCGGAATAGGAAATAGAGGGAAGGGCTACGGCCCTGGCTTATGGACACGGAGACCGGCGGCATGGTAGAATCGGCGGCGGCGACCTGGGGAGGATACCGCACGTGCCATCCGGAAATACAACCTTCCCGCTGCATGATGATGAAACCGTAGCTGATCAAGGAAACCAATCGATGGCCGATCAGACCGTTGCTTCGCTGTTTACCCAGTCGATCCCGCGCGAGCAGATTTTCATCGGCGAGAAGGACCGAGAGATCCTGCGGCATCTGGCCGACGAAACGGCCCGGCTGGCCGCCCGGCCGGTCGAAGAGGAAAACCGGAAACTCTGGCGCCGCCACAACGCCTTGGAAGCAACCCGGCCGGTCGTCTTCTGCGATCCCGAAAACGGATGGAACGAAATCGTCACCGAAGACCAGATCGAGTGCGAAGGCGAGCTGGCACAGGGCTGGGAAATGACGCTCCGCAAGGAGATCTTCTGGGCCGAGGAGATGGGCGACGACCGCGCCGTCGACGCGGTGTTCAACGTACCCCACGTCTACGAAGAGGGCGACTGGGGTATGCACGAGACCATCGTCAAGGTGGCCGCACACGGCTCCTACCGCTGGGACCCGCCGCTGAAAAACTACGACGACCTCGAGCGGCTCCATTTCCCGCAAATCACCGTCGATGACGAAGCCACCGCCGATCTGCTCGCGTTGGCCGAAAGGACCTTCGCCGATATCCTCGACGTCCGCTTGAAGACCATGTGGTGGTGGACCCTCGGCATGACCTGGACGCTGGTGAACCTCCGCGGGCTGACGCAGGTGATGATGGACATGTACGACCACCCGGACGAGCTGCACCGCCTGATGGTCATCCTCCGCGACGGCCACCTGGCCAAGCTCGAATTCCTTGAAGAAAACGGCCTGCTGAGCCTTAACAACGACAACACGTACGTCGGTTCGGGCGGGTTCGGCTTTACCGAGGAATTGCCCCAGCCGGATTTCGACGGCCGCGTGCGGACCAAGGACATGTGGGGGTTCTGCGAGAGCCAGGAGACGGTCCAGGTCTCGCCCGACATGTTCGAGCAGTTCGTCTTCCCGTACCAGGTCCCGATCATGGAGCGTTTCGGGATCAACTGCTACGGTTGCTGCGAGCCGCTGCACAGCCGCTGGCACGTGGTGAAGCGGTTCCCGCGGTTGCGCCGGGTTTCCGTCTCGCCGTGGGCCGATCTGGAAAAGATGACGGAGTTTCTGGGCGCCGACTACATCTTCTCGTACAAACCCACGCCGGCCGACGTCGCCCTGCCGCAAATCGACGAGGACCGGATTCGGGCGGACCTACGCCGCGCGCTGGCGATCACCAAGGAGTGCCGGGTGGAAGTGATCATGAAAGACAACCATACAATCGGCAACAATCCCCAAAACGTGATCCGCTGGTGCAAGATCGCGCAGGAAGAGGCCGCCGCCTGCGGGGCGTGAGAGCAGGCAAGCGGGGTCGTTGGCCAGCTCATTCCAGGGGCTGACGCCCCTGGCTATTGACGATCGCCCCTTCGGGGCTGCACGATTGGCATGAGTACCTGTTGTGGAAAGCCGGATTTTCGGGTGCCATGCCCACGCTCGCGTGGGCATGTAGCGGTTTCTTGCGGGATTCACGACATGCCCACGCAAGCGTGGGCATGGCACCCAACTTTCCGCAACAGAAACGCATTAGGCTCTGTCTGAAAAGTCGTTTGCAGTTGTTGTACGACGGCCCTCCGAGGCCGTCGAGCCCGCGTTTTCATGCAAAACCGACCAGCAATGGACGGCCTCGGGCGACCCGTCCCGATCAATCGAACCGGATTTCGAGGACTTCGAATTTTTCGGTGCCGCGGGGGACTTCGATTTCTACCCGGTCGCCGACTTTCCGGCCGGCGAGTCCTTGGGCCAGGGGACTGGTGAAGGGGATCTTGCCCGTCTCGGGGTGCTCTTCGCCGGCTCCGACCAGGGTGAACTCCTCTTCGTCGTCGAGGTCGAGGTCCTTGACCCTGACGGTGCAGCCGAATCCGACTTTGTCCTTGGGAACCTTCGAGGTGTCGATAAGGACGGCCCCGGCGAGCTGGGCCCGCAGCTCGTTGATCTTGGCCTCCATTTGTTGGCGGCTCTCATGGGCGCCCGTGTATTCGGCATTTTCGGTCAGATCGCCCTCCGCCCGGGCGTTGGCCAGCCGCTCGAGGATTTTCGGCAGCTCTACGTCGTTGAGCCGGTCGGCCTCGGCCTTGATTTTGTTGTAGCCGGCTCGGGTCATCGGAAAGCGATCGGACATGTCGGGTTCTCCGAAAGGCAAAAAAATTCGACCTCCGGCGGTGACCGGGGGCCGCGGGGAATCGTGTTGGGATCAAAACGCTATTTTGGCCGACGCGGGCGATGGTGTAAAGGGCGCCCCGCCGCGGAAGGGATGGAAAGCTGGTAGGGTGGGGCAAGCGCAGCGCCGGCCCACCATTGAGGCACGGGATTGGTGGGCCGGCGCTGCGCTTGTCCCACCCTACAACCTCACTACCTACCCGCTACCGCAGTGCCACCAGCCGGTACCGCCGTAGCGAGCCGTCGGAATCGCGGAACCGGTAGTCGGTCAAGACCGTCAATTCACCGGCTGCGTCGCTTGCGAGTTGTGCTTCGGCCAGTCGCCGGAGCGTCGGGTTGTAGGTGATTCCGCGTCCGTCCGCCGTTTCGGCCAGGAGCAAGTGCGTGAATCCGGCCTTGCGGAGTTTTTTGCCCAACTCGCCGGGCCGGGTGATGTGCCGGTCGTAATGTGTGAGACGTCGATAGACGTTCTCGCGCGTGGTCCGGCAGTTGAAGTAGAACCTGCGATACTCCTGGCTGAGGATGTGGGCGTCCGGTGGCAGTGCCTCGTTTGCCACGGCGGCGGCCTTCCAGGTTGGCTCGTGTTCGGCGAGATAGTCGGCACGGCTCTCCAGCCCAAGGGCAACCGCGCATTGATTCCGCGCGCGGCGCAGCGGCACGACCGCCATGGCCAACAGCGCCACGGCGAATGTCGCACCCGCAATCCACCGCGGCGCGGGACGGAACCGCCGCATCTCCATCCAGACCCATACGGCCGCCACCGCCAGGGGTGGCAGCGCCGGAAACAGAAACCGCACGTTCTGGCGCAACAGGAACCAGACGGCACAATAAACAAATGCCACCGTGACGAGCATTCCCAGGCCGCGCAGCCGCCGGCAGAAAAACAACCCCGGCACGGCCGCCAACAGCAGCACGCCCAGACGGTGTCCGCGCCCGCCGAAACGCTCCGGGTGCATCGTCACCTGCCAGGGGGCGGCGAGCATGGCGACCGGGCCGCGGCCGAGCGGCGACTTTCTTTCGGGCAGCGTTTCACACCCGTCCGCCGCAGGATCGCTCGCACCGGAGAAGACTTCGCCGAGGAACGGATAGACCGGATTGCCGCGATACCAGGCTGCCCGGAGATACCAGGCGCCGCCGATGCTCGCCGCGATGACGGCCACCGTCGCGGCGCCCTGCAACAGGAACCGCCGCTGCTGCGGACGCCGGACGACCGCCCAGAGCCAGGTCACGGCGACGGCCACGGCAAAGACGGCGGCGATATACTTGATTCCCAAGGCGGCCCCGGCGGTCAACCCGGCAACGACAAACCAACGGCGACCCCGTTGCTCGACCGTTGCGAGATACCATGCCGCGAGCGTCAACGTGGTGAACGCGGCCAGGGCGACGTCGTTCAACGGGGCGGTCATCTCGTTGCTGACCCCCGGCGTGAGCAGGACCACGGCCCCGGCAATCCACGCCCAACGCCGACCCAGAACCGGAGTGGCCAGCACCACCGTGGCCAGCCCCAGCAAAACGCCCAGCCCCCAGTGAACCAGTTGAGCAGAAACGCCGCCGCTGATGGCCAATGCCCAGAGGAACCACATCTCGGTCAGGAGCGGAAACGTGGCGTTTGGCTCGTAGGGCAGGTGTTTGAAGCCGTGCTCGGCAAGGAAGGTTTTCGGCAATTGCAGGTGGTAGCAGAGCGCGTCGCCGGCCGTCGGCGGCGCCAGGGCATCGACCAGCGATCCGGTACACGCCAGTCCGGCGGCCGCAAGGATCGCAACAGAAAGCCACGTTGGCGGGGAAGCCGAGCGTTCCTCGGGATCTTCCGGCCACGGTGCATCGTCGCCCGGTGTTTCCCGAGCAGCCCGATAGCCGCGAAACAGCTCTTCCGCGCCCCAACCCGCGGCGGCGATCGTCATCACCCCAATCACCGGCACATAGAGCCCGCCGATAAGCCCCAACACCATGAGCACTAACCCTGCGGCAACAAGCCCCAAGGCAATGCTCCAGACGACGATCGAGAGTCGATCTTCCCGATCCGCGCCCAACCCGCGCACGATCGGCCGGCCCAGACCGAACGCCGCGAGGGCTAGAGTGCAAAAAGTCAGGATGGAAAGGAGTTGGTGAAGCATCTGAGGGTTCAGGGTTCGGGGTTCAGCGCTTAAAACCATCCGAACATGTACGCAAAATAAACGACCATCGCTGCGACCACCCAGCCGGTAAACAGCCAGGCCTTCCAGCCGGGGACCCGTGAGCTGGTGTTGCGAGTTTCGCCGGTCAACAGCATCGAGGCGACTACTTGCCGGGCACGGCGGATGCCTGAAGGGGGTGGCGGGTCTTTCGTTTGATGATACGGAGCAATCATGGCAATTCCACGCAGGTTCGGTGTATCTCGGTGTCACGGGCATCTTGCCCGTGCCCGGCGGAAGCACCGGCGAGACGCCGGTGGCACCCATTATCCGAGGGCTTATCGAAGGGCGGACGCGGCACCGCGTTTCTCCGCCGCAACACCCGGACGATTTCGGCCAGGACGCGCTCGGGGAGCAACCCGCGCATGCACGGATGGCCCGGTCTGGGGCATCGCTCGCGATGACAGGGGGAGCAATCGAGCTGGTGACGCAGCACGGTGACCTCCTTGCCCCGGGGTTGCCACTGTCGCGGGCGGTTGGTGCCGGAGAAGAGGACGACGGCGGGTGTATTGACCGCGGCGGCGAGCTGCGCGGGGCCGGAGTCGGCGCCCACCAGGACGTCCGCTTCCTCCAAGAGTGCCGCCAACTCGACAATACGCAACCGGCCGGTCCAGTCGATCACGCCGGGCCACGGATGCCCACCCAGCAATTTTCGGGCGACGATACAATCGTCGTTGCCGCCGACGAGCACGAGTTGCGCGGCGTGCTCGACGACGAGCCGCCCGGCCAACTGCCGCCAGTATTCGACGGGCCACCGCTTTGCCGGGGTGCCGGATCCGATGTGCAAGACCGCCAAGGGTGAATACTGTAGCTGCGTTCGCCAGGACGCGGGAATTCCAGGGGGTTCCACACTCTGGCAAGTGCAGCTACCATCCGCATCCGACGGCCTTGGAAGGCCGTCGTACAACTGCCGGCGGATTTCCCGGCGGGCCTCCTCGGTCGGCCGGAATTGCGGCCGGAGGTCTTCGGCCTCGATCCCCAACTCGGCCAGCAGGGCTGCCCGCGAATCGACTTCGGGCCGGTCGAAGACATACGGGGGGCTGTCAGTCAAGAGGAAGCCTCCGCCGCCGGCCGCCCAGCCGACCCGTCGCCGTGCGCCGCACAACCACAGGATCAATGCCGCGGGGAAATCACCGCGGACGTCGATCCCCAAGTCGAAGTTGCGCCGCCGCAGCCGGAGGCCCCACCGGAAGGTCGCCGCGATCCATGCCAGTGGCGTCAGACCCCGACGTGCGAAGCGGTTGACCGTCGAGACATGGATGCAATCCACTTCAGGGGCGGCCTCGAACACCTCGCGGTTGGCTTCGCTGGCAAGGACCTCAATGGACGCTTCGGGATATCGACTCCGCAGGGGTGGGAGCATGGCCGTCGTGATCACCGCATCGCCGAAGTGGTCGAGCTGGATGAGCAGGATTCGGCGGGGATATCCAGATGCACTGTACAACGGTCTTCCAAGGCCGTCGCCGTTGGAATGCCTCGGCTTTTCGACGGCCTTGGAAGGCCGTCGTACGGGTTTTCCGGCAGAGCTTATTACCTGAACGAAACGGCAAAGCCACGTGCCGATGAAATCGACGGCCGTAAAGAGCACCCGCCACCGCAAGCGGACGTAGCGATAGTTACCCAGCGGCCGTTTCCTCAACCGCCGTGCATCGGCGTTCTCGGAATTTTCACACGATCTTTTCATAGGCTTCACGCGTGGCCTCTGCGGCTGCTTTCCAGGAGAAGTTCGAGCGGACATGGTCGGCCAGCTCCCGGCTCCGCCCGCGCTCGAGCGCATATTCGACTGCGCGGCGAATTCCCGGCGGATCGTCCGGTTTGACATAGAGGGCGTGGCGGCCGAAGTACTCGCGGGCGGATCCGCCTTCCGGCAACACCAGCGGTGTGCCCGACATCCCGGCTTCCAGCGCGACCAGCCCGGGGGTCTCGAACCAACTGGCCAGCACCAGGCAGCCGCAAGCGGCATAGGCCGATGCCAGGCGCGGATCGTGATGGTCGAGCCGCCCAACGAACTTGACCCCCCGGTCGGCCGCGCGGCGGCACTTGTCCTGGTACCATTCGTACCCCGGCACCACGTCGCCGAGCACGACAACCGGCACGTCGATACCCCGCACGGCCTTCAGAAACCCGAGCTGGTTCTTGCGGGGTTCGATCCGGCCGGGATAGAGAATGAAATCCTTCACACCGACCATTTCCTCGAACGCATCGGGGTCGGCCGTGGCAAAACGCTCGTCGGCGCCGTTGGGCACAATGTGGATTTTCGCAGACGGCACCTGGAAGTAGCGAGTCAACTGCCGGGCTTCGGCGTTCGAGTTCGGCAGCAGCAGATCGACATCGTGGTAGAGCCGGCGTCGCCAGGAGGGCAATCGCGGGCAGGCCGCCCGGGCAAGAAACCTGCCGCACGCGGCCAGGCGGCCCGGAATGCCGCCCGGCTCACGCCAGCAATTGGCAAGCTCGAACCATGAGACCGTCGAAAGGGCAACGGGAGTGCCGAGTTGCCAAGCCATCTCCACCAGTGGCAGGTGCCCGGGCAGGCTGCCGAACAGATGAAGGCAATCGGCCGCCGAGAGCGAATCCTCCCAAGGCCGCCAGGGCCGGGCGTCGACGCCCAACTTCGGCAGGATCTCGGCCATGGCCAGCATCTGGATTTCACCCCCGCCGGGTGCAGCCATCGCCGTCAAGCTGCCGGCCAACGCGATCTTCTTCCGCCGTATCGACGGAGAGGCCGGGAGCAGTCCGCGTTTTTGTACGAGGTCGTCCATGATCGTCGTTTCGGGGGGGTTGATTCTATCATTTTCAGGACTGGCTCCCAAGCGAGCTTTGTCGTTGTGCCGGCACCGGGCAGAAGCGGGTGCCGAGCCCCCGTACCCCCCTGGAGGGTGGCTGCCTGGAATAAAATGGCCGGCGGCAGCCGTTTTTATGGGTGTGGTTTGGCAAGTTAGTAGTTATCATGGAGAAGGTGAGGGTTTTCTGCGCTCACTGTCTGTATCTCCCACATCTGAATGAACCCTTTGGAACAAAAACGATCGAGGACGATCATGATTCGCCACATACTTGGTGCTGCGGTGCTGGTTGCCGTGTTTTGCGTGTGCAGCCACTTGAAGGCCGATTTTTACCAGTCCGGCATCATTCCCGAGCCGACCGCGAAAAGGCACGGCCTCGCACGGCCCTGGTACACCCAGATCCAGATGGATCGCGGCCAAGGACGGGTGCGCCACGTCGTGTTGCACGACGGGGCGCTCTACGTGGCGTCGGACCGGGCCATGGTCCATGCGATCGATGCGGAAACCGGGAAGACCCTTTGGGCAAAACAGATCGGACGCCCCGACCATCCCACCATGCGACCCGGACTGAGCAACGACCTGCTAGCGATCGTCAACGGCTCACAACTGTACGTTGTGAACCGCTACAACGGTGACCTGTTGTATAAGACCGAAGTGGGCGGGGCTCCGGGCGCCGGGCCCGGCGTGAGCGAGAAACGGGCGTACATTCCCATGATCTCCGGTCTGGTGATGGCCTACCGGCTTGAACCGCTGACCGATCCCATGAGAGAGTTGGGAAAGATCAAGAAAGATCTTACCGAGGAAGAGAAAGCGGAGATGGAGCAGGACCGCCGCGACAACCTCCGCTTGAACCAGGAATACGTTCCGCCTTTGACTTGCTTCTCGCAAGGCAAGGCGATGGTTCAGCCTATTATTGCACGAGAGAACGAAGGCGAAGAATACGTGATTTGGCCGACGGATGCGGGCTTTATGAATATCGGCCGCGTGGACCGGCGGAGCGAAGATCGGCTGACGGTGAAGTTCCGGCTGGAGACGGACGAAGGGATTGCCGCGCAGCCCACGTACCTCCCCTCCGACCCCGACGACCCGAGCAAGTCGGGGGTCATCTATGCCGCCTCGCGCGACGGGTTCGTCCATGCCGTGGAAGAGAACAGCGGCGATTCCCTCTGGCGGTTCTCCACCGGCGAGCCGATCCTCGAGCCGGCGGTTGTCATCGGCGACCGTGTCTTCGTTGCGACCCAACCTGGCGGGATGTTTTGCATTGAGGCGAAAACCGGCAAGGAACTCTGGTGGGCGCCCCGAATCCAACAGTTTGTCTCTGCCAGCAAAGAACGCGTCTATGCCGTCGACAAGGTCGGACGAATGCTCGTGCTCCACGCGAAGACGGGGACTCGCCTGGACACCTTCCCTATCCCCGGCTTGCCCATCCGGCTGCTCAACACGACTAACGATCGAATCTTTCTCGCCAACACGACCGGCGTCATCCAGTGCCTGCACGAAATCGAATTGACCGATCCCTTCGTGCATCGAATCATCAAGGAGGAAGAGGAGGCACCCGAGATCGAACAACGCGGTCTGGACGAGGCGGCTGCCGAGGTCGAGGCGAAGCCGGAGAAAGACCCGTTCGACGATGTCGGGGGCGACGATCCGTTCGGCGCAGAAGAAGGCGACCCGTTTGGCGGTGGCGGTGACGCTGGCGCTGGCGGTGGCGCTGGCGGAGGGGCAGATCCCTTCGGCGCCGGCGGTGGTGATCCCTTTGGCAGCGGCGACGCTGCGGGTGGCGACGCTGCGGGTGGCGACGCTGCGGGTGGCGATGCTGCGGGTGGCGGGGCTGCGGGTGGCGCTGCTGGCGGCGGTGGTGGCGCTGCCGGTGGTGGCGCTGGCGGCGGTGCTGCTGGCGGTGCGAACCCGTTTGGTGGCGATCCGTTCGGGGGTTGATTCGGCGCCGAACCGCGATCTCGCGGAAGTCCTCGATGTTTAGACGCTTGCTCCGCCGGTCGGCGGAGGCATCTTGCGCAGATTGCCCATCTTCCTCATCCCTCCTGCCTGGGTCCTTGACCAAAACCCGACCAGTCGATAAAAGTACGGGTTTGCCCGTGTGCGCTGAATCAACGAGGAGTCCGGCGCAGGTTTTCAAACAGGTTACTTGAACGAGGAATTCCATGCAGTCGCCCCCTATCAAACGTGCCCTCATCAGTGTAAGTGACAAGATGGGTCTGGCTGGCTTTGCCCGAGGTCTGGCCGAGGCCGGCGTCGAGATCTACAGTACCGGCGGCACCCGAAAACAGCTTGAGAACGAAGGTGTCCCGGTCAAGGACGTGGCCGATTACACGGGCTTTCCCGAGATGATGGATGGGCGGCTGAAGACGCTCCATCCGGCGGTCCACGGCGGAATCCTCTGCCGCCACGACAACGACGTGGACATGAAGTCGCTGGCCGACCACGGCATCGTCACCTTCGAGCTGGTCGTGGTGAACCTCTACCCCTTCGAGGCAACCGTCGCCCGAGAAGGGGTAACTATGGAGGAGGCCATCGAGAAGATCGACATCGGCGGGCCGACGATGGTCCGGGCGGCGGCGAAGAACCATGCGTTTACGACCATCGCCACCAACACCGAGCAATACTCGGAAATTCTCGAACAGATTTCCGCTACCGGCTGCACGACCTTCGAGTTGCGTCGCAAGCTGGCCGGCGAGGCCTTCGCCCATACCGCAGCATACGATCGTGCGATTGCCGATTTCTTCGCCGGCGCCAGGGCCGAGGGGCCGTTTCCCGGTACAATCACGGCCAGCCTTCAGCGAAAGGCCGTCCTGCGCTACGGCGAAAACCCGCACCAGCAGGCGGCCCTGTATGCCGAGCCCGACGCCGAATCGGCCAACGTCGTCTCCGCCCAGCAACTGCACGGCAAAGAACTCTCCTACAACAACCTGCTCGATCTCGACAGCGCATTGGCGATGGTCCGCGGCTTTTCCGAGCCGGCAGCCGCCGTGCTGAAACACAACAATCCCTGCGGGGCCGCGGCGGCCGACACGCTGGCCGATGCCTTGAAAAAAGGCATGGAAGGCGACCCCCTGAGTGCCTTCGGGTCGATCATCGGGCTCAACCGCACGGTCGACGCCGATACGGCCGAGGTGCTCACCGAGCCGGGCATGTTCATCGAGGCGATCGTCGCGCCCGACTTCGATCAGGCAGCCGTCGAGGTCCTCACAACAAAGCCCAAGTGGAAAGACAACGTCCGGTTGCTGAAGGTCGGCGAGATTGACTCGGCCGGCCTTGGCATGGTCCATCGTCCCATCGCCGGCGGCGTGCTCGTCCAGGAGGCCGACGTGCTGGCCGACCCGGAAGACGATTGGAAAGTCGTCACCGAGGCCAGGCCGACCGACGAGCAAATGGCCGACCTGCGGTTTGCCTGGGAGATGGTCCGCCACGTGAAGTCCAACGCGATCGTCCTGTGCAGGGACCGGATGCTGCTCGGGGCCGGGGCGGGGCAGATGAGCCGTGTCGATTCGGTCGAGATTTCGATTAAGAAGGCCGGCGACCGGGCCGCCGGATCGGTGCTCGGCTCCGACGCCTTCTTCCCCTTTCCCGACGCGATCGAGACGGCCGCCGCCGCCGGGGTGACCGCCATCATCCAACCCGGCGGCTCGCGCAAAGACGACGAAGTCATCGCCGCCTGCAACAAGCACGGCATCGCCATGGTCTTCACCGGCCGAAGACACTTCAGGCACTAAGGCCAAGAGGTCGCTCAAAAACAACTTCGGCAATTGCGGACTCGCCCATAAAGCCGCGACCGTTGGTCGCGCCAGGCGTTGCCAAGAACCACTGCCACCAGTGTTCGGCGCGACCAACGGTCGCGGCTTTATGAATACAATGGAAACCATCCTCGACAAGATCGTTGCGACGAAGCGGAGAGCCCTCGTCCGGGCGAAGGCCGACGTGCCGGAGGCGGCGCTGCGCGACCGGCTCGCCGCCGCCCCGCCGCCGCGCGATTTCTTCGCCGCGTTGGCCGGCGGACCGCCGATCCGTTTGATCGCCGAAGTGAAAAAGGCGAGCCCCAGCAAGGGTGTCATCCGCGAGGACTTCCACCCGGTCGAAATCGCGAATATCTACGGGCAGCACGGGGCCGCCTGCATCAGCGTCCTGACCGACGAGCCGTATTTTCAAGGGAGCCTCGACCACCTTCGCGACATCCGCGCCGCGGTCGATCTGCCCGTGCTGCGGAAGGATTTTGTGATCGACCCGTACCAGGTCCTCGAAGCCCGCGCGGCCGGGGCCGACGCCGTGCTGCTGATCGCCGAATGTCTCGACGGCCCGCTGTTGGGCGACCTGCACGACGCGATCGTTGACCAGGGCATGGCCCCATTGGTCGAGTTGTTCGATCCGCAGAACCTTCCTCGGGTGCTCGACACGGGTGCCAGGCTGGTCGGCATCAACAACCGCGATCTGCGGACGTTCACCACCGATCTCGACCATACGCTCAGGCTGCGGCAAGAGATCCCCGACGATCGGATCGTCGTCGGCGAAAGCGGCATCCGCACTCGCGAAGACGCACGGCGGCTCGAAGCGGCCGGCGTCGGTGCGATGCTCGTCGGCGAGACCCTGATGGCCGCCGGCGACATCGGCCAGGCGGTCGACGCGTTGCTGGGCGACTAGATGTTCGTTTCGTAAGTTGACAAACAGTTATAGTTGGCCTGGACAAGAAAG